>JAAYAY010000176.1 GCA_012719125.1 Planctomycetaceae bacterium | reverse complement strand
ATCGCCAGAAACCCGCCTTCCGGGCGGGCTTTCTCGGCAAGATCGGCAAAGAAGGTACGAACCTTCTCCCACTGCGTGCTTACCTGACGCTTGAGAATCACCGTTCCGTCTTCCGCTCGCAAATTGATCGTCACTTGCCGCTTGTGTTGGTCGATACCGAGGTATAACATTCTGGGGTCTCCTGGAAAGAGTGAACTTGGGGTTTTAATACGCTCCCAAGCGTACCTTTCTTGGAGACCCCCGCTCTTTCATGGTATCTGGAATCACGCTGGGATTCACAACATGCCCCAAACGCGGCCGAGATTCGGCGCCCATCATTGCTGTAAGTCCAAGCTGCCAAGGATCAAATGGATCGTTCGACTATTTTGACCGGACGGGCAAGGGTCTGCCCGTTGGAGGCCTTGGTGAGCTTCACCTTGGCCTTGCCGCGATCGGCGGCGTGCCGGATGCATTGGCTGCCATGGTGTGCTTGCTCCTGGCGGGACGTACTGCTAGATTGTCGGCAGGCAGGACTTGAGACGGTCCCGCAGATTTGACTTGCCTTTGTTCGCTTCACTCCTCAGATGATTGATTCCGAAATAGCCCTTCAGGAAGCGCTGCAATTCCATCGAACAGGGGATCGTTCCCGGGCGATGGAAATCTACTGCCGGCTCCTCGAATCGAATCCGCAAGATGTGAACGCGCTTCATCTGCTGGGAATGGCATATCATGAAGAAGGGCGGCATGAGCAGGCGCTGGGCCTGTTGCAGCGTGCGATCGCCGTCAAGCCAGATGCCGCGGCCTTGTATAATAGCTTCGGCGTCATTCAGTTGGCACTGGGGCACTATGCGGAGGCGAGAACGGCACTGGAGCGCGCGATTGCGCTCGATCCGGCGCCGCATGAACCCTACAGCAATCTTGGCACCGCCCTGAACCACCTGGGCGCGACGGACGCTGCAAGTCGTTGTTTTGAGGAGGCGTTGCGTCGGAATCCTCACGATGGGACCAGTTGCCGGCATCTGGGCAAGCTGGCAGAGATGAGAGGGGAGTCTGGCACGGCGGAGGCACTCTATCGTCGCGCCATCGCCTCGCCGAATTCGGCCAGGGCCGGCCTGCTGGGCCTGGCACGCTTGTTGACCGGCCGGAAGCGATTCGAGGAGGCACAGAACGTCCTTCAGGACGCAACGGCCAGGTTTCCGAACGATCCGGAGATGTGGTTCCAATTGGGCGCGGCTTGGGTACGTGTCGGCGACCACGCAGAGGCAGCAAGGCAGTTCGAGCGTTCCTTGGCAATCGAGCCCAATTCGCCGATCGCCCACGATCAATACGGCTTGAGTCTCGTTGCCCTGGATCGAGCGGGCGATGCTGCAAAGCAGTTCCGGGAAGCCGTCCGATTGGCGCCCGATCGGCCTGAGTATCAGGTCCACCTGGCAGTGGCCCTGCGTCGGCTGGATCGTCTGGCTGAAGCAATCGAGTTGCTTCAGCAGGTCCGGGAAGCCGTGCCGAATATGATCGAGGCGAAGTGCGAGTTGGGAATTGCCTATCGGCGGCGAGGCGATCCGGAACGGGCGGAGCCGCTTCTGGATGACGTGCTGCGAGAGGTCCCGAACCATGGCGAGGCCCTATACGAGTTGGCGAAGTTGTACGAATGCCAGAAGAAGATCGGCAAGACAATCGAATTGGGCGTTCGACTACTGAAGGAGAACCGGTCGTTTGCTCCCGCGCATTTGCTGCTGGGGACGGCCCTTCTGGAACGTCTTGCGCCGGAACAGCGGATGAGAATGACGCTACCCGAACGAGCCGGGGTAACCGAGAAGGCCGTCTCTCATTTGGCGCAGGCGGCTCGGCTGGCCCCCTCCGCCGAGACCTTCGGGGCTCTCGGCAATGGGCTGATGCGTGCGGAACGGCACGGCGAGGCGTTCGAAGCACTCAGGCAGGCACTCTCGCTGAGACCCGATTTCGCGCCGGCATGCATCGAGATGGGAAAGGCCCATCTGGAGACGGGCAATACGGAAGAAGCCCGGAAGTGCTTCCGCAAGGCGATCGAACACGATCCCAACCGTGCCGAAGCTTACTACGAGTTGTCGCGTTTCGGCCGATTCGACGATGCGGACGTGGTCGCGAAGCTCCGGGAGCTTCTGAGAAACGAGGACCGGCCGGTTGCGGAACGGATGCTCGGCCGGTTTGCGTTGGCCCGCCATCTCGATAACCAGAAGGACTACAACGCTGCGTTTGGCGAGTATCTGCGGGCGAACGCGATGAAGATGGAATTGCGTGGGAAAGGCCGACCCGAGGGGGAAGCCGGCCCGGGCGAGGTGAACGAACTAGAGGCCGGACGGCGTCATATCGAAGTATTCCAGAAGGAGTTTGTCGAGGCACGCCGCGGTTGGGGGGACGCGAGCGAACTGCCGATCTTCATCGTCGGCATGCCTCGTTCCGGCACGACCCTCGTCGAGCAGATCCTCTCCAGCCATGGCCGGATCCACGGGGCGGGTGAATTGATCCACATGTCGGACCTGGCGCTTTCGCTGCCGTTCCGCCTGAAGACCGACATGCGGTATCCCCGAGCGGTCGAGTTGCTGGACGAAGCGATGGCGGGCAAGTTGGCTGCTGAGTATCTGGGAGAATTGCACAAACGGAGCCATTCTGCCGCGCGAATCACCGACAAGATGCCGACGAATTTCCGGCATCTGGGGTTGATCGCCTTGCTTCTGCCGAACGCCCGGATTGTCCACGTGATTCGGGATCCGATGGACGTCTGCGTGTCGTGCCTGAAGCAGAATCTGGAATGGCCGTTCTGCGATATGCAGGCCGTGGGACGTTATTATCGAGCTTACGAGCGGCTGATGGGGCACTGGAAGTCGGTGCTGCCGCTCCAGATTCTCGACGTGCGTTATGAAGACCTGGTTGCGAATCAGGAACCCGAGAGCCGGCGGTTGATCGAGTTCTGCGGCCTGCCCTGGGATGAGCAGTGTTTGAACTTCGCCGAGACAGAGCGGGCGGTTCAGACGCCCAGCAAGTGGCAGGTGCGCCAGCCGATCTACCGCTCGTCGGTGGGCGGCTGGCGAAAGTATGCCGAGCATCTTGGGCCGCTCATGGACGCCCTGGCTCGATCCTAGCAGCATTGCTCGCGTATGCTGCGCCTGTGAGTGGGCTTGGACCGTACTCATGCCGCGCACTGTTCATTCCTAGGGGACGTTCGTGAGTGTTCTGGCTACGCTGACGTTGCTGTATCCGGATTCTCCAAACGCGTTGACGGCACAGACACGGTAGTAGTGGAGTGTTCCCCCTGTCAGACCGTCATGAGTGTAGGCCCTTTGAGTTCCGCCAACCGTTGCAAGCACCGTCCAGTTACTGCCGTCCAGGCTTGTCTCAAGGGCATAGCTATCGTTTCCCACGGTCTCATCGACCCAAGTCAGGTCGATTTGGGTAGCCGAGGATGCCGTCGCAGCAAGGTCGCTGGGTGATTCCGGCCAGTCCGGAGTGGCAAGATCAGCCAGCAGTGCATAGTCCGAGTAGCCCGCAGAATATGAGTAAGCGCGGACACGGAACTCGTAATTCGTATTCGGTTCGAACGTTCGCTCAATCGTGGCTCTCGTCGTGTTGGCACTCAGCGTTAGCAGGTGCGTCCACGATCCATCGATCAGCCCCTCGACCTCATAGGTGGATTCGGCAGCGGAGTTGTCCCGCCATGTCAACACCGTTTGGTGCCCGCTTCTCGATTCCCGGCTCAACTGGCTTGGAGCCGTGAGCATTGTTGCGGCCGAAGTCACCTGGCTGTACGCGGACACGCCGACGGCGTTGAAGGCCAGAACGCGGTAGTAGCGGAGCGTTCCTTCCGTCAGGGATGTATCGTCGATATACTGGTTGTCCACTTCGGCCGCGAGCACTGTCCAGTTGACCCCGTCGGGGCTCCGTTCGATCGTGTATTCGTCGGCGTCGTCGGCAGGATCCGTCCATGCGAGATGGATTTCCGTCGCGGAGACGGCCGTCGCGACAATATCGCTTGGCGCGTGCGGCCACAGCGGTGCAGGATCGGTCGTAATCTCCAGATACTCTGAGTACGCATAACTGCTGTTACAGTATGCTCGAACACGGAACTGGTAGATTGCAGCCGGCTCGAAGCTGCCCTTGACGGTGGCGGTTGTGCACCCGGCATCGACGGCTGCAACTGGCGTCCAGATGTCGTCGATCAGGGCTTCCACGTGGTAGGCCGACTCGATCGCGGAGTTGTCGGTCCAGCTCAATGCAACCTGGTGCCCGCTGATCCAATCGACATGCGGATCGGTGGGGGCGGAAAACAGTGCCCGGGTCGAACTCACATTGCTGTACGCTGACTCGCCGGAGGCGTTGGTGGCCAACACACGGTAATAGCGAAGCGTTCCTTCAGTCAGCCCCGACGCGTCGTAGCTGGTGTTGCTGACGTTCACCGCGAGGTTTGCCCAATCACTGCCGTTGTCGCTCGACTGGATCGTGTAATCCGTCACCACGCCGCCCGGGGCAGTCCACTCCAGATGGATCGCCGTGGTAGAGGTCGATGTCGCACTGAGGTTGCTCGGCGCCTCGGGCCAGTCGCTCGGCGTCGACTCGACCTCGGGTGAGTAGTCGGAGTAGCCAGCCGTTGCCGAATAGGCCCGGATCCGAAACTTGTGGGCGACATCGGGCGCGAAATCGTGATCGATCGTACCCGTTACGGGATT
>JAAYAY010000175.1 GCA_012719125.1 Planctomycetaceae bacterium | reverse complement strand
TGTTTCTGCCATGTTCCCAAATGGGACGAGTAAAGCCCCTCGCGGCGGAGCAACTCGCCTAACGACCCACGCTCGGTGCAGGCATCCGCCTCGGCCAGGATCCGCAGCTTGTACTCCGCCGCAAACCGCCGCCGTACAGGCTTTTCCGCCACTTCCGGGCTCGGAATTTCACGTTCAGTTCCAAGAAATCGTCGTTCGTTCATTCAGCTTGCGCCTCCTTCGCCCTCTACTCTAATAAATCGGGAGGCTGTTGTCTCACTTATGTTGACACAGAGGGGACGGGGGGCAGGGGCGAGGAGCCAGGAGCAAGGAGTCGGGAGTCAGGGACAGAATGGGGGAAAACTTCACGATCTTTGAGGTTCGTGGTACAGCGCCTGGGACACGATTCGCCTGCGAGACCGGCAGGTGGAACTGGCGGCCTATCCGGAATCGTACGACATCAACCGGCCGGTTACCGTCTGCGCTCCGGACCGGCCGGTGTTCATGCTCTGATCGATCGTCTCTCATCCGGTTGCCTGGCATTGCCGCTTCAAGGCTGCCAAACGCCCTTGCAGATCGACAATCGCATCATCCAGCCTCGGGTCTTTCAGATATTCAAGAAAATTCCCAAGAAGACGATGAGTGGAACCAAACACTTGTTGCTCGGCCATTTCTTCTTTGGTATACGCCCCAGAACTCCAAAAACGTATTGGAATGAAATGGAGTCGATCAACCTGCCAGTGACGACACAAATCGACCATCTCTCCCATCTCCGTGTAGTTGCCCTTCTGAACAATGAAGTTGACTTCCAACCGAAATGGGCGGCAGGGCCGCCAGCCAATACGAGCTACCGCTCGGTTGGTGGTGGCCTGCTCCCGTTGGTCGCGGATCTTTGTGAAAGAATTCACGATCTTTGAGGTTGTAGTATAGTGTCGTCTCTGGCTGCACAGGAAGGACATGTTTTCCTTCAATCGCTGAAAATCCCCTGTTCGGATCTTCCTGTATGTTTCTTCTCTTGCTCCATCAATCGACACAGAAATGACCGCTATGTTGTGATGGCTTGCCTCTATCGATGCCCACGCTTTTGGGGTGAGAAGAGTTGCGTTGGTTGCCAGCATCAGTCTTGTATTGCCGAACTTGGGATAGCTGCCGAAATTGCGAAGAAACATCCTGGCGGTGACACTTCCGATGGCATCCCCTGAACCACTCACATTCATCTCTTCAGGAGCGGGTATTTTTTCCAGAACCATGTCGTGATACTTCTTCAGCCGGACAAGCTCCTCTCCTACCGGAGTAAACACCTCCTTTCTGCATGACGGACAGGCCAGTGAGCAGCTCCTGTCATACCCCAACACGATATGCCTGATTTCAGTAACCGTGAGTGACCTGTTCTCGAGAATCTGTTGATACTTTGTGTTCTCAGACATGTTGTGTTCGCCAAACAGCTTGGGGCAATCTGGCGAACAGTACCCATAGGTTCCATCGAGGATGCTCCTGCGCATGGCCTGGGCAGTATCCGTGTTGATGGCATCTTCGAATCCGATTTCATTCAAATTGCCGTCGGTGTAGCCGCCATTTTTCATTCTGCAGCAGATACTCACTCTGCCGCCACCACGAATCCAGGCAAATTCAAAAGGCCAGTTGCAGAATCTCGTCATTGCCGTCTCTCCAAAAACCAGACTCTGAACCCTCTGGCTGCCAAGGTGTCTTGGGTCAGGCGAAACAGGAGTCCGCGTGTGGCCCCGATAGCTTGCCTACCGGGGGGCTGTCAAGCCCAAGAGGCGCTCAGCCGATCCAGCGAATGGGCGCACCTACAGTCCGGCGCTGGTTTGCAGTATCGAGCGGAACCGAACCTCCAATTGCACGCTCGGACAACCAAGCCGGCGCGGACGGGATTCTCGTGCACATACGGCAGCTTCTCCAGAGCCTTCGCATCATCATACAGGTAGTACTTCGCCTGCCAAGGGCGATCCGCTTGGTTCGATCATGATCCAATAGCCGCCGGCGCCCGCAGCAAGCGAAGGTGATGAAGTGAGCATGCAACGTCCCTGAAAGAGCTCGTGTTGTCAAGGGCGGTCTCCACGGATTTTATCGTTTGGGAGTGCATGTTTTCTTGATCTGTGCGCGAACGTTCTACGCAGTCCGCGTAGAGCGGAAGATTCTCAAGCGGCCTCGTGTATAGCAGGTCAGGCGGTTCTCTTCGACGAATGGCTTCGACTCAGTCGAGTGTTACGGCTTTGTTCGCGAGGTCTGTGTGGTCGTTCTTTTCTATGTGCGACCGTGCCTCAACCCGTCCCTTCGTGGACGCCCGCGGACCGTCAAGCGAATCCGCGTTCGGGCGACAGTGCGCCCGACACTGATGAAATCTCTTCGACCGTCCTGTGGGACTCCTCGCCGCCCAATAATCAGGAATACGCCAGCCAACGGCGGACTTTCTGGGTCTGAAACACCTTGGTCGGCTGCGATTGTTCCAGGTTGTGCTTGCGGAGAATCGTGTGGATGCCGTTGAGCACGGCGGTCCGCTTCTTCGTCAGTCGCGCCCGCAGGGTCGTCAACTGCCGATCGCCGGCCTGCTCGGCCGTGGGCGGCTGGACACGCCGCAAGCCCAACGGATGCCTGCCGTCGAGAAACTGTTGCCGGTGGACCCAAAGCAAGTGGGCCAGGTCACTGGCATCGCGGCGATCGGTCTTCTGCTTCGATCGTTCCGTCGGCTGGATTACCACGGTCTCCCGACATCCGTATTGCTGGAGCATGTCCAACAGCCAGGCATTCATGCCGCACACTTCCAGGATCGCCAGAAACCCGCCTTCCGGGCGGGCTTTCTCGGCAAGATCGGCAAAGAAGGTACGAACCTTCTCCCACTGCGTGCTTACCTGACGCTTGAGAATCACCGTTCCGTCTTCCGCTCGCA
>JAAYAY010000015.1 GCA_012719125.1 Planctomycetaceae bacterium | reverse complement strand
GTCTCGTTTCCTCGTGTGGTGACGTGGTAGACAGCGTTTTCGAATTCGACGCGGACGGGTGTTGCCATGCCGAGATTCTACGCCGAGACGGCAAATGTGTCACGAGTCAAGAGTTGACCCCGTATCCCCCGTATCGTCACGAGTCAAGAGTTGACCCCGTATCCGTATCCACAGCCACCTTACGCCGAGTTCGCGATCGAGAAAGCGATAGACCCCGTACGACGTGGCCATCGGCTCACGCGACTTCTGCTCGCCGACAATGTAGAGGGCATTGTCCAGTGTCTTGACGACATACTCCTCCTGCAACAAGCCATTCGCGTCGATTCCGGGGCCGAATCCGACTAGAATGCGGGCAGACGCACCGTCCTGCCCTTCCGGACTCGATGCGGACACGACGGCCGTTCGCGGACCGGCTAATCAATCCGGATGGTCAGGTATCACTTGATGCAGGGAGCAAGGTCCCAGTGCCTCGAGCGCTTCGCTCTGAGCGTGCCACCCGCGATCGTTGACTATGCAAGGGTTACTCGTGGCGGCGCGAGCGGCCGAAAATACCGCCCAGCAAACCGCGCAGGATCTGCCCGCCGATCTGGCTGCCAACGGTGCGTGCTGCCTGTTTGGCCAGGGTCTCTACCATGCCCTGGCGGCGTTTGGTGCCCCACAGCAGATTACCGAACGTTCCGCCGTTTTCGGCACGCTTTTCAGAGGGGGCCTTGCCCGACGGCTGCTGCCGCCGCGTTTTGTCTGGTGGCGGTTCTTCCGGGGCCGCCGCCGCGTTCCGTCGGCTCAGGATTTCGTAGGCCGACTCGCGGTTCACGGGCACGTCGTATTTGCCGCCCACCGGGCTGCGTCCCCGCAAAGCCGCGCGTTCCTCGGCCGTGATGGCCCCCATCCGGCAGCGAGGCGGACAGATCAGCGTGCGTTCCACCGGCATCGGGACGCCTTTTTCCTGGAGGGTGGATACCAGGGCCTCCCCAACCCCCAGTTGGGAGATCACCTCTGCGACGTCGATCGCCGGGTTGGGAACGAATGTCTCCGCGGCCGTGCGCACCGCCTTCTGGTCGCGCGGCGTGTACGCGCGCAGAGCATGTTGGATGCGGTTCCCGAGTTGACCGAGGATCTCGGTCGGCACATCGTCGGGAAACTGCGAACAGAAGTAGACCCCCACCCCTTTGGACCGGATGATCCGCACGACTTGCTCCACCTTCTGTCGCAGCGCCGGGGGTGCGTCGTCAAACAGGAGGTGGGCCTCATCGAAGAAGAACACCAGCTTGGGCTGCTCGAGGTCACCCACCTCGGGCAGGTTCTCGAACAGCTCCGACAGAAGCCACAACAGGAAGCTCGAATACAGACGGGGCTTTAGTATCAACTGGTCGGCGGCAAGGATGCTGATGACACCCCGCCCGTTGAGGTCCGTGCGCATCAGGTCGGTCAGTTCGAGCGCCGGTTCACCGAAGAGGGCGTCGCCCGCTTCGCGTTCCAGCGACAACAATGCCCGTTGGATAGCGGCCACCGTCTGCGTGCTGACCAGGCCGTATTCCGTCGAGATCTCCTTGCGGTTTTCGGCCACATAGCCGAGGAGGGCACGCAGATCGTCGAGGTCGAGGAGCAACAGGCCCTGGTCGTCGGCAAGCTTGAAGGCGATCTGGAGTGTCCCTTCCTGGGTATCGTTCAGATCCAGCATGCGGGCCAGCAGGTTCGGTCCGATCTCGCTCACGGTCGTACGGACGGGATGGCCGCCCTTGCCGTACACATCCCAGAACACCACCGGGCTGGCCTCGGAAACGTAGTTCCCGATGCCGATCTGGGCGACCCGCTGCTCGACCTTCTCATTGGAGGCGCCAGGAAGCGACAGGCCGGCGATGTCGCCCTTGACGTCGGCCACAAACACCGGCACACCCAGACGCGAGAAACCCTCCGCCAGGACCATCAGCGAAATGCTCTTTCCTGTTCCCGTGGCTCCGGCGACCAGGCCATGGCGGTTACCATACCTGGCGAGCAAGCAAACGGGCCCAGCACCCTTGCCGACAAGTATCTCGCCCATGCATGACCTCCTTCGTGGCGTTACGGGTCATGTTTCCCAGGAAACCGACCTCCCGTCGGTCGGCCTCGCTGCACTACTTTTCTGAGGGTGAATAGATTTGAGCCGTCCGGCGGGTCGCAGTCAAGGGTTCCGGCCACCACACCATCGTGCTGCCCTAAACAGACATCGCCCGAGAAATGACTGCACGGTCTCCCGGTGGTATCACGTTGGGCCGTGATGTTTTCCGGGAAAGACGGGACAGTCGTTCGTCGGGCGATCCTGCTGACTGGAGAAATCCTGGCTATCGCAGGACACGATGCGATTCTCTCCTGCGACAGGTGGCTCCATAGCAACCCTAGAAACGCACGATTGCATCCATACCCACGAGGAACTGCTGGTCGTCGGCGCCGTCGTCAAACGGCAGGCCCGTTCCTTCGAACCAATCCCAACGTACCTCGGGACGCAAGATCACGTTGCAGTATGGCTTCCAGTTCACGCCGAGGCTGAGGGAGTACATGTCACCGATGTACGGACCTTTGTTCGGATTTGACGGCCGGCTGAGTCCGAGACGGGCGCCGTCGTCGTCGCGGAACCACTCGAAACGTCCGCCGAGCTTGACGGTTTTTGTCAGTTCGTAGTAGAGATACTGGTCGATTCCGTACCACTCGGCCGAGGTGCCGACCGCGAGGAAGTCCTGTTGAACGCCATACCACTGATGAAAGACATACTGAAGCTTGCGGGTGAGGTTTGCACCCACGATCAGGCTGTAACGGGTGCGGCTGGTCGAGGCGTCCGCAGCGTCGTTCAATTCGTCGCCCGTGATGACGGCAAACGACGTCCAGAGTGGGTCCTGGTCATTTCCCAGTGAAACTCGGCCGAGGAAGGCTGCGCGATCGGTGACTCGGTCCAGGGCGTCCCAGCCGTTGACCAGTCCGGCGTCGAAGGAGAGCACGTCGTTCGCCTTCCAGGTTGCCAGGCCGCCCCACTGCACGAAGGGGCCGGCAAGCATGTAGGACAGGCTCCTGGTGTAGAAGAAGTTGCCGACGGCCGGTACGCCTTCGTAGCCCACGATGGTGTAGAAGTGACCGACCTTGAACGAAAGCCGATCGTTTCCAATTTCTCCGTAGGCTTGCGGGATCGCCAGGCCGTAGTGATCTCCGTTCCATTTCGTCGAGCCGTCGGGGGCTCTCTCGAAGCCCTTTGACTCGGCCAGAAAGGCATCGGTTCCGTACAGCAGATCAATCCGCCCGCCGAGGCTCATACAAGGCCCGTCGGCCAGAGGCCGTTCGAAGATCAGGTACGCCTGATTGAGGGATCCTTCGTGACGATCAGTCTGGTTGTAGGGACCGTGGAATCCGCTCGCCGGTTCATTGCCGTTGAGAAGGAATCCGGCATCGACCCACCCTTCCACGTTAAAGGGCCGGCAATTGCAGGCATCCCCCCCGCATCTTGCGCATCCGTCGGCGCAGCCGAACAACCGACCTAAACCCGCAAAACTTCCCGAACCACCGCCGCATGTCAAACACGCAGCTTCAACGTCCGGGTCATAGATAGCCGCATGGTTCGTCACATCGTCAGCGTACAGGCCGCCAACGAGGCAGAACGTCGCCAATAGCCAAATCAAACTGCGAATAGGCATAATTCATTGCCTCCTTGCGAATCGCCGCGGGTTGGGAGTCAAGCGTTGGCCGCGAGAACCCCATCCCCTGGGTGAGTGAGCCTTCCTGATAGGTGGTATGTTGAGAAGGTGCTGGATCTGTCATCGGCGAATGGTTGCCGGTTATTGCGGCTCAACTGCTCTTCGGCCTACAGTCAGAACAACCGAAACTCTCGGCACAACCCCGAAGTCATGCCATTTCGCGCAGAACTCCCTAGGCTACCAATGGTCTGGGGAGGAGGCTTCGCTTCTTGCGGTTGCCTCAATGCTCAAGTCCCTGCGGCCGACAGGAGTACCAGGATCGCTCGGCTGGGAATGGATTAGTCACCCAGCTCTGTTCGTCGTCACAGTGCCTCCATGGCGGGCGTTCCGGCAATCGCAGCATCGTGTAGGTGAGTGCTCAATTGAACCGAACGGCGAATCCTTACTCGTTCGGTGACAGACCTCGGCCGTGACGGATCCCGTATCTGTCGCGGCCGCGTCCGCTTCCTGTCCAGGCCGGCGTCCCACGTTTGGCCATAGTAGGACCTTGTTTCCCTTGCCGGCCGAGGTTCTTTCCGAAGGCGGCACGATTACGCCCAGCCTGCGCCACTCGGAAGTCGCATTTTGCCGCACACGCCGTAGCCGCCTTGGATTTGCCCCCGTTGGCTCTGGCCACTTCGACGAATGACAACTCTCTATGTTCCCAGGCTTTACGGACATCCCGTTTCTCAGTCGCCACTGTTGGCACAACAGTTGCCACACGCAGGCTCCTGTGTGACAGGCACTTTCCATATTCGGAGCCAAATTCGTGTTGGTCTTGAGCCGCAAAACAGGGGAGAGCATCCGAATTGGCCCCGACATTGAGATTCGTGTCTTGGCTGTCCAAGGGAAAAACGTCCGCTTGGGGATCTCGGCCCCAAGTGACACGAGCATTTGGCGAGCCGAGTTGATTACGGACGGTGAGGGGTTGCCTGCGAAACACTGCGAGACTGAACTGAACGCTATTTGGTGAGATGGCTGGGCCGGAATAGAAAAGGCTGTTCATCCACGTTATCCCGTTCATTTTCCGCTGCGTCATCATCTTGCCCGGGAGTGCGATTTATACCCGATTGGAGAATTGCAGCATTCTCCAAGTTCTCAACCTCGCCTATCGCCGGGCATGGGCGGGGATTTCACCAAACTGTCATCCCGAATTATTCATGAGCTGAGGAGTCAATCGCGCAATTGATGGCAGCAGATGTATTTCTGGTCGTGAATTGCCTGGAAAATGGGCCTGGTTCAATTTTGCCCGTTTTTGGGTAACAGGCGCGGACTCTGAGCGTTGCTGGGAAGCGTTTGCCGCGGGGGACGAACGGTGGGCGAGGTCAGCTACGAGAGAACCGGACGTATCCCAGCAACTCCAGCCAGTGGGGATGGGGGCTGGCGTTGAGCAGTTCCGCAGGGCTTTTGCCTG
>JAAYAY010000174.1 GCA_012719125.1 Planctomycetaceae bacterium | reverse complement strand
TTCACTGGCGGTGAACTCCTGTTTTCCATTGTTCCCATTGGGGACACTTTTTCTTACACTGGAAAGCATCGAGTTTCACCGCCTTTTGTCAAGATCACATCAATGGATTTGTGCAACTGACGGGTGACCTCATGACCCGAGCATACGACGAGATCGTCGAATTCATCGCCGGTGGAACAACCCCGGAATCCGTTGCGCGGTTCGAGCCTTCGCAACGAACGAAGGACTACGTCGCCGATCTGATCCACAAGGAGAAGACCGCCGGACTTGCATCCGACGAATTGTCCGAACTCGACCACTTCATGAAGCTCGAGCATCTGATGCGACTCGCCAAGGCCCGCGCTCGAACGCTCTGCGGACAATGACCAGCTATGTCAGTCATTTTCGACTGAACGGCATCGTCATCGAGTCGCGAACTCCAATCGGCGAAGCAACCACACGCGTGCTTGACATGAACGGGCCCGAACGTCTTCTGGAACGCCGCGTGCTTCGCGACATCGGGAGATATCCCCCGCCAGCAGCCAAGCGTCTGGCCGAAGAAAGTGGGTAACGAATCGCTCAACGGAAACGTATGAGCCGATTGTCCACCCGCTACCGCACAACCTATGCCGTGATCACGCTGTTCGCTATTCATGCCCGGCTGCCAACACCCTGGATTACGGACTGCCCAATCCCAACCTCCACCCCTCCCGATATTCGCTCCGCAACAGGCCGTCCGCCTCGGCGTTGTTGACGATCTTCATCGCGACCGGATCGAACTCCAGCGTCTCCTCGAACTGCGTGGCGACGTTGCCGAGCATGAGGAACTCGTTGAGCGCCGAGGCGTAGTCGAAATTGGCCCAGGGGCGCGGGCCGGCGCCCAAGGCGGCTGTCGTGCCAAGGAAACGGCGGCGGGAAAAGCGTTTCTTCATGGAGATACTCCCTTGGCCAGTCGGTTGATGAGACGGCGAGAACAATTCCGCGTATCATGGCGGAATCGAGGACTCGGAAGGGCGGGCAATCCTCGCGCATCATACCGAGTGGCCATTCTGGTTCTCGCGGCAATTCCGATCGACGTGGGAATTCCATTCAGACACAACCGCCTCGTGAGCGACGGAAGGCGGACGGGGCCCCGTCTCGTCCGAGCCGTTGTCGGCATGCCGGCACACGACGCCTTGATCGCCAAAAACGGGGAGTATTGGACGCTCAGTTGTTCCGGGCGGCCCTGCAGAATACAGCCCCGATATGTATTCGTCTGGTGGGACGAGGACAAGAAGCCTTGACGTGAACCGCCGGCAGCGGCTCAAATCAACGTCCACCCGGCAGCCGTCCTTGGGTCGGAAGAACCGGGGTCGAGGCACGCACAAGCCCCGGCGGAGGGATGTTGCCGTTTCTCGAAACGCCAACTTCGAGTACGATAGATGTTTGGAGTTCCGCCGCCGGAGATTCGAGCGACTCAACGCCACCCAGTGATTTCCTATGCTTCCGATCTTGAGATAAGGGTATGCTGATATCTTTCGTACGGCGCGGTCTCCACGCGGCTTCCGACTGGCTGGTCAAACGACTTCTTCATGCCGACGATCCACCGCACCGCCTGGCCCTGGGCGTGGCAATCGGCATGTTTGTCGCGTTCTTGCCCCTGATCGGCTTCCAGATGGCCTTGGTCGTCGTTCTGGCAACGCTCCTGCGGGCGAACAAGGCAGTGGGGCTGCCGATCGTCTGGATTACCAATCCCGCAACGATCGTGCCGATCTTCTACGCGTGCTACGTCGTCGGACGCTGGATGCTGGGACACGAACCGATCGGATGGCAGTGGTGGATCGAGTTGGAATCGCCTCCGCCCGGCTGGTGGGAGTCGACCTGCTTCTACTACTCCAAGCTCATGCAGGTCGCCTGGCCGCTCTGGGCCGGCTGTCTCGTCGTGGCGACGGTTGCGGCAGTGCTCGCCTACCCAGTCGCCTATTGGATCGTCGCCAACTATCGCACGCGGTTGTCCGGCCGGAATCGTTAACCGGCCCGCAGCAAGACCCAAGGTGAGCTAAACGGCCTTGCGTGATTCCCGGAAGAACTCCCGCGGTCCATTGTCCGTCATTCCCGCGAAGGCGGGAATCCAGTGACGTTCGCCAAGTGTCTGGATTCCCGCCTTCGCGGGAATGACGAATGGGAGGACGCGAATGACACAAGGAACCGATGTTTTGGAACCACGTTTCCTGGAATCACGCAAGGCCATTTAGTTCAAGTTTCGCACATTTTGAGAGGTAAGTTGACGTCAAAATGATGTCGGCCTCCGTGCCTGAATCGGCTACCTTATTGGGTACTTTCATCCGAAGGACAGCCAAACGGCAAGGAGGCCGATCA
>JAAYAY010000173.1 GCA_012719125.1 Planctomycetaceae bacterium | reverse complement strand
TCGGCCTCCTTGCCGTTTGGCTGTCCTTCGGATGAAAGTACCCAATAAGGTAGCCGATTCAGGCACGGAGGCCGACATCATTTTGACGTCAACTTACCTCTCAAAATGTGCGAAACTTGAACTTAGGACATGCTATTTCGCCGAAGCGGATACCTGCTGTACGTCGAATGAAAGATGCCCGGCCGGCAGCTTTCGCCCCGCCACTTCCGCCGGCTGGCTGCCCACATTGTGAAGAACGGTCAAAATCCGAGTGCCGGACGCGTCAAGGAACTCGCCTCTCACAACCCCGCCCGGGAGCGGCGACGTGTCGCGCACCGTGAACCGTCCGTCAAAATAGAATGCCGGGTATTTCTGCATTTTGCGGACGCAGCGTCCAATCACCTCGGCATAGGCGGGACACGTGTCGATCGTACGCCGGCACACGTTTAGTTCGGCGTCGTAGCGGATGCCGTAGACGAGCGCGTTCCGCAGCTTCTTCGCGAAATCACCCTCTGCATTCCGCACGCCCCGGTTCGAGACAATCACCTCCGGGAACGTATAGCGAAAGAGCGCGGGGAACTGTTCCGACTTTGGCGAGAGATCCGCAAAACCGAGTCCGCTATGGATGAACTGCGTGTAGGAGGCGGCGATGTCCGTAACGATTTCCGTGGCCAGGGGCTTGCCAACATGCGTCGTGTAGGCGACAGCCCGATCATAGAACTTCCGGCGGCCCGTCCATTCGCGATCAATACGCGGACCATGTTCATGCGCCGCGTCGAAACAGGGCTGCGTGGGCGCGGCTCCGTAGCAATCCACGAACAGACAGTCCGGATCGAACGTGTTCTGCATCAGTTCCAACTGGGAATACACCGTGTCGCGCCACAACGCCGTACACGAACAGGCCACGGGAAACGGGCGCTCCCCGTACTGCGCGCGGAACTCGCCGAACCCCGGATAGACGAACGCCGGACGGTACTCGTCGCCGTTGATCGTGCGGATGAGCACGTCCTTCCCGTGGATTCTGTAGAAGTCGCTGGCGGGATCGATCATG
Source organism: Planctomycetaceae bacterium (assembly GCA_012719125.1). Classification (GTDB taxonomy): domain Bacteria; phylum Planctomycetota; class Planctomycetia; order Pirellulales; family Thermoguttaceae; genus JAAYAY01. The sequence continues at coordinate 3,790 of JAAYAY010000173.1, read as the reverse complement.
TGGCAGTTGCACTCGAGGATCACCCGCCCACCCCGCCGACGGACCTCGGCAATGTTCGCCCGCAGTTCCGCCCAGGCGCCGGGATAGGGCTCCTCGTATTTCGGATAGGCCCGGTCCATACCCTCCTTCCACCAGGCGAAAAGGAAGAGCGTGTCGATGCCGTATTTGTGCCCCGCCTCGTACATCGCCGGCAGATCGCGGAACCGGTAGTTGTCCTCGCCCGTCTGGGACTTGAGCACGATGCGTTGCCAGCCCGCGAGATTCTTCACCCACGACGCCTTGGGCACGACGTGGAAGAAAGTGGCATCCGCCCAGGCTCGATACCGTTTCGCCCCCGCGCGCCAATCGCCGTCCAGAAGCCCCACCACCGTGGGCGCGAAGGACACGGCCTCGTTCCTGCGCACCATCGGGAAGTGCACGATGCCCGGCATCAGGTCGTCACCGTGGATGGAGTGGCGCACCGTCAGGAAGCAGGCGCGGATTTCGCGGTCCGGGCGGGAGAGATACAGAAACTTTCCCCCGGACTCGATTCCCAGCCAGCACATTGAACACTGGGGATAGTGCAGATGCCAGGACGTTTCGCATCCGTTGTGCAGGTAGTCGAGCGGCGTAAACGACTCCATCTTGGCCCAGGGGTTGGGCGACCGCTGCCCCAGGGAACGCGGCATGTAGAGGACGTCCTTCGCCTTCTCTCCCACGAGGCCGTTGAAGGAGACAAGCGGGGCGAAGCATTCGTTCACGCGCACCGCGGCATGATTGGAAATGGTCGGCGTGAAGGCAAGAAGGTCCTCCTCTTTCTCGATCCGCAACGAAACCGAAACCTCGTAGACGCGTCCATCGGCAGACACCACACGGTCGTAGTCCACCGACAACACGTTCCCCTTGAGAACGGCCTTCCCCTTCTGGTCATGCGAGAACACGGGAATCTCGGTCTGCGCCCCATCATCCAGAATCAGCCGCCAGAAATCCTTCCCCGTGGCCGTGTTGCGTGGAAAGACGAACCGCGCGCCCGTGGCATCGGCGTTGATTTCAAACGCCATATTGGGCGTGACGAGCGAATAGTCCGCGGCGGCAAGGCCACTCGCACATCCACACACGGCCAATACAACGACCGCTTTGCAGAACCGCGCAATCTCTTGAGTACGCACGGTCATCCTCCCTTCTTCAACGCCTCGGCCGTCTTCTCCAGCATCTCCATCGCCATATTCAGATCTCCTCTTGCTTGAAAACGGCTTTATTATAGCATAACTGCCATCGATTGCCGTCGATAGCCATCGAATGCTGTCGACCATAATCGACTGCCATCGAAAGCAATCGACCGCCGTCGCTCGTTGTTTTCGATCCACCAGGCGGGCGGAATCTGGTAGTTGAGGTGTCCGGTGTCTTTTTGATCGGTCACCTTCATGTCATGGCCGACAAGACGCAGCAGCGCGGCGAAATTGGTGTCGAACATGGGCGTGCGGACCGGCGCGTCCGTGCCCCAGGCGGCCGACACGCCATACTTGTACATGTCCACCCAGTCCTGCCCGCGCAGATGGTGCCAGGTCGTCTCGATGAAGCCGACGCCGTCGATCTGGGCCACAAAGTTACTCGAACAAGGCCCGGGGAATGCGCCGCAAGGCGGCGGAAGCGGCAGAGCAGGCAGGCGCGGCGTCGAGCGGTGACACTCCAGAGGTTGCGGCCCCCGGCCGCGCCAGCCAGACTTGGGCGATGCTCATCAAGCGGGTGTACGAGATCGACCCGCTCTGCTGCCCCAAGTGCCAGGGCCAGATGAAGGTGATCGCGTTCATCTGCAGCGACTCCAGCGTGCACGGAGACGGTGCGCCTATGTGGCAGGATTTGCGCGACATACGGCCCTCGCAACCGCGTCAACACGCGCCCTTACACGGCAAGTCTCACCCCGAGAACCCAATGCGTCGGGGGTCGTCCATATCACAGGGAAAGCCTTTTTCGACGCGCGCGTCTCTTGTCAGGGGCTGACACCCGGCGCCACATACGCGGCAACCGCCTTTGAGTCCGTGTGGGACCCCCAAGGCGGGTTCTACTACTGGCTACCGATCGGCAGTGGTGGCTTCGTTGCTGACAAGAAGGGTGCCGGCACCTGTCGATTTGGGTACGTGCTACGCAATCCACCTTATGCCCCCCTCTTCGTCGTCGAGCGGTATGTCGCCCCTGGCGTGACACAGAGGGTGTTGTCGTCGTCGCCGTAGGTGCCATCGAGGAAGTGGCGGGCGGGACTGGATCGCGCGAAGACTATTGGCGTCCCGTCTTGGTGCCTGCTGGTTGGCGTGAACATCGCCCCGGGCGACGAGCCCAGTGCGATGACGTTCTCATTGTATCGCAGACGGCGCTCCCGCACGGACGGGAAATCCGGTCCGGCTTCAACCTGGACGGGCCGCCCCCCTGATGAGTGGAAGGCCAATTGCGCAACTGCGGCAGGTCGCCCCGACCTCTGAAATTCGCGTGTCGGAATCAATCCGATCGGTGTTGTCAGATCGATGGCGCGAAACGGTTCCGATCGCCGATCACCCCCTGAATCGTCGCGAACGTACTTTGGTCACATCGTCCGAAGTGTGGAACCGTACCTTTGTTGCGTGCGGAGATGTTCACGACCAAGGTCGCGAGTAGTTGCCATTCTGCGTCGGTCACGTCGACCTGAACAACGACGGGAGCGTTGATCGTGGGTTGGGACAAGAAGCGTCGCACCACAACAAGCTGGACGCATCTCCTGCCGGGGTGGCAAAAGATTTTACGCCCTTACAGAGCTGCGCGAATGGCGAGATCCGCCCCCCGGGGCGACGGCAGGGCTCGCGGGGCTCGCCTTGCCTTTGCCCCGGGATGATATGTTTGGGCCCCTTCGGGGCGGAGGATGGGAACCGCAGAATATTGAACAAGGAATGTCGAAGGGCGAGGTGGGTTGGGAGGGGGCGTCTTGCTGTTGCTGATGTAGTACGCCTTCGGCGTACAGATTGGCGGGGGATGGGTACCCAGGGTGGCGCGAGCGCGGCGGGGCCGCGTGGCTGACCCTGGGCTGCGGTGTTCAACCGCGGTGCGGTTGGAGGGACGGCGGAACGGGCGTCGACAGTGAAACGGCGAGGTCGCGAACGGTATTGCCCGTTCTGCGCCGGTCACGTCGACCTAAGCAACGACGGGAGCGTTGAACGTGGGCTGGGACGTTGTCGCGATCGGTCGGAGGTTGAAAGCAGAGAAGGACCTGGATACGGGAAGAGAACAACACAGAGGCACAGAGGGCACGGAGAGAGAGGAGAGGAAGGGTGGGGCCGGAAAGCGGCGACAGGCGAGACGTGGCAGGCGTCAATCCGGCCCTGCTGGCCTGGGACGGGCTGTGGGACGAGATCTGAGGCGGTATCGGAGAATCGAGGTTGCGCTGCGATGCGCCCGCGGGCTTTCGATTTGCGCTGCTGCGGGGCTTTTCTTGATCGCTTGACGCCGTCGCGACAGAAGCCGATACTGCCGACAATGATACGTGCACAGTCTATGATCTGGATTCCCGCCTGCGCGGGATGACGTGTCGGTCGCCTATGCACAAACGATGTGTCGGTTGCCAGTGCGCAAACGTATTTGTGACGCAGGTGCTCGTCGTCGTGGATAGCTGGGTTTGTTGGACAACGCTGCTTTGGCGTGATGCAGGGAACCGAAACCTTTGCGGCAGAATCGTTTAACCTTATTTTCCGCTACCCTGTGTCGTTTGCAACGGGTGCGTGGCGGAGGCGGTCAGTTAGGGGGCCTTGGGAGGCGGCGGCTGAGAAGTTGTGCGGGGGTGGAGAGG
>JAAYAY010000172.1 GCA_012719125.1 Planctomycetaceae bacterium | reverse complement strand
CGGTTTTGTCTATGGTTTTTTCTTCATGGGCGGACGAATGCGAGTTGAGAGGACAGGGAGTCCCTAGTATATGATACGCCTGTACAGTGACTTATTCCATGGTGGGTGGGATTTTTTGCAAAGTTTTGGTTCATCCGGTGCAAGCGTAGGTTCCATCCTCACCGCGGAGTACCGGTGCCTCTTCTCTTGTTGCCGACGCGCCTAAGCGATTGTTTATCAAGCGGTTATGGCCATCGTGCAACAGAGAAGAGGCACCGGTACTCTTCGTGCACTTCGCGCCCTACGCGAATTCCGGATGAACCAAGAAAGAGCCCGACTTTCGACATGTTCGTTGCTCCACGGTCAGCAGAATTGGCTCACACACCGAGCCAGCATACCATATCAAACCGTCGCAAGCGCCATATCGATCTGAGGCACGATGGTTTTCGCCAGAATCACCTTGTTCTATATCCGTGGTAATCCGTGTGATCCGTGGTTCCTCTCTTGCATACCTCGCATACTACCACGCCTCCCGATGCACCGCCTCGTCGCGATACCGGGTCCGCGGCAATTGAGCCTCGCCGGGCCAGCCGATCGCAATCGCCGCCACCGGAATGACGTGCTCCGGAACGTTCAAACATGCCCGAATGTGCACCATCCGTTCTTCCCGCGGATGCACGCCCAGCCAGCACGCCCCCAGCCCCAGGCTGTTGACGGCCAACAGCAGGTTCTCGATAGCCGCGGAACAATCCTGCAGCAGATACGACAATTGCCCGTCGTGGGCTCGCTGCAAATCACCGCAGACGACGATTCCGACAGGTGCCCGGGCGAGCATCTTACCGTTCGGCAGGCATTCGGCGATCTTCGCCCGCATCTCGGCACTGCGGACGACGACGAAATCCCACGGATCCTTCGCCACCGCCGACGGCGCCGCCATGGCGGCCTCGAGGATGTCGCGGATCAGATCGTCACCCACCTCCTTGTCTCGGTAAGCGCGGATACTGCGGCGGGTGAAAGCGTAGTTGAGTTTGGGGTTCATGGTCTTGCTCCTTGCTGCTTATTCCTGCTTCGAGTCCGGTCGCAACACCGAATCGATCACCTCGTACGCCTCTTCCCGCATCTCGTCCGGGAAATTGTGGTCGCAATCCGGATGCTTGACCATAAGCCTACCTTCTCCGCCAAGCAGTTTGTAGACCGGCAAAGCCGCCGCGGCGCACGCATCGACGCTGTCCGCCCGGAAATTGCTGTCGTGCAGCGGCGCGTTGACAAACAACGGTCGCGGGGCCAGCGCACCGAGCATCTCGTGGAAGTCGAAAGGAATCTCTTCCAACCGGTTGCGATAGTCCGACATCAGCGGCATATAGCGGGTCTGGCACCATCCCTTGCCGAAGTACCAGTTCTTCTCGTCGCCGTCGTAGTAGTCCGGGTAGGAATCGAAGCCGCAACTGCTCACCAGCACGCTGATCCGCTCGTCAAACACGCCCGTGTAGATCGTGTTGTGTCCGCCCAACGAATGCCCGATCGCGCCGAAGCCGCGCGAGGCATCCACGTAGGGGAGCGAAGCCAGCAGGTCCAGCCCGCGAATGTTGTCCCAGATGGCCTTCATCGTGCCGCTGACGTAACCGAGCTGCTCCAGGTTCGGATAGTAATCGGCCAGGTGCGGATATGACGGCGAAAGGGTCACGTAACCGCGCTCGGCCAACTCTGCCGCGTACTGCCTTCCTGCCTTGCCCCCAAGACCCACGACCACCTTGTGTCCCACCTTGGCGTCGGTCGGATGCAGGCACAGCACCGCGGGCGTCTTCCCGCCGCCGGCCAGCACAATCTTGGGGATACACAAGTAGGCCGTCGTTCGAGAACCGGGTTCCGACTGATAGGTGACGAGCCGCCGCAGGTAGCTGCCCGCGTCGGCCTCTTCCACCACTTCCATCACCAGCGGCACTCGGCGGTCATCTCCCGGCAGCTTTCCCATGACCTCTTGCATGGCCAGCAGGATCGCAGCCCGGCGTTTCTGCCAGTCGGCAGGCGTCGTGACGGGGCAGACCGTCCCGTCGGCGTCACGGTACTGGAGAAGGTCGGTGCGGTCGAGGCGGGGCGGTTCCTGGGCCTGGGAGTTGGCACAAACAAGAGCAACACATGCGGCGACAAGAACAGCTCGAACGGCGTCCATCAGTGTATCCTCATTGCGAGAAGAAACATCGTTGCCGGGGAGCGGCATGTCAGGGGCGCTCTACCAGAATAACAGATCAGTAAACCGCCGGCTGCTGGTCCCATGGCTTTCTGAACTCCTCGGGAATCTGCCATTCTGATTCCACCGACTTCCACCATTCCTGCCACCGCTGTCGCTCGAATCCAAACGACTGCCCGGTCACCTTCTCGAGTTCTCTGACGACGGATCCACTGTTGTATGCCTCAATTTCAGGACCCACCCGTGCAACTGCCAACGGGACAGCCTCCCGGTCCCCGAGGGCAACCAGCGCTCGGAACGCATTCGGCAATGCGTGAAACGTCTCCGATTTCAGGCACTTCCGCAGAACAGGGATCGCCTTGGGCGAGCCGATTCTGGCGATAGCGTCACACGCGTCGGCTCGGGGCCAATAACCGAAGTTTTCCTCTTCGAGTACTTCAACCAGCTTCGGCAACGCTCGCTCATTCTTGCTCCAACCCAGCGCGATGAGCGCCAGGCGGGGCTCAGCCCGTCGCCTCAATTGGGTACCGAAGCCGAGACATGTTCTGCTTCCAGTTCCCGTGCGGCGCCCGGGACCTACTTCTTGGGCTTGATGAACATCATTTCCGCCGGTGTAACCCACGAAGTCCTGAGATCCACCCGGAACCAGCCCTCGCTGTTCATGCGGCTGAAGCGGCAGGGGGACCGGGCGCCGAATTCCTTGAGGTCGTATTGGGCCCAGGTCTTGCCCATGTCGGTCGAGACGATGAATCCGGTCTTCATCGGCGAGGCGGGCGCGCAGTGGGAGGCAAGGATCACGCCGTCTTCAATGATCATGCAGCCCGATTCCACGCCCGGGTTGAACAGCCGTTCGTGCTTGTCCGGCTTGCCAATGTCGGCCGGGTCGCAGCGGAAGACGCCGCGGTCGTAGGGCGGCGGCCCGTTCGAGTCGCTGATCCAGTAGACCTTGCCGTCGACGAACGTGATGCCGCCGCACTTGTAGCGGGAGTTCAAGTGGTCGGAGATGATCACCTTCCAGTCCCACGTATCCTTGCCGGCGTCGTAGGTCCCGCGCAGCCAGTGGCACTCGAAGCCCTCCGGGCGATCGCCGTCGCCGGTGCAGGCGTAGAAGGCGTTTTCGTCGGGGTTGTAGGCCGTGCAATGAACGTGACGGCAGATGACGGGGTTGTCGGGGTTGCCGAGCAGCGTGCCGGTCTTGCCTCCGCCCGCCGTGCCGCCGTCGCGAAAATTCGGGTTCTGCCCAAAGCTATAGGCAATCTTGACCGTCTCGCCCTGATCGGTCGAGTAGTAGATATTGGAAGGCGAGGCGCCGCCGATCACGTTGCAGTAGTTCCCCCAGACGAGCATCTCCTTGCCGTTCACGTCCCACGTCACTTCGCCCGACAGGCTGTGGAAATACCAGCCCGGCAACTCGGGCTTCTGCGGCGTGTGGGGAACGTAATCGCTCCCGTCAACGTCCTTGACGATCACTTGCCGATACGTCTTCAGGTTGTCGGTGCTCAGATACAGTTTCGCCAGCGCGGAGAAGAGAATGTTGCCGTTCTTCAGGATGCAGCTAAACACGATGTCCTTGGCGTCGGCGAACTTGGCGCGATGGGGCCAGGTGCGGCCGCAGTCTTCGGAAAGAAAGACCTCGCCGTCGCTGTAGCCGAAAGCCTTGTTGTCGAGCTGCGAGTCGACGAACGGCCCTTCCGGTTGCGGCCGATACCAGAAGTGGGGCGTCGAGGCGTACTCCGCTTCCGCGGCCGCAGCCGTTCGCCCGCCTGCTGTCGGAAAAAGAAGGCCGCCCGTGGCCACGGCGGCGGTGCCCAGAAATCGACGGCGGGTGAGTGGATGTCGTGCAACGAACATGTTCTATCCCCATATACGAGTGATCCCAAAGCGGGGCAAACTTGTTCCCCAACCTTTACAAGAGCATGCACAAACCATGCATGCAAGTCCAGAACGAACACTCGAGAATCAACGCGAAACGTTGAGCCTGCGACCCGATTCTAGGGTGTTGACGGGCAAATCACAAGCAAGGCTCGTTTGACAGCGCCACATTGACCAGTCGCCAGTAATCGCAACTTCCTGAGGGTTGCTCGTTTAACGCCCAGCCGAAGGCGCCGGCTTCCGTACTGCGGCCGCTTCGGCTGGGCGTTAAACGTTGCACTGCCACGGGTTCAGGTTCTCAGACTGCACCGAAGTGGCGCTGTTCAACTAGGTTTCTCCACTGAATTCGTCGGTTCCCTTGAGAGGTTCACGATCGGTGGAAGAATGTGGCACACAATGGATACGTCCGTTTCCTTGCGGAAAAGCCTGAACAGCGAAGAGGAACCTGTAGTTGACCACAGGGGGGGATGAGGTGGCAATAGCTGGTAGTCCTTGAAGCACACTGAGAGAAGATCGGCCGATCCGTTATTTGATGCCGACTCGGCTATTTGCCCGGCGCCAACTTCACCAACAACCTCTCCGCGAGCCTCGCTCCGGCCTCCTGGAGGGCCGTCTTGGCGGCGATCTGTTCCGATAGATCGACGGCCACGGTGACCTGGCGGTCGGTGACCAGGATCTTGCCGCTGGCACGGTCGACGGCTTTGACCTCGACGCGGGCTTTCACCGAGACGAGATTGCCGCGGCGGCCGGCGAATTCGCTGAAGGCCTCGCCCACGATGCGGACGTCGCACTTGGACGTGCCGCCGGACCCCGTGTCGAAAACGGTGAATCCCGTTTCCGTCGCATAGAGGGAAAGCTCGGTCTCGGCCGCGGGATCCACGATGACCTGGCCGACATGTTGTTCGGGGACGGAGATCGCGAGGGTCGGAAGTTTTCCGTCGGCGAGCTTCTTCTTCAACTCGGCGATCCGGTCCTCGCGGGAAAGCTCCTTGGCGACCAGTTCGCCGGCCTTCTCGACAATCGTGGTTCCCACCTTTTCGGCGAGCTGTTCGACCAGCCCGTCCAGTTCGTCGCTCACCAGTCCCTTGACCGACGCGCCGAGAACGCGGCTTGTCTCGGTGCCGATGATCTTGGCGATCACGTAGCGCGACGATCCGACCTGCATCACCGAGCCGGTCACCAGGATCTTGGCCCCGGTGAGCCGCCCGACCTGGACCGCCTCCTCGGTCTTGACGGCCCCGGAGAGACTCAGCTCCTGCTCCTTGAGCACCGTGTCGAGGTCTTCGCGGTCGACCAGGAACAGTTCCGGGTTGGTCACCAGGTTGGCGAACATCAGGTCGGTAACCTGCTGCCCCTGCTGGGCGACTTCCGCACCACGTTCCGAGAAAGGCAGAACGGCCAGGGGGTAGATCTCGTCGCCCGCCCGGGCGGAGCAACAGACCAGCGCCAGGAACAGCGCCGTTGTGGAAAACAACCGCATCCTATTACTCATTGGTCTTTCCTCCAGGAAGGTCCTTTCCGCCGGATACGAGTTCCAGCAGGCGGACGAAGAAGAACCGCGGGGCAGGGGAAGCCTCCCACTCGTCCAGCAGATTCCATGTTACGCAGCACAGACGGCCCCGGCCGTCGTCAAAACGAAAATCACCCCAAGCATAGTCGGACGACTGTTCCGCGATTCGCAGCACCGGGCCGTTCCGATCGCCGGCTACCCGAAAACCGATTGTCTGTCTCAGATCGCCGGCCGTCCGCGAGTCGATCCGCTCGCCCACGTCGCCGCGCCGCAGTTCAAACCGCGAGGGGCCGGGGTCGGAAATGGTGAAGTCGCCCGAGTCCGGTCTCAACAGAATAACAGGCACCCCCTGCCGTGCAACCTGGCAAAGGACGCGATCCAGCCCGCGGTGTTCGTCGAGCGAAAGGCCTTCACCGACGACGATCATCCCTTTAGTGACCGCCCCCAATCCACTCAGGCCGGTCGCTTGACGGTAGGGAAGTTCGATCGCCTCGAAGGCCTTGGCGGTCTTGCCGGACCGGTCGAAGAGGACAATCTGAAGCTGTTCCGCCCACTGGCGGCGCCCGTCCAAGGGATCGTTGCCGAGAACCAGGACCTTGCAGAGGGCGTCTCCCACGGCCACCTGGATCGGCAAGCCAATTCCATCCTTCACCGACGGAGTCTGCAGGCGAATCTCGCCCCAACCTTGTTTGGGAACGACCGCGCCGCTGGAAAACGGCCGCCGCGCGGCGCTCGCTTGCCAGGGGACGGCTTCGCCGTCGTGGCAGACAAACCGGAGCCGGAGTTCCGAGTCGGCGAACGCCGTCTGCGGGACTCCGCTCGGTTCGATCCGCGCCGTCTTGGTTTGCCGCTCGGGCTCGACGGCACCGTCATACGCCACCACGGGCACATTCCCCTCCAGCCTTAACAGCGAGATGCAGCAGACTATTGATAGTTGCATGGCTAGTGAACCTGTTCGGCCGACCACAAACTCGGAGAAGCCGGGCTTCCGTTGGTCGCCCTCGCTCATTGGCCATGCAAGGGTCAATGGCATGAGGTGTCGGTTCGGCCGCATCTTTCCGACCCTCCGTCACGCCTGGCGAGTCCTATCGGACGCCGATGGCGGTCTCCCTGGAACAAGCAACAGATAGACCCGGTACTGGCGGCCGTCCTGTTCGAACGACAGGATCTTCGTCGGCCTCCCCGAAGCCACCGCCCCGCTCGTTCGGATCGACATCTTGCGAGGCTCGGTCGTCTGCAGATCGACATCGTAAGTGAACAGCCCGTCGTCGATGGGGAAGACCCAGAAGTAGAGCTTGCGGGAAACGCCGTCCTCCAACACGGCCTCGACCGGCTGCTCCGCCCGCGTGAGCACAAACGTCTTTTCCTCGACGCGGAACGCCTCGGCAGGATTGTCGCGGACGAGGACTGCAAGCCGCACGGCAACCGGCTCCGAGGACACGCCGTCCATCGGCTTCGAGGACACATGCATGTCGACGCGATCACCGCATTCGACCATCCACTCCCAGCGGTCCTCAAACAGGTCGTCGAGTTGATCGAGCAAGGCCAGCCGGCGCTGCAGCTCATCGACGTCGAGTTTTGCCAGGAGTTCCTGGGTCGGATCGTTGCCGCGCGGCAGAGGCTCGGGTTGGCGAGCGTTTCGGAACGGCCAGAGAACGGCGACCAGGAGAACGGCGGCAGCCGCCACCGCCGCGCAGATTGTGCGGGAAGTGCGGCGCCTTCGCCTGCCGGTCTCGTTTCCGGAATCGGCCATGGGCGTCATCCGGTCGACGGCCTGGGTTATGCTCTGGCGCAAAGCCTCTCGATCGGCCCCGTCGTCGGCTCGATCGAGCCACTCCCGGAGAATGCGATTCAGTCGATCGTTGTCTTCACGTGCCATGGCCCGTCTTGCTCAAACCCAATCTTTCAGTAGTTTCTTCATTGCCCGCCTTGCCCGATGGACTCGCCAGTAGATCGTCGCTCGGCTGCATCCCTCGATCGTTGCCAGTTCGGCCGGGGTAACTTCGTCGAAGACCGTCATGACCAGGGCGCCGCGGAGTTCCGGAGACAACTGTTCCAGAGCATGGCCGATCACCTCGTCGAGTTCGCCGTCCAGGGCCGACTGCTCCGGTCGGCAATCGCAGGGCGGCTCCACAGCACTCGCCGTTTCGACCAGTCGAGTTCGCGTCCGCTGTCGTTGCTTCAGGAAGCGATAGACGGTGTTCATCGTCACACGTCGCAGCCAGGTGGCAAACTGGGCCTCTTGCCGGAAGGAACCAAGCCCGCGAACCACGCGCACAAACACCTCCTGGACCACGTCGTCGGCGTCGGCATGGTTCAAGACCATGGGATAGACGACCCGGCGAACCCGACCGACGTTGCGATCGATGAGTTGGCCGAGGGCGTCCCGATTTCCCGTGTGCAGGTAGCTCGCTACAAGTTGCTCATCCGTCATGAAATCGAACCGTTCCGTGCGCTTTAACTCCTTAGACGCGCATTGTCGCGATGGTCTTGGCGAGAAAACGCCGTCAAGCGTCAGATCGTGGAGTTGTCATCGTCTAACAGGTTATCGGAAAGCACCTTATGACGCACGTATTGAGGATTGCCATGGGATAATATGTCCCGGCTGCTACGATACCCGCGAGTCAGGGCCGGTCTGCGGAGCCCGTGGGGCCTGTAACCTTTGCCCGCCCGAAACCATCCAATCGTGCAGGCGTTGAGACTCTGTTTCAATAAACAGGAGGTGTTTGACAATGTTGATAAACAAACTGCTAATTGCTGCTGCGGCTGTGGCGCTGGTTCCAGCGTTGTTGATGGGGGCGGAGATCAAGGACGCCGAGTCGGCGACCCACGGAGACGAGGCCGCCCAATACCAGGAGGTTGACACCTATAAGTATCCCGGATTTGAGGTCGTTCAGTACGACCTGACGACCTTGTCGCACTTCTCCTATTTACTCGTCAGCAACGGAGAAGCCTTGGTCGTCGACCCGGGGCGGGATATTGCCACGTATCTGAAGGCCGCCGAGGATCGCGGAGTGAAGATCACGGCCGTCTGGTTGTCGCACTCCCATGCCGATTTCGTTGCGGGTCAGATCGAACTGGCCCATGCTCTCAAGGTGCCCATCTACATCAGCGCCAAGGCCGGGGCGGAGTACGACCACGTTCCGCTCAAGGAGGGCGATACGCTCAAGGTGGGTGGGGTCACGGTAACGTTCCTGGAGACTCCGGGCCACACGCCCGACAGCATGTGCGGGCTAGTCGCTGCTTCCGCCGCGCCCCAGAAGCCGATTGTCATGTTCACAGGCGACACCCTGTTCGTGGGCAGCGTCGGCCGGCCCGACCTGCTGGGCAAAGGGATGTCGGCATCGTCGCTGGCGTCGATGATGTTCGACACCTGGACCAACAAGCTCTCGAAGCTGCCCGACGACGTCGTCATCATGCCGGCCCACGGCGCCGGGTCGCTCTGCGGTGCTCACCTGAGCGACGAGCCGGTCTCGACGATCGGCGAGCAGCGAAAGACCAACGTCTACCTGCAACACAAGACGCGGGGCGAGTTCGTTGCCGCCGTTCTCGAAGGGCTGCCCGAGGCACCCCAGTACTTCGCTCACAACGCGGCCATGAACCGCCGCGGGCCGGAACTCGTTGATTGGAACCCCGAATCGCTCTCCGAAATCGCCCCGTCGGCCGAATTGAGCGATCCGAAGAAGCATTACCTTGTGGACGTGCGTGATGCGGCCGAGTATGCCGCGGGGCACGTTCCGAATTCGGTCAATATCGGCCTCCGCGGGCGGTTTGAAACCTGGACCGGGATCATGGTCCCGTGGGAGTCAAATCTGGTCGTCGTCGGCGACAAGGAAGACCTACCCGAGGCCGTCCACCGCCTGCATCGCGTGGGCTACAAGGCCCGGGTACTCAGTTACGACGCCTGGAAGAAGGCCGGCCTGCCGGTGGTGACCACGGCCACGGTTCCGCCGAAAGAACTCCACGCGGCCATGCAGCAGACTGAGTCGCCGCTGGTGGTCGACGTCCGGCAGCCCAAGGAATGGGAAGAGTTGCGGATCGGCACGGTCGTCAACATGCCGCTGAATCACCTGGCCGAGCAGTCGGTGAAGTTGGATCGCGGGGCGCCGATCGTGGCCGTGTGCAACAGCGCCTATCGATCGAGCCTGGCCATTGGGGTGTTGGAACGGGAGGGCTTCGGCAACGTCCGCAGCCTGGCGGGCGGAGGTGAGGCCTGGATCGAGGCCGGCTTGCCGGTGATCGAATCGGGTGCCGCGGCCTGCCCAATCCCGGCCGTCGGATCAGGGATGCAGTCGGTCCGTCTGGCCGATCGAATCTCTCCGGCCGAACTGAAGCGGACCCTGATGGATCTGCCGGGTTCGGTTCAGGTGATCGACGTGCGACCGGCCGCCCATTTCGCCGATTATCACCTGCCCGGCTCGCAGAATGCCGACCTGGCCGACGTGATGGGCAACCCCGCCTACCTGACCGGCGATATCCCCCTGGTGATCGTCGACCGCGACGGTTCCATTGCCATGATGGTGGCCGGCGTGCTTGCCCAGAAGACCGGACGGCGTGTGATTGCCTTGCACGGCGGTCTTCAAGCCTACTGGGCCGAATCGGACCTCGGTTCGCTGATCGCGCCGGGCATGCTGCCGAGCGGCCCGGCCGCCGGTGCAAGCGGTGCGAATGCCGTTTCGCCGCTCAGAACGGCTCCGCAACCGCAAGCCGCGCCGACACCGGCTGCGAAACCGAAGAAGCGAAGTGCCGGTTGTTGAACGCGATACCTCGATACGATGTTCACGAAGAAGGAATCGGACATGAGTCATACGAATCTTACCACCGAAAACGCGGGCGGTGATCTGCAGAAACCCGCTCCACTCTGGAACCCTTACGTGGCCGGAATTCTCCTCGGTTTGACCCTGCTGGCTTCATTGCTCACGCTTGGAGCAGGTCTGGGAGCTTCCGGCGGAATCGCTCGATGCGGAGCGGTGTTGGAGTCGTGGTTCGCACCGGCCCACGTCGCCGAGAGCGAGTACTTTGGGGCCTGGGGATCGAATCCGCTTTCCTACTACCTGGTCTACATGTTTGCCGGCGTCTTCCTGGGCGGACTGATTTCGGCCGTCCTCGCCCGGCGTGTGTCGGTGCAGGTTGAGAAGGGCGCGGCGGCGTCGTCCAAACTGCGGCTGACATTCGCACTTGCCGGTGGCGTGCTGGCGGGCTACGCCGCCCGTATCGCGGGCGGTTGCACCTCGGGGCAGGCACTCACCGGCGGGGCTATGCTGTTGACGGGAAGCCTGATCTTCATGGGCTGCGTGTTTGCCGGCGGATATGCGGCCGCCTATTTCGTGAGGAGTCAGTGGAATGATTAGCACCTATTTCTCGACCGGCCAACTCGACAGCCCACAGGCATTCTTCACCGCCCTGGCGGTCGGTTTGGCGTTCGGATTCGTTCTGGAACGAGCCGGATTCGGCAGTTCGCGCCGCCTGGCAGGGATCTTCTACTTCCGCGACATGACGGTGCTGAAGGTGATGTTCACCGCGGTGATCACGGCCATGCTCGGCCTTTCCTTCGTGGCCGGCATGGGCTGGATCTCGCTGGACGCCATGTTCAACATGCCCACCATTTACGGAGCCCAGATCGTGGGCGGGCTGCTGTTCGGCGTGGGATTCGTGATGAGCGGCTGGTGCCCCGGCACCGCGGCCGTTGGAACCGCCAGCGGTAAGATCGACGGCCTGGTGTTCCTGGGCGGTACGGTTTTGGGATCGATCCTGTTCAACGAGACATTCCCCTGGCTGGGCTGGCTCAAGGACTGGGGTTACCAGGAAGAAACGCTCTATGCCTTCGGGATGTCGCGAACCGCTTTTGGAGCGTTGTTTGCAGCGATCGCGGTCGCCGCGTTCTACTTCGCCGAATGGGTTGAAAGCCGTTCCGGCGGCGGCGATTATTTGCGAAGCCCGATGCTCAAAGGACTCGGTTTGACGATGATCGTCCTCGCCTTGGGCATGCTCGTGCTTCCAGCCTCAACGGCGAGTCCGGCTCTGTCGGGACTCGCGGCCGAGGAAGACCTGCTCCGCTTGATCGAAGCGGGGCACGATCATATCGATCCGGCGGAGTTGGCCGATCGGCTGATGGCCGACGGCGAAGATCTGGTGGTCGTCGACATTCGCCCGGCCGCCGAATACGAAGCATTCCACATTCGCGGCGCGATCAATCTGCCGCTCGCCGATCTGGTCACTGGATTGGCCGCGCACAACAATCAGAAAACGATCGTTCTCTATTCGACCGGCATGACGCACCCAGCCCAGGCCCGCGACGCGTTGGCCAGGTTGGGATACGAGAACGTCTATATGTTGACCGACGGCCTCGACGGCTTTGTCGAGCAGTGCCTGACGCCCGTCTCGTTGAGGAACGAGCCGCTCCAGCCGGAGGCGGCGGCCAAGGTCCAACAATGGCGAGCGTACTTCGCTGAGTTCGATTCCGGTACCCGATCGGCAGACTCCTCGCAGGCAAGTCACTTGCCGCCGATGGTATCGCGAGACTGGCTCCAGCAGCAGCTCGGTGCAGCCGATCTGCGGATCATCGACGTTCGGGAGCAGCCCAAGTACAGTACGAGCCACATTCCCGGCTCGCTGCGGATTGATCCCGAAAACCTTCGAGGCACCGTCGACGGGATTCCGTCGGTACTGATGCCTGCCGAGGCACTGGCAGTCCAATTCGGGCTGATGGGCATCTCGGCCGGCGACACGGTGGTCGTGGTTGCCGGCGACAAGGTGCGGGACGCCACGCTCGTCGGCATGGCACTTTCCCGTGTGGGGCATCGGAACTGGGCGATCCTGGAGGGCGGTTTCGACGCCTGGACGGGCGAAGGGCGACCTGCGGATGCTACACTCGTTGCCTATCCGAGAGTAACCTACGATTTCGACACCTCGGCAGACCAATTCACCGTCACGGCCGACGACGTCGCCGCGATGCTGGGAAAGACCGACGCGGTGATCGTCGACACGCGTCCCGAAGACTACTTCCGTGGTGAAACTTCGGACGAGGCCAGGCCCGGGCACATCCCGGGCGCGGTCAATCGCCCCTTTTCGGCCGATCTGGGCGACGGCGGTCAGCTTCGCCCGGCAGAGGAACTGGCCGCGGAATACGCCAAGCTGATCCCGTCGAAGGAATCGCGTGTCGTCGTGCACTGCCGCACGGGCCACCAGGCAAGCCAGACGTACTTCGTCCTCAAACACCTGCTTGGGTACAAGAACGTTCAATGGTACGACGGCAGTTGGACCGACTGGGCCGCCCGGCTCGATCTGCCGGCGGCAACCATGTAGGGACCGGGCGCTGCACGATTCCTGAACCCAATGGTGTCCTCACACCACTAAGCAGATGCCCAGAACGGAGACCGTTGCAGGAGACCATATGAGACGCCACAATACGGGCTGTCATTGAAGCCACCGAGCCAAGGAGACGCCCCATGTGCGCCGCGAAACGAAGATTCTCCGTCGCGAGCTTGCTGACAGTCCTCACGATTCTCGCCTTCAGCCAGGTGATCCACGCGGACGACTTCAAGTCGGACATGACGCCGATTCTGCGAGTCGTCGACCTGAAACTCGGCGAGAAACAGGAGGTTGCACTGGCCGACGGTTCCAAGGCCACGCTGCGGCTGCTCGCCGTCACTTCCCGGCGGGAGACCGTTCTCGGTATGATCTGCCGGTCGAGCGCGACCCTGGAGGTCAACGGCGAAACCGTGACGCTCGACAGCGGCAACTACCGGCTTCCTGTCACGGCCGGCGGCGTGCAGATCGACTGTCCCGTGACCGGCGACTATCCCGGCGAAAAGGTACGAGAGTTCTGGCAGCTCGAGGCCGACGCCCGGGTCCGCATCTGGCCGGCCGGTTCGCCTTGGATCGAGCCGGGGACCTTCACCTATCCCATTCGCCAGCGCTGGATGGCCGCCATGACCTGGTTCAGCAACGAGCCGGTGAGCGTCGTCAACGGCTGGTCGTACTACCACGCGGGTATGGACTTTGGGGCCACGGAAGGATTGACCGAAGTCGTGTCGGCGATCGACGGCATCGTCGCCTCGCGGGGACTCGACGTGATCCCCGAAAGCGAGCCGCCGGTCGAGAAACGGGCCGACGTGGTCTATCTGAAGGATCGCCGCGGGTGGTTCTACCGTTACAGCCACCTCAAGGAGATCGACGAATCGATCCAGGCCGGGGCCCGCGTGAAGCAGGGCCAGCGGGTGGGGCTGGTCGGAAAGGAAGGTTCGAGCGGCGGCTGGTCCCATCTCCATTTCGATATCCGCAGTCTGCAACCGAGCGGTGGGTGGGGAGTCCAGGACAGTTACGCCTTCCTCTGGCAGTCCTACCTCGCGGAAAACAGCCCCAAGGTCATGGCCGTGGCACGGCCGCTGCACCGGGTGCTGACGAACGAAACGGTTTGCCTCGACGCCTCGCGATCCTGGGCGGCCGCGGGCGTGACCGCCTACTCCTGGTCGCTCACCGACGGCACCACGGCCGATACGCCGGTGGTCGAGCGGCGCTACGAGAAGCCCGGAGTCTACAGCGAACTCGTCAAGGTCACCAGCCGCGACGGTCAGGTGGACTACGACTTTGCCACAGTCCGCGTTGCCGACGCCGCCACGGGCGTGCAGGTGGGTGGGCTCGACGCCAACTACCATCCCACGCAGAACATCAAGCCCGGCGACGAGGTAGTCTTCACCAGCCGCGGCCGAGGCGCCGGTGCGAGTACGGACACCTGGGACTTCGGCGACGGCAGTCCGACGGTCTCCGCCACGTCGAATCGGGATCCGGCGCAGCACGCCCCGGACGGCTATGCGCGAGTCACCCATCGATTTGCCGCGCCCGGCGATTACATCGTCACGGTCCGTGCCGATCGAGAAGAGGGCTGTTGTGCCATGCACCGGTTGCACGTGCGCGTCGAATGCAATTAGCCTCGGGCCATCTCCGGCAATTCAGTACTCTTCAAACAGGTCATATTCCGGCCATTCCGTCACCTGATCGGCAGCCCGATGCAGAAGTCGATCGGCCTCGCTGCTCAGTTGCGACGTATGGGGGCTGACTCGTGCATTGAAAAGAATCACCCAATTGCGGCCGTCGTGGCGGCGAACCAGGAGCGTCGACGTGCCGGGGAGCGAACCGGTGTGCCAATGGTTCATTCTTCCCTCCGCAACGACCCGGTTGTGCCATCCGCAGGAGTAATAGACCGGCGGGGCGTCGCCGGCGGAATCGCCGTCAAGCGTTTCTGGCGGCCTGGCATACATGAGGGCGATGCTCTCCGCGCTGAGGATCTTGCAGGCTTCCGGACGGTCGAAAGCGGCGGCGAATCGGGCCAGGTCGACCGCTGAGGCGACCCAGCCGCCGTGCGCGTCCATCGCTTCGAGGTACCAGGCGCCGTAGGGTTGGGGAACCGGCTTGTTCCGGTCTCTTGCGAACACCGAGCGGCCCGTCCGCGGATCGTAGTAGCGCACTTCATGCTCCAGGCGGTCCTCGAGCCGCGTGTGGCCAACAGCCATTGACTGGACTCCCAGCGGTGATAGGACGTACTTCTTGACATAGTCCTCATAAGGTTCGCCGCTGATCTTCTCAATGATCCGGCCGAGCAGGCAGTAGCCGTAGTTGGAGTAGGCATAGCGCTCGCCGGGGGCGAAATCGAGCGGCTGGCCGAACATGGCCCGAATGACCACCTCTGCCTCGGCGGGCGGCGGCTCGTCCTGGGCTTCGGCGAAACGGACCGATTGGAACATCGGATCGAAGGACTGGCTCCGATCCCAGCCTCCACGGTGGTGAAGCAGATGGCCGGCGGTGATGGATTCCAACCGCTCGTCGTACGAGTCCTCGCCGCCGGCGAGTTTGGACCAGTCCAGCAGGTCGAACACCTTGTCGTCCAGGTTGAGGCGGCCTTGCTCGGCGAGTTGGAGGGCGGCAACGGCCGTGATCGGCTTGGAAAGACTGGCGATGCGAAACAGGCTGGTCGGTTCCACTTTCTGTTTGTCGGCGACGTCGGCATAGCCGAAACCGCGAGCGTAGACCAGGCGTCCCTGGTCCGTTACCGCGAGCGCCGCGCCGGGCACCTGGTGTCGCTCCAGAAAGGCCGACATCATCCGGTCAAAGCTGACCATCCTGGGGTCGGTCTCGCCCGTGCTCACGGCAGTTCGGGCCCGCTGCCGATCGAAGCCCGGCCCACGAAGGACGCGTCCCGGGCGGGCCTCCGTGAATCGGCCGTCTTCGAGAACAAACTGTCCGTTCACCAGGACGTGCCGCATTCCTTCGGATAACAGGTTCGGCCTGGCGAAGGTTGCCCGATCGTTGACGGTGTCATAGTCGAACACGATCAGGTCGGCAGCCAGCCCTTCGGCGATCCGCCCGCGATCGCCGGCCATGACGGCGTCTGCCGCAGCGCCGCTGGCGTGGGCAACCGCCTGCTCGAGCGAGATGACACCCTGCTCACGAACGTAGCGTGCGATCAGCCGCGGAAAGGAGCCGCAGGAACGTGGATGGGATGCGGGTCGCGCGGCGCTGACGGGCCCCGCGTCCGTACAGAACGAAATAAACGGCTGCTGCATCGCCAGTTTCTTGTTCTCTTCCGACATGGTCTCCGGCATGACGAAAGTCCCGGCTCTCACCAGGGCAAAGAAGGTGTTCCATGGATCCTCGTTCAGGCTTCGGGCGATTTCGGCGAGGCTCTTCCCGGCGTGTTGGGCGTAGCGCCCGTCGCTCGACCGGCCCACAATGATCTTGTCCCAGTCGCATCCGACGTGGCGAAACCAGTTTTCCCAGCCCGCTTCGTTTTCCATCTCGCCTCGGATCCGAGTGCGCAGGGCCGGGTCGCGAAGTCGGCGGAGAAACGCTGTGCGGCCATCGGCGAAGTGTCGGGGATGGACGAGGGAACTGATTCCCAGACCGTTGTGAATGTAGGGATAGATGTCGGCGCTCACCTGGTATCCGGAAGCCCGGGCTGCCTGGATCTTGCCGATCGCCTGAGCCATTTTGGGCCAATTGTCTCTGCCGGCCGCCTTGAGGTGGAAAATGTGGACAGGCACCTTGCCGGCTTTGCCGATTTCCAGGGCCTCGTCGATTGCTTCCAGGAGCCGGTCGCCCTCGTTGCGTAGATGCGTGTAGTAGCGGCCGCCATATTCGCCCGCGACCGCAGCCAGTTGGCCGATCTCTTCCCGATCGGCGTACACGGCCGGGGGGTAGATGAGCGCCGTGGAGAGCCCAATCGCGCCGGCTTCCATAGCTTCGCGAACCAGGGCCTTCATTTCTTCCATCTGCCGTTCAGACGGTCGTTTGTCGAAGTTGCCGACCACGATTTCGCGGACCTGGGTATGGCCGACCGATTGAACAACGTTGACCGGCAGGCCCTTGAGTTCCAGGATCTGAAAGTACTCGGCCATGGTCTGCCAGCAGGAATGTTCCGCCTCATCGTCGTCGAGCGGCGCCGCCGAGTCGCCTTCGCCCGCGTTGATCGTGGTGATCCCCTGGGTGAGCAGGTTCATGGCCGCCTTGGGGTCGTCGAGCATGGGGGTGGCCGTCTGACCCATCATGTCGATGAACCCCGGGGCGACGATCAAGCCCTTGGCCGAATGGGTCGTCGCCGCCTCGGCGTCGCCAAGATCGCCGATTCGGGCGATCTTGCCGTTGCGGATGCCGATATCGGCCACGTAACGCGGGCCGCCCGCGCCGTCGATAATCGTGCCTTCTCTGAGAAGAACGTCGAACTTGTCGGCCGCCGTGGCGGGTAGTGAAATCAAAGCCCCGAGGACGAGTGCGAGTATAACGCAGAGATGACGCATGAAGGACATTTCCCGATCAGGCTGATGATGGTGCGGCGTATTTCGCTTGACGGACCATGTTACCGGTCGTATTGCGCGAAGACAACGGCGCATACAACACGAACCCGGAACGCAAGCGACGACAGCAGAACCACCCACTTCATTCTCTGCTCGTGTTGCCAGATGAACATACAAGGACAATCCCCGCGTTACGCGGTGCACTGAGATTGACAAACCCCAAGGATGTTGCGTAAGCTGGCCCCCAACCGCCAAAGTCGCCGTTTGCCCAATACATCGCGCCGCCACATGCCCAACCTTTTTGCCAACTTGGCGACCGATCTTCCCGCCGAACTGATCGACGTTCTTGCGGAGGGAAAAAGCGTCCGCATCGAGCGAATCATCTCCACGGGCCAGGCAAGTCCCGAAGGCTTCTGGTACGACCAGGACGAGGCCGAGTGGGTCGCGGTGCTCAAGGGCGAGGCAAAGCTGTTGTTCGAAGGCGACGCCGAACCGCTTCTCCTGAAGCCCGGCGACCACGTGACGATTCCGGCTCACAGAAAGCACCGGGTTGAATGGACGTCATCCGAAGAGCCGACCGTGTGGTTGGCGGTGTTCTACGAGGAGCAGGGCGAGTAATCGTCACCCGTTTCGGCATCCCAAAGCTGAGCGTTTCCACGGACGACTTGCCGTCATCTCCGGCCTGCTACTCGACGAGTACGCGCGAACATTCCTTTGCCGACCGCCGCACCGCCTCCATGAGCCGCTGGATGCGAATACCTTGCTCTAGGCCCGGTTCAGCGGGGCGGTTCTCGGCGACGGCATACAAGAAGTTGGCCAGGCAGGCCAGGTGTCCCCGAAGCCATCCGATCGAGGCCTTGGGGCTGGGGAACGAAGTGGCCGGCGCCTCGTAGCGCTGCCCGGTGTCGATACGGGTCCAGCCCCGCGAGCCGGCGGGCGGATAGGGCGTGGTGGCGTCGTAGTACTCCAGATGGTGCGCGTCCATCAGGTTGAAGCGGAGTGCGCCCCGGGTGCCGTAGATTTCCAGGTGTAGCTCGTCTTCCGTGCCGGTGGCGATCTTGGAGGCCTCTACGAGCCCCACGCCCCCCGCGGCCAACTCGGCCATGATGAGCACGCAGTCTTCGGCATCGACCTTGCCCCGCCGCGTCGGATCGCCCGGCAGGGGGCGTTCCGGAAAGGCAATATGGGTCGCGGCCTGAACCGACTTGAAGGGGCCCACGAGCCAGTCGAGGCAATCGAGAACGTGGGAGGCGATGTCGGCAATCACGCCCCCGCCGGCCGCGGCGGTGAGCTTCCATCGCAAGGGCGCCTGGGGATCGGCGCTGCCGCTGTGCAGGTAAGAGCCGCGAAACTGAAGCACCTGGCCGATCACTCCCTGATCGACGAGACGCCTGGCGTGAAGCATGGCTGGATAGAAGCGGTTGTGAAAGGTCATCTGGGCCACGCCGCGATACTCGGGGAGCGCCGCCTCGATCTCGTCGGCTTCGTCGCTCGTGTTGACGAGCGGCTTATCGCAGAAGATGTGCTTCTGGTGCCGCATGGCCGACACTAGCGCGTCCTTGTGCTCGCTGTTCGGCGTGCAGATGTGGACGATGTCGATCTCGGGATTCTCGGTGACGGCGCGGTATTCGGTCGCCGCGACCTGTGCCCCGAGCACTTGCCGGGCTTTCTCGGCGGTTTCCGGCCGGGAAGTGACGACGTGGGTGATCTCTGCTTTCAGCGGCAGCGGATCGTAGAAGAAAGGAAGGTTGCGATACCCGTAGGCGTGCACCTTGCCGATAAAGCCGAACCCGATGATGCCGACGCGGAATGTCTTCATGGTAGAGCTGTGAGCTAGGGTGTTTGTTGGACGGGACGATCCTCGAGGATGGCCGCGATCAGCAGCGGCCAAGCGATGGTGGCGTCGCAGTGGACCTCGGCGAACCGGCCGCCTTCGGCGGTGCTGACAAACTTGCCCCAGGAGACGCCTTCGCTGTAGGTGCAACCGCTCAGGCCGCCCCAGTGGACCGATTCGGGGCAGATTCTGACTCCGTACCGGAATCGCGGCACCTCGAAGGACGTCCCCAGCCGCATGTTGATGATGTCGATGAATGGGCCGACCTGCTGGGCCCAGTTTCGCGGCACGCCCCCGCCGATGGTCACAATGCCGATCCGCTCGGCCGACAGGATCTGCTGGGCGTAGTCGTAAAGGTCCAAGAACGGGTTGAAGGAGGGAACGCCCGAGAAGAACTCCGCCGGGTTCGCTTCGTGCTTCTTCGCATCGACCAGAGTGAGAAAGTGGGTGGCCACGTCGAGCCCCAGTTCCGAATCGGTGAAGGCCGGGATGTAGACCGGCACCTGTTTCCGGAAGGCGCAGCCCAGGATGCTGGGCATCTGGCCCTGCTCGACAAGCCGCCGGCCGATCTCGCGTGTCAGCCGGCTGGAACAGGTCGGTTCGGACCAATCCATGCCGGCGAGCACTTCGCTCATCGTCTCCTGGGCCCTGCAGAGATTGGCCTCCATCTCCAGGGTGTCGTAGACGCGGTTGTAGCCCCACTCGTAGAGTTGGGCGTCGGAATGGCGGGGATCGTGCTTGTAGTGGACGCAGCCGATCGCTTCGCTGAGTCCGTGCGACATGATGGCCCCGGTCGTCACCAGGGCGTGGGCCAGGCCGGCGTCGATCATGTCGCAGAGCACGCGGCCCATTTTGGCGACCGTCATAGCCCCCGAAACGGTGACGACGATCTTGCAGGACTCGTCGGCCGCCATCGCCTTGAGCACGTGGTACGCCTCGCCCAGACGCCGTCCGCCGAAGGCGGTTTTGGACATGCGTTGGAGCATGTCGGCGAATCCGCCTGCCGCACGCACGTCGAGCGATTCCAGCGGATCCAGTCCGTCGTCTTGTCCGTCGCGCAGAACTCTCATCGGTCATACCTCGCCAGGAAGCAGGGAGCAAACCACTCAGTTTACCACACCGCAGAAGAAAGCGTCTAGCGGCCCCTCGTGGATGCCGGCGCCGAACCCGGTTGTCTGACCGGCCCAAGAACGGGCAAACAAACAACTTCCCGAATGCGAAGCCAGGCAGATAGGGGCGTGGCGCAGCACGCCCCGGAAAATCGGCAAGCGATTCATTTGCGGGAACCAAGGCTCAACCCGTGGTCGGATTGATCCAGGGCCCGATCTTCAGCAGGGTGTAGTTGACGTCGTTCAGGCGTTCCGTATCGACGCCGCCGTTCTTGGACCAGGCCGTGACGGTGTCGAAGTCGTAGGCCTGAATCGTGTGCTCAGCGCTGCGAATCTGCGCGAGGTTGCCGAAGGTGTAGAGTTCGTCGTTGCCCGGTCGCAACCGAATCTTGGGCGACGAGAGATCGACGATTTCGGGAGCTCCGCCCGGGTTGACCAATTCGACCCTCTTGTTGCCGAGGTAGCGATCGTTTCCGGCCGAATCGTACAGAGTCGCCGTATCGGTTCCGCCTCCGCCGTAAACCGTGACGCTGTCGAAGAATTTGGCGCGGCTGATGAAGTCGGCGCCGTCGAGTCGGGATAACTCGGCAGTTCCGACGAAGGTGTCGTCGCCCGCCGACCCGCGAAGGACGGCCGTATCGGTGCCGCCGTTTCGAGCGTAGGCGTGAACGATGCTGAAGGCTCTGGCCGTGATGCCGAAGCCCGTGCCGGTCATCGTGGCGATTCCCGGCGAGCACTCGAATCGTTCGTTCCCGGCCGAATCGGTGAACTCCGCGGTATCCAAGCCGCCGTTGGCGGCGATGGCAGCGGTGGTACCGAAGCGAACCGCCGCCGCGATCATCCCGCCGGAATTCAGCGACACGAGAGTGGGGCTGGCTGCGAGCGTATCGTCGCCGGCGGTCCCCCTGAGTTCGGCCGTATCGGTGCCTCCGCTGACGGCAAAACCCGTCACCGTCTCGAAGAACTTGGCGCGGGTGAGCGTTGAGCCGGTCATCATTCGAGCCAGCGGCACGTCGGCATCGACGATGAAGGTGTCGTTGCTGCTCGAACCGTGCATTTCGGCGGTGTCGTTGCCGCCCGCCTTGGCGTAGCCGTGGACCTGCTCGAAGAACTTGGCCCGGTTATAGAATCCGCCGCCCGACATGTAGGAGACCTCGGGGCGAGCCACGTACAGGTCGTCGGCGTCGGTGTCGAACAGGTTGGCCACGTCGAGCCCACCCGATTTCGCGTAGGCGTGCACTTGCTCGAATCCGTTCGTCTTGTTGGTGACGGTCCCGACGCGGAACTCGGCTGTGCCGCCCTGTGCCTCGAAGGTATCGTCTCCCGACGAATCGAACAGGCTGGCCACGTCGATCCCTCCGTTGACGGCGTTGCCGACGTTTTCTTCGAAGCGAACCGCCGTATTCGAGAACCCGGTTCCCTTCAGGGTGGTCGAGGTCGGGGTGGCGTCGAACGTGTCGTTTCCGGAAGAGTCGGTGAGTTCCGCTTTGTCGGCGCCCCCCGAGGCGTAAGCGGTCACCTCGCCGAATCCGTCGGCCTCCCGCAACCAGGTGTTGAACGCCGGCGAGGCGGCTTCGGCGGTCATCCAGGCGGAGACTGCATCGGCTTGAAACAGGTCGTTTCCAGCCGTGTCGTAGAGTCGAGCCACGTCGCTGCCGCCCGCCGTGGAGTAGCCGGTGACGAACTCGAAGAACTTGGCCCGGTTGTAGAATCCCTCACCGGCAAGGTACGAGTAGTCTTCCCTCGACACGAAGGTATCGTCACCGGACGAGTCGTAGAGTTGTGCCGTATCGTCGCCGCCGCCGAGGGCATAGGCGTGGACCTCGTCGAATGCGCGAACCTCATTGAAGTATTGCGTGTTTGCAAGGCTTGCCGAACCGGAACGGGCCACATAGGTGTCGTCGTCCGCCGAGTCATACAGACTGGCGACGTCGTAGCCGCCGTTCTGCCCGATCGCACGAACCTCGCTGAAATCGACGACGCGGCTCGCGAACGAGCCGCCTTCGAAAGCCGCCTCGGTGGGACTCGCCGTCAGCACGTCGTTTCCGGCACTGTCGTACATGACGACTTGATCGTATCCGCCGCTGCCGAAGATGAGCACGTTTTCGGCGTTGATCACGACGGCATCGAAGTCGGGATTCGCCAGGGCGGCCTCGCCCGGCCTCATGACCGCGACGTCGTTTCCGGGGCTCCCCGACAGACTGAGGGAATCGTATCCGGCCCCCATGTTGATGTCGATCGAATCGAGGCTCGCCGCTCCGATCGTGTACTCCACGTTGTTGACTTGAAGGACGTAGTCCTGAATGACGCTGCCGCCGTCCGGCAGCCAGTCGAGACTGAAGTCATCGTCCTGGGTGGTGCCGTAGACCACGATGTCGGTCGTGCTTGCGTCGACGAGGTTTGCCAACCAGAGGTCGTCACCGGAGACCGTGTTCGTGAGTGTGACGAGGTATGTCTCTCCTTCATTGACCAAGTAGTCGAGGCGTTGGGAAGCGGAATCCAGCAGGTTGTAGTCCGCATCGTAGAGGTCGATGGTCCCGCTCACTTCGGCCGTCAGGACCCCGTCGTGGCGGGTCGTCAACTGGTAGGTCTGATCGGCCGCGGCCACTTCGCGATAGTCCACGTGCCCAAGATCGACCGTGCCCGGAGGTGCCGCCGGAACGACAGCCAGCAAGGTCCGCTGTTCCATCTGCTCGAACCGAACGGGCCGGTGCCCGAGGTGACGTCGCTCACCAGACTGGTTGACTCGCTTGCGTGCAATTCCGCCGAAAAACTTGTTCCATCCCATGACGCAGACTCCCGCTATTCCCCTGGGTGTTGGCGCTCCGAAAGCCCTGCCGACAACCACAGGCCGCCGACCCATCCGGCCGGCAGCAAGTCTCCATGGCATCGTGCGGGCTTCGAGGGCTGCCCGGCCGACAATGCGAGCAAGCTCGCGCGACGACCAGTCCCCGCACTGTCCGGTGCGCAGGCACAGTCCCCGTGTCCCGATATTCATGGTTACGGCATCTTGACCGGCAAAACTTTCCCTAAAACCGTCATAATCCGAACCAAACCTACCCAGAAGGGGGGGACGAAGTTCCCGTGTTGCGACACAGTGCAACCACGGGCAGAGTCTGCGACTGGGAGTCCGGCGAAGATAGGTGAAGTATTCCGGCAAAACGAGTCAAACATTTTCACATAACCAATACGGGGGATTTACTTTTTCCCTTCAGGAATAGGATATTTGTATATAGACATTCTTCTGTGGGCAGGCGGTGTCTCACGTCACTCGTGTTGAGACGCTTGCCGCTTTGGCAATTCTTCGCGTGCAGCATTCGCTGCCGGATTCCGCAGGGAGGAGAGGGACCTCATGCGTTTTGCACCGCTTCTTGTCAGCTTGTGCTTCTGGGGCGCGGCTGCTGCGCCCAGCCTCGGCCAACCGTGGGCGGAAGGCATGTTCGAGACAACGAGGCACGACTTCGGTTCCGTGGGGCGAGGCGCAAAGGCCGAGTTCGCCTTCAAGCTCACCAACCCTTTCATCGAGGACGTCGAAATCTCCAGTGCAACCACCAGTTGCGGATGCACGAGCGTGGAAGTGCAGAAACGCGTCCTGAAGACCTATGAGTCGGGGACGATTCTCGCGAAATTCAATACCCACCTGTTCTTGGGAAAGCGGGGGGCGACCATTACGGTGGACTTCTCCCGTCCCCAGTGTGCAAGCGTGCGTCTGCGCGTCGACGGCTATATCCACAACGACCTAATCGTCAGCCCGTCAAGTGCGGATCTGGGCACGGTCGACCATGGAACGCCGGCGGAGCGGAGGGTCAACGTTCGCTATGCGGGTCGGCAGAACCTGCAGATTGTCGGAGTCAAGACGGCGAATCCGCATCTCAAGGCACGCGTCGTACCGTCCGGTGGAGTCCAACGCGCGGGTTACGAGTTGGTGGTGCAGTTGGACGACCAGGCCCCCTCGGGCTACATCCGCGACAGCCTGCTGCTCGTGACCACCAACACGCAGTTGCGAGAAATCCCCGTCCTGGTCGAAGGATTGGTGGTTCCCGATGTGACGCTCACGCCCGGCGCGCTCTTCCTCGGCGTCCTGAAACCGGGAGAGTCGGTTACCAAGAACATTGTGGTCCGCGGAAAGCGCCCGTTTGTGATCAAGTCGATCAAGGCAGATCAAGACGGCGTGAGTTTCGCGATGACGGCCACATCCACTGCCAAGCAGTTTCACGTGGTCCCCGTCACTTTCACCGCGGGCGACGAACCCGGCGCCCTGGTCCGCAGAGTGACGATCGAGACCGACGTCTCCAGCGAGATGCCTCAACTGTGCAGCTACGCGGTGGTGCAGCCCTAGCCTTCCTTCTTCTCGGCCGACTCCCCGCCGGGCAGCTTTCCTGCCTTGATCAAATCGCCGAAGGTTGGGGACTTCTTGTCTTTGGCGTCCGAAGGGAGCTTCTCCACCTTGGACAGGACGTCCTGAATCTTCTCCTTATTGTCCTTGTCGGTCGCCTTGTCGAGCAGTTTTGCCAGTTCGACGCCGTAGGGATTGCGGTCCTTTTTGCTCTTGCCCGTATGGCAGACATTGCATTTGGCCTCCGCCACCAGCTTGGCAAAGTCCTGGTCTTTCTTCTCCTTGCTGTCCTGCTTCACGTACTTGGCGGAGAACTCGTCGGAAAACGGCTTGATGGCGTGGGCAGGTTGAACGGCCACGGTCAAAACGAATGCCAGAGCCGCAACAAAGCAGCAGCACAGAATTACCTTCTTGCTCATTCGACCACTCCCTTTTCTGTCTCTTGGCGATAGACTGCCGAGCCCTGTCGGCGATCCGTTAGCCTAAGCCGCCGTCGAGTTCCGTGTCAACTATCGGGCTCGGCGGAAACGACTTTCATTCGGTGGAGGATCAGAAAACCACGGCGGGACGACTGCTCTGGCAGCGTCCCGCCGTGGCCGGACAACCTGATTGTCTCGAGGAGTTCGCCCGGACGGCCGCACAATTTGTGCCGTGGGGCACCCGGTTGTCGGAGGCTATTTGGTCTTGAACTGGCCGACCAGATCGCGAAGTGCCACGGACTGGGCCCCCAGTTCCTCACTGCTGGACGCCATTTCTTCACTGCCGGCGGCCGTTGCCTCGGTGACGTGGGACACGCTTTCGATCGCCCGCGACACCTCCCGTGCGCCGGCGGCCTGCTCCACGGTTACCGTGGCGATTTCGGCGATCTTCCGTGCCGTGGCGTCGACTCCTTCGATGATCTCCTGAAGGGCCTTGCCGGTGTCGGCACTCAGTTGGGCGCCTTCCCCGACTCGTTGCGACGACTCCTTGATCAACGAGGAGATTTCGCCGGCGGCCCGGTTCGAGCGTTCCGCCAGTTTTCGGACTTCGTCCGCCACGACGGCGAATCCCATGCCGTGCTCGCCGGCACGCGCCGCCTCGATGGCCGCGTTCAGGGCAAGCAGGTTGGTCTGGCTGGCGATCTCGGAGATCACCTGAATGATCTCGCTGATCTGGTCCGAACTGGTCCGGATCAGGTCCATTGCCTCGACCGATTTCTGCACGGCCTGGCCGCCCTGCTCGGCCAGACGGGCCGTCCGCTTGGCGACGCTGTCGGCCTCGGTCGCATTATCCTTGACGGTTTCGACGCTCTTGGTGAGCTGCTCGATCGACGCGCTCATCTCTTCGACGGACGCGCTCTGCGATTGGGCTCCGCCGGCCAGGGTCTGGGAGCTTTCGGAAATCACCCGCGAGCCCTCGGCAAACTGTTCCGCACTCTCGGCGATCTGGGAGATCATCTGCCCGAGATTCTTGAGCGTCAGGTTGACCGCGTCGGCGATCGCGGCGAACGCCCGCCCGACCTGTTCCGTGTCGTCGTCGGTCGTATCGACCTGATACTCGCTCGTCAGGTCGCCGTCGGCCACTCGCTGCATGGTCTGCGCGAGCTTCGCCACCTCTTCCTCCTGGAAGGCGGCGATCTTCTCCGCCACCTCACGCGCTCTGGCCAGCGATTCGACGGTCGCGTTGGTGGCCTTGGCGATGGCGGCGAAGTTCTGTTGAATCTCGCGCGTGCTTTCGTCGGCTTCGGCAACGTCATAGCGAACCGAAAGATCTCCGCCGGCGACATGGCTGAGCGTGTTGGAAAGCTTCTCGACTTCCGCTCTCTGGTAGTCGGCGATCCGTTGCATGACCGCCTCCGCTTTCTTCTGGTCGGTCATGTCCATGGCATAACCGAGCGCGCCGACGATGTTGCCCTCCTGGTCCTTGAGGGGGCTGCCCGTGTAGAGGATCGGCAGGTCCCGTTTCGTGAGCACGGTTTCCGCCTGAAACACGTCGTCGTTCTTGATGGCCTGGCGGAGACAGCACTCCTCCGTGCCGCAATGCGGATTGGTGAACAGATCTGCGTATTTCCTGCCCGCACACTCGTCGGGTGAAAGACCGGCAATCTCCGCCGCCGCCGGGTTGACGAACGTCACCGTGAAATCGCGGTCGACGGTGAACACGGGTGCGGGGATCTTGCGGAGCGCACCCACCTTCGCCTCGTCCATGGCCTCGCGGATGGCGTCAATGCAGACGTTGAGCGACTCGGCCATCTTGCCGACTTCGTCCTGGGTCTTCACCGACACTTTCTCGCTGTAATCGCCGCGGGCGACCTTTCCGAGGACCTCCATGGTCCGGATCAACGGCCTGGTGATCACGCCGGCAACGTACCAGGTAATGCCGCCGCACACCACGATTGCCGCAACGGCGCCGAGAATGGACCATAGCATGAGATTGTGGAGGCCGTCGTTGACGCGGCCGGTGGCTTCCTGAAAATCTTCCTCATAGGCTCCGGCCCCAATGACCCAGTCCCACGGCTCGAAATAGCCGATCGCCGCCACCTTGTATCTGGGCTTCGCTTCTCCCTCGTTCTGCCAGGGGTAACGCTCGAAAGCAACGTTTCCCGCCTTCAATGCCAGCGCTTTCTCAACAACCGACTGGATGAAGAAATGGCCGTCGGCGTCCTTGGCTTCCCAGATATTCTCACCGTCGCGTTTGCCGCCGGCCGAAATAATGTAATGTCCCTGCTGATCGCCTTTGCCGCCGAGAACATAGACGTATCCCGTCTTGCCGACGACAATATCCATAATTCCTTGCCGCAGCTCGGGAACGTTCTCCTGCTTGATACCCACGTAGAGCACGCCGACCACGTCGTTCTGCTCGTCGCGGATCGGCTCATAGGCCGCGACGTACCACGCATTGACCACAAAGGCGCGGCCCGTAAAGGTCTCTCCCCGGAGCACGGACGAAACCACGGCGTTCGGCTTTCCGTCAGCATCGACCGCGGGGATGTAAGTTCCGATCGCCCGTGTCCCGTCGAGCTTCTCGACGTTGGTGCACACCCGCAACATGTCGCCCGCTTCGTTCATCCGCTGGAAGATCGTGCACGTGGCGCCAACCATCTCCTTCACCTTGTCGACGATCGGCGACGTGACTGCCGTCGTGGTATTCTGGCCCAGCCAGACGCCGCCCACCTCCATCTTCGGCAACGAGACTTCTGTCGTCTGCTTCGTGGACTGATTGACGGCCGACCACGAAACCTGATCGCTGCCGAAACTCACCTTCCCGCCCTGTTTCAGCACGTCGCGGGCAACATTCAGGTCGGCCAGGAGTTGGTTCTCAATCGTCTTCGCCTGTACGGTCAGCATGGCGTGAACGTCTTTGACGACGGCCGTGCATTGCTGCTGACCCAACGAGTCGACTTCCGACAGAACCGTCTCTCCCAACACGCCGCGCTGATGCCAGATGGCAAACGTCAGCGCGCTGCTCGTGATGCCGATGCCGACAAAACTCAGCAGCAAGATCTTGACCTTGAACGACATCTTGCTAAAAAACCTGCCAAACAACATCTCGTTTCCCCTCTCTACTCAGTGGTGATTGAACTCATGCTGCCGCCGCACCGGCGATCGCAAGTGCCTGCCCAGCAGCGTCCAGCATCTCGTCCCGTCGCAATTGCCGACACCGGCAAAAGCCGTCTTGTCCCGAATGCAACTCACTCCCCGACGCGGCTTTCTCCCCGGATGTTGCAGAATTGTTAGTGAAACGTACGCCGCCGTATCCGGGTGGTCAAATGATCGACAGACACCGAGAACCACACGGGCAAGGTGAGCGAAACCCCATGCCGATGCTTTGCGTTTGGTGGTAGGCTTGGTGACGATTGCAGGGACCCGGTGAGGCCGGAAGAACGGGAAGCCGCGGCTCAATTCGCAGAATCGGCATAGTCGGCCGTCTTGCGGGCAGAAACGGGCTCGATTACACTCGGGGCAATCGGGTAGCGACCCCAAACCGGCAATAGGAGGATTCAATGACCCCCAAGCGAATGACGAGACGAGATTGGATGCAACTGTTGGGCGCCTCCGGGCTGGCGGCCGGAATCGGCGCCGTCGGAAATCGGAGCCAGGCCTGGGCCGACCCGGTTCAGCGCAAGGACGCTCCCAAGGGCGTCAAGGTCGTCGGGCGCGATCACGCACCGGCCAGGATTGTCGGGGGCAAGGTGATCCAGCCGGAACGGGAACTGGTGCTGCTCCACGAAACCGACGTGCTGGTCGTCGGGGGCGGACCGGCCGGCGTGGTTGCCGCCTTGGCCGCCAAACGGGCCGGCGCCAAGGTCACCCTGGTGGAACGCTACGGCCACCTGGGCGGACTCTGGACCGGCGGGCTTGTCCTCATCGTCATCGGGCATATCGTCAGCGGAAAGAAACAGGTCTGCCAGGGAATCGGCGAGGAGATGATGCGCCGGCTCGAAAAACTCGATCGCGGCATCGTCAACCGCAAGCCCGGCGTGAATCCGACCGTCGACGCCGAGGCGCTCAAGTATGTGATGGTCGAGATGATCATGGAGGCCGATCTCGACGTGTTCCTCCACTGCTGGGGCGTCGACGCGATCATGGACGGCAATAAGGTCTGCGGCGCCGTTTTCGAAAGCAAGTCGGGCCGCCAGGCGATCCTGGCCAAGACGGTCGTCGATGCCACCGGCGACGGCGACGTGTTTGCCGCCGCTGGCGCCGAGCACGAACGCCGCAAGTATCATGCCGGCCTCGTGCACCGCATCGGCAACCTGGACCGCGTGGGCAAAGATGCCGGCCAGCTCGACAAACGCCTTCTGGGCAGTATCACGCCCGTCCCGGGAGTCAACTGGGTCAATATGCACGGGCCGGATATCGACGCCCTGGACGTCGCCCAACTGACCGATATCGAATTGAACGCCCGGCGGCTGATCTGGAAGAACGTCGAAACCGTCCGCAAGACGCCCGGCTACGAGGACGTCTACCTGATGGAGACCGCCCCGCAACTCGGCGTCCGAATCAGTCGCGTTCTTGCCGGGCTGCACACGCTGACCATGAACGACGTCATGGCGAACAAGACCTTCCCCGACGTGGTCGCCGTCGGCGGGGCCTGGAGCGGCGACCATCAGGAGTGGCAGATTCCCTACGGCGCGCTCGTCCCCAAGGACGTCGACAATATCCTGGCGGCCGGACGCTGCATTTCCGGCGAGCGATTCATGTCGGACCTGATCCGGGTGATCCCCAACTGCTTCATCACCGGCCATGCTGCCGGCGTCGCGGCGGCCTTGGCGGCCAAGGACGGTTGCCTGGTTCGCAACGTCGAAGTGCCCAAGGTCCAAAAGGTGCTCCGGGAGCAGGAAGCCTACTTGGGATAGCCGCCCGTCGTGGATCAGAAGCCGCACAAACTGAAGCGAAGAATTCGCACGGTGGTCCGTTGCGCCGCCTTCGCCGTTTGTATCGTGCTTCTGCTTGCGCCGTTGCCCTGGCCCCAGGCCGCGTTCACCGTCCCGGCATCCAGCCCGTTTGTGGGCGTCGCCGCGTCGCTGGCCGCGCGAAGCCTGGGGGCCGCGGCATTGGTGTGCACGCCCGTGCTTGTGCTGGCACTGTTTCAGCGCCGCTGCTTCTGCCGCTGGGCCTGTCCGGTCGGCCTGATGACCGAACTGGCCGGTCGAATATCGCCCGTGTCGGCCAGACGCTGCCGGCCGATCCCTCGGCTGGGCCTGTGGCTCGCACTGCTCTCCCTTTCGGCGGCGGCAGTCGGCTATCCCCTGTTTCTCTGGCTGGATCCCTTGGCCATCTTCAGCGGAACGCTCGGATCTGCATTCAACCCGGGCTCCGCCGCCACGCAAGCCTCTGTTGGGGTGCTTGCGGGCATCCTGTTGTTGTCGTTCGTGTTGCCCGGCGCCTGGTGCCTGAAACTCTGCCCTTTGGGTGCCTCGCAAGATCTCCTGGCCGCGCCGCGGATCTGGCTCCGCCGGCGGAAGGACGCCGATTCCACCGCAACCAACGACGAATTGATTGCCGAGCCCATGAGCCGGCGCAGCCTGCTGACAACGGCCGTCGGTGCCACCTGTGCCGTGGCCGGCGTTCCCCTTGGCTTGGCGGCCGGAACACGCGACGGCAATGAAAAAGCAACTCTTCTGCGTCCGCCGGGGGCGGCCGAGGAGTGGCAATTCGGCCAGTTGTGCATCCGTTGCGGCAACTGCGTTCGCTCTTGCCCGTCGAACATCATCACCACTCGCTGGCAGTTCGATTCGTGGTCGGCCTGGCTGGCTCCCGAAATCGCTTTCGAGTCCGACTATTGCCGCGAAGACTGCTTCACCTGCATGCAGGTTTGCCCGTCGGGCGCACTTCGCGCCCCTCTTTCCGCCCCGAAGCCATCGATCGGCCTGGCCCAGGTACTGATGGACCGCTGCCTGCTCGCTTTGGGACGCGAGTGCCGAACCATGTGCCTTACATCCTGCCCCTACGAAGCGATCACGCTCCACGAATGGACCTGGGAGGACGATCGTCGTTATCCGATCGTTGCATCGGAGAAATGCCCCGGCTGCGGAGCCTGCCAGGTGGCATGTACGCCCATGGACGCGATTGTGGTGCGGCCGGACACCCGCGGGTAAGACTGCCGGATCAGTAGATCGAACTGACGAAGGTGGAGTGCTCGGATTCCGCTACCTCCTCAAGTGCAGGGCGTGCTTTCCCTGTCCGTTCTATGTTCCGCCCTCGGCGTTCATCGTATCACTCCTCCGAGTCATCCTGAATCGTTCGCCCATAGTCACAATGGACGCAGGAACGACGCGTTTGCGTCTTCGCGAAGTTGCGTACAAACCAGTTCCCGTAGTCCGGTCGATTGAATGGCTTTCCGCAGTTCGGACATCGTACGCGGTCCACAACAAACGTCAGCACCATGCAGACACAGATTGCGATACAACCGACGGCAAAAAGGATTTCAAAGAGGGGCTCCACGCCAAAGACCACGCCTGCGCCAAACCCCAGAAACCCCGCCACCAATCCCGTCACGAACAGCACGTTGATGGTCAGGTTAAGCCGGCGAATCACCTGAAGTCGCATGGTGCGTGTCCCGTATGCCGGAAGTTCTAGTTCATCCGCCTGAAGCGTATGTGAACGTGAACGGCGTCACCCCTGTGCGGTTGGCGTCGTGTTGAGAGCCAAAAGGCGGGCACAAATCCAGGGACGGCCGTGTGAACCAGCTATAGCGAGGCGGAGTGGTCCTGCATCAACGACCTAAGCGCCTTGTTCACGGATTCGTCCGTTGGAAACGCTGCCCGAACGTCCGGCGCCAACAACGCCAGGTTGGTTCCCTTCCGGTACAGTTCAAGGTACTTGCCTCGGACACCACCTTCGAGTTCATCGCGATGGTATTCCGGGCGAAGTTCGTCATCATCGCCAGTAGGATCAGCCTTCTTCATAGATCACCCGCCCACCTCCGGCTCTGGATCACTCCCCGGCACGTGAACGCAGTCCGGCTCCCCCTCCAGGTAATCGCCCGTGACGGCGTAGGCCCGGGCCCGGCTGCCGCCGCAGACGTGGCGGTATTCACAGGCGCCGCAGATCCCTTGGTACCGGTCGGGATCCTGCAGGGCCTTGAAGACGGGGTGCGACTGGTAGGTTTCGACGACCGAGACCTCGGGGAACCGGCCGCAGACCACCGGTAGGAAGCCGGCCGGGAAGATCTCGCCGTTGTGGCTGACGAACATCACGCCCCGTCCATCGGTCACGCCGAGCGGCGCCCGGTGGACTCGCCGGTGCCCGCCGTCGGCCGATTTGGGTCCGTCCAGCGGATGGCCGCCGTGCTGAAGGACCCAGCGGCGGTAATGGGGCGCCTCGGTCGTCTTCACACCGAAAGGTTTCGTCTGGGCATGCTGGTAGAGCTTTTCGAAGGCGACTTCGTACTCGGCGGCCGAGATGCGAATCTCCTCCACGCCGCGCCCAACGGGCACCAGGAAAAAGACCGACCACATGGCAATGCCCTGATCGGCCAGCAGCTCGGCGATGGCGTCGATCTGGTGGAAGTTTCGCCGGGTGATCGAGGTGTTGACTTGGACGGGGAACTCCAATTCCCGGGCGTCGGCCAGCATCCCCAGCGTCCGCTCGAAGCTCCCCTCCCAGCCGCGGAAGGCGTCGTGGGTGGCCGCGTCGGCGCCGTCGAGGCTGATCCCCAGGGCGCTCACCCCGGCCTCCTTGACCCGTCCGAAGGCCTCCCGCGTCGCCAGAGGCGTGGCCGAGGGGGTCAGGGCGACCTGCAGGTCATGGCTTCTCGCATGGGCGATCAGGTCGAACAGATCCGCACGCTTGAGCGGGTCGCCGCCCGTGAGGACCAGGATCGGCTTACGCGGGAACGACGCCACCTGGTCGATCAGCGCCGTCGACAAGTCGGTGGTCAGCTCGTCGTCGGCCGGATTTTCCTGGGCCGACGCCCGGCAGTGCTTGCAGACGAGATCACAGGCCTGGGTGATCTCGTAGTAGAACATGAGCGGGTTGCGCCCGAAATCGGCGAGGGTGTAGGGTGCGTGCTGCATGAGTGTCGGCGGTGGGCGGGTGGCAACAATTCGGACAGGTGCGTGCATCGAAGAGCGTCCCGGCCCGGGCATGAATGCCCGAACCAGGAAGACCAACCTTCAGTGTAACAGTGTGCCGGCCCACTGGATACCGTTTCAGAGATCCCACCCGCAATCGCACAATCTGTTCACCGCTGCTTCCTTCGATCGGGCGCCTTGCGCCGTTCGTCACCGCTCCGCCGCTCTTCGACTGGGATTTCGTCGAGGTCCGTGGCGGACTCGATAGCCCCCAGCGGCCCGAGGTCGACCTGCCGCCGCTCGGTGCCGCTCCGACGTTCGCCGCCGTCGACGCTGTCGACGTCGCGCTTTTCGATGAGATGAAGGAGTTCTTCCGGGACCGGCAATCGGTTGGGCATGATCGGTCTACCTTCACTTCTTCAGCGAGCCGTTTCCGAAATCGCTTCCAGCGGTTCCAGGACGATGCCCTGGGCCTCAATGGCGACCACCCGGTGGCCGTGGAGTTCGTCTCCGACCTCGAGCTGCTGAGTTCCGATCAGGGCCATGGTGCGGTCCGGGCCGACCAGCACGGCGTTCACGCCCGCCTCCATCAGATCCGATATAGCCCGCTGTTGAGCGGCCAGCTTCTGCGCCAAGGCAATCTCCTTCTGCCTTGCCTCCGCCGTCTCCTCCGACTGGGCGTGGACCTGCGGCTTCGGCAGGAAGTATTCGGGCGTGGCAAAGGGGTCGTATACGGTGCACTCGCTCACGTCGACTTCCGGCCAGGGGGCGCGCGTGGCTGACGATTCCCCACGGGCGTGACGGAGCGATGCACTCGCGGATGCACCTTCGCCAACCGGGTTCTCCTGCGCCGCCGGCGATACAGCCATCGTCGACTCGGCGGTGTCGCCCGAGTACGTCTTGACCTGCACGGCGACCACGATAACAAAGATCACGGTCAGGCCGATAGCGAGTGCCAGCTTGACGCAACTCTGGGGCGACCTGTTCGTAGCGATGTCACGCATGGGGCGCGTCCTTTCCGGGTTTCGTGGTTCCCGAGGTAGCGCCAAAGTAGAGCACGACCGAGATCTCCATCGGGCAAACCTGCTCCGCGTCGGCAGTGCCGATGTGCAAAGCGGCGACGGTTGAATGACGAGGGAGTTTCGTCAGCCCGTCGAGGAAGCGGCAAATGCTTCCATAGGTGCCCTCACCGATCAACTGAACCTCCAAGGAAGAACAAGACGCCCCGCCGGTGGCCTTCCCGGGCCGGTAGTCCTTGATCGTCAGTCCCGTCTCTTCAGCCAGCGCGGAGGCCAGTCCGAGAAACTCCTCCTCCCCCGGATCGTCGGGAACGCGGGCCTGAAGCGCGGCCTCGCGCTGCTCGACTGCCGTCAGTTGCTCCCGAAGCCGGGCATGCTCCGCCCTGACGCGATCGGCGGCGTCCAGCCGCATCTCCAGTTGACTCATCCGCTGCAGGGCAAGGCAACGCTCGGCTTCCAGCGGGCGAATCCACGACCACCAGACGCCCAGGAGCGTCCCGCAGAGAGCGGCCGCGGCTATGCCGTTCACGAGCAGTCGCAACCTCTGAAGGCGTAGATCGGTTCTGGTTGGATCCATGGGACTCTCTCTCTCAGATTTCGCAACGAACGACGAACGAATGAACGGAACGGTCGGCCGAGGTCTTGCCCACCGACGATTCGAGCACGACATCGCGAAACAGAGCAGCGTCTCGCAGGGCCGCAGCGAATCGAGCGATTGCCAGATTGTCCAGGGCGTCCCCCTCGATGGTGAGCACCGGCCGCGAATCGGGCACCGCCTGCCCAGGGTCAGCAAACCGGCTTCTTGCCCCGGATCCTTCTGCTTGCTGCTGGAAACGGAGATCGCGCAGAACCAGCCGGCCTTCGCAGAGTTGGGCGCTCCGGCTGACGGTCGCCAGGAAACACAGAACCGGCAGGTCGTCGTGGAGTTGCCCCACCAGCGTCTCGCGATCGCCGAATCGGCGAACCGCCTGCCTCATCTGCGAATTCTGCGAGACGATGGCGGCTATGGGCCTGTAAGCGGATTCCCTCGCCGAAACGACTGCCAGCGTCTTCGCGTAGTGGGCTCGGCTGAACCAGAAGACGGCGGCAAACGTGAGCAAGGCGACGATCCAGACGGCGCACCATCGCGGGAGCAAGGTCCTGAGCAGACCCGCTTTTCTGTGCCTCCACGGCAGTAGGTTGACGCGATTCTTCATGATTCCCATGCGAGGCCTGAAAGTGCAGACGCCACGGCAAACACGGCCGGCGGCAGCGAGGAAGTCGTTTCACATTGGTTTGTGTCCGGAAGGCTCCAATTCCAGACGGAGATATCGGCCTTAGCGGCCAGATGGGCGGCCAGATTCCGCACGGCGGCCCCGTCCCCCAACACGCATACGCTGTCGGGAGTCGCATCGCCGCCCAGCGTCGATAGGTAGGAGAGCGTCCGCCGGAGTTCTTCGGCGAGTTCTCCCAGCGGCTCGACCGCGATCTCCGCAAGAACGTCCTGAATCTGTTCCCCACGTTTTCGTCCGTCAGCAACCTCGGGCAGACCGAGGCTGCGCAAGACGTGCACGGCTTCTTCCGCCAGCAGGCCGAGGGAGTCGCTGACTTGCGAGACGATGCGATGCATTCCGGCGTTGCGAAACTGTCGAGTGAAGACGGGCACCCCGTCGCGCGACAGGACAAAGAGAGCTTCATCATGAGCCAGATGCACCGCCGCCAGCGGACGTCCGAACCGGTTTGGGGCGGCCATCTGCACCGCCCGTGCCACCGCATGGGGCAGACCGTCCAGGACGCGGCAGTCGAACCGGGCGGCGTTCAGGGTTTCGGCGATTGCCGCTGCTCGACGCTCGTCGACTGCAATCACGTTGACGTCGAGTAGCCCCGACGACTTTTCGCCCGGCGAGACGGCCGACGGCCAGTAGTCGAACTGCCGGGACGGATCGCAGTGGGAGCAGCCCAATTCGTTGGCCACCATGGCATATTGTTCGCGAGGCTCGCCGGGAGGCAGGCTTGCATGGGTGAGTTCGGCAACGCTTATGGGGAGGACGCAGGCAGCGGTCTTTCCTGTCACTCCTGCGGCAAGCAACCGGGCCGTTGCCAGCTCCTGTTTGCTGACGTCGGCGTACTTGCCGGCTGAGGCCGGCTCAAGCTGAGAGGAGAACGTTCGCGGCATCTCCGAGGCTGCCGCAATGCGCAGCGAGGCCCCGGACCGCTGCAGTTGCGCGATCGCGATGCTTCGATACCCAAGATCGAGGCCAATCCAACCTTTGCCGGATCCGTTCACCACCAATCGCTCCCTATTTCTCAGTTTCGGCCGCCTCGAGCGCGATTCTTTCCAACCGGGCAAGCCGCTCGTCGATCCGGTCCAGGGTCGCCGAGATCTTCTCGAGGACCGGAACCGATCGTTCGCCTCCCGCCAGGAAATGTCCCGCAGGATACTCCTCAGCCTGCGGAACCTGGCCGGCCGGCAGGCGGTTGCTCTGGCCCGCGGGCGGGCGGCCGCACAAGCCTCCGATCAGGACTGCGCCGAGCACGACAAGTGCCAGCAGCCCGTGATGGGTGAAAGTGAGTCTTTGCTGGAACATGATTCTCTCCCGAAGGTCTAATGTGCCGCCGTGGCGAAATCGAAGATCGGCAACATGACCGACATCACCACCAGGCCGACGATCACCCCCATGACGATAATCATGAGCGGTTCCAGAACGCCCGCCAGTTCGCGGAGGCGGGTCTCGCCGTCTTCTTCGTAGTATTCGCCGATCTGCTGGGTCACCAGCGCGAGCGTTCCCGTTCGTTCGGCCGTTGCCACCATCTGGGCGGCCGCACTCGGCACAAACCGGCAGGATACCAGCCCGGCACTCAAGCCTCGGCCGTTGACGACGTCGTCTTCCAGCGTCCTGAACAGTCCTTGCAGAAGCGAACTGCGAAAGGCCGAACGCGTCAAGCGCAGCCCCGTCTGCAGCGGCACGCCGCTCTCGATCATGGTGCCCAGAAGGCGAAACGCACGGCCGATCAGCAACGACTGGGTCACGTCGCGAACGAGAACGACGCTCAGGAGCATCCGATCCAGAAATGCTCGCCCGGCGCCGCTCATGGCGAAGACGATACATCCCGCTATAGAGCCGACGAAGACGGGGCCCCAGAACCAGAACCGGCCTCGCACCTCGTTGGCCGCACCGACCAGAATCCTGGTGATCAGCGGCAGCGTCAGTTCCAACTGCTCGAAGACCCCCGCGAACTGCGGCAACACAAAGAACACCAGCGCCACCACGACCAGCGCCGACACGCTCGCCAGCACCAGGGGGTAGGCCAGCAACGACCGGATCGTCGACGTCATTCGCAACTCGCTGCGCAGCAGGGCCGCCAGGCGGGCGAGCACCTCCGGCAAGCGGCCGGCCGCCTCGGCCGCGGCCACGCTTGCCACATAGCTCTGGCCGAACACGTGTTCGTACGTTCCCAGCGCACTGGTAATCGAACGCCCGGACAGCACCTCGCCGTGGACGCGTTCGAGAATGTCCTTCAGTCGGGGATTTCGACACTCGCGCGACACGTCTCCCAAGGCCGTGGCAAGATCCACACCCGATCGTGCCATGATCGCCAATTGCGAAGTGAGCGCCATCAGGTCGCGTTTGCCGACGCGGGATCGGCGATGCCCGACCGAGCCTGCCGCGCGAAACACCCCTTGTGAACCCGAAGGAGTTGCCGAAACCAGATACAGGTCGCGCTGGCGCAACTGCCGATGGACGTCCGCCGTGGAACTGGCGTTGAGGTAGCCCTCCAGGGTCTCGCCGGTCGTCGTTTTGGCACAGTATTCGTACTGCATGGCGCTGCTTGGTCCACCTGCGTTGAGGCCTACTCGAAGAACGAGACCCGGATGGCCTCATCGAGACTCGTTTCGCCGGCCTCCGCAAGTTCGACGGCTTGGTCGAACAAATTGGGCATCTTCTGGGTTTTTAAGTGGTTTCGCATCGTTTCCAGCGACGCTTCCTGAGCGATCAACCGCCGCATCTCGCCGTCGCAGGTGAGAAGCTCATAAATCCCTCGCCGTCCCTGGCAACCGGTATCGTGGCAACGGGAACAACCCTGCCCTCGGACGAACGAGCGCCGGCGGTCGCCCCGGTAGCCGATAGCGTCGAGCAGTTCGCGAGGCGGATAATGGGTGGTTTTGCATTCCGGGCAGACCCCTCGTAACAGGCGCTGGGCGAGCACGCCGATCAAGGCGGCGGCCACCTTGTAGGAGGCGACGCCCATGTCGAGCAGGCGAACCACTGCGCCCGAACTGTCGTTCGTGTGCAACGTGCTGAGCACGAGATGGCCCGTGAGTGCGGCCTGCACCGCAACGTTGGCGGTTTCGGGATCGCGGATCTCACCGACCATGACGACGTCGGGGTCCTGGCGGAGAATCGAACGAAGGGCCTTGGGAAAGGTGAGCGTCGTTCCCTCGTCGACCATCACCTGGTTGATCAGTTCCAACTGGTACTCGACGGGATCCTCGACCGTAATGATGTTCGTGTGGATTGACTTGATCAGCTCGATGGCCGAGTAAAGTGTCGTCGTCTTTCCGCTTCCGGTCGGGCCGGTGACCAGCAATAGCCCGTGCGGCTTGGCGAGGAGGCGTTTGAATTGGGGCAGAACTTGTTCCGAGAAGCCGAGCTTGTCCAGATCGAAGGTGAGCCGCTGGCGGTCGAGCACGCGGATCACGGCCTTTTCGCCCAGCACGGTGGGCAGTACCGACACGCGCAGGTCGATTTCGCGGCGGTCGACGACCACGTGAACCCGCCCGTCCTGGGGCAGCCGGTGCTCGGCGATATCCATCTTGGCGATGACCTTGATGCGGGAGATCAATGCAGGATGGAGGTCGCGCCGGGGCCGAAGCACCTCGCGCAACTGGCCGTCGACGCGGAATCGCACCGTGGTGTGACGCCGGCCCGGCTCGATGTGAATATCGCTTGCCTTGTGCCGCAGCGACTGCATGATCAGGAAGTTGACGAGGTTTACGATCGGGCTGCTTTCGCCCGATTCGCTCAAGGTGTGCAAGTCGATCTGGATGGCGTCTTCGGAAATCTCAACGGCCGACTCTTCCATGTCGGCGGTCACCGCGTCGACGTGAAAATTCTCGTCGTAGACCCGCTGGATCATCCGCTGGATGCTCTTGGCGTGCGCCACGACCGGTCGGACTTTCAGGCCCGTGATCCGCTCGATCGTGTCGGTGCTGCGCAGATTCAACGGATCGGCCATGGCGATGCACAAGGTGCCGCGCACCTTGAACAGTGCCAGGGCGTCGAGCGTCTCGGACTTGTCGCGGGGGAGGAGCCTGGCAGCGATCGGATCGACCAACCCGTCGCGCAATTGCACGCAGGGAACGCCGAGCCGCTGGGCCACGAACGGGAAAATGTCTTCTTCGGTGACGAACCCCAGTTCGACCAGGGCGGCGCCCAGCCGCATCCCCAACGCCGACTGGCGGCGGAGCGCTTCCTCGAGTTGCTCCTCGCTGATCAACCCCGCGCGCAACAGCTCCTCGCCCAGCCTGCCGGTTCCCGGATGCTGGGCGGGTTCTGCCGAGAGAATCGCTGCGCCCGCCACTTCCGCCAGGGGCAAGTGTTCCGGAGCAGTCGCATTGTCCAGCGTTGCCACATCCGTCATCGCACAAAACTCCCCACCGCCCGCAACACCTCGGGAAGGACTTCGACATCCTGCTCCACACCCGTCACGAACAGAATATCCTCGCAGAGTCGATTGGGGGCGGCCAGCTTCAGGTCGCCGCCCATACGTTGGCACTTGTCGCGATAGTCGAGGATCAGTTCGATTCCGGCGCTGTCGATCAAGGGCACTCTCTTCAGGTCGACCACGACCCGGGGCAGCCCCTCGTCCAGGCACTCCTCCAACAACTGCCCGACGGATTCGACGAAATCGACGTTGAGCGGCCCATCCCCGTGGATGACGTGAACCGCACCATGTTTTTCC
This sequence comes from Planctomycetaceae bacterium, assembly GCA_012719125.1. GTDB lineage: Bacteria > Planctomycetota > Planctomycetia > Pirellulales > Thermoguttaceae > JAAYAY01. The sequence continues at coordinate 5,678 of JAAYAY010000172.1, read as the reverse complement.
AGCTCGAACATGGCCGCTACTCCGCCGTTACGGGAAGGACGATCGTGAACCGGGAACCCTTGTTCAGTTCGCTGGCCACGCTGAGCGTGCCGCCGTGCAGCCGAACGATCTCCTGGGCGAGCGAAAGCCCCAGACCGCTTCCGGTCTCACCATAGACGCGAGGATCGGAACTGCGGTAGAACTTTTCCAGCACCTTCGGGATCTCCTCTGCGGCGATGCCGATGCCCGTGTCTTCCACGTCGATCTGGAGCGTGTCTTTGGGCAACGACACGCGCATCTGCACGCTTCCCCCGTCGGGCGTGTACTTGGCCGCGTTGCCCAACAGGTTGATGACCGCAACGGCGAGTTTGTCCTTGTCGACGATAAGCTCGGGGAGTTTGCCGGGTAGCTCGATCTCGAACTGGAGGTTCTTCTGCAGCATCTGCGGCCGGACCTTGGCGGCGGTCTCTTCGAGCAACCGGCCCATGTCGGTGACCTGGAGCTGCAGGGTCGTTGCCCCCACTTCCATGCGGCTCAGGTGCAGCAGGTCGTCGATGAACCGGGCCAGGCGGGTCACCTCGTCGTTGATGACGTTGCAGAACATCTTCTGCTGCTCGACGTCGTCGACTTCTCCGAGGGCGAGCGTCTCGGCGTAGGCCTTGATATTCGCCATCGGCGTCCGCAACTCGTGTGTGGCCGCATTGACGAACTGGTCGCGCATCTTGTCGGCCAGCTTCTGCTGGGTGACGTCGCGAACGCACCACACGAAGCCGCCCTGGGCCGAGTGGTGTTCAGCGGCAAGCGGAGTGCGGCAAACCCGCAGCGTACAGCTTGAATTATCGCGTGGACATGCAATCTCCCGGACTACGCGGTGCCGCAGGTGATCCGAGTCGAGAATGCGTGTGCCGGGCTCGATGCCGGCCTCGCGGGCCAAGGCAAGTTCGATCGAATCGCCCAGCAACACCTCGCTTTCGGGATTCAGATGGAGGATGCTATACAATGCGTTGTTGGCACAGGTGATCCGCTGGGCGTCGTCCGTCACGGCAATCCCGTCGGTCAAGGCGTTGAGAATCTGCTCGCCCTGGCGCTGCCGATACTTCAGCATGGCCACCTCAAGGCGCTGGCTGAGGCCGTGGGCTTCTTCGGAAGAACGGAGGTGCTGAACCAGCCGGTTCCAGCCGGTCTCCAGCGGCGTGACGCCGTCGGAAGGAATCACTGCTTCGGCAGCGACTACCGGCGACAGGACGAAACGATGCAACTGCTGCTCGACCGCACGAGCCGGTTTCAGAGTCCGCCAGGCAGCCCACGCGCCGAGGGCGACACAAAGCGAGGCGATCATGGCCGCAGTCGCTGGTGGTATCCAGCCGGAAGCCGTGTGGAGGCTACCATTAGCCAGGAATCCGAGCAGGAGAACGGCAAGACCTACGAGCGCCGTTGCGGACTGATAGGCGACAGCGCGGTGCAGAAGGCTCTGGAAATGCGGAGGGGCGGGACTCCCAGAGGTCGTTCCGGCGCTCTGCGGGACACGGATGTTGCCCAACACCTCGACTGCCTGTGAGGCGGAGCCTTCAGTCTGAGTTGGGGCTTGAGGGGACATCGCTTGTGGCTGCTGCTGGAATAGTCGCTGGTTGCCGATTGGGTCTGAGAATCTGTCTCACCTGTGCAATCACGTCGCGAGGGCTGAAAGGCTTGCGGATGACGGCCGAGACTCCGAACGACTCGAACTCGTGATCGTGCTGCAGTTCTGCCGAGAATGCCGTCAGCACGATAATCGGCGTGTCCTGGTGGCGTGGGTCGTGTCGCATCGCCTCGCACAGACTTCCCCCGGTCATACCGGGCATGTTGTAGTCGGCAAGCACCAGATCCACGCCGTTTTTTCTCAGGTACTCCCAGGCATCCGATCCCGAATGGGTGGCCGTTACCTCGAAACCGGTGTTTCGCAAGGTCAGAGCGATGACCCCGAGAAGGGCCGGGTTGTCTTCAGCCACGAGCACATGTGCGGGAGCATTCATTGCAGATCATTCAGGGCCGGCGGCCTACGTTCTCGGTCGTGCCTTCATTGCGGATTCCGGCCGGTGTTTCTAGAACTGGGCGTAGGTCGTCGTGCCGTCCTTCGACGGATCGGTGCAGTTGAGGATGAACTCGCCGGTCGTTCCGTTGTACATCCAACCCGAGGAACCGTTCGCCGCGAGCGGATCGTCGGTGCTCATCGTAACCGTACTATCCTTGGTGCCGACCAGCGATTTGGGAAAAACGCCGCGAAGATACGGCTTCAACGCTTCCTTGAACGCCGTATCGCTGGCAGCCGTCGGATAGACGCCCGCATTCTGCGAAGCGTAGGTCTCGATCGCATCGCGGACGACGTTCAGCGACATTCGCACGGAACTATCGGTCGCCTCGCCGGTGATGTTCAACATCTTCGGGGCGGCAATCGCCACCAGAATGCCGATGATCATCACCACGACGACCAATTCGATGAGTGTGAAGCCTTTTCGCGTCTTCATTGTCCTGCTCTCCGATTGCGTGCACGAACCCACAACGGCACGCCCTGGTCAGATGACATCATCAGGCGAAAGACGCGCCGTCTATCGGGCCATCCACGTTGAGGCCCGATAGTCTCCACAGTGCAGTGTTGAAGCGTACGCCATCATGACAGACAAGCAAACGCAGCCTGAATGGGCAACTCCCTTTTTGCCAGGCGATGTGGGCCGATTGTACGGGTTAAGACGACGGCGCCGATCAAGATAGTCGCCCGCCCTATTTCGGCGGCTTCCGCAGCGCCTTGTACTCCGGCCACTCGATCCGCTGCGCCTCATACCGCGGCCATTTCCAGACCGGCCAGACCGGACTTTCCTTCTGAACCTCCTGGTACGTCGCCGTCAACTTGGCCTTGAGCGCAGCAAACCGCTCCGGCTCCGCCTGGGCCAGATCGGTCGTTTCCCCGACGTCGTCCCGCAGATTGTAGAGTTCGAAGCCGGTCAGTTTGGCCGTCTTCAATACCGCCATCTGCTCTTCGGTGATATCCGCCCCCGCCTTTGGGCACGGCGGATCGATGGCGGCCAGGATCTTCCAGTCCCCCTCCCGCAACGCGGCCACCGGCTTGCTGATGGCCAGATTATACTGCCAGAACAAGGGCCGCTTCCGCACGACCGCCCTGCCCTCGAACAACGGCAGAATGCTCGTTCCGTCGATCACCCGATCGTTCGGCACGGGGACGCCCGTCAACTCGCACAACGTCGGCAACAGATCGACGCCGCACACCGGTTCGTCGGACACTTGCCCCGGCTCAATGTGACCGGGCCAGCGCACCATTCCCGGCACGCGAATCCCACCCTCATACGTGGAGCCCTTCTTCTCCCGTAATGGCCCGGTCGAACCGTAGGGGTGAAACCTGGTAAGAGCGGGTCCGTTGTCGCTGGTGAAGAGCATCAGCGTCTCGCCGTCGTCCAAACCTTGATCCGCCAGTTCCTTCATCAGCCGCCCAAAGGCCACGTCCATCTGCGTGATGTTGCCATAGTAGGCCCGCTGGCTCGGATCGGGAAACCGCTCGTAGAGCTTCGTGTACTTTTCCGCCGTGGCGATCGGCTCGTGGGGCTCGTGGAAGCAGACGAACAGGAAGAACGGCTTCGACTTGTCGCGCCCGCTGCGCAGCCACTCGATAGCCTCAGTCGCCACTAATTCACTCGAAAAGCCCTTGAGCGGCCCTGTTGGAATGTCGTTCCGTACGAAGTTGTACGGATTGCGGTGATTTGGCAGCGCGTTGTTCTGGGTGGAGAACCAGTGTTCGAACCCATGGTCGTCGGGCTGGGGCTGGCCCGGCAGATTGAACATGCCGTTCAAGTGCCACTTCCCCGAATGGCACGTCGCATAGCCCGCGTTATGCAACAGCGTGGCGATCGTGATCTCGGTTTCCGGCACATGCATGGGAGACATGAACGGAATCCAACGCGAGACGCCCACCCGATAGGGCGTCCGGCCCGTCATCAGCCCGGTCCGCGAGGGCGAGCACGTCGCTGCTGCCGAGTAGCAGTCGGTGAACCGCATCCCCTCCGCCGCAAACCGATCCAGGTTCGGCGTCTGCACGTCCGGCTCGCCGTAGCAGCCCAGGTCGCCGTACCCCAAATCGTCGGCCAGCACCACAACAATGTTCGGCCGCTCCTCCGCCAGGCCGCACGGATGGAAACCGAAGCAACCTACAACCCCCAGGCAAATCAGCAGACGCATGGCAAACCACCTCCCCGTAGCTTGGCTCTCCAGAGCCGAGAATCGAATCGTCAACGGTCATCGGACTTCACCAACCGGTGATTGCCGGTCGACATTGCCCTCAAGATAGCGTCATTGACGCTCCACCGCAAAGCATTCTGTCACAAGACTTCCAACACCCGCATCACTGCCCGAATGACCATCGGAAGCAGCCACACTCCAATCCAGCGGGTTCTCCGACCAGTGAACGGCCACAATCCCGGTCCACCATGCCGCCCCAACAATCAACGGAACGCCCGCCGCCTTGAGAACCGCTCGCCGATCCAATCCCCACCGAGAAGAAAGAAACCCGACTAACAAGCATGCTATCCCTGCCCATTGAACGAACCAAGGCACCGCCCCGGCGATAAGTAGATTGACGCTAAAAGAGCCTTCGTCGAACTCGAATTCCGGCGCCGGACGGATCAGTGCCCAACGCGCCCATGCCCACGACGCCGCCAGCAACACGAGGACGGCGAAGATGATGAACGTGAAGACCACTCGGTGTGACATGGGAGGGACAGGATCGAGCAGGTTCATGGAGAGGGTTTCGTTCGCGTGGGAACAAGGGAATGTACGTAGCCCGCGACGACGGCAATCACCCACCCGCGGTTGCACGAGTATTCCCCGGCAAATCGCCCATAGCGCTACCCGGGTGCCCTGCTTCGTTCGGCCTTTGGGCTTCGGGTTGCCTAACCAGCCGGTCACCCAGCGCCGCCTCCCGCCGACGCAAGTCGGCAAAGATAGCGTGAACGTCGAATCCGAACGCGGCAGACAGTTCCTCGCGAATCTTCCGCACCGAGGCAACGATTGGATCGTCATCCATCGTCAGTCTCCGCGAACAATTCCTCGGGAGTGCAAATGGTCGGCATGACGAAGCCACGCTCGCTGCATATTTGTGCCACGCGGCGCGAGATCTGTGCATTGGCCAAATGCCGACAATTCCACGTCAGCAGGTATTGTACGCCGTGGACGGTCGCAACGGCAATGTGCGCCGCGTCGCGGACCGCCTTTTCTGGAATGACCCCGGCCTCGACAATTGCGGCCGTCAAAGCCTCCGCATCCGGCGACGCAGCAATTACCTTGAGCAGTCCGGCGACCTCCAGCCGTTTCCGAATATCAGATTCATCGCCCGCCGCGATCTCATCGAGCACGATCTGAGAGACCACCAAACGGAATCCACCGCGACGCCGCTCCCACCAGCCCGTGTAATCTGTTGGTGCGCCGCGATCACCAAATCGCGGGCAGGCAACGCGACAAGATAGCTGAGGAACGTGGTTTCAAGATATACAGTTTCCATTCCACCAACCCGATGTCTTGCTGCCAGGCTTAAAACGAATTGCGATCTATCCGGCTGACAGTCCTTCAGGTAGCGTTGAAGGCCTGTAGGGGAACGGAAACGATACGGTTGGGAGAACGTTTTGGCCGTCAGCCGGATAGATCGGGCGTTGAACTTT
>JAAYAY010000171.1 GCA_012719125.1 Planctomycetaceae bacterium | reverse complement strand
GTAGCGATGCGGGAGACGTCGCCGTCACATCATCGAACCCGCGGGCGTAGAAGTAGAACGAACGCCTTGCTTCGGTGAACAGAGCGTAGTCAGCATAGCCGTAGAACCGGTTCTGCGTGGCGTCGGAGGCGGTCCATGCGGCCGTGTCTTCGCCTTCGGTGGCATAGGTGTAGACCTGCTGGAACCCGATGGCGGTGGTCGTGGTTTCTGCGGTGCTGCCGGCAGAGCGAGTGAAGGTGGCAAGTCCCGGCTCAGCAGTCAACTCGTCGTCATCGGGAGTATCGTAGAGGTACGCACTATCCGTGCTACCTCCCGACACGTCGACTGTCAGCGTTTCAAAGCCCTCGACGCGGTGGGAGAAGCTTCTCGTCGAATCGGTCAGCCGGCTGTAGTCGGCGTAGCTGTAGAGCCGGTTCGAGGCGGTCGAACCGGCCATGGTGACCTGATCGTTACCCAAACCGGCGTCGACAGTGATCGTCTCAACGTTCACGGCGTGGATTGTGTAGCCGGGCCCGGACACGTCGACCGACCCCGGGCGGAGCGTGGCCGATTCACTGCCGTCGGTTCCGTAGACGGTGATCGTGTCGTTGCCGGTAAGGGCATCGATGCAGATCGCGTCGTAGACGACCGGATCATAAGTCGTCACCGTGCCGTTGACGCTGACCCGATGGAACGTCCCCCCAGGGGTGCCGGGCCAGACGCAAGCAGTATCGTTGGAATCGGAGCCAAAGAGTCGGATCGTTCCATCGTTGTCGGTGATCACGATGGTCACATCCTGTTCACCCGATTCGACGGCATTCGTGACACTGAGGATCTCGACGAGAACCGTTTCCGATGGTTCGGGATCAGCGTCATCGAGGGCCGACAGGGTGACGGATCCAGTCAGGGACAGCGGCGGGATCACGATCTGAGTGCTGCTGAGCGTGTAATCGTCAACAGGCGTCGCCGTACCGCCGAGGGCGAGATCCACAGTTACCGGCACGCTCACCGCCGCGGATAGAGTGGCAGTGATTGTTGCCACCCCACCATTTTCCTGGACACTTGTCGGGAGGGCGTTCAGAGTCACGAACACTTGCGGATCGTTGTCGAGAATATCGATCGAATCGCCGCCGCCGGCGTGCCCGTCGGCTGCGGCGGTCACAGTCACGGTTGAGTCTCCGTCGTGGACCGTGTCGTCGACCGCCGTCAGAATGAAGGTTGCCGAGACGTGCCCGGCAGGGATGATGACGGATGCCGGGATCGTCGATTCTCCAGTCGGGTCGGCAGACAGAGAGACGATCAGATCCGACGTCGGATCAGTGTTTCGAGTCACCGTGACCAGCGAACTGCCGCCAGTCTCGGCAATCTGCTCCTCGACGACGGTTACGGTCAGGCCCGGGGTTGAGAATTCCAACGGTGCTGAAAAAGCAACGAAGGGCTTATTGACATCGGCGATCGGCACCGAGAACGAAGACGCAACACTCGCAAGTGCGGTGTTGGTTACCAGGACGGTCCCGAGCCGCGACGTCAGCGCGATTGTGCCGTCAGGACGAAGGTCGATGTCGAACAAGTTGTTTGTCCCAGTTGCCAAGCTGTTGACGACATTGCCCGAAGGATCGATGTGGTCGACGGTGCCGTTCCACGCGGCGCAGAAGAGGTGGCCCCTGTAGTCGACGGCAAGAGCTCGGTATCCGGGCACAACGTTCAGTGCCAGCGTCTTGAGTTCAGCAAGACTGTAGGGGTCGTACACGTGAACGGTCACATTTTCCAGGGCATACAGCAACCCATCGTGACCGACGGTCAAGTCGATGTAGTCGTCGCCGACGCCGAAGCGTGTTGCGGAGAAGTCGCTTGTATCGAATCGCACGATGCCGTCCGGATCACTCGAATTGCCCATGTCGGTGACAAACACGAACTCGCGCAGGGCGGCGATTCCGCCGTTCGAGGCGGAGGGGAATGCGCTCCAGCCGGCAAAGGAGTGGTCTTCGGACGTTTCCATGGCGACCTGCATGGTCATCAGGACCGGATTGGCTGTCCCGGCAAATCCCTGGATTCGACGATCGTCGCTGACGACGATATCTCGCATCAGACTATCGCCGCCGTGAGCAATCGCGATATTCTGAACGAGGGCACCTTCGAGCGTGTACTCGCTGATCTGATCTTCTCCGTCGGCCGGGAAATCGACGACAAGCAGCGTGCCGGAAGTGAAGCCGACGGCGTCATCGGCAAGGACGATGATTGGCTGAGAAAACGAGGCAACGGGTTCGCCCGCAACACTCCGGATGGCTCCGGCTTCGATGACGAACTCGTACGCGGCATTCGGAACGTCAGTGAACAGGAAGGAGATCTTGTTGTCGGTGACGGAGACCGAGGTGGCAGGGAGGGCCCCGACCCGTGCATCGGCGGGGATCACCGTGGCTGCGTCGACGTCTTCGTTGAGACGCACGTCGATCGTGAAGCTATGGCGGACGAGGTAAGAACCCTCCGGCGGGACAGTTTCCATGACGTGGAAGTCGTTGTACCGGCTGCCGAAATCGAGATCGGCCGTCGTTCCCGCAGTCACCGTCACCTGGTGGGAAGCGAACATCCGAAATGCGTCGACGTGTCCATCGTCGCTAACGAACAGGAAGCGGCCGTCCGTACTGAACGCAAACAGGCCCGTGTTCCAGTTCTGGTAGACGTCGATGGAACCGTCGCTGAAGCCGGTACGCTGGAAGAGCTCGATCCATGTGTTCGAGTCGTACGCGCGGATGCAGTCTGCATCTTCATCGACATAGTAGAATCGATCGCGAACCGGATCAAAAGCGATGCCTCCGTCCCACAACGGACTGCCCAGGTTGGCATGAACGGGAAGCAACGCACTATCGTAGATCTGAGCGGCATTTGTGTTGACGGCCGCAAGTTCTCCGTCGCGATCAAGGGCAATGGGAAGCCCGGTAACAAACGAGTTCAAGTTGCGCTGGCCGACATACTTGTCGGCAAACGCGTCGTAGACGAACGTGGGGCCGGAAGAGATGTTCGCCTCAGCGAAATAGACGACATCGTAATCCTCGCTTCGTACGAGTCGCGTGTCCTGGCGGACCATGCCGTTTGCGCTGCCCAGTTCGGCGTCCACGACAACTACCGAATCATCCGTCAGACTGACGTGCCGCAAGGGATTCCACCCTGAAGAGCCGAACCGTGTTGTGAAGATCGCGTAACCTGCCGACGTTACAACGATATCCCATGGACGGCCTTCAGCGGACTGCGGCGTATAGGGGATGGGAGTAACGATTCCTGTATCGAGATGGATCTTGGCAATCTGGCACTCGGCGTCGACACCGCCCGCCACATACAAGTATTGTCCGTCTGGCGTGATATCGGCGCCGAAGATCTCCTGGTTGCCGACCGTGAGCGGGGACAGCAACGTCTGCGCTCTCAGATCGTATCGGAGCACATGACCGTTGGCGGTGCCGTAGAGGATGTTTCGGTACGGATCGAAGACCAGGTCGTTGGCCTCCAAGGCGATCGCCTGGGCCGGGGCTTCCAGCGGAATCTCGGGTGAGGTCTGGTACCAGCCGGGTTGGGCCATCTCGACCACTCGATACTGTGCCCCTTGCGGAAGACCGGCAAACAGATAATCACCGTTTGCGTCCGTCACTGCAGACAGTTCGCCCACGTCGAACAATCCGTTGTTGTTGGTGTCGAGGAAGACGGTCCAGCCCTCCAAACCCGGCTCATCCGGATCCTGTGCGTCGTTTTCATTGAGGTCATGCCACTTGGTGCCGCGAATCTCACCCGTGCCGGGGGCGTCGACGCCGAAATCCAGCCCGCTCTCCGTCTCGCCCGCCTCAACGTACACGCGATGCCCGTAAGGCGTGCCGGGCAGGAATTCGAGGCTCTCCATGGCGGCCGCTTCCGACATCACCAATCGCGGGGCTACTTCCGTGCCCGTGTCGGGGTCGAAGAACGCAAGCGTCGTGTTGCCGTCGGCTCCGGTGGGCTGCATCACCACGCTCGTGCCGTTGTGGGCCATGGAACGGCCCTTGATAGCAATCGCCGACGTCGATAGATACGTGGCGACGCCCGCCGAATCGAACGCATAGAATTTGTCAACGTCGTCGTCGAAGCCGATCATCCTCTGATTGGCTTCGTCCCAGGCGGCTGCGTGGATCCCCGCCACGATCGAACTGCCGTCATCGAGTGGAATGGGGACACCTGTCTCGCGATCGTAAATGAACAGGAACCTGCGACCGCCGGTCACGGTCCGTCCGATGCCATAAATCGTGTCGGTCTGGCGATCGTACGCCATTGCCTGATGGAGATGACATCTCGTCCGGCCGACGAGGTTCACCTGCAGCGTTTGCGGATCCACCTCGTAAAGATTGTCGTTGTCCACGTTGAGGCCGAAGATCCGACCGTCGTTGGTGACTACCATGCCTTGCAGCAGTACGTTGAGGAGCACACCCGATCGCGTGACCTGTCCCGTGGCGGCGTCGACGCGGGTGACTTCCACGCTGCCTGTTCCGCTCCGATAGGCCGTGCCGATATAGCTTCCTGCATCGGGACCGGGATAGGTCTGTGTTGCGCCGGCCGACACCACCTCTCGCACGATCTGGACTCCCGGTGCCACGCCGGTGAAGCAGTAGCTCCCGTCCGAGCCGGTGGTCGTGATCCGCTCGCCCGAATCGTAGGCGCCGTTGTCGTTGGCGTCGAGAAAGATCTGCACGCCGGCAAGCCCGGGTTCCTCCGCGTCATGGACGCCGTCGGCGTCGAGATCGAGCCACTGGGTGCCCTCGATCGTTCCGAGCTGGTCGCTGATCGAGACCGCGTAGTCTTCTACCTCACCGTCTGGCGCCGTGCCGCCGGGACCGAGCCCCGTTGCAGTGCTGAGGCGGAATCGCGCAAACGTCTCGCCGGTGGCCGTTGCCGTTGAAGGAACGGAAAAACTGAGTGCGTTAGCGCCCACCGTCACGACGGCGTCCGTGAGGATCTGCTCGCCCGGATCGGTCCAGTCGCCGTCGTCGTTGAAGTCCAGCCAGGCGTTGAGGAAACCTGGGTCGCTGGCGATCACGTTCACACTCGCCGCAGCTCCTGCGGCCAGCGGCGTCATGAACCTCACACCGTCCTCGTCGTCGTGACCGTCCAGGTCGTCATTGAGTTGCCCATCGGATTCTGCGTCGGGCACGGTGCCGAGGAACGGCCCCGTCGGGACCCTCAAGTGTTTGGCGCCGCCCGAGGCGGCTAGCGTGGGATATCCGGGGTCGGGCGCGTCGCCCCAGTCGTAGGTGGCGTCGGGCGGCTCGAGATGGATCACGCTGACCATTCGCATGCTTTTGGATGCGTATGTTCCGCCCCAGGTCATGCTGGCCAGCGTGTTGTCCCAGGTATTGTGGAGGTACACGGTCTGCGTCGCTTGGTCGTAGCCGACGCCCGTCATCATGTGTCCATAGGTGTGGATGATCACCGGATACCCGGCGTCGATTTCCGCCATGTACCCAACTGTTGCATAAATCGAGTGGTTCTGCAACGGGCTAGTTGAGGGGGTGGCGGGGTCAGAGGAGAGCTGATCGACGATTCGGGGCTTCGATAGCGCGTACGGGTAGCGTTGATAATCGTT
>JAAYAY010000170.1 GCA_012719125.1 Planctomycetaceae bacterium | reverse complement strand
TAGAAACGACGCCCAGAACGACCCTTCCCCCGGCTCGATTTCCTTGTCATGACACACTCCTTTGCTCCCCAGTATAACGGCTGGAATAAGCACTTGGAGTGTCTGTCAAACTGGAGCCACCTCACACCCTGGGTTCGCCCTTGAAGGGGGACGTCAGCAAGCCGTCGGCGGTCACCGGCGACTGGATCGACATCTATTCCAACTACGACCCGGTCACATGGCTCAACGCCCACCCGTCGCTTACTCCCGCAACGGCCCTTTGGGACAAGACTTGGGAAGAGTCGGCGATTCGTGTCAACGCAGACGCGCGCCACGATATGACCGGGAAAATGAAGTTGACTGAACCCGGGCACTTCCTCCTAGGCTTGGTGTTGGAGCACGTGCACTACTGGGTGAATAAACAGTTTGTCATCCCGATAATCGTAGCAGGAATCAGATGACCCGATTGCGCGACATCACCGATCAGTTGACTCATTATTGGACGACGATCAGTCTTCGCACGCGTATCGTTCTACTTGTCGCGTGTCTCTTCGTTCTTTCGGTCGGCTTGCGAGGCTGCGGGCAGTCGTCGCGTGGCGCCCAAACAGTGGAGGAACTGATCGAGAGGTATGAGAGAGCGCACGAGCGGAAGAGCATCCGCCAGCTTCGCAAGATTCTTTGGTTGGAGGCCGTTCGGCCTTTCTGGGCCGGGCGCCTTAATAGTGTTGAGAGCTTGATGCTCGAGGTTTTCGAAGTGCCGCTGGCCGAGGTGAGGTATGTCGCCGCCCCGCCCCCTGATCCCGAGCGCGGCAGCGAGGCCATCTACTATATCCCAGGACCAAGACGCAAGTTGGTTTCAATGCACGGCTGGGTTCATGGCAAGCTGCTGTTGGTGGCGGATGCGCCGGAAGGGCAAGAACCGCGGATCATTGATCCGGGGTACATCGTGCTGCAACCCCAAGGCGGGGGGCCCTGCTTCATCTATAACGATAGATTGGTCACGCGAGACGCACTGGATGCGTACCAAAACAACACAGAGCCCAAGTACGTTGCCGCGCCGCTCGGTACGTCCAGCTTAGAACTTTGAGCTCGTGCATTGACGTTCGTCCCTGTTCAATCGCTCTGAAGTGAAATGAAAAGTGTTCGCGATGTCTTGTGGCATTTGCAGGCGCACTGGAAGGCGGCTTCCGCGCGAACGCGGGCGATCGTGATTGTTATTTGTGGCGTCGTGCTGGTTGCTGGTTTACACTTCATGGCGCCCGGTTCTCAGAGAGGCGCCGCCTCAATTGAGGAGCTTGTCGAACGCTATGAGCGCGCTCACCGGAAGAAGAGCATCCGGGACCTTCGCAAGATACTCTGGTGGGAGGCGTCGGGCCTGAATCGGACTGGCAGTTGGGACGGTGAGGAACGCTTGATGCAAGAACTATTTGACATGCCGCTGGCTGAAGTGAAGCTCGTCAAAAGTCCTCCCCTAGATTACGAGAACAGCGGAGAGGCCGCGTATTACATTCCAGGTAGTCGAAAAGCGGATAGCATGACCGGGAATATCTATGGAAAACTGTTGGTCGTTGAGGCCGTTGAAGGCGCGCGGGAACGTCGAACGGTGGACCCGGCCTATATCGTGCTCAGATCTCGCGAGAAGGGTGAGTACTTCATCCACATCCTTCCTCTCGTAACGAAAGACGCCGTGGAGGCTTACAAGGCCAATAGGGAGCCCATCTATGTCGCGGCTCCACTGTCAGGAGGGGACCCAATCGCCTTTCCCTTCGACTGAGGGCGGGCACTTCCTCCTAGGCTTGGCGAAGGAGCACGTGCACTACTGGGTGAATAAGCAGTTTGTCATCCCGACAATCGTAGCAGGAATCAGATGACCCGATTGCGCGATAATTGGGGACACAATACCTAACTATTGACAGATCGAAGGCGAACTGATAGCTTCCGGGCATGGCAAGATTGGCGAGGCTGGTTGTTCCTGGGATGCCGCATCACATCACGCAGCGCGGTAACCGCCGACAGCAGACGTTCTTTTGCGACGACGACTATGTGGCCCACCTGGATCTGATGGCCGAGTGGTGCGGGGAGCAGGGGGTCGAAATCTGGGCCTATTGCCTCATGCCGAACCACACGCACTTGATCGCGGTGCCGCAAACCGAGGACGGCTTGCGGCGCGCCCTCGGCGAAGCGCATCGCCGTTATACGCGGCGCATCAATTTCCGCGAGAAGTGGCGGGGCTATCTCTGGCAGGGACGGTTCGCTTCGTTCGTCATGGACGAGCCGCACCTGTTGGC
>JAAYAY010000169.1 GCA_012719125.1 Planctomycetaceae bacterium | reverse complement strand
CCCCGGCGTTGATGGTCGTGACGTTGATGTTCGAGGCGGCTCCGCTTGCAGTCAGACTGATGTCGTTGGCGTCGGCGTCAGTCAGCGACGCGACGTACGTCGCGACAATCGTGCCACCCGCATTCACCGTGATCGACCCGTTGTTGGTCGTGACGCTGGTCAAGGTCACGCCGTCCGACTCGTCGATCAGGATCCCGCCGTTGCCGGTGACACCGGCGCTGACCGTCGTCACCGTCGTGTCCAGGTCGATGCCCGTGCCGGCCGCCGCGCTCAACGTGGCGGTCACGACGTCCACGGTCCCATCCAGGTTGGTGATCGCGCCGTTGTTGGCGTCCAGATCGACCGTGCCGCCCGACGAGGTGAGCGTGCCGCCGTTGAAGGCAATGGCCTGCGTATCGATTTCGATATCGACCAGGGCCCCGCCGTCGCCGAGGAACGTGGCCGCGCCGTTGATCGTCACGTCGTCCGAGCCAGAACCGGTTTCGATCTTCAGACGATCGTTCGCGTGGGACAGATTGGCGCTGGCAATCGTGATCGTGTCGGCGCCGTCGAGCACCGTCGTGTCAACCACGACGAGATTGTTGTTGAAGAAGGCAACGGTCTCGATGGGCGTCCCGAACCCGTCACCCTTCGTCGGATCGCCGGTCGTGCCCGTGACCCGAATCGCATTGGTCGCGGGGGTGAAGAAGGCGAGGCCATCGGTCAGAGTCAGCGTATCGTTGGCGCCCGCCAGCGGCGGCGTGATGGTGGCGGAGGCCATGCCGCTGATATCCAGTGGTTGCAGACCATCGAACGCGATGGTACGCCCGTCGACGACGACGCTTCCTTTGCCGGTCGTGCTTGCGTCCGGAGTGTAGACCGCGGTGTTGCCGTTGCCCAATAGACTGATACCGGCACCATCCGCCCCGGCGTCGAACGTGATCCCGTTCGGGGGAATCGGACTCGACGGCGAGAAGTTCACGGTCAACCGGTCGGTGGCCGCTAAGCCGTTGATCGTCAACGATTGGAGGCTCGTGAAGACGACGTCCAGGATCTTGGTGATCGGCGTCGTGCTCGTATCTTGGTACACTTCCAAATTCGAACCGCTGATTTGGACGTAGAAATAATCGCCGGCGGGAGTTCCGTTAAGAACCGGGTTGGCGGCATCGAGCGTCGTGAGCACCACATCGTTGCCGTCGCCGCCCTGGTAGGTGATCTGGAAGGTGTAGCCCCCCGCGCTGAACACTTTGCCTTCGGGCAGCAAATTGAACGTCCCTCCAACCGCGCCAGCGACCGTTTTGTCGATGATCTTAAAGGAATCGCCCGGGGACGGCGCGAACCCGAGCGTGAGGCTCAGGTTCGCTGAGCCCAGCGCTACAGCACCCCCGACCGACCATTGGTCGAAATCCGTGGAGAGCGTCCCGTTCAGGTCGATCTCCAGCGTGTCCGGGTTGACGGCGTTGTCCAAGGTCAGGCCACTGACGGTCACCTGGCCGGCAGTCGCCAATGCGGCGCTGGTCGATCCGGCATTCACCGTCAAGACTTTGCCGGTCGCGTCGAGGGTTTCCCCGTAGGTTCCGTTCAGCACATACATCGTGCCGGGATCTGCGACGGCCGCAAGGGCGTTGGTGATCGTGTCGAAGGCGTCGAAGCCGAAAGCGGTGGCGAGGCCGCCTCCGTCGGGGTCCGAGCCCGGCGTTGTCCCGGCCCAATCGTCGTCCACCCAGACCGGGGTGGGCAAGAGCCAGGGATAGTAGTCGACGTTTTCCGTCACAGCGTTGCCTAACCCAACGGCAGGAACAGCGTTCAGCATCTGGGCAACGGTGGCGCCCGGATTCTCGGGCATCTCTAGCGTGCCGAGGGGGTCCGAAGGGCCGTTGACCGTGCCCCACCAGTTGTTCTGGGCGTCGAAAACGGTTGTGGTAGCGTTGGAAACGCCCGTGGTGTTGCTCGCGATGATGTTGTTGTTGGCTGCGACGCCGGTGCCCAGTATTCCCTCCACGGAAATGCCCGTGGTGTTCGTGGTGACCGCGTTTTGCTGGACTGTCACGCCTGAAATTGCCACGCCGCTGCCGTTGAGTCTGACTCCCGATCCGGGATTGTCATGCACGTTGTTCAACTCGACGACGGTGCCCGCTACGGAACGGGTGCCGCTGTTCCGGATGTAGATGCCCGCCGATATGTTGCCGTAAACGTTGTTGTTGACGACGGTGGTGTTCGGAGCACGGTCCACTGCGATGCCATACTGGGCGTTGTTGTATACGGTGTTGTTCTGCGCGGTCCCGTTCTGTGCATAGTAGGTCCCGCCGAACATGATCGCGGTGCCACCGGAGAAACCATGAACGGTATTCCCAGAGATCGTGACGCCCGTTGCGGGGGTGAGAGCGTTAGCGTGCGCGACGAGAATACCGTAGTCTGGATTACTGGGATTACTGCTGCCCGGCGCCGCTGCCGTGACGGTGTTGTTGAGAATCTGAACGCTGCTCCCGGCGACATACATGACATTCTTCTGCGTCGTCGAGGAGTCGCAGTTGATGGTGAAACCATCGATGGTCGCACCGTTGGCGTCGATCCCAACGAGCGCACGTCGACTCCCACCTCCCACGGACATGTTGATGAAGGGGCCGGTGATAGCTGTGGCACCTGCCCCGCCGGAGGACTGCAGCGTCACGTTGGTCTTCGTGCTATCCAAATAGACAGCGCCCGTGTACGCGCCTTCCAGCACGTTGATTGTATCGGGCGACGAGGCGGCCGTGACGGCGGACTGGATCGTAGTTCCACCCGGAAGCGCGCCCGTAACCGTGCCCGTCGTAACCGTGCCGAAAACAAGGTCCGTGCCGATGATCTTGGTGACTGTCGCCGGGTTGTGATCATTCAGGTTGTCGATCACATCGTTCGCATCCAGGACGCCTACGGTTCCGTTATCTGCGACCAAGTTCCAGTTGTCGTTGACCCATAGGCTCGCCAGCAGCCGCCGATCCTCCAGCATCTCAAGCAGCAGTTTCCGCCCGCGATCTCGGCTCCGCAGCTTCTTCGATTGGTTCCTGTCCCGCAACGTCTGGATCGTCTTTCGGCTGGTCATCATGAAACCTCGTTTCGTAAAGGGTGTTCTTGGTCGCTCGTCATGGGGCATTGGT
>JAAYAY010000014.1 GCA_012719125.1 Planctomycetaceae bacterium | reverse complement strand
GCAAAGCCCGGCCGAACGCCTCAACCAACACCGTTACCATGAAAACTGGCTCCAAAACCTCCTGGTCTCCGCTTCTCTCGGTGGATACCAACATCACCCTCCCCAAAATCCGTGACGGTCAGGAAAAGTGCTGGCTGAGGGGTACGGGGGAGCTTCTGTGTTCTGCCCCCAGAAATGCGAATTCGGCCGTTCTGGGCGATTCGCGAAACTATGCCGTGGCGGAAGTCCGGACATACGGCCAGTGCCCGCGAGGTAGAACTCGCTAGTCACGTGAACCGAGCGATGATGAGTATGACTAATGCAGGAAGGGCTTCAGATGCCGGGGTGGTTCCCGGTGCCGTCGTTTGGTCGCGGCGGTGATTCAAACTCTGAAGTCTGGGAGTGTGGCCTGATTAGAAGTCGGGGAAACTCGTAGCGGGAGCTTCGAGCGGACCTGAGCGTGGTCGCGGCAAGGCAGTCGCGGCCCGTTGGCGTGTTACGGGTGGTGCCGGGCACATGAGCCACGACGAAAGGGCTGACTGGCCAAGTCATTATGACTGCGGCCGATCGGAAGGTCGGGCGGTGAGAGCAGTAGCTCCGCCGCCTTTTGGTGCCGACGCCGATTCACCGGTGATGCCGACTTTGGCTTGCCGTGGGAGACATTATCGGCGTTCGCACTGAAAAGGTTCTTGGTTGAGTGCGATGCGGTCACCGGCGACTGTTTCGGGAGAAACGGTCGCCGGTGGCGGCGAATTGGCGATGGACGCCACTCGTGCACCTTGTGTACGACGGTTTCTGTCACGCGGTTTTGCGAGCGGAACAACTATGAATTGAGAGGACTCCTACTTGGAATACAGTAGTGAGACCGCGATTCATGGAGGCTCGCTCAGGTTGTTTGAGAGGTATGCGGTTCGATGAGAGGTTGGCGTAGCGACTCGCGACGGTTCTGCTCATTTCGCAGGTCGCTACGGACAAGGTTGATAATTGCAGCTAGACGGCCTGGGGCTAGCCGGTAATAGCCCCACACATTCACGAATAACAATACACAAGGAGGAGCATGAAGTACCGCTGTGAAGCCGCATCGATCCCTGGATTCGTCCAGCAACTGGCCAGTTGTTATCTGCCGCACGGATATTGGTTCTATGTCTCGGGCTGGATTCCGAAGCACAAGGACTTCCAGGCAGTCGACGAGAAACTACTCGCGAAGTATGGCATTGGTCTTTCTCGGCAGTCACGAGCGAGGCGAAAGCAGGTTGGCATTGCAAATGTCCACTACCTCAGATTCCGACAACAATTCCTGCTCCTGGCCACACACGGTCATCATCCTTTCTACGATGATGAGGGGGAGAATATCCGGGATGCCCGCGAGGCACCAATCAAGTTCGCTGGGTACTCGATCAGCGTGAAACGCGGCAACTTCAAGAAGAAGGCTACGCCCGCAAGTCGAGCCATCCCGGACGGCAAGTATCGAGTCCGGGTTCGTATCGACGAGGACTCCTATCGAGACTTGCTTGCCTATTTTCTGGACATCGCCCAGCGACGCACCGCCTCAGAACTGGCCGACGACCTCTACCACGTACCATACGAACCGTATGCCCCGGTTCGACAGCAAATCCTTCGCATACTGCGACTGGTGAATCAGTCACGCAAAGCTGCGGGGCTGGACACACTTGACTACGGCGTGTTGCGATATCGGCGGCGAATAGTGAGGCCGTTTGAGTCAATCGTATGGACTGACAAATGTGGGCACGCATGAGAACGAACGGGGAACTGCCGGCCAGCCGCGAGATAGAGCCGACTTGCGTCGGCTTCTGCGGCTTACTCGTCCAGGCTTTCGATGAGGTTGTCGGCAATTTCTTGCCAGTCGACCGAGTCCATCGCCGCTTGCAGGAGGTCGGAGTAGACTGAGGCTCCCAGGTCTGGAGCAGCGTCCGTGATCTCTTCCTTCAAGGCAAACAGACGGCGTGAGACAATCTGTCCGAATCAAGCGGTTCTGCTGACGAGGGAGTTGGCATGTTGTGGACAGCCGTGGAAAAGACGTGTCCTTCCGGCAAGCGTGCATGAATCTTTTTGAGGGGTCTGGTATCGTTGGCTGTCAGGGGGAGAACCTTACGTGGAGGACGGCCGATGGGTACGAGGAAGAAACGCGGGCTACCAGTAGAGCTTGAAAGCGTTCGGCGGCGGTTCGAGGCTTGGCGTCGGAATCGGACGGTGCGAACGAGGATTCCGGCAGCGTTGTGGCAGGCGGCGGTGAAGGCGGCAGAGAGGCACGGGGTCCACCGGGCGGCCAAGGCACTACGGATCGATTACTACGGCCTGAAGAAGCGGGTTGAGGAAGCCGGCTCTTCTGCCGGCATGCCAGCCAAGGGCGACGTGGCCACCTTTGTCGAATTGGCCGGCCCGTTGTCGGCAGGTTCCGTCGAGTGCCTCGTGGAATTGGAGGATGACAGTGGAGCGAAGATGCGAGTGCATCTGAAGGGTGTGGAGGCTCCGGATCTGGTTGCGTTGAGCGGGAGCTTTTGGGGCGTCCCGTCATGATCCAGATCACGCCTCAAATGCGGATGCTGGTGGCGATCGAGCCGGCCGACTTTCGCAAGGGGATTGATGGCTTGGCGCGGCTCTGTCAGGAGACGCTCAAGCAGGATCCGTTCTGCGGCTGGGTCTTCGTGTTTCGCAACCGGCAGGCAACCGCGATCAAGGCATTGATCTACGACGGCCAGGGATTTTGGCTCTGTCACAAGCGTCTTTCGAGCGGGCGGTTTCCTTGGTGGCCAGCCGGGCGCAGTTCGACGGAAGTCGCCACAACGCTCACCGCCCATCAGTTGCAGGTTCTCCTCTCGGCGGGTAATCCGACCAGGACGCAGGCGGTCCCGGTGTGGCGGGCAGTTGGGCCGGGAGGCTGATGACTGGACACCACAAATCGATCTTATCTTTTGGGAGCGTTCGTGTTATCTTGCGGCCCATGAGCGAGAGTGTTGAATCGAGGTTGCGTCGTCAGGGATGACGATATAGCGGTCACTCCACGGACTCGTTGCCGCATCGCGGGCAAGGATGCCATGAAGCGGACAGAACCGAAGGTCATCGATTTGAACACGAAGAAGTTGGAGAGCGTTCTCGACCGCGCCGAGTCGGCTCTCGACGAAGAAGACTACGAGACGATCAAGGCGGTGATCGAGTCCTACGCCTATATCGCCGAGTTGGTAGGCGACAAGAACACGACGATCCACCGTCTGCGAAAACTGCTCTTCGGGGCACGGACCGAGAAGACCGAGACGGTGCTTCGTGACAAGGCCAATGGAGCGACGGCGTCATCTTCTGGGGACGACGCTGGTTCCGAGTCGTCAGAGGAGGACGGTTCGAAGGAGGGCTCCAGGCCGCCGCCCAAAGGCCACGGTCGCAACGGGGCCGACGCTTACCACGGCGGCGAGCAGATCAAAGTGCCTCACGAATGCCTCCGGCCAGGCGATCCGTGTCCGGAGTGCGTTGAAGGGACGCTCTACGAACAGGCCAAGCCTGGAGTGCTGGTCCGGCTTGTGGGCCAGGCTCCCGTGGGGGCCAAGGTTTACTGGCTCCAGAGATTGCGTTGCGGTCTCTGCGACGCGGTGTTTACGGCTCGGCCGCCCGAGGGTGTCGGCACGGAGAAATACGACGCCACGGTCTCCAGCATGATCGGCCTGTTGAAATACGGTACGGGGTGCCCATTCAACCGCCAGGAAGGCCTGCAGGGGAGTCTGGGGATTCCCTTGCCGGCCTCGACTCAATGGGAGATTGTTGACGACGCGTTCCAACTCATCGAGCCGGCCTACGCTGAACTGATCCGGCAGGCGGCTCAGGGGGAGGTGCTCTACAACGACGATACGACCGTCAGGATTCTGGAGCGGATGGGCAAGCGCGGACAGCAAGCCGCGCTGGCTGAAGGCTTTGGACAGGACACCGCTGGCAAAAAGGAATCTGGGCGTCGAGGGTTGTTCACCTCGGGCATCGTGTCGACTCATGAGGGCCGTCAGATCGCGCTGTTCTTCAGCGGTCGCAAGCACGCCGGCGAGAACCTTTCCAAGGTGCTGGCTCAGCGAGCCCAGACTCTCGATCCGCCGATCCAGATGTGCGACGCCTTGTCGCGAAATCTGCCGGCCGAGTTGGAGACGATTCTGGCCAACTGCCTGGCCCACGGACGGCGGCAGTTCGTCGAAGTGGCAGACCGCTTTCCTGAGCCGTGCCGTTACGTCCTGGAATCTCTCAAGGTGGTCTATCGCAACGACGCGATCGCTCGGGAGCGAACTCTGTCGCCGGAAGCACGCCGGCAGTTCCATCAGGCTGAGAGCGGGCCGGTGATGGAGGAGCTGCGAATCTGGCTCACCCGGCAGTTTGAGGAACACTTGGTGGAGCCCAATTCGGCGCTCGGCGGTGCCATCTCGTACCTGCTCCGACATTGGGAGAAGTTGACGCTCTTCCTTCGCAAGGCCGGGGCTCCGCTGGACAATAATATCTGCGAACGGGCCCTGAAGAAGGCGATTCTCCATCGCAAGAACGCCCTGTTCTACAAGACCGAGAAGGGCGCCCTGGTTGGCGATACCTTCATGAGCCTGATCTACACCTGCCAGCTCTGCGAGGCCAATCCGTTCGATTACCTGACCGAGCTTCAGAGGCATGCCTCGGCCTTGGCCGCCACCCCACAGGACTGGATGCCCTGGAACTATCGGGAAACATTGAAGCAGCATAACCGCAAGGGAATAGAGGCATGCCCAAACGCAGGTTGAAGAAGGTCCCCAAAGCGGTGAAGACCGATTCTGCAGAAAGGCTTCGCAAGGCGTTGATGAAGCGCAAGAAGGAAGACCTGGTTACCGCCCTCGTGGAGCTGGCGAGAGACGATCGCAAGATTCTCCGTCGGCTCACGGCGCAATTCGAGGTGGCAGCCCCGGCAAAAGAAATTGCGGCAGCGACACGTCACGCGATCGCGGACGCGACCGCTTTCGACGAACGGGACATCAACTACAATTTCGACTACGACTACGAAGCCTACAACGAGGTGAAACGCAATCTGAGTCGCCTGATCGATCTGGGACAGTTGCAGCTGGCGATGGAATTGTCGCTGGAACTGATGAAGGAAGGAAGCTATCAAGTCGAAGCGAGCGACGAAGGCTTGATGACCGAAGACATTGAAGAGTGCCTCAGGGTGGTCATCAACCCGCTCAAGAAGAGCAATCTGCCGCCAACCGAAGTATTCACGTGGTGTTCCGAAATGCTTGAGAACGACCGCGTGGGGTTCATCTGCGAAGACGAGCTTCGGACGCTACGCCGGAGATCCAAGGCAGCCACGTCATAATCACCCGCCGCCAATTCTCTCGCCCCCCTCAGAGTCCGCCCAGGTTCCCTCGCCCGCCGTCCGGCCGCAGGCACCTGTGACGCTCGTGATCGCCAAACCATCCGGCCGCAGGCACCTGTGACGCTCGCGATCGCCAAACCATCCGGCTGCAGAGGCCGCCGATCGCCTTATGCAGGCTTGCCGGAAGGACACGAAAAGACAACAGAGGAGAGCAATCCAACGGCCATTGGTTAGCGAGGAACCTGTCAAGCTGCTGACTACTTTCCAACAGGGGGGACGAAAGTATGTGAGAAGCGTGTTACACAAGCCGCCTACATTGAAGCACAGCGCAGAACTGGAGAAGGGATGCATCAGCTGGCAGTCACCGGGACGACCGGCGTCGTGCGATGAAAGACGCTAACGGTCACTTTCAGCATCTGACGACGCTACACTCGCGAGAAGCGTGGACATAAACACGTGCCCTTGCTTCTCCAGGTCATCAGCAAGTCCGAAGGTGGATGTCCAAACATGAATATCGCCTCCAACCAGGTGGTTGAAGGGCTTCGAGAGAATCTGCGGATAGACTAGCACTGCTTCTGGGCAGCCAAGTGCCTTGGCATAGGCGATCACTTGCTCCAGGTCACCAGAACTTGGGCCAGACGGCGTCTTGTACTTCGTGTCGATCAGGCACAAGCGACGGCCTGTTGCTCGGTCAATCAAGAGCAAATCAATTCGAAACTCTACGATATTCACGCTGCCAATGCCGAAAGCGGCCTGGTCTTTCAGGATGATGTGATAAGGGAGGTGCTGACGCAACCATTCCGCGACAAACATCTCATAGAGCCGGGCCATATCTATGAGAAACGGCAGCATTTGGTATCCGCCTTGCTCATGGCTGGGGCCAGAGTGGTCGAGGAAGAACCTGCACAATGCGTGAAGCGACCGGTAATCTTCATTCAGGCGGCTGTAAGAGCGGCCCACACATAGCCGGGCCGAGCAGTGTCTCAGCTCCGCGAAGCCTTGTATTGCACGAAACGCTCTGCGAACAAGTCTTGTAACCTCTTCGCCGCACAGATGGCTGCGAGCGATACAGTAGAGTGTCCATGCCAGAATCTGGTTGTCTTCGATATCGGCCGTGTTTTCATGGTAGTCGCAGTCAAGGAATGTCTCGCAGGGAGTGCGGAGCATCGATTCCAAGACAACTTTGCCTCGAAGGAAGGGTAATCGTTGCGAGCGACAGGCGTATTCTCGGTAGAGTCCCTTTCGGCTTCTGTCAAGGACACGCAACGCCAAGATTCTAGCCAAACGTTCATAGAAATTCTTCAGAGACTCAGCTCCTACCATTTCACCGGTAGCCAAGAACTGGAGTTTGTACGCATACTCCAGCATACGAAAGAGGTTTCCCAATTCGACTTTGGGCTTGATGAAAAGCTGGTATCCGTCATCTACTGGAATGTGTCCCGCCCATCCCTGCGGTGTTATTCGCCACTGGTTGTCAGTCTTAAAAGTCGGAGGCTCAATTTGGATCTTCTGTCCGTACCTCGACCAGAGAAGCTTCCCGAGGTGCTGCGGCAGAGCTTCCGCGGGAAGGGAAGTCGGCGAATACTCCTCAAGCTCGATGGTCTTGGTGATCATCCGAGGATCTTCTCCTTGACGTTGTCCCAGGCGAATTGCTCAGCCTTCGACAGATTGTCGAAAAAGTACTCCTCCAGATACGGCTCAATCTCCATTCGCCAGATGTCTTCGATTTCGTCTTCAAGGTTGTCTACCAAGAAGAACGAAATACCAACCTCGTAGTGCGGGTCCCCAATTTGAAGGTTGAGTTCCTTAAGCACGTCTATCAATCCAGAAACGTCGAAGCTCGCATCCGCGTGCGACTTTGTGAGTACCTCATAATCGGGTGAAAGCCGCATGAAGGCAAACCGTCGACGTAGAGCGTAGTCCACCAACGCAATGGAACGGTCCGCGGTGTTCATCGTCCCGATGATACGAACATTCTCCGGAATGCTGAAATGGCCACCGCCAGCCAGTTCCACCGTCTCGTTCCGATACTCCAACAAATACATCAGTTCTCCGAAGACACGAGATAAATTGGCACGGTTGATCTCGTCGACGACGAGGATACAGCGTCCTCTGCATACTTCCGCCTTGGCACAGAACTTCAGAAAGACACCCGGCGTGTTCTTGAATTGCAGACTCCCGTCGTCTCCTGTGGCTGGGCGAATTCCCTGCATGAACTCCTGATACGCATACTCGGGGTGGAACTGGACGACTTGCATGAAGCCGTCTGTTCCTCCGATAAGATGTTTTCCTATCTTGTCTGCGAGGAAGGTCTTCCCGGTTCCCGGCGGCCCGTAGAACACGGCCTGCTTTTTTCGGTCGAGAGCACTCAGCCATCGCTCAACCCTCTCCAAAGGAAAGCCGGTATCGTCCGCCAGTTCCTCCACAGAATACTCTGGATTTAGCTCGATGGTTTCCTTCTTGCCGCCGTCTTCATCCAGTTCCGATTGTCTGAGTTCTTCGAAACGTTCTGGACTTACCTTCTGAAGTGTTCCTGACCAGCTTGGCTCATTGACCTTGCGAGGGGCTACGTCATCCCACATTACCGGGAGGCGATGGCCGAAATGTGTGTTCGGGACAAAATAGTACGGACCGATTACTCTTCCGAATCCAAGAATCTTCGTTTTTCCACTATTGGCAATGATTCGGTCGCCTTCCCGAATACGAGAGAATCTCCATGCCTGACCCAATCCGGACTTAGTCCACTCGCTGTGTGTCGCAACAGCCGCGTCTCGACGCCGTTCAAATTCTTCCTTGGAGATTCCGCTCAAGTCGCCAAGCTCGTCCCAACCGATGGAAATGTAGCCGTTGTCCCGACATTCTTCCCAGTATTCAGCTTGGCGGCCGGGAGCGATTTTGAAGACTTTGGCTTCCGTGAAATTGAACTTGCGGATTGCGACAAGCCAATGACAGAACATGTCGAACACGTCACCGGGCAAAGCTATGCCCTGGGCAACCTCACTGAGTGTGTCGCTGTGTTTTGCCAAGAAATCAAGAGTGAGCTTGTTTAGTTCTGAATAGGATTGAAGGTTGTTGTCAAACTCCTTGCCCGTTAAGTAGCTCAGGGTGCAACGAGGTTTGTTGTTGATGATGCTGAACGCGTCCGGGTTCAGAGCGTTCAAGATCGGCGACAGCATGCCCATCTGGAAGCCCTTTGAAGGGACCGTGTTGGCAAACCACTTGCAGTGTTCTGCAATTGCGGCGGGGTTGCCAAGAGATCGCTTCACAAAACCCAGGATTGTCTTCGAGACCTCGGGCCAGTCTTCCGCCTTTGTCCATCCAGCCGACTCAAACCACTGCTTCACGTTTCCGGTGACCGTTGGTGCCACATGGATCCAAGCACCTTTTGCCCGATTGCTCTCGGTGTCGGTGTACGGCAACAACTTGAGCAATACAGCGTCCGTTATCGGCTCACCAGTTGACTCCATCTCGCAGATGTCTTGAAAACTCTTCTTGGCCTCCTCTCTTTGGGGTAAGTAAACACCAAGGTGGTCTTGACCTTCCTTCGAGTCAACAAAGCTATCAACGAACTCTTTGAAGAGCGTCTCGAACGTGTTGTTGTCAGATGCGATGCCCTCTTTGGAAGCAAGTGTTAACACCACGTCCATTGCTTGCGGCTTCAGTGCGAGCTGCTGTCTAATCGCCTCCGCTGCCTCATTGAAAACACGATAGCCCGCAGCCGTCCGACGTTTCTTCAGTTGCAGCGTTGGGATGACCGCCTTCACGCCATGTTCCATGGCCGGGATCCAGACCGCATAGCGGTCCGGGTCCCGAAGATAGAGGATGGCTGTCGGAAGAGATGTCCCGCTGCCGGCGACCTCGTTCTTCTGCCACAACTCATCAAGAAGCGTATCAATGTCTTCTTCCGCAGCCTGCCAAAGCTTTGCGGTCCAGTGATTGAAGGCAGTCAGCGATCCGGCAATTTGGTTTGCAAGGCTTCCGTAGAACGCGGGCATGAAGCGGTCCTTGCGTTCCTTTTCATTCCAGAAGTCTGTGTTCAAGGCGGCGAGGAAGGCCCGAATGTCGTCCTCAGTGAACTGCCCGGACTTCTCCGCGAGCATGCTCTTTGCCTCGCCTTCGCCTTTCAGGCGAGACTTGAGGCGGCTCTCCGGCATGTGCTTGTCCGCATACCCCGTCAGAAGGTCCTTCCAGCCAGACTGAATGCTGTATGTGCTGTTTCCCATTTTGACTGTCCTATCGCAGAAGCTCGTCCAAAGGTCTACTGGGATTCATTGAACAACGCGTCGCTGCACTCACTGCGGCTTTCTGGCACATTCAGGAGGGAGGCCAGTCCGTAGGGCGTTGGGACCGATGCTGATTTTCTACGTACGCTGGTCGGTCAACAACGCGGAATCGGTCGCTCGGAGCGTCTGGCGACTCGTAGTAGTGCACGATCGCACCAGCCGCGAGCCCTTCATGGGTAGTGGACGGCACTCCGCAGTCTTCAATAAGCACGGCAATGCACTGGTCACGGTCGAGAATTAGCCCACGCCCGCGTCCGGTACACTCGCTATCCAGCCAGCGGGCGAATCTCACAATCCGCCGCGACTCCATTGCTTCATTCAGATACTGTTGTGCATCCATGGTTATGGCGTCAGGCCTCGTCTGTGTTTGGGATTGGCAAAGCGAGGAAATCCGCAAAACGTCGACCGAAATCCCTCAAGCGACTCGACAACTCGACAGCACCGTGGGCCGACATCATCGTACCAAGCGATTGGTGCAGTCCCGGCAGAATGCCCATGAAGTCCAGGTCTCCAATCGCACTCTGTACAAGCTCATCAGAAATCTCCAGGGGTCTCAAGTAGGCTGCAATCGTTTGGCGAAGGCTACTTGTGATTTGATTCTTGGCAGGCCCGGAATCGTGTGCCCGTCCGAACGCGTACTGATCGCGGAAAAGTGACAGGATTACGACGTGAACCTCCTGAAGCCGATCGACTAAGTCCAGGAAGTAGGCCCGTTCGAGTTCATCCGAGGTCGAAGGAAGGCATGAGTTCAAGAGCACAGCCCTATAAGCCCGGAACTTCTCCTGCTCTCTTTCAGGTGTTCTGCTAACTTGCTGAAGGACGTGCTCCAGCAGGAGGCCGAATTCTGAAGTCGTTGCTGCATTCTCGTCAATTCGGGCCTTGAGGTGTTCAACGTCGGCAGCGAAGTCCGCCAGGAACTGCGTCACTCGCTCAAACTTCCAATTGGGCAGATAATCGGCGAGAAGAGTCGATAGGGCTCCTCCAATCATAGGGACAAGCTCAATCGAGGCGAGCAACGTTGTTCGCAGATGTTCGCGGCCTGCTGTGTTCCCCAACTGCTTCACAGCTTCCAGTGCGTTGAATTCGTCGTTCCCCATCGCGAGAGTCCGGCTCTACGAGTCCTGCTTGGTTTACCAATGAAGGGCTAGACGCCATACGATCTTAGCTCTTCAGCAAAGCGGTCTTCTTCTTCTGGGACGATCGGTGCTGGTGCTTCTGAATCATCACTCCCACGGAACCACTGCCGCACTCGACGTGCAAACTCCGTGTCGCCATCGAGCAACTCGGAGAACTTTCCCCACCACTCGATCTGAGAAAATGACTGAAGCTGTAAGTTCACCTGGGCTTGGTCTGCCCTCATGTCGAGCATCCCAGTTTCAATTCGCTCAATCGTCTCTTGTACACTGGCCGCAACCTTGGCCGGGTCCATCGTTGCCGGACCGGGATTCAGGAACACCAGGTGCGTCTTGACGTACTCCAGCAGTTGCTCTTTCCTGTCAAACCAACAGAAGCAACCGAGACCACCACCAATTCCGCCGGGAGCGTCGCCGTAGATAAACGCTCCCCAACTGCCCTGTGAAGGCCACAGGTCCGACGCGACTTGCGTCGCCTGCAACGCCTTCTCGGCACGCTCTTCGTATTCCTCGCGGCTGATAGACGATTTCTCTGACATCGGCAGCCTCCGTTGATTCTGGCGATTAGGTGGTGGGGCGGGTATCACATAGCATCTTGCCCTTCTTCGGAATGGACGAGCTTGTATGAGTCGACGTCCAAGTTGAGATGATAGAAGAAATCGTCGGTCTCTTGGATGTCCTCAGTTTGTAGCGGGATCATCCGCATAGCCTGCTCAGGGGTTACGTCGTCGGCCACTGAAATGGATGCAGCGTACTCGACCCGAAAGACGATCTGGTAATGCTTTGTTTTCGCCATAGTGCAGCGTTCTCTGGCTTGGTGTGTTGGTGGGAACGTCGAGTCTTGGAGACGGAATGAACCGCTACACATCATCCGCCGAAACGACCACCGCGAAGGGCACGCCCAAGGTCTCGAAATGCTTCTTCCCGCATCGCACCTTGTCGGCTTCGCTGGTGCGGAGCTTCAGGAAGTCCTTGGTGCTCTTTGTCTCCCGGACCAGGTAGAGGGTGTCGCCATCGTGCTTCATGACCGCCCAGTCGGGGTTGTACTTGCCGACGGGCGTGTCGATCTCGAACCAGGCTGGCAGTTTGACGAAGAGCCTGATGTCCTCGCGTTCGTCCAGCCGGCGGGCGAATTCGCGTTCGACTTCTGAATCGTAGACGACGTACTCGTAAACGGAATGGTTGACCTGCAAGGCCGTCAGGTAGTTGATGAGTTCCTCGTTCTTGAAGAGCATCATTTCCCATTCAGCTTCGGAACCGCTACCGTCGATTTTCTCGTACTTGATGCCGTCTACCAGCAGCCGGTGCAGCTCGTACTTGAGGATGTGGGCCACGGCGTCCATGAACCGCTGGGGGTCGATGAAGAACTCCGCCAGTCGGCCAGATTCCTTGAGGATTCGGACCAGAGTGGAGCGGGTCAGTTCGGTTTCGTTTTGCAGGTAGGCCAGAACGTCGGGGACGGGGAGGCGGTCCGTGGAAACGTGTTCCTCGGCCACACTGACGGCTGCGGTCGTCACTCCGCCTCGTTCCGGGGCCACTTGGCCTGCCCTTACCAGAATCTTCGGGGCCTCGATCCGCTCCATCCGTTTGATGGCGTCCACGGCCCGCCCAACGAGGACATCCGTCTCGAATTCGACCCGATACGTAGTCTTCGGCTTGATCCGGTCCCAGAGGGCCGTGAATTCGGGGCTGAGCGTGACTTCCTTCTTCAGCCGGTTGACGCCCTCCTCCTTCTCTTTGCGGATGTGCCGCTCGATCTGGTACGACGCCAGCAGGTCCACCACGGCCGGCACGAGTTCCTTCTGCGGCTCGGGCAGGACGAGCTTGAAGTCTTTTCGTTTCGGGTCAAAGCTGGGCTGGATACGACCCTCGGCGTCGAGCATCTTCTGCTCGACCAGGGCCTTCTTGATAACCTCGGCCGTCTCGCGGCCGATGGGTTTCTCTTCCCCGTCCACCACGTGGGTGATCTTGGCCAGGGCCGTAATCGGTACCTTGCCGAAGGTGACGCCGCACTCTTCCTCATACTCGGTCTGCAAAGCACGGGCGAAGTCCTCGTAGCTCTCGTTGGCCATAACGAAGAGCTTGTTGATCGACTCGTCAAACACCCGCTGCCCCACCTGGTTAACGGGCAAACGGAGCCCGCGGCCGATCTCCTGCCGCTTCTTGACGGCACTGCGGGTCTCGTTGAGCGTGCAAATCTGGAAGACGTTCGGGTTGTCCCAGCCTTCTCGAAGGGCCGAATGGCTGAAGATGAACCGCAGCGGCTCTTCCTCGGTGAGCAGCCGCTCCTTGTCCTTCATGATCAGGTTGTAGACCTCGTCGTCGGCCTGCGTATCGCCTCGCGTGTCTTTGAGCACGCCCTTCTTGTCCTGGGCAAAGTAGCCGTTGTGCAGCCGCCCCATCGGCAACTTCAACCACTCCAGTGCAGCGTACCGGGTGTCCTTGGAAAACTCTGCCAATTCCGCCTCGAAGGCCTCCGCAAACTTGCCCTGGACCGGGTGGCCCGACTCGTCATAGTCGCGGTAGTTGGCCACGCGGTCGATGAAGAATAGGCTCAAGACCTTGACGCCCCGGTCGCGGAGTTGCAGTTCCTTCTCAAGGTGCTTCTTGACGGTGTGCTTGATCTGTGCCCGCCACACGTCGTCACGCATGCCGCCGGCTTCCTCGCCAAGCCGCATCACCCGGCCGTTGTTGAAACGAATGTACTCGTTGCCGGGTTCGGCATTGATTTCGGCGACGACGAAGCCGTCCTGGTAGCAGGCCCGTTCGTTCGACACACTGAAAAGGTCGGTGCCGTTCTTGACCGTCCGGGTCACTTCCTTGGGACCGTCTGGCCGCTGTTCGTGCAGGCGAAGCTTCGCCTTGATGCCCTTCTTGTAGTCGATCTGCTCGACGCGAACGAAGGCCTCGTTGGCTCCGCCGAAGGCCTTGGTTTCGGCAACGACGATTTGCTTGACCAAGCGAAGCTCGAACGCCCGGACCGGGTCCAGTCGGTAGACCAGGTTGTACGGGTTGCGGTGGGTGGCGGAGTAACGGAGTGTGCAGAGCGGGTTGAGTGCCCGAATGGCCTCCTGGGCCTTGTCGGTCGAGTCGACGCTCTGCGGCTCGTCGATGATGACGATGGGCCGGGTGGCCTGGACGAATTCCATGGGCGAATGTCCGCCCGGCAGCTTGTCGGTCTCCCGGTAGAAGACGTTGCTCTTCTTCCGCTCTTCCTCGGTCTCCGCTCCGGTGAAGTTCTTGCGGAAGGCGTCGATGTTGATGACGAGAATCTGCACCGTGTTGCTCACGGCGAACTGCCGCAAGCGGTTCACCTTCTTCGCGTCGTAGACGAAGTGCTCGAAGGGCAGGTTGTTATATAACGCCCGGAAGTGCTCGGCGGTGATCTCGATGTTCTTCAGCACGCCCTCGCGGATCGCCACGCTTGGTACGACGATGATGAATTTCTGGAGGCCATAGCGGCGGGAAAGCTCAAAGATGGTCCGCAGGTAGACATAGGTCTTGCCGGTGCCCGTCTCCATTTCGACGGAGAAATGGGGGCAGGTTCGGGCTGCGTTGGCGGCCATGTCGAATAGATCCCAGGACTCAAGGGGTGCCGTCGCGTCTGAGATCTCGATGTCGTTGCGGGTTTGCACGGTCCGGGCGTTGGCCAGCAGCTTGTCGGGGGCCAGCATCAGTTGGTTGCCCACTCCAAGCTCGGTCCGGGCCTGGCCAGCAAACAGCCCGCCCCAGTCGCCCACCTCGATGACGGAAAACTCCGGGGCTCCCTGCGGCTGCCCGTCAAACAGGTCGGTCACCGCGGCGACGGCGTCAAGTTGATACTGTTGATTGGCGTCGAATTGCAGTTTCATAATCATCCCAGTTGTGAAACTCGCCAAATGGTAGTTGCCTGCCTCGCCATCCAGCGTTGGCGTTCCGCGATTCGGTCGGGATTCCACTCGGTGTTCTCGGCTGCAACCTTTTGGGTGATTTGGAGTGGGCACTGAGCATAGACGGTCTTCTTGG
>JAAYAY010000168.1 GCA_012719125.1 Planctomycetaceae bacterium | reverse complement strand
TCCAGCCTACAATAGTCCAACTCTCGCCCGATCGCCACTCGACGCTTCTCTGGTTGTCCCCAACCCCCGGCAAACCAGCCCTACCACCGCTGACAAACTGGTACCGATCCTGACTGTCGCTGACAATCAGAAGGCCTTTGTGTCGCGGCTTCGAGAAATCGGCTTCTATAGAGACCTGTCCGACGCCTATGTGACGCAGACCGTTACGCCCCGCTACCGCATTGGGAAGGATGCCGACGTGGCGCTCGGCGAGGAAGGAGACGTGCAATGACACAAGGGCTTCGGGAGTTGCAGCGACATGAGCTGATCGACGAGCTTGAGAAGTGCCTTGTTCCGGCGGTCGCTGCTCAACTCCGGTCACGCTCTGAGGGACATTGCATGCGAGTATCGGATCTGGACGTCGATCTCGCGGTCCGGATCTGCGAAAGGCTCAGGACAATAGTCCCAGAAGCGAACGTCGTGATCCTGACAGACGGGGCCCTGCCGGGTGTCCCCGTTGGCATGGCCGTAACCAGCACAAAACTCGTTGAATTGCGTAACCCGATGGCTGATGGGAGCCAGCGGCCGCCGTTGCTCGTGTTCATTCCTGCGGGGCTCCGTGCCTCCGCCGAAGACTCGTTTGGCGTGGCCACCTTTGAAGAACTGCGGCTGCCGAACGTGTACAGCGATCTTCGGGATCGGCTCGCCCGTGATCTGCCGGCCAGTCTTCGTGGTTCGTTGGTTGAGGGTCTTCATCGGCTCGGTGGAGACGACCCCTGGCCCTTTGCCGATGATCCGGCCGTTGTTCGCTACTTCTTGACAGCAAAGTTGAACGGAGGGGATCCCGAGTGCTACGGTGGGGCGCTTTACGAACTCGGCCTCGTGCCCGACTTCGACTTGCTTGTCGATCCAACCAAGACCCCGCAGCGACTAGGCCGCAATCGGACCTGTGTCGAACGGCTCACGTGGTCACCCAAGTCGGAACGCGGCCGCGTGCTTGATTTGGGGTTGAGCAATCTCGTGTTTCGAGCGCAATTGGCCAACTTCCTGGCGGAGGCCGGCCTGGAAGACCCACGGTCATGGACACGACAGATCGTCCTCGACAGCGCGCTGTGGCCAATGGCCTTCAATCGTTGGGACTTTGAGGACGGTGGTGAAGAGCCGGACACCATCTGCATCCACCAAGTGTCGACGGACTTGCCAGCGTTGGAGGACGAACAGGCTGATGAGCGACTGGAGCAACTCGTTGGCCAGCAAGTTCTGCCGCTGGGTTCCAAGGGGTTGAAGAAGTTCAGCGTTACGTTCCAGGTGGAACCTCACCCATCACGCGTCCAGGGCCTCGCCAAGTTCGCCGCCCAAATCGTATCCAAGCAACACGGTCCAATTGGACTTTTGAGGACAAAGAAGGTCTGGCAGTCGGCGAGCCAGCAAGCGACCATTAGCTTCAGCAAGCTGACAAAGGTGGAGTGGGAGGAAGGGTGGCATTTCGTCCGCCTTCTCCCCCAGACCGAGGATGGTGAGCTGAACGCTTACGTGCAGCTCGCGCGGATCGTCGAGTGGCTCGACGCCGAGGGTTATGGCGAGGCACTTGGCGATCAGGTGGAGTACTGGAAGTCGGCGCCGTACCTACTCAACTTCATGGAGGGCTACAAACTCAAGCAGCTCTTCGACGAAGTGGCGCCGGCACTTCATCGCGGCAAGCGACAGGCGAGGGAGCTATCCCGGCGGCTGTCGTCGGCACGTGACACGCTCTTATCCTGGCGCGAAATCCAAAAGTACGCCGAGGTGGAGCCGGGCAACCCCAGGCTGCGAACACTGTGGGAGGATGCCCTTTCCTTCAAGGGCTGCGAGTTGTGGCGTCTGCTGTGGATTCCACCATGCGTTCCGTACTATCGACTCGAGGGCGTGTTTGGTCACGCGGGATTGTCAAAGTACACCAAGCGACTGATCTTCTCCAATTGGAAAGTCGTGCCCAAGGCGATCGCTGGTCTCACCAGTTACGCCGCCGAGCGGCAAATGTTCCTGTCGTTTGACAAGAACGCAAAAAATACGCCGGAAGCTCGCGAACGGCGTGCTCGACTCCTGGAGTTCAGCCGATCGAAGGGACGGCTCACTGGGATGTCGGTTCTGGGCCTGACATATCCCTGTTCCTGGTTTGCCAAGGAGTTCGATCCGTTGCGGTTGGGCTGCGCGGCCGTCAACGAGGATCAGCGCGACTCGGAGGCCGTTCTGGCTCATATCCGCCAGAGAATCGAAGCGGCGTTGAGCAGCCTTACCGAAGGGCGGGCCGATAGCGGACAGACAGACGCGGACTGGTACTGGGCCGCCCCGATTCTACTGGATGCCAAGCACGACCCTCGGATTGTCGAGGCGTGGTTCGAGGAGGAAGACCTCGCGTATTGGTGGCGAGGAGAGCATGTAACCGGTCGAGATGGAACCGAGGACAGCGCCTGGAGCGACCATGTTGAGCGAGCAAGAGAGGTCGTGACGAATCCTTCACGACTCGGGCGCCCGCCGGCGGACCTGAGTCGCGTATTGGCTGAAATGTCCTTGGGTGGGCCGGCGACCCTCGCCCTGCGATCGCTCGGCCGGGTGTGTAACGGAGATGCAGCCACCTCTAACAACGAGGTTCGTTTTGCCGCGGCAAACATCGGGTGGGCAGTCCGCACGCTTTTCAACCAGCCTGAAGTCACGGCGATGATCCGCGGGCTCAACGCCGAGGAGCCGTACTGGCGGCGCACACTTGAATACAGCATTCACGGCTGCCTCCAAGCGGTCCTGGACGAGTACACCCACTTGCTGCACGAATCGCGCAGTCTCACCGGCCGCGATGTTGCCAGCAAAGCCGACGACTTGGCTGCGGCAATCACCGAGGCTGTAACGCTTCGCGTTTCGCAACCTCGAGTGGACGACATCCGCCCCAACGCAGACTCGAAGATCGACATCACGCCGCGGATCATGCGTGCTAGATTTGCACTCAGGTTCGGAGACGACCAGTCGGAAGAAGAGAGTACGCGTCGCCGCAAGGAGCATGTCCGCGCCGCGTTCAATTCACCGTTCTGGCCATTCGTGCTCGCAACGACGTCTATCGGTCAGGAGGGGCTCGATTTCCACCAATACTGCCATGCGGTTGTCCACTGGAATCTCCCCGGCAACCCGGTAGACCTTGAGCAGCGCGAAGGGCGAGTACACCGCTACAAGGGACACGCCGTACGCAAGAACGTCGCTGCCAGGCACAGGGATGTAATCCATCAGAAGCCGGACAACGATCCTTGGGCAGCCATGTTCGACGCTGCGTTTGCCGAGCCCGGCCGGAAGAACGACCTCGTTCCCTACTGGCTGTACCCAGTCGCGGACGGAGCCAAAATTGAGCGGCACTTACCACTACTACCACTGAGCCGCGACCGTCAGCTACTACCTTCGTTGAAACACGCGCTTGCCGTGTACCGCATGGTCTTCGGACAACCCAGGCAGGATGATCTTCTCGACTATCTCTCCCGGCATCTGTCGGCAACGGAGTTATCTCAGAAGATGCTCGATCTGCAGATCGACCTCTCGCCGCTGAACGGTGACCCTCGGGCATTAAACGGCAGCAACAACAGGTACCCCACTGGGAACGAAGAGGGAGCCACCCGAATGCCCGTCATGCCGTGATTCTGTCGACACGACCTGGTTGCACGCCGAGTAGTTCTCACGGAGCCCTCAGGTTGTGCGCAACTTGCCTATATTGAACAAATATCCGGTTCGTCCTCCTGATAGATGCTCGAATACTCATACTGACATGGGTGAACCTGTTGTTTGCCAAGCAGGAACCGCCATGCCGTCGCGTCGGGAGCACATAGTCTGCCGCAAAGGCCTGGGTGGACTAGCGCTACGAGCGCAAGGCGGCCTGATAGTAGCACCCGCTGGCACAACGGCAAAACCGAACAACGGGCCGCGTAAGGGTCCGGTGGCTGGCATGTAGCAACATGTAGCTAATTGCAGGGAATCCATCGCAATTTCCATGAATCGGTCGCAATCCGAAAGACGCTCAATTCACGCTGATTTTTCGCGTTATTCCGGTGTTTTCGTGGGCAGCGATGCCTGTACTGCTACTTATCGTCGGCAAGGATGTAGACGATGTTGGGTGGGCGACCCGTTTCTGCGGACAAAGCAAAGGAGCCCAGAAACCCGAAGAGAAGAAGCATTGCGAGGGCTGATCGGGCCATGGCAGAGTCTCCCGATGCAGAGTTGTGAACCACAACGAACGGGGCTCATTCTAGTTGGCCCTTTGGCAGTTCACAACCGTCCTCTTCGCGTTGTCGATAGTCGTCAAGCAGACGCTGCAACTCTTCGAGCTCGCCTGCACTCGGCGGGCGAGCTTCCAGAAGA
Organism: Planctomycetaceae bacterium; assembly: GCA_012719125.1. GTDB lineage: Bacteria > Planctomycetota > Planctomycetia > Pirellulales > Thermoguttaceae > JAAYAY01. The sequence goes on along the minus strand of JAAYAY010000168.1, from coordinate 40,266 downwards.
GTTGTGACAAGAGCTGTTCCGCTGCCGCTGAATATCCGCTCGATCAGGTCATCGACGATTCGACGATAGGCCCTTCGAGGTCCGGTGGCGGCTCGGTAGAGAAAGGCCTTTCCCACCGGACCCTTCTCCCGAACCACCATTCCTTTGTCCTGCAATCGCTTGAGGAGGGTACTCACGGCCGCGTGGGTCATCGGACGATATCCCACCATCCGCTCGCGGATCGACCGAGCCGTCAGTTGGCCGTGTTTCCACAGACAGGCCAACACCTCCAACTCGGCATCCGGGAGTTGATTCTCGTCCATGCCTCCACCATACACGCCAGCGACTCCGGCTCCAAGGTCCTCCGCGTGCCTTGCCACCGCCCGCCTGTCGCGTTGACTAAACCCCTCTAGCCATTCACTACGTGACAGTATATCTACGCATGTAGATATTTCAAGACGATGGGAGTCTTTTCCCAGGCAACCTGAGAGATTTTTTTGGGGGGGTGGTTCCGGCATCCTGCCGACAAGCCTCAAGATATTTCAAGGAAACAGCTTGCGACGACACATCCGCAGCACAGAGGGGTATGGCAAGCGATGTTTTTCTTCTGACGGGGATCTGCTACGATCCTCGGCCCATATCGCGGCTTTCGCCGGATGCCGTCCCGCAATCCCCCAAGAGTGCCAGATTCATTGATTTCAGCCGATCGATCCGCTGTGCTGACGTGCCTCGCCCTCCTGCTTCTGAACGCAGGTTGTGTCCGAACGTTGGTCAACCGGCGACTCGACCGGCCCGATCGTTATACGATTGTGCGCGACCAGCTCGTGATCCACTGCGATTTTGAGGTTCCGGCCCGGCACCGGCTTCTGGATGAATTGACGGCTCGACGCGAGGACCTGCGACGAGAACTTGCCTACGCATCTTCTGAGGAACCGATCCACGTCTATCTGTTCGAGGATGCCAATCGCTTCAAAGAGTTTGTCCGCGAGGAACACCCGGGTTTTCCGAACCGCCGGGCCTTCTTCGTGGAAAGCGACACGCGTCTGGAAGTGTACGCTCATTGGGGCGGCTATGTGGGCGAAGACCTTCGGCACGAAGTGACTCACGCCTATCTGCACTCGGTGCTACCGGACATTCCCCTCTGGCTCGACGAGGGCTTGGCTGAATACTTTGAAGTGCCTCGCGGGCGGCACGGTCTCAATCGGGATCATCTTGTTCGCATCCTTGCCCGGGACGACGCGACCGCGGCGGATTCCTCGTCGGCCAGGCCGCCGCGAGAGAGACTCTATCGGCTCCCGAACCTCGCGCGACTCGAATCGCTGGACTCGGAGCAGGTTCTGCCCCAGGACGATTATGCCGAATGTTGGGCTTGGGTCCATTTCCTGCTGGAATCGAGCACAGAGACCAAGACGCTGTTGCGCGAGTATCTGTATCGCCTCCATGTCGACGGTTCGACGGTGCCGCTGTCGTCGAGAATGGCTTGGCGGCTCGGGCTGACGGCCGATCAACTGGCCGACCGAATGGCAGAGCACATCCTGGAGACCGCCCGCAGTGCCGGGTTCACCGATTCGGCGGGTGGAGCTCCGGCTCGGGAAGAACGGCCGGACACACTCGGCTCGTCCGACGTGCAGTGAGGTCGCCGGAACGGCCGCTGGTCGAAAACCGTCTGCTCCCTTATATTATCGATATTGTCGGGGTTCACATGTTCAGCGGACGAAGGGTCAGGGGCATACGCGATCGCCTCGCGACCGGGTCAACTTCATCGGCCGTCTGTCCGCTTGCCCGGCAGATTGCTCTTCGGCCGCGATTGGCAGGTGAGTGCGATTTCGTGCTATGTGTGTCCAAGACCTTTCCGCGTAACGATCGCTCATGCCGCAGATTCGACCGTTCACCAATCTCGATCCGCCTGCCGTCACGGAAGTGTGGCAACGGTGCGCTCAACAGCCGGGTCTGACGTTGCCGGTTTCGGTCGATCTATTCGAGCGGCTCGTATTCAGCAAGTTGTACTTTCCCCAGAGTCGGCTGTTCCTGGCCTGGGAAGGGCGCAAGCCGCTTGGCTTTGCTCATGCGGCCTTCGGTCCCAACTCGACTCGCACCTGGATCTCGACGGAGACCGGTGTGGTCTGCATGCTGCTGGTGTGTCCGGACTGCCCCAGACGCGACGTCGTGGCAGGGCAGTTACTCGATTGCTGCGATCGTTTCCTGGCCGACAATGGGGCTGCCACGATTCAAGGGGGCTCTGCACCGCCGTTGGCGCCTTTCTACGCCGGGCTATACGGCGGCAGCATGCCGCCGGGCATTTTCGCAACCGATTCGTTCACGCGGGACATGTTCAACGGAGCCGGATACAGAGCGTCCGGAGACACGTTGATTTGCCGTCGAAGTCTGACGGATTTTCGTCCCGCGGTCGACCGCCGGACCATGCAGGTTCGCCGGTTGACCCGATTGACCACGCTGGCCGACCCGCCGCCGCGAGACTGGTGGGAGGCCATGGAAATCGGCGAATTCGATCTGACTCGTTTTGAGCTATCGCCGCGCCGGCCCGGCCCGCCGGTCGCCTCGTTGACCGTTCGCGACATGGGGCCTCCGTCGCCCGATCTCCCCGGTCCTGCCGCCGGAATCGTCGATCTCTTCGTGGCCGAGGATCACCGCCGTCAAGGCATGGCCTTCTTCCTGCTTACCGAAGCGTTCAAGCAACTCGTGCAGCAGGGCATCGGCAGCGTGGAGACGCACATTTCTGCCGACGACGTTGCTGCCAAGGCCCTCTGCCACAAGCTGGGCCTCCAGGTAGCTGCGGAGGCGGTCCGGTTTCGGAAGGAACGCTGAACGGAGTTGCGTGATTCCCGGAGGAATTCACGCGTTCCTTCGTCCGTCATTCCCGCGAAGGCGGGAATCCGGTGCCGTCTGCTGAGTGCCTGAAATCTCGCAAGGCCGTCTAGAAGTATCGATTCAGCGAGACCTGGACTTCGGCGTCAAAGGCTCGATCGATCTCGTTCAGGGGAAAGACGCCGCCGACTCGCAGGGTCGTGTTCTCGTGGATCCGAGCGTGAAGTCCGACCGTCAGGTGCGCCAGATCGAATCGATTGAGCAAATTGCCGAACCGATCCCCCCCTACGTAGATGACGTCTCCGTCATTGAGCGTGCCCGTGTAGTGGAACTCGACGATCGACGCCAAACCGGTCACGTACGCGCGGGGATTACGATAGAGCCAGCGGCCCGCGGAGACGTCCACTTTCAGCAGGGTCTGTTCCGTCAGTAGACCAACGGTCGTCGGAGTGGCGCCCGGGTCATAAAGGAGCGTGTTGCCGTTGAGAGGCACATCGACTTCGAGGAAACCGTGGTAGAAGATCTGTTCGTTGGGTCGGTAGAGGGCTCCGAGGAACGGCGAGAGGTGGACGGCTTCGTTTTCGAGTGAGAATTGCCTTGACGTCGTCACCTGGACGTCGCTACCCGTCGGCGTGTTGATGCCGATCCCGGCTGCCAAGGCCCCTTGATCACCGGCGGTCAGCAGTCGCTTGACGATTACATCCAGGTTGCCGACGCAACCGCCGGATACGTCAAGCCCGTACGCGGAGAAGTCCTGGCTCCCGGCAAAAGGCATTCGCAGATCCACGGACCAGAGCCTATCCCAGAATGTCTTTTCCAGCCCGACCGTGTAGCGATCGACGTGGTTGGCAAACTCGTCTCCGCTGGTCGCGATGTCGAAGTCGACGCCGCCGGCATTGTGGAAATGATTGTACTGGAAATAGACGCGATCCATGGGCAGGGCTTTATTGTTCTCAGACACCTTGCTGCGCAGCCCGGCGCCTGCCAGTGGAAGGCTCAGCAATGTTTCGCCTTTGGCCGTGTCGACGATCGCGTTCGGAAAAGGCATGCCGAAATCGCCCAGCATATTGGGCACGCTGGCCAGACGAAGCGAGGGTGTGCCCCGGGTGCGCATCGAAAACTGGTCGAGGCTCGGCGTGGGCGTCGTGCGGAGCCCTTGATCCGGTGCCGGCGGCCTTACGGGCGGGGGAGGAGTCACCCGTGGCGGGACGGTTCGCGGCGCAACCTTGGCGGCCGGGGGCTTGGGGGGAACCGGCGGAACGGTCGCCGGCGGTGCCGCCTCATCACCCGGTTCAGGAACGGCAACCAAGGGGGGGAGTGGTGCCGGCGCGACGGGAGGCTGCTCCGCAGCGAAGATCGCGGTTTCCAGACTGAGAACAAGCCCGGCGAGAACGCCGGCTAGTCGCCGTGGAAAAACCACGCAGGACAAAGAGCGTGAAGACATTCCTTTTCCTCCCCCAACAGCGGACAGCGCGCAAGTTCCTCCCAGATACTGCTTATCGGTGGCCGGGCTCCCCCAGGATCAGAAAATGGCCGAGAAAATAGCGAAAGAGCAGGAACCACGTAGACTTTGCAGGGACCGACTGGCGATGGTCGACGTCAGTTCGAGGGATCCTGCGGAGCGTCGGTTTCGTCCCGTTTTCGCGATGCCGCGATTGCGGCTTCTTGCTCCTCGACCTTCTTCAGCAGTCGGGCGTACTCGTCGTCGTTGGGGTATTCCTGGCAGAGCTGCTCGAAGGACTCTCGTGCCTGGCGGACGAGTTCGAGTGCGTTGTCACGATCCCCCGTGTCGGCGTAGAGGTTTCCGACGGCGCAGAGCGTGGCCGCAAGGTCCCGCCGGTATTCCGGGCTGTCGGGATACTCGGCGGCGAGTTGCTCCAGGATCCGGCGGGCTTCGGTAAAGCTCTTCGCCTTGTCGTTGGGGTTATCGAACGTAAGGCCCAGATTCATGTGGATGCCGGCGAGTTGCTGTCGGTAGCCGGGAACGTCGGGATTGAGATACGCCAGACGATGCATCAGGTCCAACGCCCGTTGATAGGGTTGCCTGGCTTCCTGGACGCGTCCCAGATGGCAGAGGAGATCCCCGTACAGGCGGGCGGTGATCGCGGTTCGATAGTTGTTCGTCAGGTCGTTGGGCTGGTTGGCGACGAGGTCCTCGAAGAGCGTCAGGGCTTCCTCCAGGTTCTTCAGGGCGCCGGGCACGTCCATCGGTTCCTCGGAAGTGCACAGATTGGCCAGATTGTAGCATCCCATCGCCAGATCGCGGCGAGCATTCGTATTCTCTTCATCGCGCTGGAGTATTGCGTAGCGGAGCGTCTGGGCTTTGAGGAATAGCCGGCGTGCTTCTTCCTTCTGCTGCGCTTCTCGCGCGACAACGCCCAGGTTCATGTTGGAGTTGGCAAGCTTTCTTTGCCGTTCGGCGCGGTCGGGAGCCGACAGAGCGAGTTTTTCTCGCACCTGAACAGCCCGCCGGTAGAAGTCTCCTGCCTCAGTCAAGTCGCGTCGCGTGAGAAAGATTTGCCCCATAGCGTTGAGCGTGTCGCCCAACGCCTCGGCGAGTGGTTGGTCCTGCGGCCGCTCGGCAACAAGCTCCTCCTGGGTTTTCAAGGCGCGGCGATACCAGGCTTCGGCCTCTTCGACCGACCCGAGTTGCTCGGTAATGCGTCCGAGGCGATAGGCGTTCACCGCCAGCTCATCGCGAGCGGTCGGGTCGTCGCCTCGTTCTTCGACGAATTGCTCGTAGTAGCGGAGCGCTTGTTCGAGGAGGTCCTGCCTTAGGGGCTGCAATCCGGGTTGGTTGAGCAGCGACTCCTCACTGACTCGCGTGAAAAACCAGTCAACCGTTCCGCGAGCCCTCTGGTAGTTTCTTTCAGAGACGGCAAGTGCACTGCTCGTCTGAACGTAGCCGACAATGCTCGCTGCCAGGGCCGCAATGAAGAATGCGATCGTACAGCAGAGCAAGACGGCGACGACGGGATAACGCCGGCACCAGCGGAAGCTGCGCCCGGCGATTCCCAGGGGCCGGGCTTCGATCGGTTCGTGATTCAGATACCTGCGAAGTTCGTCGGCGAGTGCTTCGGCAGACGGGTAACGGCGGGACGGATTCTTCTCCAGGCATTTCAGACAGATTGTTTCCAGATCGCGGTCAATCCGCGGGTCGATCTGGCGGGGCGGCAACGGCGGCAGGTCGGCGACCATTCGGATGGTCTCGAGGACCGACGTGGCCTGGAAGGGCGGGCGTCCGGTGACGGCGTGGTAGAGCGTCGCGCCGAGCGCATAAACGTCGCTCTTGGCCGTCACTTGCGACGAGTCGACCGCCTGCTCGGGCGGCATGTAGGGGGGGGTGCCCATGACGTCGCCCGCTTCGGTCATCTGCTCCGCACCTTCGGCGAGCTTGGCGAGGCCGAAGTCGACCACCAGGGCACGATCGGTCTTGGCGTCGATGAGGATGTTCTGCGGTTTGATATCACGATGGAGGATCCCGTGCTGGTGCGCTTCGTGCACGGCCCGGGCCACCGGTTCGAGATAAGCGGCGGCCCTGCGCCCGTCGATGGAGCCGTCTTTGAGCAAGTCGTTGAGGCTCTGCCCTTCGACATAACGCATCGAGAAGAAGTGTTCACCTTCCAGCTCGCCGACCTCGTAAACCGTCACGATGTGGTCGTGCTCGATTCGTCCCGCGGCTTGGGCTTCGTGCTCGAACCGGTGGATCACGCTCGACTGCCGGTCTCGCGGGAGCGACTCGAGCCGGTCTTTACGGATGAGCTTCAGGGCGACATATCGATCGGCGCTGGCCTGCCAGGCTCGGTAGACAATACCCATACCACCGCGTCCCAATTCCTCCACCAGCCGGTAGTTGCCCAACCGGCGCGGCTGGCCCAGAACAGTTGAATCGTGCGTTTCGCAACGGAAATGCACGGTCTCTGACTGGGCATTGGCCACGCTTGGCACCTGCTTGCCTTCGGAAAAGAGGTCGTCGACAATCTCCCGGTCCAGGGGGAAACGTTGCGCGTACTCTTCAACTGCGGGTGTCTCTGATTTGCGGCGTCGCCAATGCAGTTCGACGCCCAGGAGGTGAGCCAGCAGATTGCGGCGGTGTTCTTCGGAGACGTGCCCCAGGAGATCTTCGATTCTCGGTCGTTCTCCGCGTCTCCAGCTCGCTTCGAAGCCGTCACAGAGGTCCTCCATGAGTTGTCCGAGAGAGTCTTGTCCCGGATCTTTTGGCGGCTCATCGCGCTGCTGTGGTGTGTCCATTTCAGATCACATCCGGCGGGGGGATCGGCCGTCAAGGGAGTCAAGGAGGCCTCCGATTCGTTCCCAGTCTACCTCTTGCCCTGCAATCTCACAAGAAACGCAGATCGACGAACGTCGGTTCAAGAAAGGGAACGACCCCAGACGTTTGTCGTCCAGGGTCGTTCAGTCCGGGTTGCTTCCCGACGTCTATGTCATTGCAGAGGAATTCCTTCGCTGGGCAGGTCGGGGGAACGTCCACCGTTCATGCCTTGTTGTGCGGCAAGCCTTTCGAGAAGAGCCCGCAACTCGGCATTCTGCTGCTGAAGCGCGCGAATGTACTCCAGCAGTCGTGCCTGATCCGGATTGCCCTGGCCACCACCCGGATTCGGGTAGGTCCCCTGCTGGCTTTGGGGCGGCCTTGTCTTGCCCCAACTGGACCCGCCGCCCGTCTTGCCCCCACCCCAGTTGATTCCGCCGCCTGTCTTACCCCCACCCCAGTTGAAGCCGCCGCCAGTCTTGCCGCCACCCCAGTCGAACGAGCCTTGCTGCTGCTGAATCGGGGGTCGGATCGGCGGACGCTCGGGCGGCAGGATTGGCGGTCTCATGGTTGCTGGAGGTTCGTCCAACGGGAGAGGATCGGGAGTAATGATCGTCGCCGGTGGCTGTGTTTCCCCGGAGGTGTCGAGAAAACCGGCACCTTCAGGCAGCGAGTCCGCATTAACGGAATTGCCGATCCATTTGGCGGGGTAGTCGTTCCAACTGCCCTGCAGGGTGTCTTTGGCGGGCTCATCGGCAACCGCTGCACCGACCAATGCGACCGCCAGCAAGGCCGCTCCCACCAGTACGCTGGACTTCAATGAACTCTTCATCGTCGCTCTCCCGTGAAAGAACTGCCAATTCGTGAGTAACCGTCCTGCCTCAGGGCTGTTACGTTCGTTCGCCACCCTCAACATGCCGCTTGCTCGCGAGGGCCCGACAGCCCTCAACCGTTTTTCGAGAATTCTCATTTCTGCCCTTGGGGGGAGTTGCTAGAATTCGGCAGATTGAGCGACACAAAGAGGAGCCCCCCCCTGAAAGGGCAGTCATGGCAAGCGACGAAGTGACGTGCTGGTTTCACGGATTGGCGAAGGGCGACGAGGCGGCCGCCGAGGAGGTCTGGCGGCATTACTATGAGAAGCTGGTTCGCTTCGCCCGGGGCAAGCTCGCGGAAGGACAACGCCGGGCGGCCGACGAGGAGGACGTGGCCCTCAGCGCGTTCCACAGCTTCTGCCGGGGGGCCGCGGCCGGGCGATTCCCGCAACTCGAGGACCGGCACGATCTCTGGAAGCTGCTGGTGACGATCACAGCCCGCAAAGCGGCCCACCAGATTCGGCGCGACATGCAGCAGAAACGCGGGTCGGGCAGCGTCCGCGGTGAATCGGTCTTCGTTGGGGCGGGTGATTCCGATCGAGCGTTCGGGATCGGCAATATGCTGGGCACGGAACCGACGCCCGAGTTTGCCGTGATGGCGGCCGAGGAGTGCGAGCATCTGCTCGAGGCCCTGCCCGACGAGCAGATCCGCCAGATCGCACTCTGGAAGCTGGAAGGATTCACCAACGAGGAGATCGCCGAGAAGCTCGATTGCGCCCCGCGGACCGTGGAACGGAAGCTGCAGCGGATTCGGGATCTGTGGGGGCGGGAGGGGGAGTGATTCGTGGACGATTTGAACCGGGGTCAGCCTTCGCGTTTGAAGGAGGACCTTCTTGCGGCAGTTATCATCCTTGAGCGAGGGGCAGAGAGCGTCAGGGCAGTCATGAGCTCTGAACAGAACCGATTCAGCCTGGTGCTGGAAGACCTACAGCGGTTCTGTCATAGCGAAGGAATTCCGATTGCCATTGTGGGAGGGTTGGCAGCAATTCGCTATGGTTATCTTGCGGGTACCCAACACATCGACATCGCCGTCGCTAGGGACCATCTCAATACTCTTGTTGAAGCTGCTCCCACGTACGGTTTCAAAGTCGTATGGATGGCGGAGTCGGGATGGCACACTCTGACTCACGGTGACGTTGAGATCAACGTGATTCCAGAAGGTGGTCGAGCAAGAAGCACAGCCCCCACGACAATCCCAAGTCCTGTCGAACTGGGCGTCAAGCAAGGCCTTGGCTATGCGAGTTTGCCGGGGTGGATCGAGTTGAAGATTAGTTCAGGACGCCAGAAGGATCGCGCGCACGTCGTGGAGGTCATGAAGAAGAGCGACCCGGGGACCGTCCGGTCTGCCCGTGACCATATTGCACAAGTTCACCAAGCGTACTTGGCGGTCTTCGATCAGCTTCTCGAAGAGGCTGAGGAGGAGCGAAGCCAAGAAGAGGAGCGAGGCGGATTCAAGCAAGAGTGAGCCACGGCTTGGCCTGCTCGCTGACATGCCATGACGCCCCACCTCATTGAAGCCAGTCGCTTGGTTCGTGCTGGTTTCTTCCTACGCCTTCGGCGCCAGCGTCGGCTGATTGGGCCGCGTGCCCTCACCCAGGTAATAGAACGGGATGTTGTGGATCGTCGCCGGCCGCTTCATCACCGGGTGCTGCTCGCCTTCGGTCATCTCCTGCACGCGATCGCAGACGCTCTGTTCCATTTCGGTCAGCGAGAGGAAGCCGTCGCCGTTGAGGTCGGTGTCTTCGGCGGCAAAGGTGTCGAGAATGGCCTTGGTGAAGGCGCCGTGCTGCCATTTCTCGTCTTCCCGGCTGATCTCGCGCGAGAGCGACGACGAGAACACGATCGTGCCGTATTCGTCCGAGGTCAGTTCGTAAAGCGGATCTCTCACAATCGCCTTGGCCCCCGTGATGCCGGCCGCGTGGCAGGTGTCGACGAATAGCAGGACCTTGCAGGGCAACTTCTCGAGCACTTGCGAGACGGCACTGAAGTGCAGGCCGGTCTTGTCCAGGTTCTCGGGATCGATCTCGTGGGTCGCCAGGTAGTACTCCAGTTGGCGATTGCGGACACCGTGGGCCGAGATGAAGATTACCGCCACGTCCCGCTGGCCCACATTCTCACCCAAGTCTTGTAGGGCCTTCTGAACGCGATCGGCCGTGGCTTCTTCGTTGAGGAGCAGGGTCTTGTGAATGCTCTCGTAGACGGGACCGACCTGGCTTTCCCAGGCGTCGGCAAAGGCCTGGGCATCGCGATCCGCGTAGCGCAGACTGAGGTTCTGATCCTTGTAGTCGGAAATTCCGACGGAGAGAAGGTGCAGATTCGGCCGGGCATTGATGACCTTTGCGGGCGCCTCGTAGAAGACGCGAACCATGATCGGCGAACTGGCAGCAACCTCGTTGCGAGCCAAAACGGCGATCTCGTTCTCGCCGGGCAGCAGTTCGATGGCACGGCTAAAGCTGGCCTCTCTCTGGGCGGCATCTTCGGCCGCGACAACGGAAACGCCCTTTCCCGAGGCAGGACGTCCGTTGACGAGGACCTTCACTTCGGTGATCGGCATCTGATTCGCCGACACGACTTGAGCCAGAAGGTGGATCTGCCCTTCCCGCGTGGTCATCCCGTCCCGCGGGCTCAGCAACCGCACCTGCGGCGGTTGCAGGGTCTCCATCGTCTCGGGCTTCCGGAAATCGGTCGTCAGAGGAACGGGGGAGGAAATGGGTTGGGCCAGGACGAGAGCCTGATCGAGCGGCTGCGTCGCAGGGGTCTCTTGCCCGATGGGCTGTGCCGGTGCCAGGCCCGCGTCGATGGGTTGTGCCGGGGGCAGTTCCGGATTGGTGGCTTGTGCAATGGCGCCCTCGATACTCCCCTGCTGAAACACGTAGCGGACAAGATCGGGGCGATAGAGTTGCGATCGGAACTGGTGGAGCGGATAGTAGCCTGCCACACGGTCGATTCCGTAGTTGACGTGCCAGCCGACGAGATCTCCCGAACCGGGCGAGGCGTCGTAGTAGCCTTGAGGCGTCCACATGATCCAGTCGTCTTCATCGACGAGGAACAGGGTCAACAGAGGCTCGACCGCGTCTGGCCTTTCTTGGATGTCGGCCAGGCTCCAGAGTCGAATCGTTCTGTCGGTCGAACTGGTCGTAAGGAACCGTCCGTTGGCCGACTCGCTCAGCGACGTGACGAAGGATCGGTGGCCCAGGAATTCGCGGCGGATCTGCCCCTGCACCGGATCGAGCAGGAACAGGCGGCCGCTCTGGCTGCCGACCATCACGGGGAACTCGACGCCGGGTCGAGAGGATTGCAGCAACGTGTAGGTCGTGGGCACGACGCCATCGGGCATGGGGAAGTTGGACTCTCCGCCACGGGCCGGCGCGAACTTTAAGCCGAACTGGCCGCCTGCATAGGTGAGCGACAATCGTCCGTCGCGGTCCATGATTTCGGCGGGAAAGTCGCCTTCCGCCGCGTTCACGATCATCCGGCGTCCCAGGTCAAACACCTGGTCGATCGTGCCGTAGTTGTTTCGATCCCAGCCGCTTTGGACAGGTTGTGTTGTGAATCCGATACGGCCGGTCTGTATGTCGAAGGCAGCGCGGTAGACGGGCCGACCGACGCTCTGAAACGTGTAGCGGGTCTGGCCCGTCTCGGTATCCCAAACGTGGATCTCGCCGCTCCGGTCGGCCGAGGCGGCCAGAGAACCGAGCCAGTTGAGGGCGACTGAGATGATTGCCGAGCGGTGGTTGGCGTAAGTGAGAACAGGAGCCGTGGCACTGCCGGACCAGAGGCCAACCCAGTATTGGCCGGCACCGTCGCCCGTGCCTTCGCCGCCGGCAAGCCACTTGTCCTGGTCGAGCCGCAGATCGAAAGCCTGGAATCGTCCGCCGAACGGCACTTCGATCCTCGTGCGGTTCTCGATCCAACGAACGATCGGTTCCGGAATACGGCGATCGATTGCCAGGGGTTTAAGTCCCGGGACCGAGAGGACTGTCGCGCCGTCAGCTCCGAGATCGAGCAAGAACGGCTCAGCCAAGGGAAATCGCATGGCGGTCGGGGCAACACCGGGCTGGGGGTCGCGAGTTCCGATCACCCGACGCAGTCGCCAGTCGTAGGCAACGATCGCACCGCCCGTACAGACGGCGATGAGGTGTCGCCCGTCTCGCGAAAAGGCCAGTTGCTCGACGGCAGCGGGAAGCCCGTCGACGCGATCTTTCATTTCCGACATGTTTCGAATGTCGTACGTCCGCAGGACGCCGCGGCCACCTTCTTCGCGAGTGCCGACAACCAGTTCGCAGTTGTCGTGCGAGAAAGCCACGGCCAGCGCGTCGCCATAGCCGCCCTCGCCGATCTCTCCGCGGACGACCCGCAGCAGTCGGCCGGTCCGCAGATCCCAGATCCGCACCTCGCGCTGCCCGGCGGCGGCCAGCATGGTTCCGTCGGAACTGAACGTCAGCCCGGTAACGGGGCCGGTGAAGCCCCGGGCGTCCATGACCAGTTCCACCCGATTGACCGGCAGGTCGCCGGCCGATGCCTGCCACGTCAGCCCTGAAAAGGCCAGGATGCCGAGAGCCAGCACAAGCCATCGATTCCGTTTGATTCGAGCTGACATGGTCTCCGGACTCCTGTCTCAAGGCGGGGCGGGTAGGAATGGCTCACTGTAGGACAGGATTGCATCCTGTCGGGACAGGTTTCAAACCTGTCCTACGGTCGATGTGGTCAGAACGCCGGAACGAAGTCCGGTGTCGGCTGAAGGGTTGACTTCGCTTCCTGTGCTTCCATCTCACTGGATACAAAGAGATCCCAAAGGTTGTCGGCGGGGTTGATGGCGACTTGCAGGATGCCTTGGCCCTCTTCCCAGCGGATCTGCTTGGTGGAGGAGCCGTCGCCCCGGTCGAAGCGGATGAGGATGGGATAGTTGCTTGTGTGGGTTGCTTTCTCATCGGGACCGAGCGAGGCCTGTTGGCCCTGCACAATGTAGTTGAACGGTTCGACATTCCCTTCGTTGCTGACGTTGACTTCGTATGTCTTGCTGTGGAGATCCCATCCGTTCTCGGCGACTTCAAACTCGTAGGTTCCCGGTTCCAGGGTGTATCGAACGGTGCCCTTCCCGCCGCCGCGATCGAAGGAGATCTCGCCCTGGCCCCCCAGAGCCTGTTGGTAGCCCGGCTCGAGCACGACCTCATGGCGGCCGAAGACGAACCTCACCTTGGCATGGGTCGGGTTGACGACCACCACTCCGGAGCGAACCAATTCCGATTGGTTTTCGCTCATTGGCGTGCTCTGACCGATTTTATGTCCCAGAGCCTCGGCCACATAGCCACGCTCCATGCGGAAACTGCCCAGGCCGCCGGTTCCGATCATCACGGTCTGGGCGTTGACGACAACCACTTGACGATCCGGGAGTTTCGGGTGGTAGACGATGTTCACCGGTCCCTTGGGAAGTTGCACAGGCTGGCCCGGCCCGCCGTAAGGCGGCAATTCGCCGAACCCGCCCGGCTTGCCGAACGAGCCGGGTTTGCCGGAGAACTCGCCGACCTGCAGGTCGGTGGATGTGTAGGTGAAAGGAGTCTCGTTCGGCCGCGGCTTCGAGAACGATTCCGGCTTGCCGAAGTCCGTCGTTGTCTCCGTCGAAACTCCAGTAATCGCCTGGTTGATGCGGACTTCTTCCTCGATCTGGACGAGCAGATCGTCGGCCCCGCAGCATAGACTGGGCCGCAGCACTTCCGGAGGCAGACTCTGGAACAACTCCTGGATGACCGGATACTCCACATATCCCTGCTGGATCATCACGAAGACCCTGATCAGCAGCACACGGATCGGGCTCGGGCGGAAGGGAATCTCCAGGTTCGGGAAAATCGTAATCCAGATTTCCTTGGCCTTGTCGCAGTCACCCCGATTCAACGCATCCATGATCTGGATCTGGACGTCGACCGGGACAGCGTGCTCGATCATCAGGGCCGTGAGTTGTTCGGGATCAAATTCGGCGGGCGGAAGTCGCTGTTCGAGCACTTTGGCCAGATCGAGGAGTCGCTGCTGGAAAAACTCCTTGGCCCGGTTGGTTTCCTCGTCGGTGATCTGCCGGCCGACGAGCCCGTTGGAGTTCGGCTCGGGATCGGTAGCGATCGGCTCGGGGACCGGATTGGTGGGCAATTCGTTGGGCTGCACCTGGGGCGTCACGGGCTGGAGAGTTTGAGTGGGCGGCTGGAAGGTTGGCTGCGGATGGTCCCACGTCGGTTGGGGAACGTAGATGGTCGTCGGTTGTGGCAGGCGGGTCGGCGGGACGATCTGGAGGTTGGGGATGACCTGGACGCCGCCTCCGCGGTTGCCCGGATAGGTCGGCCTCTCACCCCGGTTGGGATTGAAATTCAGTGTTGGTGTACCTCCTCGTCCCCCCGTCCCGAAACTGAGCCCCAGGCCGGAGCCGCCAACGGTAACGCGTCCCCCACTTCCGCCGAAGCTGATGCCGCCGGAACCGAGGGAAAGCCCCGAAGATCCAATGGATCCGCCTCGGCCCCCACCAAGACTGGGGGTCGCAACAGTGGCGACTCCCCCGGCGGGCCCACGGGCAAAAACGACCGAATCCTGGACCAAGAGGATAGCTGCACTGACTAGAATGGCCGAACTGACGAATGGGGTACGCATCGGACTGACTCCTCCAGACTTCCGGGCAGAAGGGCATCAGCGTTGATATGCCCGAATCAGACGGCGGGCCGACAGGCGAAGGGTCGTTCGTGTTGCCCATATCCGTCGCCGATTCAGCTTGACAAGACGTTAAACTCGCGGTTTAATGACATCTGACAATTCGGTTTCTCCCACGCGCGCAGAATTGCGCTGCCCTTCGGGGCGTGAAACGGCATCTTCGGATGCCGCCACAAATGCCCGCCATCGTCCCTCCGGCAGGTCGGCGTCGGGTCGGTGTGGTCTGCCTCGCGGCGTGTGCGGTCGGCTCTCCTGTCGTGGAGGCTGTCCGCTCGACGTGAGTCGGGAACTGACGAACGTGTCGGTGCTCTGCCTCATACGTCGTGTGTTGCGTGGTAGTGGTTGGGATTGGCGGCCGTCCAATGTCTGGGTGGCGCTGGAAATCCCTGGCCGCAGATAGTGGGAGAAAACTATCATGCACGTTTTGTTTGCCGAGTTGTCACCTGACGATCCGCAGCGCATGGATGCTCGTTACCTGCAACTCAGTGAGTTCTGGAACGAGCTTCGCACCTGTGGTGATTCAGGAGCGACCACATGGGAAGTTCTGGACGCGTTGGAGACTGAAATCACGGAATGTCTTTACCGTAACCCGCCGGACATTGACCGCGCGATGTCGCTGACGGCTCGGGCGGCACTGATGATTGCCGGCTTCACCGAGTTATGAGCTTCCCAAAACCAAGAGCAACTGGCAGAAGCCAATTATGATACGTTTAGGAACGACAGCACGACATCTCCGTGAGACGTTGGGGTTGACCCAGCGCGCCGCTGCCGAAGCGCTGGGTATCTCGTGTGTTCACTTGTGCAACGTCGAAAAGAACAAGGCGGTCCCGTCACCTGCTCTCTTGGAACGTTTCCGAGAACTGTGGAATGTGGACTTGTACGTGTTGGCTTGGTGCCTGCATGGCGACGCCGACAAGCTGCCCGAACCACTGCGCAAACTGATGGGCGATTTGGCGAGGGCTTGGCAGGAGCAGATTGATGTGACTGCCGCTCGAAATCGCAGGGATGTCCGTTCCTCATGCTCCGCATCCGACAAGTAAAGCACCTTGCACGACGCCTGAAATTCCCGACGCGAGTCTTGGAGAAGATCGCCGAGGCTCCTGAACTCTGGTGTGAAGAACTCGTCCTTCTTGATCCCGCGAAGCCGACGAAACCTCGCAATGTTCTCAATGTCCGAGGCCAACTGCGTCAGCTGCAGTCGCGGATGCTTCGGAGTATCCTCCTTCCAGTGTTGCCCGTGTCGCAATTCAGCCACGGCAGTACTCGCCAGCGCCATATCAAATCCAATATTGAACCGCACCTGAGATCGACGTTTGCCTTCACGACCGACATTGCCGACTTCTATCCAAGTGTTAGCCACAATCGGGTCTATCGGCTTTTTGCGAAAACACTGGAATGCTCACCGGATGTCGCTCGCGTCTGTACCAAGCTCTGTACCTACGATCACCATCTTGCGTTAGGCCTAATTACAAGCCCGATCCTCGCTGATCAAACGATGCACCAGATCGACAGGCGGATTGGCCTAGCGTGCTGGAAAGCCAAGCTCGTCTACACACGTTACGTGGATGACCTCACCATTTCAGGTGGCTATGACTTGGCGAAGAGTGGGTTTGCTAATCTTGTGCAGGGAATCCTGGAAGAGCATGGCTTCGCCGTCAACCCCGACAAGCACCGTTTTGGGCGACTAGAGGAAGGCACTACAATCACCAAGATTCGCGTCAATCGTGGGCACCCGGATGTCCGCCGACAGTATGTGACCGAGTTGGAGCGGCAGATCGAAGACGCGCACCGATTGGCAGTCGACGAGCAGTTCGATGGTCCTTACTATACTGAGGGGCAAATCTGGGGGCGTATTCAATTCGTTAGTTGGGTAAATCCGGGTCGACAGCGAGCGCTGGTGCGCAAATTTCGCGCGGTTCCGTGGAACAAGGTGAAAGAAGTAGCGGAGTGCCGAGGCCTCGTTTGTCTCAAGAAAGTACTCTCTAAGCGGATACTAGCGTCGCCAGGAACTGTTTAGAAAGGTATGGACAATGCGGTTCTTCGTTCCGAACCTCAAGGACGATACCAAGGCTGATCAAGTTTGGGAGGAACTGCGGAAGGGCGTCAGCAGAGACAACGCGAAAGAATGGCAGGCTACGCATCGCCGTGTTTTCAGGATTTGGTGTCGTCACAATGCGAGGTCCTGGGTTGCAGAAGTAGGTAAAGGTCATCCCGAGGATGCCCAAGAGCAGGTGTATGCGATCTTCGACACTTTCGGCCCGTGTTATCTCGTCTGTACACCGAAACGAGGAGTGTTTGCTGGCGGCCCGTACTATGTCGGCAAAGATGATACCGACGACGTGGAAGATTTCGAGAGCGATAGCAGATGATATCGGGAAGACGCCCGAAGACTCCGTTACCCGACCCGCTACTGTTGGGGATGGCTACAAGAGTCAAAAGTGTAACACAATACGCAACTCGATCAATTGCATCTTCAATCCGCCTGTTCGGCTTCGGAACGGCCGCGTTCTTTGTAGATCGCTGCCCGCAACTCTGCGAGATCCTCCTGGTCATCCTCAAACGCGCCAGCTTGACTGAGGAGAATCTGCTTGCTTGTGGGGCTCGGCGGCGTTTCTTGGGGGCACTGGGGCTCAGCCATACGTTATTCCCTCTTCAGTGGAATTTGTGGAACACCGTTGGTGTTCAGTCGTTCTGGAGTCGTCTACCCAGAGTGCGCTGCGCGACTCTGGGCTCTGGAGGTATAACGCCTACGGCGTAGGGCTTCGGACATCTCACGGCCTTAGCAAAAACGGCCCGCTGAGATTGTCAACCAGGATCGGGGTCTGGGTCGTGCCGGGGAAGTTCTTGGTGACGTAGTCGACCACCGATGTCTTCAGTTGCTCAAAGGCTTCGGTGACGGTGACCGGGCCTTGGCTGGATCGCAGCTCCTGGACGAGGAAGTAGGTCATGGTGCTCAGGTCGGCCTCTTTGCGTTCGAAGGAGACTTGGCTCGATGTGGACGACGCCAGCAGGGCCGTGTCGCGCTGGCCGATGTCCTTGACGCGGGCCAGTTCGCCGTCGAGGAAGTCGAACTCGACGGGGACGGACGGGTCGGGTGCGGCGCCGATCGACTTCTGCCCGGAAGACTGGCCGCCGCTGTGGCAGGTGTCCAACACGATCACGACCCGCCGCCCGTCGAGTTCCTGAATCCAGCGCCCGAAGGTATCGTCCAGAATCATCGTCTTGCGAATGGTTGCGAGGCTGTCGAGATTGCCGTCGTGGGGCACGAGGTACTCGTCGAAGCCGTCCTTTTCATCCCCCCCGTCGTCGGCGCAGCGCGAACCGTGGCCCGACCAGTAGATGATGACGCTGTCGCCCGGCCGGGTCGCTTCGGCCACGCGGCTGCGGATCGTCTGTTCGATGTTCCGGCGTGTGGCCTGCTCGTTGACCAGGACCCAGCCCTGGCCGATCTGGCCGTACTCGCGCAGGGTCTTGGCCACTTCGGAAGCATCGCGGTGACAAACTCGCAGGTCGCGAATTCGCTCGTCGGTATAATCGCTGATACCGATGAACACACCAACTCGTCGCGCTGGGCCGCCGCCGGCCTCCCGCTGGAGTCGCGACGCAGTCCCGCTGTCCGAATCCGTCGCATCGTCTCCGCCTTCCGGCGACTGGGTGACGATCTTCACGTGATGTTCGGCCCACTCGCCCGGGTCCTTGGCTTCTTCGACGTAGACGGCACGAACTCCCGACAGCCTGGCACGGGCTCCTTCCGCCAGGATGAGCCGCCCCAAGGCGCCCGTGTCCATCGGCTCGAGGGAGACGATCGCTTTGAGCACCTCTTGCCCATAGGGGGCCCCGATCCTTAGGCGGAAGCTTGATTTGTCGGGGCTCGGCGGTTGGGGGAGAACGACCGGCCTCATCGCCTCGATCCGGTTGTTTTCGCCGAAGGCGTTGGGGAACAAGCACGTCACCATGCCTCCCGCGTCGCAGTAGAGTAGATAAAGATATCCGTCCTTGGCCGAAACGACGTTGACCATCATTTCTTCACCGCCCCGATAGACCCGATCCGGCTTGTCCACGTCGACGCGAACCATGAACGACGGGCGATCGTTGCGAACCTCCTCGACGACAATGGCTCGGGGGTCACCCTCCGATTCCGCCGCCGGCACGCGGTCGCCAATGAAGGTGAGAGCGGCTAGCAGGAAACAACCTGTGATAACATCAATTTCGCGTTTCATTGCTCTTCTCCCAGACTGGCCCGCATTCCCTTGTCGTCCATTCCCTTGTCCTTCAATCCACTGCGTTCTCTGCCTGAACCCCGAACCCTGAACCCCGACAACTAATCTGCGGGCCCGACATAATAGGTGATCTCATCTTGGGCAAACTTGCCCAGCACTTGGCGGGTGTCGATCTGGCTGAGCGGTTCTTCTTCCAGGCTCTTGTTGTAGACGTAGTCGGTCAGCAGGGCTTTGATCTGCTTGTGTTGCGTGGGGAAGAAGCGGAAGCCGTATCCCTGCCAGGGGGGCGTGTCGCCGGGTTTTCCGTTTGTTTTCGACTTGGGCATGCCGATCACGGGGCGCGGAGCGGTGCGATCGAGGCCGGTCAGCGACAGGGGACGTTTGGTCACGAGCACCTTGATGCGATGGTTGCCAAAGGGCGCCGTGGTCAGGCAGTGCCCGGCGGGTGGACCGGGCACCTGGAACGTCGCGCCTGCCGCAATGCGGTTCTCGGCGCCGGGCGTCGGATGGAGCAGGGTCAGTTCACCTTCCGGCGATACGTGCAAGACGTAGAGATACCCGTCTTCCTCGGAGGAACCGGCAATCGCATAGGGTTCGGCAACCTGGTACTGCACGCGGCCGAACTCGGCCAGGTGGGCGTCGAGCCCGAAATCGGAGGTCTTGTCGGCAATGGCTGCCACCAGTTGCAGCGGCCCCAGCGGCAGCGGAACGTCGCTATTGTCTCCCGTGGCCGCCGAGTCCCGCCCGTTTCCCAGCCAGGCATCCGGCCCGACGTTCGTCGCCGCACCGGTAGCGTTGCCGGTACCCACCAGACGCTTGACGGTCTTGTATTCGAGTTCGGGATTCTCGGGCATGGCCACGTAGGGATACCAGGCGAAATCGGGGTGGCTCACCATGCTGTAACCGGTCCAGCGCCCGCTGCCCATGACGACGGTGCCGTCGCGCATTTGAAAGACAAAGGTGTAGTTCTGCAAATGGGGCACAGTGCCGACGAAATCGGGCGGCACCGAATCGTCGGCAGCGCACAGTTGCAGGTAGGCTTCATACCAGCCGCCCGCCGTGGGGCTCGGGTAGTACTCGACCCGGTAGGCGAATACGGGGTAGTTCCAGACTTGTTCGCCGGCGTCGAGATCCATGACCAGGGCCACGCCATGCTGCCTGATGAACAATTTCATGAGCTGCCAGAGCATGTCGGGGGCCATGTCCTGGATGTCCTCGCTCCCCTCGCCGTCGCCGTAGCGGTCGCCGTAGTAGTTGGCCACGTCAAAGGCATGACTGGCGGAGAGCCAGCCCTTCTGGTCGCCGACCGTCAGCGCGATCGGCGTCCGCCCCGAGGCGCCGCCGGAGACTTGATGCACGACCGGTTCTCGTTCCAGAATGGCGGCCGCCGACCAGCCGTGACAGTAGCCGTGCCAGGACGGAACCTGAGGACCGGGTGGCTTGTTCGCCAGTTCCCACCACTGGGCTCGCTTGCCGACGACGGTATCGTATTTCTCCAGAGGGCCAAGTAGTTCGCCTTTGGCCACCGGCCACCAATAGCCGGACCAGGGGATGTGTTTCGCCACGCCCTCCTCGACGACCGCGCGGGCCGGCAGGGCTGAGATGAGCACGACGATCAGACTCAGCATGTCGCGTCTCATGGCCGATCCTCCCGATGCTCGACGCCAACCAGTCGCGAGACCGTATAGCCGTTGTCGCAGTAGATTGGCCAGGGACGTTCTGTCTGCCAGAGTTGGCGCACCAGCCGGCCTTGTGACTTCAACCGGACCTCGGTAACCGGCCGCAACGTCAGGCTCTTGGTAAACGGGTCGTCGACAAGCGATTTCGCGAAATGCTCTCCGAACAGCTTGCGGACCTCGTCTTGCGGCACGTCGGAGACCTGCTGCTCGATCTGCTGGGCAAAACCGACGTCGCCCAGTTCCTTGCGCTCACCCGACCCGAAGTGCGACGTGTAAATGAACGTCTGCAGTCCCTTCGCGCCGGCGTAGAGCACGGGCGTGTCGATCGGCAGGGCCGAGAGAGGGCCAAGGATCGGGGAGGGCTGGCCGGAAACCGAGTCGTAGCTCATGGTCATTTCCTGGAAGCCGCCCGGGACGGGCAAGTGCGTCGTAATCCGGCGCAGGGCGAATGAATCGCAATCGAGCCAGAAGACGGTCTTGGGAATTGAACGGTCTTCCGCCTGGCAAGTCACTTCGACACGAAAGCAGTCCTCGGAAGCAGCTTTCTCGAGCGTCGGAACCTCGAACTGCCAGGGAAGGGGTGAAGAGCGAGCGGTCCGAGTCGCGTCGGACCGGACATGAAGCGGCCGACTCACGGTTTCTACAGTCCACCGATCCCCTAATTCCCAGTGCGGTCGCAGACGATCGAGCGGAAGCTCTTCCTCCCCGGCGGCCTGCTGAGCGACGGCAGTGAGTGGACCACACGCCAGGGCAGCCAGAACGCTCAAGAGAGCAGCAGGCAGTGAGCGCAGCATCTCATCCCTCCCCAGGCATGCGAGGATGAAAACATGGTATCCGAATCGTCCCTTCCCGCCAGAACGTTACCGTTCTGCCTTTTCTCGGGCAGGGCCCGTAGATAGCATGCCCTTCTGGGACCAATGCCCGACAAGGAGTCCATCGGGTGGCTGGGGTCGCAGACGCGAACCGGGCTCTTCGGAAACGGCGGCTACAGCATCGCCCCGCCTTGGGGGTCGACCGAGATCCCGTCAGTCAATTCGGCGAGCGTGTCGAGGACGACCAGCAGGGCGCTGGGGTCGAACATTCCGTCTTCCTCGGAGTCGAGGTCGGCCATCTGTTCGAAATGGAAAATGTCGAGCCGGGCGTCGCATTTGCGCAGTTCTTCCAGCCGCTCCTTCTCGTCCTGGCAGCAGCAGCTTGGTTCGACCTCTTTGGCCAGTTCGGCCACCTGTTCGCGAACCTCCTCGCCGGCAAGATAGGAGATGTCGAGAGCGGCGAAGTCGTCCGGCGCGAGGATCGTGAGCGATTCGAGCAGGCCTTTCTCGTCGGCCGACAAGTTGGTGAGCGTCAGGTGCTGGTGGAGCTTGCTGATCGCCTTCTGCACTTCTTTGAGCTTGGGACGCCGCTGGGCGGGGAAGAGCACGAAGTAAGTCTCGCGCCACTGGTACTGGCTGTTCTCAAACATCGACATCGTCAGTCTCCCTCGTCCAACGGATCATCTTGCTCTTCGCCATGCCAGCTTTCGATGGTTCGGAGGGCAGCCGCCTGCTCGTCGGCGGTCGCCCAGATTGTCTCATCTTGTTCCAATCGCACCTCGTACTGGCCTTCTCGCTGGCAGTCTTCCGAACCGCAGAAATGCGGCACGGCCGAGACCCAGAGGATGCGGTAGAGCGGTACGTACTTGTCGTCGATCCGGCAGAAGACAGACATAACGAGCAATTCTCCGGCGTCTAACTGGTAGATTTTTTCCGTCCGCCTGCCTTTACGATTCACCCAGTTCAATGGAGCGTTCGGTGGCTGCCTCGACGGCCCCCATGAGAGCCGCACGCAACCCGCCCTCCTCCAAAACCTGGATTCCGGCGATCGTGGTCCCACCGGGGCTCGTGACGCGGTCTTTGAGTGTTCCCGTGTGCTCGCCCGTGGAGAGCACCATTTCGGCTGCGCCTGCTACTGTCTGGGCCGCCAGGGCCGTGGCGATGTTGCGAGGCAGTCCCATTCGCACGCCGCCATCGCTGAGGGCCTCAATGATCGTGTAGACAAAGGCGGGGCCGGAGCCGGACAGCCCGGTCACTGCGTCCATCAGTCTCTCGGGGACGCGAAACGCGATGCCGACAGCCGAGAGCAGCTTCTCAACCAGGGCGGCGTCGGACTCCGTGGCGGCCGTTCCCAGGCAGAACCCGCACGCCCCTCGCCCAACCAGGCAGGGGGTGTTGGGCATCACGCGGACCAGCCGTGTCTCGTCGCCCAACGCGGCGGACATTGCCTTCACCTTTACTCCCGCGGCGATGGAAACGACCAGCTTCTTCGGCGTGACCGCAGAGCGGATCTCGTCCAAAACGGCCCCCATTTGCTGGGGTTTGACGGCCAGAAAGACCACGTCCGCCCGTTTGACGAGATCCAGGTTGCCCTCGGCGATCGACGCCCCGGTGGCGGCCGCGAAGCGCTCGGCGGCCGCGGCCAGCGGATCTGCCGCCAAAAGCCGCTCCCCGCCGGTCAATCCGGCCCGCGCAAAGCCTTGTCCCAGGGCGGTCGCCATCTGGCCCGCTCCCACAAATCCGATCGTTTCTGCCAACATCTGCATCCACCTCCGGTCAAACTTCCCGCCGCGGGCAGCCGATTCCAGTTTTGACATGCTAAAGGAAACAGGGCGATTGTTCAATGGTCCGGGGGGGACGGCTAGAAGGTGGGGGCGGGGTGTCGCAGACAACTGTGTGGACACCAGTCTTAGGAAGGAACCCGATACGGGGGATCGACCCATCCTTTTTGCAGCAACGGGCTTGGGCCCCCTCAGTCGCCTGTCTTCTCCAACACCAGGCAATCGACGGCCATCCGATACCCGTCCGATTCCTTGTGCTTCGACTCGACGGCGAACTCGAAGACGTTCTCGCCCTGCTTCAAAGGCGCGCCCGCAAAATCAAACCGCTTGGGCGGCCAGATGGGGCGGGAGAGGTCGTCGGTCTTCAAGAAAGTGTCGACGGGTTCGCCGACGTCCCGGCCGTTGACGCGCAACTGCACCTTTCCGAAATCATGGGCTCGCGTGTAGTAGATCCCGACGGTGTAGACGCCCTGCTTCTCGACAGGTACGGCCACAGAGAGCTTCCCCTGGTCGCCTGCGTTGAAGCTGAGCATGTGATCGCCGCTCAGGTTGGGCATTTCCCATTGGACGTAGGGCTGGGCATTCTCTTCCGCGGTGCTTTGCGAAGCGAGAACCTTCAGAGACTCCGCCTCGATCGCGCCCTCGACGTGCCAACGCCCCTTGTGCTCGTCCCAGGGCTCGTTCGAAATGATCCGTTCGAGCCTCGGCCATGCCTTGTGGATGCTGCTCTGGTACCAGAAGCTCGTGCTCGAGAAGTAGTCACGGCCCGTGTTCGGATAGGGGCTGATCCACGGCCAATGCTCGATCTCAAACTTGAACGTCTTTCGGAAGGGGATCGGATCCGCGATATGGAACCGATAGACGCTGAGGCGATTGCCCACCTCTCGCCCCTCCATCACGGGAGCCCCGTAGTACGGATTGCTGAAGACGCGGAATCCCCAGGCATCGCAGAAGTAATCTTCGGTGCCCGTCCCCCAGAAGGAAAGCCTGCCGTCGACCGTGATCATGTCGTCGCCTTCGCCGAACCACCCGGGAGTCCGGCTTCGATGCCCCATGACGACGCCGACGAAGTGACCGCTGCCTTCCATCTCCGCCAGGGTGATCGGCTTGCCGCGCAGGGCGAGATCGGTTTCTCGGAAACGGGCATGAAAGTAGTTCAGGTCCTCGACAGGCCGGTCGTAGACCCGGTAGTCGATGTAGAAATAGAGCGGCACAGTAGACCGATTCAGATTCTCCTCGGATCGGGTGGCCGTGACCGTGACCCGGGCCGACTTATTGAAGGGCATGTACCACCAACAGTTCCTCGCGCGGCCTTCGGACGAAACCTGGATCGGCAGACTGTTCATGGGAGCATTGACGCCCATGGCCACGCCGAAGAAATCTCCCAGCGGCGCTTCGACGCTGGGATGGTCGCTGCCGTCCCAATAGGCTCGCAGGATCAGGTCCCTGCCGCCTCCGCGATGGGTCGTCCAGATGTGCGTGACGGCGCCCGGCCCCTGGATCTCGGCCAAAGTCATTTCGGTCCCGTCGGTGGGCACCCAGACGTTATCGCGCGGCCCGCCTTGGGGCTGGTAGGAGCTGACCCGCGACGCCGAATAGTCCTGCGTCGCCGACAGCGAGGCCATGGGGCCGCTCGCTTGCATGATCCCCGGCGGCGGCGGAACAGGCTGGGGTTTCGGGAGAGTGGTGTAGGAGTCTTCCTCGGCCGGGCAGATGGCGGTAAAACTCAAGACCAAGGCTGCGATTACCAGCGTGACGTTTCCACGGTTGGCACGTATTAACAACACCAGCGTCTTCATAGGTTGATTTCCTTGATGGCTAAGAGACGGCTGGATGGATGGAACCGTTTCGATTGACATGGCAGGAGCGATGTGACTCCCGTGGCACCGTCCCAGAGAACGGCCAATAGAATAGAGCCGGAACGCATGCCGAGTCAACCGCCTGGGATTGTGACCGGGGTAAATATAGGACGCGACATGATAGACTGCGCCCTTTCAGCCTTCCCCTGCGGCTATGTGTGCTAAAACCGGCGCAGTGAATTGCGGTGATAGGGGCCGGCACGCCGGTTCAGGTATCGGTATCGACGTCTGCTCGGGTAAGATACCAGTTCTGGAGTTCAAACAGCCCCTCGTTCCGCCATTGCGATTCGGTCGCCTTTGCGGCGTGTACGAGCAGGGGCCAGTTCGATGGTCGACGCCAGAAACCGTATCGCTTCAGCACCCGGGCGATCGATTCCGGGATCAGGCTCTCGAACACGACCGATTCCATGCCCTGACGCCGTGCGTGCCGCAGCAATTCGCCCAGCAAGACAGCCAGATCGCCGGGCTCATTGTAGAGAAGATCGGCCACGTGGGCCGTTGAACTGCTGAAGTGGTAGACCAGGTACCCCCGCAGGCGTTTCTCATCGTCGCTCAACGTGAAGGTGCGATACCTCACGTCGGGCGAGTCGGCGAATCGCCAATTGAGAAACTCGGCCGAGCGATCGCCGAGAATGGAGAAGCGCCGGGCCGCTCGTCTCCAGAGGGCGTCGAATCGCTCGTCGAAACGGTCGACGACCTCCACGCGAGCACCCGACGGACGGCGCTGCCAGGCCTCGGACGTGGCGAACCACAACAGCGTGTCGGCGATCGCGCAGCCCGGTTGTCGCAAGCGTTTCCAGCAGCGGAGTTGGGGAAGAAAAGGTTCGCTGGTGAGCGGTTTCACCCAGCGGCCGACGTCGCCCACCAGATGGTAACCTATCCGGCGGAGCACGAGCTGGCTGCGGCGGTCGCAGAGTCCGTACACGAAGGGCAAATCCTGCTCGCAGGCGGCCTCGATCACCTTCCGTTGCAGTAACAGTGCCGGACCGAGACTGCGATGGCCGTGATCCACGTTCATGTCGACGGCCTGCCCGGCGGTGACCAGGCGATCGCGAATATGAAACCTCCGCTGCATAAGCCCGACGCTGCCGACCGCGACCTGCCGCTCATCCTGAAGCGTCCAATCACAGGCTCCACCTTCGCGATAGAGCCAACCGTAGCGTTCCGCTGCCGCCGTCGGCAGATTCCGCTGCCACAGCTCAAGGATCGTTTGCTGGTCGTCGATCGATGTCGGACAGATCTGGTAGGGCATGGCAGATGGCTGGAAGGGGCGGTACGAAGTGGTTCGAGGAATGATGGAATGGTGGAGTGGTGGGGGGATGCGGTGACACTCACCTCCAGTATTCCATTATTCCAGCATTCCAACATTCCCACTTTGATGGATGATTGGCTTCATGATTCCTGCATCTGACGTCAATGTCCCGAAACGACCAAGGGGACTTCATGGAGGTACTCTGCTGCCTTTCGCTTGGCGTCGATGTCGTCATAGACGCGTTCGACCTGCTCGGGCGTCAGGCCGGCGGCCTCGGCAACCTCTTGCGGCGGTACGTCCTGGTCCTTGGCAAACAGGCACAGATCCATCTGGTGATAGGGCAGCGAGAAGAAGAACTCCTCCTGCGACTGGGCCAGCGAGTACGTGTCGGTCGTGGGCGGCCGGAGCCGCACCGATTCGGGGACCCCTAGAAACTCGGCGAGCTGGTAGACCTGCGACTTGTACAAATGGGCGATCGGTTTCACGTCGGCCGATCCGTCGCCGTTCTTGACGAAGAACCCCAGGTCGTATTCGAGCCGGTTAGGCGTTCCCACCACGGCATAGCGCAGCCGGTCGGCGTGAAAATACTCGATCATCTTCCGCACGCGCTGCTTGAAGTTCGTGGCCGCCACGATGGTCTGGTAGGCGTCCAGCGGAAGCCGTGCTCTCTGCTGCGTTCCGTCGGGCGTCTCCATAACCGCCGAAAACACCCGATAGACCGATTCTCCGAACAGGCTCGGCAAGACGATCTTGGCCCGGCAACCCGGACCGTACTCGGGGAAGACGGAACGGAACGCCTCGTCGCGGCGGCGATAGCAGCCGGTACCTTCGAGCGTCGGGGCAATGTCTTCGACGACGGACGGGATGCCGAACTGCTCCGCGACTTCGCGCCCCAATTGCAGGCTCTCCGGATCGCTGTCCCGCTCGGGCATCATGATGCCGAACACGCGGTCTGCCCCCAGGGCACGGACGCACAAGCCCGCACAGACGCTGCTGTCGATCCCGCCCGACAGGCCGACCACGAGCCCCTTGCGCCGCAAACGGCGCACGACTTGTTCCCGCAGGGCGGCCGCGATCCGATCGGCCTCGCGACGAGGATCGATATCGAGCGAGCTGGCCGAGAAACTCACTTGTTCCAGGTGACTCATACCAAAAGCCCTTCCAACTGGCGCCGGTCGATTTTTCCGTGCTCCGTACGTTCGAGCCGATCGCGGAACTCGATGAACTGAGGGACCATATAGTCTTCCAATTGTCGTGCGCAGTGACGCCGCAGATCGCGGGCGTTCAACTCGGTACCCGGCTTGAGGACGACGAAGGCCTTGACGGCCTGGCCCAGGAGTTCGTCCGGAACCCCGATGACGGCCGCTTCCGCCACGGCCGGATGATTGTGCAGAGCGTTTTCCACCTCGCGAGGACTGACCTTCTCGCCGCGACTCTTGATAACGTCGTCGACGCGTCCGACGAAATACAGGAACCCGTCGCCGTCCTGGCGGAACAGATCGCCCGTGTAGAATACCCGCTCCCCCTGGATCGGCCCGGGCCGCAACACGCGGTCGGTCTCCTCGGGCATCCGCCAATAGCCTCGCATCACGTTCGAGCCGCGGACGACCAGTTGGCCCACCTCGCCTCGAGGCACCGGCCGGTCCTGCTCGTCGACCAGGCAGATCTCCTGATTGGGGAGCGGAATTCCCACCGAATCGGGACGCCGGTCGAGCTCTTCGGGCGGCAGGGCGCAGACTCGCTTGCACTCCGTCAGCCCGTACATCGAATGGAGCGTCACGTGCGGCAGGAGCGATCGGAACCGGGCGATGTGCTCGCAAGGCAGGGCCGCCCCGGTGTTGGTGACGTAGCGGAGCCGGCTCAAATCGTGGCGTTCGAGACTGGTCTGCAACAGAATAGCCAGCATGGAGGGCACGACGGGAAGAGCGGTCACGCCTTCGTCGACGATCTTCTTGAGAACCGACTCGGGATAGGCGAGGGAACGCTCGATCACCAGGGTGCCGCCGAACTGGGCAGCCATCAACACGTGGTACAGCCCGTAATTGAACGAGAGCGGCAAGGCGTTGAGGATGACGTCGCCCGGGGTATTGCCGAAGTAGCTCGTCAACGTCGTCGACGAGGTGACCATGTTTTGATGGGTCAGCATCACGCCCTTGGGGACCCCCGTCGATCCCGAGGTATACATCACCGAGGCCAAGTCGACGTCGATGGCCCGCCGCGGCGGAGCTTCCAGGCACCATCGATTGCGATCCAGGAGATCTTCGAATCCCACCGTCTGCTTGTCGGTCGGGACAGCGGATGGTCGGTCTGTGGGGACGAGGACGAGGGTCCGCAATTCGGGCGTGTCGCGCAGGGCGTCTTCCATGGGCGAAAGGCGGCGCGACGACGCCACCAGCGCGGCGGCCCCCGAATGGTTCAGCAGGTAGTGGAGTTTCTCGGCCTTGGTGGTGGCATTGACCATCATGAAAGCGGCGCCGGCCTTGAGTACGGCGAACACGCTGATCGCCGCTTCGAGGCTGTTGTCGAGCATAACGGCCACGCGGTCGCCCCGCGCCACGCCGCACTCGATCAGCCCGTAGGCCAGCCGATTGGTTGCCGCTTCGTATTCGGCATAGGTCATGCGCCGATGGCCGCACACCAGGGCGGTCTTGTCGGGCCAACGTTCGGCGCTTCGCTGAAGAAAGGTTTCCAATTGCATGGGTCGAACCTGAATCAACAAACGGTGGCCGGAAGCTTGCGCTCGAGAAAGCCGACGAGGTTGTCGACCGAGTCGAGGTTCTCCGGAACGAGTTCCGAGTCGTCGATCGTCAATCCCCACTGGTCCTCGAGAAAGGCGACCAGTTCGAGAACGCCCGTCGAGTCGACGATTCCCATTTCGAGGAAGCTGTCGCCGTCGTGAAGTTCATCGTCGCCTCCGAACAGGAAGTTCTCTCGGACGAAGGTGCGGATCTTGTTTCGTGAGTCTTGCATGGAAGCTCTCGCGTTGCTTGGATGAAATCAACCTGTTGTGCTGTTCGTGACGGTCTGAAACGGAATCGTGTCACCTGGCTCTCCGACCCCACCCCCGTAGCTTGGCTCTCCAGAGCCGAGTATCTTTGTGTCGCCAAACACAGCCGATCCTGCCGAGTCGTCCTCGATCGGCCGGAAGTTGCGAATGAGCCGATCCACGAGGATCTGCGTCGAGAGAATCCCGACGAGAGCCATGTTGTCCTTGGCGCCGATTGCCCGGCCCGACCGGACCTTGCTAACGAGCCGCTCGACCGCTTCGGGTTGAAATACCCCGTAGTTCTCGATTTGAGCCGCCGAGAGCATGTCGTCGGCATAGGCGTTGTGCAGCGGATGCTGCGGAGTTCCGAAAAATGCCACGGCCTCCGGCGCACGATAGGGCTGCTTGGGACGTTGAAGGATCTCTTCCGGCACCAACCGGCCTGCCGCTTGCTTGAGCAGGTGTTTCTCGCAAAGTCCCTTCATCTTCCACCGGGGCGGAATCCTCGCGGCAAACTCGGCCAGACGATGATCGAGGAATGGGAACCGGCCTTCGATGCCGTGGGCCGTCGCCATCCGGTCGCCTTGCGACGACAGGATGTAACCGGGGAGCAGGATCGCCGACTCCAGGAACTGGGCCTGGGCAAAGGCGGACCAACCGCCGAAGGCCGGAGGCAGGATCTCCCGGCAGTCGTCGTAGGGCTCGCTCGACCGGTCGGCTTCCAGATAAGGCTCCGCCAGAAATCGCTTCAGGTGCCCACCCAGCCGCCAGCGCGGCAGATGGGAGAAGAAGGGACTCTCCAGATCCTGCGGCCCGACGTGAAAGAACGCCTGCAAGTAGGCAGGCGACTGGGCTTGCAGGTTCGGCATGTACGGATAGAGTTTCTTCAGCAGCAGCCCGCGGAGCCGGCTGTTCGGTTCGGCGGCCCAGAACCGGCGGACTTTCGCTTCCTTGAACAGGTCGTAGCCCCCCAGCATCTCATCGGCGCCCTCGCCTGTCACCACGACCTTATAGCCCTCACGCCGGACTTGCCTGGCAAGCAGGTAGAGCGGAGCCGGTGCGGTACGAAGCAGCGGCCGTTCTGCATGGAAAACAACCTCCGGGAAGACTTCGCTGATGTGTTCGTAGTTGCAGCGGAATTCGTGGTGCCGCGTCCCCAACCTCTCGACCATCATTCGCTGGTAGCGGCTTTCATCGTAGTCGGCATCGTCGAACGCCACGGAAAACGTTTCCAGGGGCGTTGTGGTGAGTTCGCGGATGAGTGCCGCCGTAATCGATGAATCGAGTCCGCCGCTCAAGTAGGCCCCCACGGGCACGTCGCTGCGGAGACGCAACTTGACCGCATCGGACAGCAGTGCGAGGAGATCCTCAGTCGCACGCTGCTCGTCGAGCCGAACGTCGGGCTGGTAGTCGGGCTGCCAATACTGCCACGAGAGGACCGTTCCGTTCTCGACCGACAGACAATGTCCCGGTGGCAGTTCGTGGACGCCCTGGAATACGGTGCGTGGAGCCAGCGTAGTCCAGTAGGTGAAGACCTGGCCGAGACCCGTGCCGTCGAGCGCGAGGGTCACCTGCGGATCCGCGGCCAGGGCCTTCACTTCCGAAGCGAACAGGAACCGATCGGCGCCGGCAATGTAGTAGAGCGAACGGATACCAAGCCGGTCGCGCGATAGAAACAGCCGCCGGTTCCGGCGATCCCAGACCGCAAAGGCCCACTGCCCGTTGAAGTGTTCGACGCAAGCATCACCCCATTGCTCGTAGGCATGGAGGATGACCTCCGTATCGCTCCGGGTGGCGAACCGGTGTCCCAAACCGATCAACCGCTGGCGGAGTTCCAGGTAGTTGAAGATCTCTCCGTTGAAGGTTACCAGGAGCGAACCGTCGGGCACGGCCATCGGCTGCCGACCGCCGGCCAGATCGATGATGCTCAGCCGCGTGTGGCCCAGGCCGACCGGACCGTCGACCACGGCGCCGGCGGCATCGGGACCTCGATGGCGGATTTGCGCCGCCATGCGTCGAATCAGGGCGACTTCAATCGGCCGATCGTCGTGATGGAGGATGCCAACAATGCCACACATCGAATCGGTGTTCCCAGCAATCGCGAGGCTGACTGGGGCTCCGCAGATCCACCCAGTTTGGGGATTCCGGGAACCTGTTCTCGCAAGTCTAGGTCACACGTCCTTGGGAACCGAATCCGTGAATCTCCGATGAGGATGTGAGGTGGGAAACGACGATCGAAGGCGGGGGTCTGTTCCGGATATGACGGTTCTTCCGGCGTTCTACGCGTTAGGGCAAACACAGCTACAATGGTCACAGCGTGCCACCCAATAAACAGTGCCTCTGGGCCTGGCCTTTTGTCTCTTCCATGGTTCAAGAAACAACAAAACAGGCCGCCGCTTCTCCCGGCGAGAGAAACGGCGGCCTGAGGTCTTTCGACTTGGCGCGAATCATCTACTGGACGTCCTGCACCTCCGTCAGGCTATGCGTGACCAGGGCTCCGTCTTCAAAGTAGCACTCCGCCGTGCAACGGCGTACGGCCTTGAGCACTTCGAGGACCGTGTCGACCTGAGCGACGATCTGTTCGATCTGCGCGTCGTCGGCGTCGTCGCCCAGGTTCTCTTCGGCCACCTTCCGGGCAACCAACCGGAGCCAGGGCGTCGCGGCGTCGATCGTGGCGGCCCAATTGAAGACTACGGCGAGAGCCCGCGGGCGACCGGCGTCGGCGAGCACTCCGCCCGCGGCGGACGGAGTCGACTTGAGCAGCCGCTGGCTATGCGATTCCGACGCGGTTGCCACGGCGACCTCGTCGGTGAGGACGGCATTGGGCTTGATCTGCCCGTCGATACCCAACTCGCTCGGGAGCGTGTAGGAGAGCTTCGAGCCGGCCGACGTCTCGCTCACGTCGGGCCAGGGGATCTCGTAGTCGTCGGGAATCTCGCCCTCTTCGTCCAGTTCGCGAGCCGCTTCCAGCAGATCGTTGAAGAACTTCTGGTAGCCCACATACGCCTCTCGCATGGCGTCGGCGTCTTTGATGCCTATGACGATGGCCGGCTCCGGCAACGGCATGGCCTCTTCCGTTTCCGGAATGCCCCCGGCGACCTGCTTGCTCCGCAACTTGGCGTCGATGACGATCGCACTCTGGCCCGTGCAGGCGGGAATAAGGCTATCATTCGTGACTTGGACGAGTTGCTCGAAGAGCGGCTTCAGCAGTTTTATGGCACGGTCGTACTTCTCCCGGTCATTCTCGCTCATTTCGGGAACGGCGAATTCCTCGAAGTACCCGTGAGCGACGCGCACCCAGTGGGCAATCCGATCGTAGGCGTCGGGATACACGCGCTCTCGCCAGGCGATGGCCAGGAGGGGATCGCCGCCGATGTGGTTGAGCAGATCGAGCGGCTGGGAGCCGTCGAGAATCTTGCTCTCCGTCCAGTTGTAGTTGTAGGATTCCACACCCTTGTCGGTCAGGAACGAGACGGCCACGCCGGCACCGGGTGCCGGGATCAGCTTCTTGATATCGTCGGCCAAGGCTTCTACGTCCTTGCGGATGCGGCCCTTGGCCTTGTCCGGCAGGGGCAGTTCCTTCAGGGCGGCCGCGCCGATTTTCAGCAGATCCTCCAGATCGCCCGCCGAAAACGCCATGCGACCGACGAAATCCTTGCTCGCATAGCTGATGCCCGTGAGCCGTTCGTTCCCGAACTTCTTGACCCCGGCAAATTCCGGGCGAGTGAGCAACGAGTCGGTCTTGCCCATCCTCTCCAGCTTTTCCAAGGAATCGGTCAGAGCCACCGTCAAATAACCGTCGCGAACGCCGAAGGCGATGATCAGTTTGAGCTGCTTCACCTTTTCGACGATCTTGTCGACGTCGCCCTCGTTGGCCTCGATCTCGCGTACGTCGTCCAGCGGCAACTCATCCCAGGGAATCATCTCCCCGTCGAGGGTCAAGGTGAGGAACTTGGTGTCGCCGACCTGTTGGCGTGAGACCTTGTCGGCAAACTCAGGCTGCACGAAAGCCAGCATGCCGAGAAGCCCTTCGAGCTTGCCCAGATGGAGAACGGCCCGTTGCTCGTCGGCCACGGAAAAGCCCATGACCATGGTGGGAATCTTCAGTTTATCGATGTTCTGCGTCAGGATGTAGAGTGCCGCCTTGCCCTGCATCTCCGGCTGGCTCATGGCGTCACCTTCTCCGGTGGCCATGAAGTAGTATGGGGCGTAAGAGACCGCGTTGCTCACGTCCTGGGTCAGTTCCAACACATCCGCGACGTCGGCATTGCCGTAACAGAAGACGTCGTCGGAGAACATATCGGCCAACAGCCCCAGCAAGTCCTTGACGTTGGGATTGTCGAGGGCAGCTCGCACTTGGGCGGCCTTCTCATCATCCACGTCTTCCAGTTTCGCCTTGAGCATGCCGAGTCCCATCTGGACGGAAGGCATATCCATCAATTTCTTCCAGGCGTTGCTCTCGGCGATGATCCTGATCTGTTCGCCGTTGCGCAGCGAGGCCCCATAGAACGCGGCATCGGCCGGAATCAGGCGGATTGAGGTCTCCTCCAACTCGCTCGCCGCCAGGGGGGCTGCCGGGCGCATGGTCGACACTCCGACCAGCGCCAGCAATACCAGAATCCCACGCAGGGATCTTGAGAAAGACATAGAAACTGCTCCTTTCGTGGATGAAAAACTCGTACGTTGCCGTTCGTAGCTTGGGTGGCAAAGGGGGCGACAACTGCCAAACAGCGACCCCACCGGGGGGCCAGGGACGTTCCGACGCCGCCATCGAGAACAACACAACGGCTGATCCGCGAATTGTAACCTTCCTGGGGGATACCGACAATTGCCCGTGTTTGTTCGCAGAAGGCCTTTTCGACACTCTCCACTATCCGGGGGGCTATGCGGATCCACTTTCTCTTCGTCGCACAACCAGTTTTCTTGCCCGATTTTTACTGAAACCCCATCAGCCCCACCGGCGGCGCTTCGCCCGGTACGAAGAGATGCCCCAGGGTGCTGGTGATCTCCACCACGATTTCGTTGCGTCCTGACCTGGCAGCCTTCCGAGCGTCGAAGCGGAAGGGCGACCATGCCCGGGCACCGACGTCGGTGCCGTTGACGATCAGGTGGACAGGATAGCCGCCCGAATCGATGGACAGGTGGGTTGGTGCTTCGGCAAAGTCGACCTCAGTGCGGTAGCAGCCCGTGCCGCAGAAATCGGGATAGCCGTGCCGGCGCCAGTCGCCCAGGGGGATCGTCTCCGGCCGTGCGATCAGTTGTCCCTCGGGACCGACGGCGAAGTCGCCCCACAGGATCAGACTCGGGAGGAACTTCAGCGGCTTGGCTTCCGCCAGGTCGACGGCGAAATGATTCTCCCCCACCTTGAGCAGCCCGGTGACGTCGATTCGCCGAAAACTGAAGTCGAATTGCCGATCGACCGGGGCTGCGTTCAGGTCGATGGCAGTTCCGTTCACGCTCAGGCCGCGAACCAGTTGGCATTGCACCGAGAGTTCGGCTTTTGGCGGCAAATCCTTGATGGAGAGTGTTGCCCGATCGAGCCGAAGAGAATTGAGGCCTTTCGGAGTGAAGGACCAGACGAGCTTCTCCAGAGCGGGTTTCGCAGTCGTGGAGGGCGCCGCCGGCTTTTCGAGCCGGGCGATAATCGCCTCGCGGGCCTGGCTGATAAGATCCTGCGTCATCCGCTGGAGTACTTTGGAACCCCTGGGGTCGGGGCCGGCAACTGCCCACAGGTCTTCATCCGCCGGCCAGGTAATGCCCAGCGGCGGGGCTTGGCGAGCTCGCTGGGCCGCCTCGGCAACGTACTCAGCGAAAACCGGGGCATACTTCTTGAACCACGGCTGGTGCGGGCCGTGGATGCCCAGGTATTCCCGTTTGAAAAAACCGCCGCTCAGATCGAGGGGGCAGATGGCCATCACATAGCGATCGATTCCGCAGGCGGCACACAGGTCGACCATTTCCCGCATCGTTTCCATTTTCATGGTCGGCGGGCCGAGGGCGTAGACCTCGACCATTCGCTCTTTGCCCGGGTATTCGGCGATGGCTGCGAGGGTCAGGGCTTCGCACTTTTCCGGATCGGTTCTCGTGCTGATCTCGTCGATGCCGGGGATGCCGAACTCGCTCAGTTGACGGCGAAGACTGCCGCTGTAGGCGATCTGGCCGCCAAGACTTC
This sequence comes from Planctomycetaceae bacterium, assembly GCA_012719125.1. Taxonomy (GTDB): domain Bacteria; phylum Planctomycetota; class Planctomycetia; order Pirellulales; family Thermoguttaceae; genus JAAYAY01. The sequence goes on along the minus strand of JAAYAY010000168.1, from coordinate 4,871 downwards.
CCTCGCCCAGCAGGTGGCCGGTCATGGCGATCTTGTGTGCCCGGCACCACTCGGCAATCGGGGCAACCCAACTGTCATGCCAGACCTTCGTGAAGGCGGCCCAGTAGTCGGCCCAGCCGGACCAGTTTGCCACGTCGTCGATCTTGGCAAGTCGATCGCGGAAATCGCCTCCCAACGCGGCATCCATTGCGCTGGACCAGGTCAATCGCCACGATACTGTGCCACGGGGACGCGGCCCGTGCTGCATGGCCAGCGAGGGCTCGTCGGTAAAAATCGCTCGCACGGTGGTGCCAAAGTGCTCCCCAATCGCCTGGTAGTAGCGCTCGTGGGTCACTTCCAGGAATCGCTGCGTGGCCTCGGGCAGGAGCAGGTTGGCGCTTCCGGGGACGGGGACCAGGCGGTTGCGGCCGTCCGACTCGACTTCGAGCAGTTGTGCCGCCAGGTCTTCACGGTCTTTGGTCACCACCCCCTTGGCATGGCCGCTGGGCCAGCAGAACTCGTCGTAGAGCCAGACCTCCATCTTGCGAGCCGCGGCCTGCTCGACGATGAAACGAATGCGATCGAACCAGGCGTCGCTGAGATACTCCAGTTCGAGTCCCCAGCGGGGATAGAGCACCACTCCCCAGCCGGCATCGTGGTAGGCATCGAGCTGTTGCTCGACGTTAGCCGATTCCAGAGTGCCCGTCAACGCCCACATGGCCAGCGGCGCGGTGGGACCGGGCGTCGTATCGAGTGGCAGTGCGGGCGCAGCGCCGGCACCGGGAGCAAGAGTGACGGCGGCCGCGGCGGCAGCAGAGGTTTGCAGGAAACTGCGTCGTGAGATTGGCGTGGGCATGGTGGCTCCGATCGGGCTTGGTGACGTGGTGGCCAGCTACTGTTTGGCTTGGGCCACGATGATCGGCAGCAGGGCGTCGGCGATCATGCGGTGGCCTTGGTTGTTGGGGTGCATGCCGTCGAGAAGTAGATCGTTCAAACTCTGGCCTTCGACGGCGTGGTAGTCCATGAACTGTTGATGAAGATCGACGTAGACGTTTTCGACTCCCGTGCGCCGCGCCGTGGTCGAAGTGCCGAAGGCGACGACCGTGAATGGCGAGTCGGCGGATTTCGGATTCGTTGCTGTGAGCAGGCGATCTTCGGCGATCTTCATCCGCAGCCCGCCCTGCATGGTCGTGATCCACAACTGGCCCGAGCGGCGTTCATAGAGATAGGGATAGGATTGGCGGGCGGCGTAATAGGGCTCGCCCGGCGAAAGGGGACGTTTCGACAGAACGATGGGCCGTGTCCAGGTCCTTGCGTCGTCGCCGGAGAAAGCGATCGAGAGTTCTTCGCGGCTGCGGACGTCCTGGGGATTCTCGTCGGTCGGCCGGTTCCAGAGGAGTGCAAGTCGTCCGTCGCTCAGCCGCGCAAGCTGCCCGCAACAGGTGCTCGAGCGGAGCTTCGACTGGGTAAGGCCTTCCCACGTGAGGCCCCCGTCGCTGGAAAAGGCTTCCCAGAACCAGCCTCGGGTGGTTCGCAGCAGAATATAGACGCGGCCGTCCGACAGTTCGGCAACCGTCCCCTCCATGGTCCCGCCGTGATCGCCGCTGTCCTTCGTTTCCATATCGAGCAGGTTGCTGGCCTTCCAGGTCTTGCCTCCGTCGTCGGAAACATAGGTCAGGCTCACGTGACGCCAGGGAATCACTTTCTGACCCACCAGCACAATCCGCCCGCTCTTCAGTTGGATCATCGAGCGAATCGCCCCGCACCATCCTTCCTGGATCATCAGGGGCTCGGACCAGGTCTTGCCGTCGTCGCTGCTGCGGCTGACGCAGACGGGCAACACCCACCGTGCGGCCTCGGCCTCACCGCCCTCGCCCCAAGGGCCGCCGCGCTGCCTTTGCCGTTCGTTCATCCAGGCGAACACGACGGTTCCGTCGCGCAGCTTGAGAAGCGCTCGTTCATCGCGAGCCTCGTACTTCTGGTTGTCCTGGAAAAGCGGATAGGCCTCCCAGGACTCTCCCTCGTCGCGGCTGACGTAGGCTTCCGAGCGTCCGACGGCAAGTACTCCGCCGTCGCCGGTGGTGACGAAGGGACCTTGGTGGTCGAAGGGCAAGGCCTCGCCCCCGCGGTGCATTCGGATCGGATCCGCTGCTGCGGCAGAGGTCGAAAGGGTGAAGAACAGGAGACTCAACAGAATCGGCAGCGTGTAACGTGACAGACGCGGCATGGCAGGCTCTCCCGGGTATCAACTGTGCGGCTCTCGCTTCCCGTATCGCGTATCCTCGTCAACTCGAAGCCAACCTCTCAAGGGCGATCGCCGCTGAGAACCGGGTGGCCGCATCGCTGTCGCCGAGGGCAGCGGCCAGAGGTTCACGCGTATCGGGCGTGCCGATCAGTCCCAGGGCGATCGCGGCCATGTGGCGCACGTGAGCGTTCATGTCGTTGAGGGCGGACGCCAGGACCTCCACGGTCTCCGGTTCGCCCAGTTGGCCCAACGAAAGGGCGGCGGCTGCGCGGACGCTCCAATCGCCGTCGCGATCCTTGAGAATCTCCATCAAGGGAGCCACGGCCTGCACGTCGCCCAACTTCCCCAAGGCTTCGGCGGCCTGCCGGCGAACCAGCCAACTCGGATCGCCCAGCCGATCGATCAGGTAGGGAACCGTCGCGGCCGCCGCCGGCCCGAGCTTCTTGAGGCACGAAGCCGCATAGGCCCGGTCGGAGGAAGCATCGGCGTAGAGACCGTCGACGAGGGCCGCCTGCTCCTGCGGAAGTTGGACCGAAATCGCCGGCCGCTCCACCGGCTCGATTCTACCTGAATCGGCGTTCTGGTTCGACCCGTTGTAGCCCCATAGGAGGAACGCCGTGCCGACAACGATTGCCGAGAGCAACGGGAGGTACTTCGAGACGGCGTTGAACATAGAAAGGCTCGCTCCGGTATGACCCGACAAGGCGCACTGTCTCCGACCGTGAGCATTCGGGGGCTTGATAATTGCTTCCAGTATGAGTTTCCTTCGACTATCATGCAAGCTCGGCACCGCGTTTGTCCGGCCGAGCACGAAATCGCCCGTTCTCGCACCTAACCGCATTGCAGCATGAAGGGAATAGCACCGATGAGAAACACAATCCATTTCCGGCGGCCGACGAACGGCGGTCTGGCTGTCGTGCTGGGCGTTCTGTTGGCGGCAGCAAGTGCTTTCTCTGCCGAAGAGAAGCCCGGCTACGACGACACGCCCATGCTTCCCAACAGCCAATGGCGCGTGCACGACAAGAACCGTCCCCAATCGCCGATCGTCGAGCCCGGCGCGAAGCCCGGGGATCCGCCTTCCGACGCCGTCGTGCTCTTCGACGGCCGCGACGTTTCCCAATGGGAAGGTCTCACGGCCGACGCCGTCGAAGACGGCGCCATCAACGTCGTCAAAACCGACGGACTCACCTCGAAGATCACATTCCGCGATTGCCAGCTCCACGTCGAGTGGGCCACGCCCAAGACGGCCGACGGCAACGCCATGAACTGGGGAAACAGCGGCATCTTCTTTCACGGGCTCTACGAGCTGCAGATCATCGAGTCGAAGGCGTGCCGCATCTACGCCGACGGAATCGCCGGCGCCGTCTACGGCCAGTTCCCGCCGCTGGCGAATCCGTCGCGCGGGCCGGGCGAGTGGCAGACCTTCGACGCCGTGTTCCTCGCACCCAAATTCGACGGCGAGAAACTCGTCCAACCGGCTCGCATGACCGTCTTCTGGAACGGCGTGCTCGTCCAGTATCACCAGGAGATCCTGGGGGCAACCAAGCACAAGATGTTTCCGCAATACGAGCAGAAGGTCGAAACCGGCCCGCTGGTCATTCAACAACACCACTCGGCCGTCCGGCTGCGAAATATCTGGATCCGCCCGCTCAATCTGGACCGCTGACCTCATGCCTTACGATAGACGGTCGTGTGGCTCCAACGCACGGGCGGCCCGGCTTCGGTCGTCGCGAATCCCGCCCGCTCGGCCTTCGCCGCCATCTCGGCCATATCCTGAGGCGTCACGTGGCCGCGAGGCTCGACGACCAGAAACTCTCCTCCGGGTACGAGGCAGGTGTGCACTTCGGCGAGCAACTTGCCCAGGTCGGGCACTTCGTGGGCCGACCAGAACGCCAGGGCAAAATCAATCGTCCGGTCCAGGGCGAGCGAATCCTTCTGACAGACGTGCGTTCGTATCCACTCGGCCACACCGGCCCGCCGGGCACGCTTCTCCACGGTCTGCAACATCCGGGGCTGTAGGTCGGCGGAGATGATTGTGCCCTCCTCACCCACAAGCCGCGCCATGGCGATCGACGTGAACCCCATGCCGCAGCCGAAATCGAGCACCGTCATACCGGGCGACAAAAACGGCGCAAGGAACCGCTCCGGCTTGTGCAGCCAACGGCGGAGGGGATTGTCGATGAAGTAGCCTCCCCACCAGGGGCACACGTGGTCAGCCATCCGTAGAAGTCTCTCTTGGGTGTCAAGCTACGAAAGAGTCTGCAGCATCAGCCACACACGCCGCCAAGTGTAGTACCATAATGGTAACCTCACAAGCCGGACATGGCCATGAAGCACGACCAGCCTAATCGAACGATCCGATCCCGCCTGCTGATCGCCTGCGAGGAAACGACGGACAAAGGACCGCGGGGGTCCTGCCGGGAATCACGCAAGGCCATTTAGTGTCTTTGTGCTGGACTTGTGCGTATGGTGCGCGCATGTTTGTGAAGATTGGGTTGCGGGCTTGCCCAGCTTTGGGTCACCACGTCCCCATCCGCAGCAATCGATAGGCCAAGAGTCTCTCGTTCTCCACGGCGATCGTGTCGCCGGGGCCGCTGTCCGTCGAGCGGGCGTAGACGTAGTCAAAGTACTTGATCCAGAGTTCGTA
>JAAYAY010000167.1 GCA_012719125.1 Planctomycetaceae bacterium | reverse complement strand
TCTCGCCTTACCCCCGGCGGAAACTCAAATCCCGCAACACGGCCCCTCTTTCCACCCGCCGGGCAACCCGCTAACCGGTACCACCACCGCTGACAAACTGGTACCGATTCTGCCTGCCGCCGACAGCCAGTGCCACCCTACGCGTCTGAAGTGGTGCGGGTTGGGTGCAAGCGAATGGCATGTCGCCAGGCGCTTCAAGGATAGTGTCTTCGCTTCGGTTGACCAGTGCCACCCGCCGCTTGCCGTGAGTCGGGCAGACGACGACGCCGGCACACAGAGAAGGTAACGAAGTGGGCATACAATCGGCCATCGATGATCCGGCGACGCTTTGGCATGGGTGCATTCTGGTCACTGCGGGCCAAGAATGCAACCTCCTGGGACGCACGTCCCCCAGGTTCAAGAACCTGGGCCGGCGGCGAAGTTCACTGGGATTTCAGTTCTCGGAGCAGGGCTTCCAACTCTTGTCGCCGCGGCTCGTAATAGGTACGCAAGTACCAGCGGCTGAACCACGAACCGCCCACGGTGATAATGACCATGATGCCCAGCATGCGCAATGCAAGCGGAGACACTAGCCAATGCACTCCCTTGGCCCAGGCGAGGGCCAAGACCGATGCTTCGACTCCCAGGGCGAGAGGAAGCAGATACCACCAGAGCACGTTGCCCCAAAGTTGGATTTCGTGTTGCATCAGGGCGAGACTCTCTTCAGCACATGCCAGGACCGGCGCGGAGAGGGACACTCGCCGCACGTGCCGATAGCGGTCCAGTGCCGTGTACGCCGCGATCGCCAGGAGGAGTATTCCCAGGAAAAAGAACCCAGACATTGCTTCCCAAGGGGCCCCGCGCCGTACCATGCAAAAAATACCGAATCCGATGCACATGAAGGCAAAGACAACCAGACCGAGAATCATGAACACGGCGCTCCAGAGGATTTCCGAATTGAAGCGCGCCTTGTTGCCACGGAGTTGCTGCAAGAGCACATCCGCGCTGATCGTAATCTGGCGCGGCAGCGGCTGCGCCTTCCAGACCGATTTGAGTTCGTCGTCAGGAGTCATTGGCGATCTCCTCTTTCATGAGTTCCGCCAGGGCTTTCCTCGCGCGATTCAACTTCACGCCGACGTTCACTTCGCTGATACCGAGAATCTCCGCGATCTCGCGGTAGCTCAAATCGTCGAGGTACAGCAGCACCAGCGCGGCGTCTGCTTTGGACAGTCGCCGGATGGCGGCGTGCAGCCGTTCAATTCTCTCCCGCTGATGAGCCTGTTCGGTTTCGTGTTTTGCCACGTCCATGACCGGGACAAGCGGCTGAAACGGCCGTCGTCGCTGCCGCTCATTGCGTCGTTGCCACGCGAGGGCCGTGTTGAGCGCTACCCGGTAGATCCAGGTGGACGGCTTGGCCTTCCGCTCAAATCGCGGAATCGAAAGCCAGACTTGAAGCAGGATTTCCTGAACCAATTCCTGACAATCTTCTTCGGTATCCGCGTAGCTCCTGGCCACGCGGCCCACGAGCGCGAGGTGCTGTCCGACCCAGGCGTTGAACAATGCCTCTCGGTCGTCCTCATTCATGATCGGACATCTCCTCTACCCTATTAGTGACCGTCCGCGGCAATTCCTTACAATCCCGCATGTCTTTACAGCGGGCGTGAAGAATCTTTGTATCCATTCAGCCATCTGAAGTAGCGAGACTGGCGGTCGGAAGGAGGGCAACGTGCGTTGAATTGGGAAAACGATTCCAGAAATCTGCGCGTGTTCGCAATCGACCGAGGTTCCGGCGCCTACCGACCTTTCCAGCTACTTCACTTGGCTGAAATGTTACGAATTCTTGATGGGGGGCACCGGTTCTTGAACCTGGGCCACCCGCGGAAATGAAGACAAGATCGCGATGGTCATCATGCGGGGCGGGGCAGGGCGTACTACCTATTATTACGTGGCACTACGTGCGTATTAGTAGTGTGATCGCTTTGGCCTCGGTCAACCGCTGGCAACAAGTAGACAGTGGCACACTACGCCGTTAACCGAAATTCATGACGTTGGCTCTTAAGTTTTGTAGCCGTCGCGATTTGTTGTTTGGTTGCATTGGTGATTTGTGGGGCCCCGATGTGTTCGCGTTTCTTCTTTCG
>JAAYAY010000166.1 GCA_012719125.1 Planctomycetaceae bacterium | reverse complement strand
TCTCGCCTTACCCCCGGCGGAAACTCAAATCCCGCAACACGGCCCCTCTTTCCACCCGCCGGGCAACCCGCTAACCGGTACCACCACCGCTGACAAACTGGTACCGATTCTGCCTGCCGCCGACAGCTTGCATCGATCCATCCGTTTTCGTATCTTGGGATTCACTCGAAAACCGCCGTGCTTCGGACGTGGGAAGAAAGTCGATATTCTCCATACGTCCCAAATTGCCGGAGGTTTTCGAGTTGTTTTGTCCGCCAAACCAAGCGAACCCCCAGGGGTTCGCTTGGCTAAGGGCTAGGGATCACTGCGGGTAGGCGCAAGTTTGCGGGGCAGTGATGCAGGTCGGGGAGGACCGCCGAGAAGAGAGGAACGAAAGGAGAAGAATCGGCGTGAATGGGAGCCAGATCGTACGGTTGTGATACAATTCGTTTTTGGCCAGATTCGGGAAGGGAGCTTGCCAATCCTCAAATATTGCGCGAACTTGATGACCCGTTGACTCTCTTATAGGAATGCGACCAAAGGCAATTCCGGCCTCCCCATGAGAAACGGTGAACACGAGCGGCGCTCGAACAGCAAGCCAATGTGTAGAAACGCGGCCAAGCACCAATTGGAGCTTGAGGAAGTGCATATCCTCTCGCGTTCCAAGGCGATGGAGTTTCGTTGCGATCGGCCGTGGGCGTGTATCAGCATTTCCACAGAGTCGGATGGTTTTGCCGAGATTAATGAATGTAATCGAGTCGACTTGCTGCAGATTGCGTTTGCTGATCTCGAGCAGGAGCCAAGCCCGTTGACGCTCGAAATCTATCCTGAACTCAAAGATGCGTTATTTACCGAAGCGGGCGCTGAACGGATCCTCGATTTCACCGAAGGCGTATCCGGACGTATTTCTGTTCTCATGGTGCATTGCGCTTTGGGGCAGTCGCGCTCGCCGGCCGTGACGGCGGTGCTATTGGGTGTTGAGCCGACACGGCTCCAGGGAACCTCACCGAATCGGCTCGTGTACGAGCTGCTGGAAAATTGCAGGCAAATCCGCCAGGATTGGAGGGGGCTTCGCTGTTCCGCCAGCGGTCGCCTATTTGGCACGGAACTTGAGGCATGCGATACTGCGGTCAGGAGCGAACCCGGAACGCAGTGGCGGCTGTTCTCCTCCGCAGCCGGTGATGATGGGACTGGCGACAGTAAGGACGATGCAAGAGCGAAATCTCCTGATCCTGGATCTTGACGAGACTCTGATCTATGCGACGGAGTCGCCGTTGGATCGTCCGGCTGATTTGAGAATCGGTCCCTACTTCGTCCACGTCCGGCCTCACCTGCATCAATTTCTGCACGACGTGTTTGGCCAATTTGAAGTGGCCGTGTGGTCTTCAGCCGATCCCGGCTATGTTGAGCAAGTTGTGAGATCGATTGTGCCGGATGGATTGACTCCTTCCTTTGTCTGGTCCAGGCTGCGGTGTACGCCAAGGCTCGATCTTGAACGACACGAGCATGTCCATGTGAAGGATCTGCGGAAAGTCAAGCGACGTGGCTACGACCTGGACCGAACGATCATTATTGATGACTCACCGGAAAAGGCGCAACGGAATTATGGCAACGCAGTCTACGTTCAGCCTTTCTACGGGGAGCCTGACGACAGGGAACTCCTTCTGCTGTCGCAGTATCTTCAGTCTCTGGCCACCGCAACCAGGGTGCGTCAGATCGAGAAGCGAGGTTGGCGACGACACACAATGCCGAAGTCAGATTCGGATCGCGAATCGTAACTGCGCCGAAATTCGCCAATTGCATCCCCCAGCAGCGACTCGCTTCAATCCAGCGCCAAAGAAGCCACGACATGGATTCCACAATTCTTGCCTTCTATTCAGGGTGGCGAGCTGATTCGGAAGGGCGTACGCTCGATGAGATCAGAGCATGGGGCTTTGACCAGCTTGAAAGGAGCCACGACTACATTCAGTGGCTCTTTCCCCTCCGTTAGCGCAGTGCATTCAACGAAAATGCACCGCGTCTCACCGATGCCCATATTGCGGCTTTTCGACGCGACGCAACGCTCAGAAGAGAGCTCCTGAAGTCCTTGGATGTTATGCTCGCTTTCTATGGTTTCCAGCGCGACGGGCCAACGATCGGTTTGTCTGAGAGCTTCGCGGAACGTCGAGCCTTCTGGCTGAAGTCGGGGAATCACAACCTGCTGCGGATTGCTCGGATTCTCAAGTCGCTCACACTGCTTGGCCTCCAGGACCAAGCATCCGCCTGGCTGCAATCGCTGGAAGGGCTCTATAGCTCGGAGGCCAGCGAGATAATCGGACCCATCGCTCTTGAACACTGGCGGGATGCAGTGAGGGCCCGGGACGGGAAGCCGGGCGAGCCGCAAATTGTCTATGGGTTATTATGCGCTGCGGACGGCTGCCCGGTGGCCATCGAGGTGTTTTCCGGAAACACGGCCGATCCCACGACCTTCACGGCCCAGGTCAACAAGATTCGCAATCGTTTCGGTATCCGGCGCGTAGTGCTGGTCGGTGATCGCGGCATGATCACCAGCAAGCGGATCGACGAGGATTTGCGTGAAGCCGAAGGGTTGGACTGGATCACCGCCTTGCGGAACGATAGCATCAAGAAGCTGGTCGATAATCAGGCGATCCAGCTTTCGCTGTTCGACGAACAGGACTTGGCCGAGATCACGTCTGCCGACTACCCGGGCGAGCGCTTGGTGGTGTGCCGCAATCCGTTGCTGGCCGCTGAGCGGGCACGCAAGCGGAAGGAGTTGCTCGCGGCGGCTGAGAAGAAGTTGGAAGCCGTGGCCAAGGCGGTGTCGCGCAAACAGCGACCGCTGCGGGGCAAGGAGCAGATCGGCCTGCGTGTCGGTCGCGAGCTGAAAAGCACTAAGATGCAAAAACACTTCGAGTTGACGATTGAAGACGACTCGTTTACGTATCGTCGGCTCGAAGAGAAGATCGCCGAAGAAGCGGCGTTGGATGGACTGTATGTTATCCGTACGAGCGTGCCGGCGGAGACGCTGTCGGCGGAGCGAACGGTGGCAAGCTACAAGGACTTGTCCCAGGTAGAATGGGCATTCCGCTCCATGAAGTCGGTGGACCTGAAAGTGCGTCCGATCTTTCACTGGAAGGACGATCGGATTCGGGCACACGTTTTCCTGTGCATGCTCGCATACTATGTCGAGTGGCACATGCGTGGCAAGTTGGCCGAGTTGCTGTTCGACGATCACGAGCGTGAACTGGCCGAGGAGACGCGAGAATCGATCGTGGCCAAGGCGCCTCGCTCGGAGGCGGCCAGACGCAAGGAGCACAGGCGTCGTACCTCGGATGGGCTGCCCGTGCAGAGCTTCCAGTGCCTACTGAAAGATCTGGCGACCCTTTGTAAGAATCGGGTGTGCTGGGAATCGTCACCGGATGCCCAGTTCGACCAATTGACCCTGCCGACCGATCTCCAGCGTCGCGCCTTCGACCTCCTGGGCCTGGCCATCGGAATGTAGCCAGAATCGCGAACTTCAAAATCCGCCGTTTTCGGCATATTCCCCCCGCCTCAGGCCCAAAATCTTGCCCACGAGAAGAGAAAGTTCGGGTTAACCTCTGACGTTGAAGCTGGCTAACGTGGCAGTCCCTGTTTGGCAGATTTCGTGCCCGGACTGGCTGCAATGGACTCAGATTGCGCCGACATCTACCATCGGGTCGCTCAGGCCGATATAACTCAAGGCATGGCGAGCCGAGATCCATCCGTACCCGCGCGTCCCCAGTTCACCAGCACGCACTGGAGTGCCGTGTTGGAGGCTGCTCATTTGTCGTCACCGGGTTCCAAGAGAGCGCTGGAAACGCTTTGCAGTCACTACTGGTATCCAGTCTACGTGTTCGTCCGCCGTAGAGGCTACAATTCGCACGACGCTCAGGATCTTGTCCAAGGGTTCTTTAGCCGTATCGGAGATACCTCTGGAAGCATTTGAAAAGGCGCTCGACGACGGACTGTCCTCCAGTTCATGGGATTGGGCCGCACGGGCATTGGTAGAATACCGCAGAGGCAATGCGAGCAAGGCTCTTGATTATATTGCCGAAGCTGAGAAGACGTCAGCCAACGAGGAGAACCGCGATTGCGAGCACTCTCGCTATCCGTGAAGGCACTCGCTCAAGTGTCACTACAGCAGCCCGACGCGGCTGTGCATACACTCGGTGAAGCGAGCGACATCGTTGAGGAAGGTCTGTCAAAAGTCCGAGAGGGAAAAGAAAGTGCGTGGCACGACGTTCTGATTGCACATATTCTCTGCCAGGAAGCCACGGAGTGCCTTGAACGCATCCACCAAGAGTGAAGAATCGCTATCGAGAGTTTTATGTTCGAGTAGCATCCCAAGCGCGTTGCTGTCATTGTCAATCTGCGAGGGAGTGGAAATCGGCAAAGACCTTGTCGGGCAAATGTCCTTTCAGGAGGGAGAGATTCATGCGTACGCCGAATTCAAGTCGAGCGAAAGGCCTTCACACCCCTCTGAGACATAGGGCATTGCAAGGCCGGCGACTCACGTTCGAAGCACTGGAGGGACGTCGCATGTTGTCGGTCAGCGGCGATTTGCAGTCTGTTGTGTTCTCAGATGTGAGTTCGGCGGTCTACGCGGCTGATTCTAGTAGCCCGCCGATGCTTTCTGGCATCGAAGGAGACGTACTGGAATACACGGAGAACAGTGCGCCAATTCAGATTACCTCAACATTGATTGTCGAAGACGCTGATGACACCACTCTCATGGGCGCGAGCGTGTCCATTAGCGGAAACTACATAGCGGGAGAAGACTGGCTTCGATTTACAGACACGGACACCGTTATCGGAACGTTCGATTTGGTTACCGGTTCGCTTTTTCTTAGCGGCGCAGCAACTCTCGCTGACTATCAATCCGCATTACGGGAAGTACGCTACGAGAACACGAGCGACGGCCCCTCTACAGCTCTCCGAACTATGTCCTTCGTAGGCACCGACGGCCTTGCTCCAAGCAATCTCGTGAGCCGTCAGCTGAGTATCATCCCGGCGGACGATGCCCCGATTGCGCAAGACGACGCGACAACCACAGAACGGAATGTTCCCAAGAACATCGATGTGTTGGCAAATGACCTCAACCCGGACGGTCAAGCGTTGCTGATTACGATCGTCAGCGCCAGCAATGGCGTTGCCAGCGTGAATGATAACGGTACATTCGACGACCTCACTGATGACACGGTTGATTTCACACCTTCGCCGGATTTCCTGGGAACGGCGGACTTCGTCTACAGGATCAACGATGGCAACCTGGAATCCGAGGCAAGTGTAGCGATCGAGGTTGTTGTTGAACCCGCGGTGCTGCCCACACTCAGTCTACCCCGATTCGTCTGTGGTCCCGGCCAATCAATACGCTTATCCGGAAATCAAGGGCTGCCACTTGTTCTCGAAAATGGAGATGGCGTCACGTCGATATCGATGGCAATCGTCTATGATTCTGAATTGCTTTCGATCACAGATGTCGTTCTTGGGCCTGATGCGCCGGAAGGGAGCATGGTCACGGCTAATCTGGAGACGTCCGGACAGGTTGTCTTGGCATTCTATTCGCTTGATCCATTGCCGGACGGCCCCTTGGAACTCGTTCTACTTGAAAGCAACGTGCCAATTTCAGCAGACTATGGAGCTGCCCATTTGCTGGATATTGTGGGAGTCGAAGTTAATGCCGGGGCCATGCCAGCCACGGCAGTGGACGGAGGTCATTTGGTGGCCTACATGGGCGATATGAATAGGAATCAGCGGTACGACCCTGAGGATGCGCGCCTCATCGCCCGAGTAGGCATGGGCCTCGATGCGGATTTTGAAGCCTATCCTGGCATCGACCCAGTGCTGATTGGCGATGTAACCGGCGACGGTACGCTGAGTCCTTTAGATTGCAGCCACATCATGCAAGCGGCCGTGGGCCTCGGAAGTGAGTTTCTCCCGGATATTGTCGCCTCTGTGAGTACGTACAATCCCATCAACACCGCGATTGCTCGCAATAACCCGCCAACAGTGACGTCGAATAGGATAGTATCGTTAAACGATGATTCGGCGGGAGAACCGAATGGCTTGGAGTCAGATGAGTATGTTCTTCCTGTTACTCTGGAAACGCACGATGTAGTTTTCCCAGTCATCCAGAGTCAGACATCGGCTGCTGCGGCCACGATCACTTTTGAAGAGCCGATTCAGAATCCGGGAAGCGTCCTGTCACAATACTGCCGCAACGACGAGCATAATCTTGGCGTCAAGTTCATCGGCCCGTACCGAATCATGGAACCAGACGTTATTCCTCCTTCAGGGACTCATGCCCTGACTAACTACAGTGTTGGGACTGAGTTCCCGCCGCCGCACGGCATTGAGGTGTCCTTCACGACTGGTCAGGAATACGTGAGTGTTCGCGCTGCTCGGATGGACATCTATCCAGGCGACCTAGAAGATTCCCTTCTCGCGTACATGTGGGCCTATAGCAGCGACACGCCCGGAGATATGGCCGACGTTGTGGATGTCGACATCGCTCTGCTTGGAGATGATTCGACGTTTACAGAGTACGCTGAGCTGTCTGTTTCGTCACCGACATCCGAGATTCGGAGTGTCAGCATCAATTACAAGTACACGGACGCGGCGATGTCCTTTCCGTCGGATGCCTGGGAGTTGATTGACAATCTGTCATTCAGTACACCGGGCCCGCCAGATGAACGCAATGGTCGGCCCATTGCCAACGAGCAATCGGTGTTTACCGATAAAGGAATGCCTGTAGGTATCCAGTTGTCAGGTGATGATGGTGATCCAGGGGTCGTCCAGGAGTTGACTTGTTCTATTGACACTCCTCCGGTCCATGGTGATTTGACCGAGTTTGACTCCAGCGTGGGAACTCTCGTTTATACGCCCCGTCCAGATTATAGCGGCACGGATGTTTTCACATTTACGGTGACTGACCATATTGGCGGTGGCGTTCAAGGTCTTACAAGTACACCTGCTACGGTGGCAATAGTTGTTCTTCCGGGCGAAGATCCGGATGCGCCAGTATCGCACAACGTCATCGCAGAAAGCGGTGTCGTCATGCTGAGCCAACCGGACGCGACTTCTTGGCAGACAGTGCACTTGCAGCATACGTTCACACACCCGATTGTAATTGCCGGCCCCCTCACCGCGAACGGTTCGGATCCAGCCGCCGTTCGTATCCGGAATGTAAAGTCGAACAGTTTCCAGGTTCAGGTAGATGAATGGGACTACCTTGATGGTGCGCACGTGTTAGAAAGCCTCAGCTACTTGGTCGTTGAAGAAGGAGTTCACCCCCTTAGCGACGATGCCCAGTTCGTAGCGGGATACGCCTCGTCCAACCAAGATTGGACTACGATCACCTTCCCTTCGACGTTCGAGGAACAGCCCGTTGTCCTGAGTCAAGTTCAAACGCGAAGCGGCAGTTCTGCAGTAGTCACACGGCATCGGAGCGCGACGGCCACCGGATTCCAGGTCCGACTCCAAGAGGAAGAGGGTAGTGACGGCACACACGCAACGGAAACAGTTGGTTATCTCGCGATTACGCCAGGCACAGGACACCTGAATGGGATTGACTATGACGCGGTTCTGACGTCCGATGAGTTCACCGATGCGTGGCAAGAAGTTGGTGTAACTGATCCTGCCATCTTCCTCGCAGGCATACAGTCGTACAATGGAGGTGACCCGGTCGGTATGCGGTATCGGCATTCGGCTTCGACCGGCGTGTCAGTAAAGCTCGAGGAGGAGAAATCCGCTGACGATGAAGTCGGGCACACGACAGAGAAAGTCGGTTACCTGGCACTTTCGACATCCGGGTTCTTGCGAGCTGATCACAAGGAGTTTTACGAGCAATTGGCGCTTCGCTGGGCGCCGATTCATTACCAGCTCACCGAGGATCTGGAAACACGCCAGGACTTCCTGACGTCGGTTGATTTCGACGGGAACTGGGACATTTCAGATAACACGACGAATCTAGCAAAACTGCACCCTGCGACCCAGGATTGGGTGCACACAGCAGACGCCTGTGCATACTATTCGGTAACCGAATCCGCGACGCACTGGTACATCGTCTATGGCTTCTATCACCCGATTGACTGGCAGAGTCCTGATGGACACGACCATGACTTTCAGACGATGCTTGCAGTCGTACGAAAACCTGATGCGACTGAGACCGGTGTTGACGAAGAGATTAGTCCATACGGGGAGTTGCAGGGCATTGTGACGCAGACGGGTTCTGAATTCCTTGCCAATGTGACTTCGGATTCCTCCGTCAAAATGCGCGCCCCGGATCTGAGTCCGTCGGGGAAATATGACGGCGCGACTCTGACGTTCGAGACATTTGCAGAGGATGGACTGCTGCATCCACAAACCATGCAGCAACCGCAGAGCCACGACCTGAGCATCTTTTCGCCAGCTGTTATCGATGAGCCGTCCCAGTACTTCGTAGTCTACCACCCCTCCTTGACAGAATCCGAGGAGCCTGCTGGACCGGATGATCACACTGGTGTTTCCTACAAACTTGTAGACATCTTCGAGGCAAGTGGGCTGTGGGGTCATCGTTTCGACCCAAACGTTTTCGCCGAGGAATGGGGCCTCCTGGGTGAAGCGGCAGTGCCCTGGAAGGCGAATGATCCTACCGACGAACTCCCTCCAGGTGTGCCCGCAACTGACCCGGCGACGCTCGCAGCGTATGCGTATACAGGCGACCATTTCGTTCAGACCTACTGGACGAATCGCTATGTCAGTGCCGACCCGTACGAATCGGACGACAGCATCCCGCAGGCGCGAGAGATTGGCATAAAGGGCGTCCCTCAGACTCACACAATTCATTACGCAGGCGATGTCGATTGGGCGACGTTTGTGCTCACCGAGACATCCAATGTAGTCATCAAGACCTCTGGAGACATGGGGGACACGAAGCTATCACTCTACGGACAAGAGGAAACGCTAATCGAGCAGGACGACGACGATGGGCCCGGAAGGTTTTCCGTGATAAACCGCCAGAAAGACACGGCACTGCCGCCCGGCACTTATTATGTACGTATCGTGGAAGATCCAGACGCTGGCCACGACGTGATTTTCAGTTACACGTTAAGTGTTTCAGCACAGCCCTCCGACATCGTCAACACGTCACCCCAAGGTGTCATTGGTGAGACCGGCAAGGTCACGATTACCCAAGCTAACAGCTCTTCCTGGAAAACGATCACTCTGCAGCACACTTTCAAGGATCCGGTGGTTATCGCCGGCCCACTTTCGTTCAACGGTTCCGATCCTGCAACCATCCGCATCCGCAATGTGAAGTCCAACAGTTTTCAAGTGCAGGTGGATGAATGGGACTACCTTGACGGCAGTCACACCGAAGAGACCTTTAGCTATTTTGTCATGGAGTCAGGCGTCTATGTTCTCGGCAACGGGGTACAGCTAATTGCAGGGCAGGTCGACACGAACCAGAATTGGTCGACATTGTACTTTCCATCCAAGTTTGACGACCAACCTGTCGTTCTGAGTCAGGTTCAAACAGCGAATGGCAGTTCTGCGGTCGTCACGCGCCATCGCGCTAGCAGTGGAAGTGGCTTCGAGGTTCGGCTTCAGGAAGAGGAAAGCAACGACGGCACGCACTCGGTGGAGACCGTAGGCTATCTGGCAATGACGCAAAGCGGCGGAAGCCTTAGCGGGATTGACTACGAGGCATTTGTCATATCGGATGTATTCACTGATGCTTGGCAGAAGCTTGGATCGCACAATTCCTCGGTTCTCGTTGCGGGCGTCCAGTCCAACTATGGAACTGACCCAATTGGGATGCGATTTCGCAGCTCTCTATTTACTGGCACTGAGGTACGACTCGAGGAAGAAACGTCAAAGGACAGCGAGACCGGTCACGTGACTGAGCAGATCGCCTACGTGACTTTCTCCTCTCCAGGTTTGCTTTGGGCAAACGGCCAGGAGTTTCGGGAGCAATTGGCGTACCGGTGGGCGCCGATTCATTTTCAAAACACGGGATGGACTGGTCACCAGCCGTTAAGAAATGCTGCGGGCGCTATTCAGTTTGGCCCTGAAAGCCCAATACGTGAACTTATTGTTGCACTCGACTTTGACAAGAATTGGACCACCAATGATCTTGGTACGAATGGTTCTGACAAGGGGGACAGTCGGACGACGGCGAAACTGACCCAGTACCCCTTAGACGCATATGTGTACTACTCTGTATCTGAGACAAAGACGCATTGGTTTCTATTGTACGCATTCTATCATCCGATCGATCATCAGAACTACGTTGGCTTTGGCGGGCACTGGCACGATTTTGAAGGCGTGATGTTTGTCGTCAGGAAAGATCCGAATGACACGTATGGCATCCTCGAAGGGTGCATAACTCAGTACCATGGAGAATTCTTGCCTTACACGCCCCCCGACAGTGCCCTCAACAAGTCAGATGGAGTGCTCTCTTCTTTACTTTTTCCACGCAATAGTGATGGTGAAGGTGACGGCGAGTATCATCCAATGACGCACCAACAGAAGATAGGACACGGGGTTAAGGCATGGCCATACAACCTGGGTTATCCAAATGCATACAGTTGGTCGGTTGGAGTCGACCATTTTGGGCAGATTGACGAAAACCCAGAGCGTCCATTTGGAGTCTTCGACGACGGAGGGATTGTCTATTACCCATCCTTATCCAAAGCCGAAGAGCCAGCAGATTTCAATGACCGATGCGTCTACTACAAGCTTGTAGACATTCTCGAACCAAATGGTCTTTGGGACCATCGATACGATCCCGAAACATTTCCAACGGGGTGGGGCCAGCTCAGACGTTACATCCCACTCTTTGGAAGTGATGACTATTTGGTGTTATCTGATGGTGCCAACCCACCATGGCGAATGAACGCCCAAGCTCTCGCCGGGTTAGATCCCGCCTTGTTTGCCTCGGATGTATTTGCCACGCCGAAGTACCTAAACAGCGGATATCGTCAGAATCCGTACACGACATTTCTTGACGATAATGCAGCAATAGCATATGTCGACCTTTCGCCTCGCTCATTCACGCCACCGCGAGTCCGCGGTGATGCGGAGTTCCAGGGACACGGTCCCAGAGTGGAAGTTCTAGCGCAGCTACGAATTGGGCCCTCAGGAAACCTCGAAACACGTGTCTACATGGAGGCTCTTGAGTGGAACGAACCTAATAATGCTCAGCCGGGCCCACGCGGAGACTACACAGCGGCGAGAGGCTGGTCGGCATGGAAAACTGCCTATACACCGCCGACGGGAAAGAAGGTCGCCAGGATACTGGGGCCAACACAGTCTTCCCTTACATACATCGACACGAGTACGGAAATTGATTACATCCCACGTGGTTCTGGTAGCTTGGTACAGCGATTCGAGGTGGTCGGAGATAGCGACGGAAACGACGCCGGAGTAGCAACATGTGTAAAGGCCTACTTCAATCGTGTGGCTGTTGAGCTGGTTGACCAAGGCGACTCTTCCTCCGATACCTCGGACGGTACGACGACCATCTACCTGAACGAGCATACCTTTGTCCCCCCCCACACAACGGGCGACCGAGACTTCCATGGTAACGGCCCGAAAATCGCATTGGATGCAAAGCTACGAATTGGCGATCACGGGGTGCTACAGACTTCGGTCTATATGCGTGCCATAGAAGACAACAGCGACACAGTGAAAACAACGGCTGAAGGGTGGTCCCCCTGGAAGACGGTCTATGTGCCACCTCCGGGAAAAGTGGTGAAGAGGATCATTTCTGCAACTCAGCTTCCCACTTTCTATGAAGTCGATTATGACCACGTGAGGTCATTTCGACTTCTGGATGATAAGGGACTTGTCGCGGCCTTCGAGTACGTGGGCGATACAGACGGCCCCGAGGCCGGGGATCGAACTCAAGTCACGGCGTTTTTCAATCCCGTTCAGGTCGAACTGGCCGACGCGTCACAAGGCGAGCTAGTCGTGGTGAATCCACCGGAACAATTCAGCAGACCGCTTCACATTCGTGGCGACCGTGAATTTGGCGGTAATGGCCCGCGTGTTGACGTGACGGCAGCTCTCATCGGGTCTCAGGAGGCAATATATAGCATACTCAAACTGAAAAGCCAGCATTGCTAGCAGGCTGGAAAATCCGATGAAAACGGGTCTATCCTACAGTGTTGTGTGTCCGAAAGGACGCCTTCCCGGCTGGGGCCGGGACGAGGCCATGGAGGAT
>JAAYAY010000165.1 GCA_012719125.1 Planctomycetaceae bacterium | reverse complement strand
GGGCGGGAACTGCACGATGAATGCAGTCCAGGATCTATCCTGAAAAACAAGAATCCTTGCCGTATCAAGGCATTTTTTGCAATATCACTTCTTCCCGCTGTTCGGTATGGTTAACGGCGTAGAGTGGCACGCATCTGTCTGCAAACAGGGGAGTCGAGCATGTGCGAACACTGCTGCATGAACCGCCGACAGTTCAACACCTTGACCGCGGCAGGCGTGACCGCCGGACTGTTGGGAGCGGCAACGACACTGCGGGCGGCCCGTGTCGCGGTCGAACCGTGGGACCCCGACAAACCGTTCCTCGTCACCGGGCGGCCGCTGCGAGTGCAGCCGATCCTGGCCCATGCCAACCAGTCGCCACGCGACAAGGCGTCGTGGCGATCCTGGGGCGAGGTCGTCAACGAAGCCGCGGCCGCCGGAGAAATGCAGCGGATCGCCGGCGAATTGAAAGGCCTGGCCGCCAAGGCCGACTTTCCCCTGGAGATCCTGCCGGCGATCAAAGTCACGTCGGAAGACCAGGCCGCCGCTGCCCAGCAGGGCGATTTCGACGCGATCCTCCTCTACGCCGCCTCGAACGCCCGGCTGTTTCAACCCTGTTGCGCCCAGGACCCGAAGCGGGACACGGTGGTCTTCGTTCGCCATCGCGTCGGCCCGACTTACTACGGCTACGAGTGCCTGGGCACGCGGTTTTTCAAGGTTCCGTCGCCCGAGGTCTGGAATGCGAACAACGCCGACAATCACGGGCCGGTCACCCTCGACGACGTTGTGGTCGACGACTACGACGAGGTCCTCTGGCGACTGCGGGCCCTGTACGGCCTGAACAACTTCGTGGGGCAGCGGATCCTCGCCCTCGGCGGCCCCCAGGGCAAGTACGACGCCGGCGCCCCCGACGTGGCCCGGCAGCGGTATCGCCTGGAGATCGTCGACGTTCCCTACGACGACTTCGCCGCCCGGCTCAAGGCAGTTCAGTCCGACGACTCCCTTCAGAAGCAATGCGCCGCCTGGACCGATCGCTACCTGGCCATGCCGAACACGAAACTCGAAACGAAGAAGAAGTTCGTCCACGATGCGTTCGCTCTTTACCTCGTGTTCAAGCAGTGGCTTCAGGAACACGAGGCGCCGGCGATCACGATCAACGCCTGTATGGGTACGATCATTCAGATGTCGGACACGACGGCCTGCATGCCCTTAAGTTGGCTCAACGACGAGGGGTACATCGCCTTCTGCGAGTCGGACTTCGTCATCGTGCCCGTCGGAATGCTGCTCCACTGCATCGCCGGCCGGCCGGTATTCATGCACAACTCGACTTTCCCCCACAAGGCCATGGTCACCTGCGCCCACTGCACGGCCCCCCGGCGTATGGACGGCCGGCGCTACGAGCCCGTGCGGGTGATGACGCATTACGAGTCGGACTTCGGCGCCGCTCCCAAGATCGATATGCCGATCGGCCAGCCGGTCTGCGCGATCAGCCCCGAATATGCCACCGGCCGCTGGGTCGGCATCAAGGGAATCGTCCGCGACAATCCCAACTTCGCCATTTGCCGCAGCCAGCAGGACGTCGAAATCCTGGGCAACTGGAAGCGGCTCATCGCCGAAACTCGCGACTCCCACTGGATGATGGTCTACGGCGACTACCTCCGCGAAGCCGGCTACGCCGCCCGCAAGATCGGACTGACGTGGGACAACGTGTCGGACTTGGAGGTGTAGCCGACAAAGACGGCAGAAAGGAAAATGGGGAAAGGAAGATGATCCAAAGCGGTGCAAGCCCGCAACCCAACCTTCACAAACATGCGCGCACCATGCGCATGAGTTCAGCACAAAGACTCTAGCGAGGCTCCGCCTCAGACCGTCGGGCTGTAATTTGTGTTTTCAAGAAACAAGGCTCATCCGGCTGAAGTGTATGTTGTGAAAGGGGGCTATCCCGATCTCACGGAGGTGCAACGCGGACGGGATGGAACGGTGCGTTTTTCGAGGCAAACGAATTGCGATCTATCCGGCTGACAGTCGTTCAGGTAGCGTTGAAGGCCTGTAGGGGAACGGAAACGATACGGTTGGGAGAACGTTTTGGCCGTCAGCCGGATAGATCGGGCGTTGAACTTTGTCGCGTCGGCGACGGCG
>JAAYAY010000164.1 GCA_012719125.1 Planctomycetaceae bacterium | reverse complement strand
GGGAACTGCACGATGAATGCAGTCCAGGATCTATCCTGAAAAACAAGAATCCTTGCCGTATCAAGGCATTTTTTGCAATATCACTTCTTCCCGCTGTTCGGTATGGTTAACGGCGTAGTGTGCCACTGCCTGCTTGTTGGCAGTGCGAGTACTGGAAGGTCCGGGCACTGCCAACAAGCAGGCAGTGGGACACAGAGTTCAATAATGGGTGTTGTTCCTCCCACAAGAAGACCGAACTCGTAGTGAGAGATTTTGCCAGATGATTCGCCCGTTCGCATTTGCCGCAATTGCATTCCCATGCCTCCTTACGTCCACTGTACCGGCTGACGACGTCACCCTGACCCTCCATCCCGACCAGGTAGTCAACCAGATCGACGAAAAAGTCTACGGTCACTTCCTCGAACACATCTACCACTCCGTCAACGGCGGGCTGTGGGGTGAACTGGTTTGGGACCGCAGTTTCGAAGGGGGCGGAGCCGGCGTGGCCTGGAGCCGGCAGGACGACTGCATCGCCCAGGAAGGGGCGGCCGACAACGTGCGGCTGGTCTTCGGATCGCCCGAGTGGTCCGACTACGAGTTCACCGTCGAGGCAAAGAAGACCGGCGGCGAGGAAGGATTCCTCATCCTCCTGCGAGCCTCAAACAAGCAAGAGTTCTACTGGGCCAACCTCGGCGGCTGGAAAAACGCGGGCCATGCCCTCGAACGCGGCATCAAGGGCGGCGAGCGCTGGGGTGCCGTCACCCGGCGCGTCGACGGGCAGATCGAGACCGATCGCTGGTACCGCATCCGGGCTCGCTGCGAAGGGCCTCGCATCCAGGTCTGGCTCGACGACGACCTGGTGATCGACTACACCGACGACGGCAAGGGGCCGGCCGGCGGCCGAGCCGGCGTGGGTACCTGGGTCACCCAGGCCCAGTTCAAGAACTTCAAGGTCACCTCGCTCGACGGCAAGACGCTGCATGAGGGTCTGCCGGCGATCCCCGAAGGAGAATTGAGCATCGCTCCCGCATGGCATCCCACCGGTTCGGCCAAAGTTTCCACCTCGACCGAGAATCCGCTCAACGGTGCGCAGTGCAAAAAGATCGAGTCCAGCGGCAAGTTCGGCGGCCTGGTCCAGGAGCCGATGCGGATCGAGGCCGGCAAGGTCTATCGCGGTTCGCTGTGGGTGCGAGGCGAGGCCCCTGGCGGGTTGGCCGTCCGCTTGCTCAACGGCAACAAGGTTCTTGCCGAGCAGACGCTCTCCGCACCGTCGGACGAGTGGAAGGAAATGCCGATCGAGTTGAAGGCAAAGGGATCCTCCGACCTGGCAGCCCTTCAGGTTGTCGTGCAAGGTGCAGGCACGGTCTGGCTCGACCAGGTGAGCCTGATGCCCGAGTCGTGGTACGTGAAGGGCGGATACCGCCCGGATCTTCTCAAGGCGATTGCCGGTCTGCGTCCGCCGGTCATCCGCTGGCCGGGCGGTTGCTTCGCTTCGCCCTATCGCTGGAAGGACGGGATCGGTCCCCAACACAATCGCGGTCCCCATCCGCGCAACATGTGGGACGACAAGGAGGTCAACTCCTTCGGTACCGACGAGTTCGTCGGCATGTGCCGCCGGGTCGGCGCCGAGCCGTTGATCGTGGTCAACATCGGCACGCCCAACTGGAACCGCGACGTGCTGGACAACGACTTCCTCCAGGAGGTCCTGGACTGGATCGAATACTGCAACGGGCCGGCCGACTCGAAGTGGGGCCGGGTCCGGGCCGCCAATGGGCATCCCGAACCCTACGGCGTGAAGTACTGGGAGATCGACAACGAGACCTGGCACATGGGCGCCGAGACCTACGCCGAGTGGGTCAACCGTTTCGCCCCGGCCATGCGGAAGAAGGACCCGGCGATCAAGCTGGCCGCCTGCGGCAGCGCCGGCTACGGCGACGGCGGCAACGGCCTGGCCTGGAACCGTGTGCTCATCGACGAGTGCGCCGACAAGATCGACTACCTGAGCATCCACCACTACGAAAATCCGGACCGTTTCGCCGATGGCCCCCTCGCCTACGAACAGTTCTTCCTCAAGACGGCCGATCTGATCAAGGCCTCCAAGAACCCCAACCTGAAGATCTACGTCTCCGAGTGGAACGCCCAGTCGACCGATTGGCGGACCGGGCTCTACTGCGGCGGGCTGCTCAACGCCTTCGAACGCTGCGGCGACGTTCTGGAGATCGGCGGCCCGGCCCTGTTCCTCCGCCACGTTTCAGCCAGCGCCTGGGATAACGCCTTCGTCAACTTCGACCACCGCACCTGGTTTCCGGCGCCCAACTACGTCGTGATGAAGCTGTGGCACGACTACTACGCACCCGAGCGCATCGCCTTGGAGGGCGAGTCGGGCGGGCTCAACGTCGTGGCCACCAAATCGGACGACGGCAAGAGGCTCGTCTTCAAGGCCGTGAATCCGACGGAGCAGGCTGTGCCGGTTACACTCAAGCTGCAGAGCGGCGTGATCCGCGATGCATCCATGCAACTGGTTGCGCCCGGCGATCTGAAGGCCCGCAATACGCTTGATGCGCGGGATGCGGTGAAGAACGAGCCGGGGTCGATCGAGAAGGACGGCCGGATCGTGCGGTTTACCCTGCCGGCGATTTCGTGCGGGGTGGTGGAGATTGAGCGCGAATGAAACGATGTGGTTTGCTCAGGGCTCAACCGTGTCTCAGCGCATTGCGAGATCACTTCAATAGGACATTGAACCCCGCCTGTTCGAAGTGATGATCCGCCGTCAGGGCCTCTGTCAGCCCGTACTCGTGCATGACGATAGTAGACCGTATCGGCAAAGACGGGCTTCATTGCTTGGGCGTCCCGTACAGATAGTGATCGTGTTGCTTTGCCGCATCCTCGGGCAGGCCGACCGCTCGTCCCGCATACTTCATCAACTTCTGTCCGAGCGTTTGCCCATGCTCATCCAATAACGGCTCCGCACCTTCGGTGGGCAGAATCTCTACCAGAACTTCGACGCCCTCGGGCAAAACATTAGATGGGTCTAACACCACAACACCATTCTTGACACGCCCGCGAAGAGCCATCGGTTCAATCCTCCTCGATTATCGATGCGTGCGCAATCGACGTCTCTTGCCTCATAACCAGCGCATTATACCACTTCAACTGTCGAAGGCGAAGCAAACGTTCGTAGGTCGGTCAGTTCTGCAAGTCCTTCTTCGCAACCCCCTCGCGCCGCTTCAAGAAGTTCGGCCCGGCCAGTTTGTGGCCCTTGGCGGGGCCGTCGTAGAACTGGGTGACGCGGGCGACGACGGCGGCCTGTTCGGCGGACGTCAGCTCGGGAAAGATCGGCAGGGCCAGCACTTCCTCGGTGGCACGGTCGGTTTCCGGCAGATCGCCGCGGCCGTAGCCCAGGTAGGCGAAGCACTGCTGCTCGTGCAGGCCGAGCGGATAGTAGACCTCGGCGCCGATCTTGGCCTCGTTCAGGAACGTCCGCAGGTCGTCGCGGCGCCCGTCGGGCACGCGGACCACATACTGGTTCCACACGTGGCGGCGGTGCGGCAAGGCTCGCGGCAGGCTGAGGGCCCGATCCAGACCCGCTTCGAGGAACATGTCGGTGTATCGATGGGCGTTCTCGGTCCGCATCCTGGTCCAGCGGTCGAGGTGGGGCAGCTTCACGTTGAGAATGGCCGCCTGGAACGAATCCATCCGGCTGTTCACGCCGAGCAGCCCGTGGTAGTAGCGGGGTTCCATCCCGTGGACGCGGAGCAATTGGATCTTCTTGGCCAGGGCGTCGTCGTTCGAGGTGACCATGCCGCCGTCGCCGGCTCCGCCCAGGTTCTTCGTCGGATAGAAACTGAGACAGCCCATGTGGCCGATCGATCCGGCTCGGTGCCCGTCGAACTCGGCGCCAATCGCCTGGGCGGCGTCCTCGATCACCACGATGCCGGCCGCCTCGGCGATCTGCATGAGGGTATCCATCTCGGCACACTGGCCGTAGAGATGGACGGGGATGACCGCTTTTGTCCTGGCCGTGATTTTCCGCTGTACGTCGTGCGGATCGAGATTGAAGCTGACCGGGTCGATGTCGGCAAACACCGGCGTGGCGCCGAGCCTGGCCGCCGCGCTGGCCGTGGCAAAGAAGGTGAAGCTCGGCACGATCACCTCGTCGCCCGGGCCGAGATCCAGGGCCATCAGGGCCAGCAGCAGGGCGTCGCTGCCCGACCCGCAACCGATCGCATGCTTCACCTGGCTGTACTTGGCAACGCCCTCCTCCAACTGCTTGACGTCCGGGCCCAGACAGAACCAACCCGACTGGCAAATCTTGGCCAGCGCTTCGGCGAACTGGCCCTGCAGCGGGTCGTGCTGACGCTTCAGATCCAACAGAGGAACGCTGGTAACGGACGGAGTATTGGCGGCCTGATTCTGAGCGGACTGGTTCATGTTGCTAGCTTCCATGCTAAGGAGGAGTTGTGTCGTCTCAAACAGCGTCCGGGCGTAATCGGGCGGGTCTTCGAGGCAGCCTGCCAGCAACGGCAGACCCTCCCCGACAGTACCATGAGACGAGGACCGGCGCAACATTAGAAATTTCGGCACTTTGCGTCAAGAGCGATGTCTCGCAGACCGGAAGGCGGCGGACCGTCTGCGGGCCCCAAAGACATGACGCAACCTATTCGCCACCAATACCTTACACGCCGTGATCGTCCGAGCATCTCTCGTATCGCTTCGTAGCCTGCGGATCGCGGCCGGCCGATTGTGGAATCGGCAACGGGCGTGTACGATGCCAGCCAAAGCCATAGGCGTTTCTCCGGAGACGAATCACGCACTCGTCTGCAAGGTGGACGGATGAACTGCCGGTATATCCGAGTCGACGATGACGGCAGAGACGTGGTTGTCTACTTCACGTGTCGGGAGCTGACTCGGGACTCGGATATCGAGGCAGTTGCCAGAGAACTCTACGACGCCTGTGAACTCGCTGACACCGGAAGGACGATGATTCTGGACTGGAGCGGTGTTGAGTTCATGGCGTCTGCGTTTCTGGGCAAACTCATCACTCCCAATCCCCACGCCCCGCTCTCGTCAACAGCAGCCAGACGAAGAACGGGCCGCCGAGCAATGCCGTGAGGATTCCGACGGGCAGCTCGGTCGGCGCAATGACCGTTCGAGCAACCGTGTCGCAGAGAACCAGGAACGCCCCGCCGAAGAGAATGGTCGCAGGGGTCAACGTGCGGTGGTCGGGGCCGATCAGCAGGCGGCAGATGTGGGGCGCCATCAGCCCCACGAAAC
Organism: Planctomycetaceae bacterium; assembly: GCA_012719125.1. Classification (GTDB taxonomy): domain Bacteria; phylum Planctomycetota; class Planctomycetia; order Pirellulales; family Thermoguttaceae; genus JAAYAY01. The sequence continues at coordinate 26,211 of JAAYAY010000164.1, read as the reverse complement.
CGATCGGGCCGCACATGGAGACGATGGCGCCGACCATGATCGAGACCACGACGAACACGACGAACTTGACCCGGTCGACTTCCACCCCGCGAGCGACGGCCAGTTCCTCGCCCGTGGTAATCAGGTTGAGTTCGTGGCGGAAGTAGAGCACGACGGCACAGCCGGCGAAGACGAAGGGGAGAACGGTAAGCACGCTGTCGAGCCCCACGACGTCCAGCCCGCCCATCACCCAGCGGACCATGCGGAAGGTCCGCGTCAGGTCGCTGAGATATTGGAGGAACAGGATCATGCTGGAGAAGAAGAAGCTGACGGCGACGCCGGCCAGCAGCATGGTCACGTTCGAGGCACCCCGTGCCGCCCGGGCCAGTCCATACACGACCGCGATCGTGACCAGGGCGCCGGCAAAGGCGAACCACGACTCGCCGGGGATGCGGAGAAACGAGAAGGCCAGGCCCAGATGGATGTAGACGGCCGCCCCGAGCGACGCGCCGCTCGAAACGCCGAGCGTGAACGGCGTGGCCAGCGGGTTGCGGAACATGGCCTGAAACGCCATGCCCGCGATGGCCAGCCCGGCCCCGGCCAGGAAGCCCACGGCCACGCGGGGCATCCGCAGGGTCCAGAGGATCTTGAGTTGTCCCGCTTCGGCGTCGCCCCACAGTGCGCCGAGTGAGACCTGTTCGCCGCCAACCAGCGGCGCCCCGCAGACGGCGACGAGCGCCAGAATCGCGAGTGTGGCGAGTATCGTGGTCGTTCTCATCGCTCGTCCTCCCGGGGCATCTGGGGAGCGATGATCGGCACGTCGCCTTGCGGATGGGCGACGAGCAGGAACGGCGTGCCGTAGATCCGCTGGAGCACCTCGGGCCGCATGATCTCGCCGGGGGTGCCGTCGAACACGACCGATCCGCCGCTGAGGGCGATGATGCGGTGGCTGTCCATGGCCGCCCGGTTCACGTCGTGCGTAACGGCCACGACCGTCACACCCGAGTTGCGGTTTACCTCGGCCAGCAGGTCGCGGATCTCGGCCTGATGGCGATAGTCGAGAAAGGTGGTCGGCTCGTCGAGCAGCAGGACCTCGGCGCCCTGAGCCAGGGCGGCCGCAATATAGACCTTCTGCCGCTCGCCGCCACTGAGTGTGTCGAGCTTGCGATGGGCAAACTCGTCGATCCCCGTCCGCTCCATGACCTGCCGAACCGTCCTGCGATCTTCACAACCGATGGAAGAGAAGGGATTGAGGTAAGGATAGCGCCCCATGAGGACGAACTGTTCGACCGTGAACGGAAACACCCGCCCGTCGGCCTGGGGAACGTAGCTGAGCCGCCGGGCCAGATCACGCTGCCGATATCCGTTCAGGGGCCGGCCAAACACGGTGATTCGCCCCGTTCCACCGCGGTAGATGCGGTCCAGACACTTCAGCAGCGTCGTCTTACCCGCCCCGTTGGGGCCCACGATGGAAAGGTACTCGCCCTGGGCGACCGAGAACGACACGTCGCGCAATATCTCCTTCGGCCCGATGCGGAAGGAGAATCTGTCGATTTCGAGAATGGGAGTCGCGGTGAACGTCATCCGTTCCAGTCTACTTCCGGGTGCAGCAGGCGTGCCAGTTTCTCAACGAACAGTATGAACCGCGGACCGGGGACGGTGGCGAAATCGTCGGCAATGAGGTACACGCGGCCGCGGCGTACCGCGTCGACCTCGGGCAAGCACTGCCAGTCGGCACGGATGGTCGCCTGATCGGCGTCGCTTCCCGCCAGGCCGTAAGCCAGGTCGATGATCACCTCGGGATTGATCTTGAGGATGCCTTCCTGCGAAACGACCGGGAATCGGGCGTGGCCGTCGCGGTAGGCGTTTTGTCCGCCGGCCAGTTCGATGATCCGGTCGATATGGCCGTCGCGACCGGTGATGTAGACGTCTTGCAGGGTACCGGCCGCCAGGGTCCGATCGATGGCCACCATAACCCGCGGCCGGGGCCTGCCCGCGGTCTTCTCGGCGACCCGGTCGAGCCGCCGGCGAATGTCGCTGACGATCGTTCGGGCGTCTGCCTCTGCGCCGCAAGCCGTGCCGATCTTCTCGATCGAGGCGAGAATCCCGTCGACGCTCAGATGGTTGAGTTGGAGAACGGGGAGGCCCAGCTTGCGAAATGCGGACGAATCGCGTCCGGACGATTCCAGCAGGATGACCGCGTCGGGATCCAGGCCGACGATCCGTTCGTAGTTCGTGTTGAGAAACCCGCCGACCCGCGGCCTGTCGAGCGCCTCGGGCGGGTAGCTGCAGAAGTCGGAGACGCCGACCACGCGGTCGCCCAGCCCGAGGGCAAACACGGTTTCGGTCACGCTCGGCGCCATGGTGACAATCCGTTGGGGAACCGCGCCGGCGGAAACGACCGTCGGTGTGGATTCGGTCCAATGCCCCTGAGCCCAGAAACACGCCCCGAAAACGACGGCTATTGAGCCGATCAACACCACACGCCCGGACATCACGGCACCGCCTTGGTTGGAGTCCAGGCTCCGGCCTGCAATGTTGGAGTACAGGCTTTAGCCTGCGGATCGTCCGGAAGACGTGTCTTTCGTTCATCGCAGGCTGAAGCCTGGACTCCAACGGCCTGGACTCCAACAAGCAGATCCGCAAAGAGGAACCCGTCGCGCTCGACGACATCGCCGGCCGTCACCGCAATGGGCGCGTCGAACATCGGTCCGGCGGTCACGCAGGTGTGGAACTCGCCGTTTTCGGCGCAAGGATCGGTCCCCTTCGGCAGGTCGGCCAGCAAAGAGCGATCGAATCGGCGGCCGATGAGTTGGCGGGGAATCTTCCGCGGATCGAGGCAGGTCACGTAGGCGACCAATCCGCCGTCGATCATTTCTTCGGCAAGTTCCGTGGTCGGCCGGCCCCAGAGCGGAAACAGCGGTTCGATGCCGGTGCCCGCCAGTTGCCGCTCGCGGTAGGCGCGGATGTCTTCGAGGAACAAGTCGCCGAACAGCATTCGAGTGACGCCTTCGTCGCGAGCTCGCTGAAGGGCTTCGCTCATCACTCGCTCATAAACCTCGTTGGGACACGGCGCGGGGATGGGAACCTTGACCAGGGGAAGCCCGGCAGCGGCGGCCTGGGCTTCGAGCAGTCTGACGCGCACCCCGTGCATCGAAACACGATCAAAAGGCTCGGTCACGGTGGTCAGCAGGCCGACCACGTCGACGCGATCTTCGAGCCGAGCCGTGTGGAGGGTCCAAGCGCTGTCCTTGCCGCTCGACCAGGCGAGCCACGCGCGCGGTTTGGCCATGAATACTGTCCGTTCACAACCGAGAATCGGAAAACTCGATTCTACCATGCAAGGCGACGCCCATCACCCCCACCAGCGGCACGGGAAAGCGCCTCGCCAATTCCGCACCGACCGGATACGTTAGCCGCGTGGGCTTGCCCTGCGCTCCCCCAAATAACACGGTTTCGCTCGCTGCCGAGCGCGGGGCGAGCCCACGCGGCTATGGGAAAGGCCACCGGACGCTGTTTTGCGGGTCCTGCCGGGAGGCTGCTGGCACGGCAGGCCGCCGGTGGGTATAAAAGAATGCTGTGACAACGTTTCCAGTCGCTCCCCAAGACAGCTCCGAACCAACGATGACACAGCCCCATTCCAGCCCGGAACACAAATGGGAGTACCCCAAATACGAACCGGGTGAGACGGTTGCTCTCTTTATCCCCTGCTACATCGACCAGTTTTTTCCGGAGATCGGCGAAGCGACGGCCAAATTGCTCACCAAATACGGCGTGCCGCTGGCCTATCCGGAGGAGCAGACCTGTTGCGGGCAACCGGCGTTCAACTCGGGATACTGGGAAGAAGCCCGGGGCGTGATTCATCAGTTCTGCAAGGCCTTCGAATCCTACAAGTGGATCGTCTCTCCGTCGGGTTCCTGCACGGCCATGTGCCGCGTGTTCTTCGAACACGTCGACCCCGACGAACGAATCGTCGGCATTGGCCGGCGAGTGTTCGAACTGACGGAGTTCCTCGTCAACATCCTCGGCGTCACCGACACGGGCGCCCGATATCCCCACAAAGTCACCATGCACAGCGGCTGCCACGGCCGCCGCGAACTGGGGATCTTCAATCAACCGCTCACGTTGCTGCAGAACATTCGCGACATCGACTACCGGGAATTGCCGAACATCGAGGAGTGCTGCGGTTTCGGCGGCACGTTCAGCGTGAAGATGCCCGGCACGTCGCTGGCCATGGGCAAGACCAAAGTCGAGAATATCGTCAAGACCGGCGCCGACGTCGTCACCTCGATCGACATCAGTTGCCTGATGCACGTGGGCGGCATCCTGCGCCGCGACAAGGCCACCCGACACATTCAATGCAAACACATCGCCGAGCTGCTAGTGCAAGAGTAGTTGTCAGGGTTCGGGGTTCAGGGTTCAGGAAGAGAAGACTTCGGAACCCGAGCCCTGAACCCTGAACCCTGAACCCCAACAACTGATAGCCATGTCCGATCATTCGCTTCATCTCGAAGGCGCCCCGTTCCTCAAGGCCGAGAATGCCGGCCTCTACGAGCCGAACGGCAGCAAGTCAATGGCCGTCTGTGCCGAACGGTCGACCAAACACAACCAGGAACTGCTGGCCCAGATCCCCTACTACCAGGATTGGCGGACGGCGGCCAACGGAATCAAGGACTATGCGATCGGCAATCTCGACAAGCTGCTCGTCGAGTTCGAGCGGAACATCACCGCTCGCGGCGCCGTCGTTCACTGGGCCGAAGACGCCGAAGAGGCAAACCGCATCGTCCTGAAGATCGCCCAGGAAAACAACGTCAAGACGGTGGTCAAAGCCAAGTCGATGGTCAGCGAAGAAATGGAACTGAACCATACCTTCGCCGCCGCCGGAATCCGCGCCGTCGAGACCGACCTGGGGGAATACCTCGTCCAATTGGCCAACCAGCGGCCGACCCATATCGTCACCCCCGCACTGCACCTGTCGGCCGAAGACGTGGGCAAGCTGCTTTCTGAAAAGCTCAACGAGCCCTACACGGCCGAGCACCAGGCGCTGACCGATATCGCCCGGCGGCATCTGCGCGAGGAGTTCATCAACGCCGACATGGGCATGTCGGGCTGCAATTTCGGCATCGCCGACACGGGTTCCTTCGTCGTCGTCGAGAACGAAGGCAACGCGGGCCTGTCGACCGCCACGCCGCCCATCCACGTGGCCCTGATGGGGATCGAGAAGGTGATTCCCAGCATCCGCTACCTGCCCCAGTTTCTCAACCTGCTGGCACGGAGCGGAACCGGCCAGAAGCTGACGACCTACACCCACCTGTTCCACGGCGCGACGCCCGGCCGCAAGCTGCATATCGTCATCCTCGACAACGGCCGGACCAAGGTCCTTGCCGATCCCAAGGCACGGATGGGGCTGTTCTGCATCCGATGCGGTGCCTGTTTGAACGTCTGCCCGGTCTATCGCCGTGTGGGCGGCTGGGCCTACGGCTGGGTCTATCCGGGCCCGATCGGATCGATCATCACGCCGCACCTGGTGGGGTTGGACAAGGCGGGCAAGTTGCCCTTCGCATCCTCATTGTGCGGCGCCTGCAACGAAGTCTGCCCCGTGAAGATCGACATCCCGCACCAACTGGTCCACCTGCGGCATCGGGCGGTGAATGAACCCTCGCCCATGAACCTGATGAGCGAGCGGTTCATCTGGCGGGCCTGGTCGTGGATGTTCCAGGGCCCGAAGCGCTACGGGCTGGCCATGTGGGCCGTGAAGCTGGGCGTCCGCCTGGCCCCGTTCCTCCCCTGGCACCCCGACAAGCTCGGCGCCTGGACCCGCGGCAGGGCACTGCCCCAGGTCCCCGCCCGCGGCAGCTTCCGCAAATGGTGGCGGCAGGAAGGCAAGGATTTGAAGCCGCAGGAGCAGCCGAACAACAAGGGTTGAACAACGTTCTTACGTAAAGGAAACACGAAATACGAAGTTCGAAATGCGAAACAAATCCAAAATCGGAAATACCAATGTCCCAGACTCCTTTCCCTAATTCTTGCTGTTGGCACGCTGGGTTTGGAGCATTTGTGTTTCTAGTCTTGGATTTGTTTCGGATTTCGTGCTTCGGACTTCGAATTTGACACGAGGCGACTCTTTGTCGAGCAGAGTGAAGAACTATGAGTAGCCGCGACGCAATCCTTTCCCGCATTCGCACCGCCTTGAGCAACGAGCCCGATCGGCAGTTGCCGCCGATTCCCGAGGTCTGGCCGGTCGAGAATCCGTCCGCTGACCAGATGGCCGAGCGTTTCACGAAGGAACTCCAGGAGGTTGCCGGCGAAGTGTGTCGTTGCGGCTCGATGGAAACGGCGGCCGAGAAGCTGGCCGAGATCGTCGAAGGGCTGAACGCCGAGTTCATCGGCCGGACGGATCATGCCTTGTGCAACGAACTGGTCGCCGATCTTCCGCCCGAGTGTTTCGTCAACGACGGCGCCAATCCGAATCCCACGGAACTGGCCAAGTTGCCCGCCGCCCTGATCGGGGCCGACACGCTGTTGGCCGACACGGGCACGGTCATGGTTGCCTGCGCCACGCCACATCACCGGCTGATGTGCTACCTGCCGCCCGTCTGTATCGTGATCGCCAAGACCAGCCAACTCGTCGAGCACATGCCGGCCGGCTGGGAGAAGATCGCCCCCCAGGCCGCCGATCCGGAATTGCGCGGCGAGTTCGTCTTCATCACCGGTCCCAGCCGCACGGCGGATATCGAGAAGATCCTCATTCTCGGCGTCCATGGACCGAAGCGGCTGGTCGTGCTGCTGGTGGGATAGGAAGCTTTTCAAGAGGAGCAGACGCCGGGCACTTGAAGAGCCGGCGCTACCCGTCCGGCGTGTCGATCAGCTCTTGCAGCCGAACCCGAAGTTCGGCCGGAAATCGGTCCAGCCAGGTTTCGTCAATCAGGCCGACATCGAGCATGTCGCGGACGTGCACTCGATTCTCAAGGCGAAAAGCCGTCAGTTCCATCCGGACTAATGCTTCCAGTCGCAGCGTGCGGGTGTCCTTGATCAATTCAGACTCGCTGAGATCCGGAGTCGGCAATACGTATTCGGGCCGGACCTTCTCCGACGCAAACACCACATGCACCGCGTCACGATCCTTGGCCTCCGGCCCGTCGAGGAACATGCTCACGCCGGCAGCGTGCCGGTACATGAACCCTTCCTTGCCGAGCGTGTCGATGATTCTTTCCAGGTCTGATCGATTGATCAGAATGTCGACGTCGCGCGTATTGCGAACTGCCGCTTCATCGACCTGGGCCACCCAGACCTGAACGGCATTTCCTCCAACCACAGCATACGGTATATCGGCACGTTCCAGGGCGCTCGTCACGCGGCGCAGCCTGTCCTTGACCTTCTCCACGGCTCGTTCGATCCTCTCCCAGAGGGCGTCGCCCGTATGACGGATTGTGACCATGGCTGGCACCTTCCCCGAAAACGCAGGATATCAGGGTATTGTACCATGCCGTGCCGGGAAGTGCAGCGCAATGACGAATGTCGAAAGCCTAATGACGAAGGAATGTCCGAATGTCGAATGTTCGAAACAGCGAGCTGACCCGGACCTTCGTGCTTAGGGCCTTCTGGATTCTTTCGTCATTTGGTTTTGGCCATTCGTCATTCCCCGTGTCCCTCTTGAATCGCCCGCAAAATCTCGCTTCCCACCGGCGGGCAGCCGGGCACGAAAATGCCGCAGCCCCGATGGTTGATCGTGCAGTTGCCGACGCAAAGAGTCCCCTCCGGCAACTCCGCATGCCCCTTGCCGATCGCGACATGTAGCGGTCTATCTTTGGGAAAGTAATCGAACAGTTGATCACGGTTCTTCTTAAGAAACAGCAAAAGCGTCGACTGGCAGGCGCTGCACGAGTTGTTGTCGAGCACGGTGACGTTGGGGAACGCGATCGTCAGGTTCTCCGGCGGAGCGGCAAAAGGCTGCGACCACTCCTGCCAGCCGTCCGGCGAGACCGCGATGCGATCCGGATCGATGACGCCGTAGCCCCGTTCGGCGCCGATTCGCAGATGGGCGATCTGCTCGGCACGAGTGCCCATCAGCCGGCAGGCGACGGCGTCGGCCGCGAAGGCGTCGGTACCGACCACGATCGCGTCCAACTCCTTCGGACTTCCCGCACTCGGGCCGAGGCCTTCCATCCCCACCGTGCCGTCGATGATCGCCAGGTGCGGGCGCAGCACGCTCGACATGTCGGCGATCGCCACGTCGATCGGCTTGGCGTCGATTCCGTCCATGCGCGGAAGCATGTGCAGTTCCACCTTGCTCCTGCGCCACAGGCAGCCCTTCATGTTCTTCACCGAGAGAGTGACGCCCGTGTGCATGTGCATCTTCATCACGGGAATCGACACCACCAGATCGAAGCCCCAAAGGTCTTCGCAAACGCGGATCGAACGGATCGCACGTCCTTCCGACAGATCGACCTCGACGCACCCGCGGCGGTCCATGTCGATCAGCGGGCAGCCTCGCTGCTCCGCCATGGCCGCGATCCCGGCCGCTTCGAAGGCCTCGAAAACCCGGACACCGACGATCGGGCTCTCGCCCACGACCACTTCGGCCCCCGCCTCACGAAAAGCATCCACGGCCGCGGCGACCACCTGACCATGCGTGACGATACCCGACCCGCACGCGGCGACGCGCCCCGCGTTGGGTTTGAGCAGAACTCGCTTTCCGCGAGCCGGCGACAAGTCGACCGGCTCCAGGGCACGGCGGGTGTTTTCGTAGGGACCCGCACCGTGAGCCACCGTGACCGCGGGGCCAGCCAAGGTGGGCCAGCATGCGTCGAGAGTCGGAAGTCGATCGCGGGGAGTGATCAATCGAGTCGGCTCCGCGGGGCGGACGTTCGTGCAGCCGCCTGACCCACAACGACCATGGGCCGGCGGAAATCTCCTCGAAGCCTATCGTATCTCGAACCTTCGAGCAACCGTCTCGTGCCGCCAAGCTCATTTATCGGGCCGGCGAAATACCACGATCCCCCGCCGGGCTGCAATCCGGCGGTAACCGGCACGTTCCGCCTCCTCAAGAATGAACCGGATGTCCTTGTCCGATTGCTGAAAACGTTCGTGGATATCGACGACAATCCACTCAAACAGCTCGATCGCCGGCCGATCGGGGCCGGCTTCCGATTCAAACCCGGCCCAACGCAGGGGCGCCTGCCCGACGGTGTCGAGACGCTCGATGCCGATGAAGTGAGAAGCGAGTCGCCCGGTGGCCAGCACGCTGGATGCCTTCTCGCGCTGGACCAGTGACACCACCTGGTGCAGTTCCTCGAGACCTTCGCTCCCCGGGAGCCGATCCTGATACTGGTCCAGACCGGCCGCGGCGTAGGTCATACCGATTACGTCCGTCTGCGTGTTCCGGCACCAAGGCGTCGAGCCGAGCCACAGCGACGCGGTAGCGCAACCAACCCAGGCGGTTACCGTCGCACGCCACATCGGGCTGACGGAGTCCTGCGACCCGTTGCCATCGTCGCTTGTCTTCGCCCCGGCGATTGCCGCCAGAAAGAGGATCGGAATGAACGTCGTCGTATACTGGAAGGCGATGGTGATTGCCGGCTGATGTCCCCAGGCCAGCAATACGACGACCGGAAGGACGCACGCCAGCAAGATCCACCGGCCGCGATACAATGATCGCAGACCCAGAGGAACCAGCAGCGCCGCCAGGTAGTAAGCCGATTCGGGCCGGAGAACCGTTCCCCAGAAGGCAGCCGGGCGAAGGATCGGCGAAGCCAGGATCTCCAGGCCGGAGTCGCCCAACCGGTCGAACCGGGAGACCTGAAACTGGCGAAATCCGGCAAATTCGTAGATGAACACGAAGGCCACGATCAGGATGACGCAGATCGTCGCCCATACCCAAAGGGGTAGTGCCGCGGCCAGGGCATTCGGCTCGTGTACCGCGGAATCCTCCCGTTGTCTGCGCCATCGTGTCCAGGCCAGTTGCAGGGCCATAGCCGCCGACAGGCAGCCCAGGATGACCACCACGTCCTCGCGAAAGCTGCACGCCAGCAGAGCTGCAGCGAGCGCGCCGAGCCGCTGTCTCTTCAGCAGACACAGAATCGTCAGAAACAAGAGGGGAATGGCCAGGCTGACGGGATGCCAACCGTAGGAGTAGCTCAGATTCAACTGGCTCAAGGGCGGATAGACGAGATAGGCCGTCGCCCACATGGCCGCTTCGACCTGCGAGGCTCCCGACCGGCGAGCGATCGCGTAAAGAATCGGAGCCGCCGAAGCCAGGCAGGCCGCCTGAAGGAGCATGAACAGCCTGGGATCGGGCCAGAGGCCCCAGAGGGGCGCCAACAGGGCCAGGCCCGGGTTGAAATGGTCCCAGAACGGCGGCAGGCCGGGTGTCTCCATGAGGAACCCGCGACCGGCCCAGGTGTTGGCCACCCGCTGCCCGAAATGCCCGAAATCGTTGAACCCCAGCATGAAGCAGTCGTAAGCGCCGACACTCTGCCGGTACCACCAGATCCCCAGCAGGATCGCGACGCCCCACGCCACCGCCACCCAGGGAACCGATGCAATCCTCGGTTGAACGCCGGAACGAATCGGCAGAACCGCGGCCATTTCTCCCACGGCCAACGCCGTGACCGCCGCCAGCGCCAGCGGCTCGATGAAAGTCAGCGGGATCGCGACCCCGACCAACCGACAGAGATCCAACGCCGGGACGAACGCCGAAACGAGCAGCCATGCGAGCGCCCGGGGAAAACGCTGCCCGGTTGCTCGGCCGTACCGCAAACCGAGCAGCGTCAGCAGCACGCCCAGAACGAGTATCAAGAAAAGGAGCGGCACAGGCAGGGCAACAAGACCCCAGAACCACGGCGCCCCCTGAACGACTCCGTAGGTGCCGACCAGATGATGCCGTGTGGCCAGCAGAGCAACCGCCCAGGTCCACAGGCAGACAGCCGCGATCGCAACGAAGAACGCAGCCGAGGTGCGAGGCTCGCCAACCGCTCCGGAGCGTTTCTTCTGAACCATCATAGGCAAGTTAGCGGTTCGCCTGCCTTGCCGTCTGCTACTTGGGCGCGGTCAGGACCTGGTTTCGCCGCGCACAAGTGCACACGCGGCCGTCGCCGTAGGCGATGTTGTTCCGGCAATCCCGACTCGGTGTGCCCACAAACAGAAGCCTTCGGTTAATGAGTTTCAACACGGGGCACGGGCAATCGCCGCCATGCTCACACTGGTAGTCGTCCGTCAGCATCGCTTCCGTGGTCGCCATACCTGTTCCTTACGAAACATGCAAGCCTCGATGAGAAGAGTATCCCTCCACTCTATCCACAATCCTCGAATCCAACAAGCTGACAAAACCAGCCTCACGTATGCGATGGACCTTTATGGGTAATTCGGATTGCCGCTTGTGCGGGATGAACGGTTGATTGCTGTCGACTCCAAAGGCAACAAATACAACTCTTCCGAGTTAGTCGGGGGAGTCCGTTTGCATTATACCGAGAAGACTCAACAGTTCCTCTTCATCGTTCGAAGCCATCGAATGGTATCCGATACGATTGCAGTGAAACGCGCCGTTGCCGAAGGGAATCTCCTGAAAAACGCGGTTTCTTCCCACGAATCGCAGAATCAGTTTTGCGTTGGATGGACCATCTTCTTTCTCTTGCTTCCAGCCTGTTGCAAACTCGGGTTTCGCCTGGTAGTTTTCGAGCCAGTTCTTGATTCCCGTGATCGCCTCGCGGTCCACCACTGTCACAGTTGGGCGTTCGCCTGGCGCACTGTGCCAAACCTCGATTCGCTCGATCCCGGCCGTTCCGATCCAAAGTGCGAACAGTGCGAAGCCAACCAGCATCCCTCGCAGGCTGAACCGGAATCGCCGCTCCGCAGGCAGCCGCCACCATCGCCAGATGAACACCATGGCGGTTCCGATCAGCCCCAGCCCCACGGCCCACACGAACCAGGGATCGGGGGCCCATTGACGCACCAGCCAGATGAGCGTGGTGACGACGAAGAAACAGGCCGCCAGGAAGGCGACGATTGTGCCCACGACCGATCCAAGGAAGACAGGCCGTCGCATGCAAACAGTCTCCTCTGCGGTCAGTTCACTTCGTCGTCCACTGGCCTGCGTCGATGCCCAGAAGCATTCGAAGTTGCTCTTCCTCGGCCGGTTCCATTGGGCAATAGGATCCCCACTTCTCCTCGTACACGCCGTTGCCGACGTGGATCTCGGACAGACGCTGATTGCGGCCCTCGAAACGAACACTCAGGCAGGCCCCCGAGGGCCCGTCCTTCTCGTGCATCCAGTCTTTTCTGTTTCGAGTCAGCGTATTCTGAAGCCGAGCGTGGTTCTTGTCCAACCACTCCTTGATTTCCGCGATTCGCTCCACTTCGGCGATAGTCACGAGCAGTCTTGCCTGGGGTACTTCATCCCAGATCTCGATCCGTCGAATCTGGCAGACAGATGGAAACCAGATCTCGTCCCCCCAAGTTACGAGACAGTCAGGCAACCCCCGGCACAGATCGTCAACGCCCAGCCGAGTGACCTGCGTGTTGCGGAAATGGACGTATTCGATACTCGGCAGTTCCCGCAATTGGGCGATTCCTGCGTCTGTAACGGGAATGCCCAACACGAACAGGTGTTTGAGCCTTGGGAGACGGGCAACGTATGCCAACCCGGCGTCGGTCACCGGGATCCGCACGATCATGAGTTCCTGGAGTTGCTGCAGATCGGCGACGTGTGCCAAGCCGGCGTCGGTGACGGGCATGGTGCCGGCGTTCTCCTGCAGCAACCGCAGGAATCTCAGATTGGGCAAGTCCTTCAGATGGGCCAATCCGGCATCCGTGATCTTGGCACAGTTGTGCAGGTGAAGTTCCTCAAGCTGTCTGCAGCCGGACAGACGTTTCAGGCCCGAATCCGTGATCATGCACCCGGAGATCAGCCCCCACCGCAGATTCGGAAAGCGATTGATCTGTTCAACGCCCGCAATACCCGTATCCGAGATCCAGGGGCCCCAGAAGTTGACGCCCTCGAGATCGGGAAAGTCGTCCGCGTGTTCCAGTAGGGCAGCAAGTCCCTGATTGCGACGGATCTCGATCGCCACGACTCTCTCGGAGAGGTCATAGCCAAACACGCGAAGCGACAGGTCCACCAATGGTTCTCGGGGCCAGTGATAGTAGTAGTCCACAGTGACGCCATGCCCGGACAGATCCGCGAGCACGGCCCTCATGCGTCCCCAACGAAGCAGGTCCATCCCAGCCAGGCCCAACCAAAGCGCGCACAGAGCGACACCAACCAGCATGCCGCGCAGGCTGAAACGGAATCGCCGCTGGACGGGGAGTCGCCACCAGCGCCAGATGGGCGCGACAACGACAGCCGCCAGGCTCAATCCAATACCCCAAACCACCCACGACACTGGGTTCCAGCGGAAGACAAGCCAAACCAATGTGGCAAGCACAAAGCAGCAGATCACAAGAAGCACAGCCATCGTGCCCAGGATTGATCCCACCAAGACCCGTCTCTTCATTCATCGCCTCCTCAGAAGAACCAGGAATGGCTCTCCCTGCTCTGCCGACCCCGCCGTCACGGTAGTCCATTTTTCCTGTTGTGGCAACGATTTGGCACGATTCCACGACCCGGCTTCGCCCTTGAACGAGGTAGTTGGTCCGTGGAGAGGTACGGTACGGGGTTTCCTACGAGTTGGACGAAGCGGCTGCGCCGCGTGAGGGGGAGCGGTCTGTAGTATGGGGTCTGCTGAAGGCGGTTGTCGGCCTACGACATGATCCGGCCGGACCGGTCTCGCTGCCCCCATTGCGGAAGCCCGCGAACGACACTCACTCCCCGAAGCGTGGCCCCTGTTTCAGGGAGACGAGACGGGGGGCGAGTCTTCGAAGTTGGGCAGCAAGTCTGCTGTTTTGCCAATATCTCTGGCAACATGCCAGTGGCACGGGACCGGACCGCAGTGGGATGTATTGTGTGCAAGCAGTTTTGCCCTTTCAGGGCGGGAGATTCTGGGGGATTCCTTCCCCAGGGCGACGGCAAGGCTCGCAGAGCTCGCGTTGCCTCTGCCCTGGGCTGATATGGGGCTGCCCCTTCAGGGCGGAAGAATCGGGTCGATGATTGGGGCTGTATCGGGCGCGAATGGGGCCGCAGTTGCTTCTGTCGGGTGGCCCTGACGATCATCGGACAACCGGCATTCGTCCGTCACTTCCTCTTCAGCAGTTCGAAGTTACACACTCGGACAAGGAGCTGGCCGCTTTTGTCGTGGGCGAGTTTCTGCTGGCGGTCGATGGAGAGGAGGAGGTGGTTTCCGCGGAGGCTGAGGTCTTCGATGCCGACGGCGGCGAGACGCTTCTTCATGGCGCGCATGAGGCGGAAGTATTCGCTCTTGGTGAGCCGCTTGTCGCGGTAGGCCGCCAGGGCGTCGATCCCCTTGTAGACGACTTCATCTCGGGCGGCCATGGCGTCGTCGGGTCCGGTCCAGAAGCCCCAGATAGTCATGTACTCGTGGTGGCGGCTGAGAATGGGCTGCCCGTCGGGCGTTTCCTGGTCGGCGTGGCTCTCGTAGCGGCTGTGGTCGACGAGGGAAGACGACACGGTGGTTCGCCGACCGGTCATGTAGATCGCCCGGGGGTAGGTTGTGCCGACGCCGCGGGCGGAGAGTTCCATGGCCAGGGCAATTTCTTCGAAGGGGCTGTTGTAGCCGTGGAGGAGGATGCGTTCTTCCGAGCGGACGTAGGGATCGGCGTCGGGCACTTGTCCCACGCGGGAGACGCGCCAGACGAGGTGGATGTTGTCCTTGGTGACGGTCGTGTAGGTTTGTTGCTGCGAGGAGCTGATTTTGGTGCGCGGCGTGCGCCGCCACTTCTCGGGCAGGAAGTACTCGAAGAGCATGGGGTCCTTGCCCACGACCCACAGGGCGCCGCCGGTGCTTTCGACCTGGCCGTAGACGTAGTCGACCCCCATGATGTTGACCGGCGCGAGGTCCTGGGGGAACTTCTCATGGGACTCGAAGCGGTGGGCTTGGCGGACAAGGTATTCGTGGCGCTTTTCGGCGCGGATCTTCTGGTCCCGATCGGGCGTTCGCCTGAGCAACTCGAAATCGACCAGCCCGTAGAGAGTTTCGCCGCTCTTGTCGCGGACGAGTCCCCCATTGCCTGTGGGACGGACGATGACGTGCTGAGGCTTGTTGTCGCTGACCGTAAAACCTTTGCGCTGGAGATCCCGGCCGGCACGCTGCGTCAGGGCCACCAGTGCGTCCTGATCGAGCAATCCCTCGCGGCAGGCCTGGGCCCCGTCGATTCCCTTGATCCAGTCGTAGATGACGGCGTAGTTGCGGTTCCAGTCCAGTTCGATCTCGTCGTGGTTCCGCTGGATGGCCTCCATCTTGTGGCGGCGCCGCCCGAGCCGTTCTCCCGCCACGAATTTCCGCGGCACGTAGATGGCCAACGGCTTATGCGTGTGCACCTCTCCAGGCGATTCGAACCGCGTGTTCCGCAGTTCGAGGACGAGGCTGAACTCCATGAACGGGCTATTGAACTCGGCGTTGTCGACGTCGAGCGACCGCGTCTCGCCGGGAATGTCCTGGCCCATCCGGTTCCACTTGACGACGATCTCCTTCGAACGCCCGTCGACTTCCTTGGTCGTCGTGCGGTAGATGGCGCTGGTACCGGGAAGCCGGCGGCTATGCTCGTTCATCCACTTGTCGTCGGACCAGTGGCTTTCCGGCATGAGGCACTTCGTGAACGGCAAGCCGTACTCGGTCACGTAGAGATCGGAGCCGTCCTTCATCCGCAGATGGAGGTACTTGACGCCGAGCACCGTGATCAGAGGCCGGGCGGCGAAGTAGACGCCGATCCCTTCGATGGTGCGAACCTTGTTCTGCAGGATCCCAGGTTTTTCGGCTACCTGTTCTTCCATGTCGCATCCTCAAAACAAGCCGGTTACCCGAGCCGCTTCTTCTGGGCCTCCAACTGTGCCCGCAACCTGGCGGGTACCCGGTCGCCGAACTTGGCCAGATAGGCTTCGGCATCTTCCAGATCGGACTTGAACGCCTTGCAGTCCACGTGGAGCAACTCGGCGATATCCTCCGCGTCGATTTCCAGGCCTTCCAGGTCCAGGTCGCCGTCGGCGGGCAGATTGCCGATGGGTGTCTGCCGAGCGCCGATCTTGCCCTCGATCCGCTCGCACATCCACTTGAGGACACGGCTATTCTCGCCGAATCCGGGCCACAGCCAGCGGCCGTCGCGGGATGTGCGGAACCAGTTGACGTAGAAGATCTTGGGGGCCTTGTCGCCCAGTTTGTCCCCCATGGCGTACCAATGGGACCAGTAATCGGCCATGTTGTAGCCGCAGAAGGGCAACATGGCGAAGGGATCCCGCCGCAAGCGCTGGCCCACGTCGAGTGCCGCGGCCGTCGTCTCCGAAGCGGCCATGGCCCCCATGTAGACGCCGTGATCGAAATCGAAGGCCTGGGCGACCAGCGGCACCGTCTGCGTGCGGCGTCCGCCGAACACGAAGGCGTCGATCGGAACCCCCGCCGGATCTTCCCAGTCGGGGCAGATCACCGGGCACTGGGAGGCGGGCGCGGTGAAGCGGGCGTTGGGATGGGCCGCCTTGTCCTTCGACTCCGGCGTCCACTCGTTTCCTTTCCAGTCGATGGCATGCTCGCAGGGGCCGTCCATCCCTTCCCACCAGACATCGCCGTCGTCGGTCAGTGCGCAGTTGGTGAAGATGCAGTTCTCCTCCAGACTCCGCATGGCCATCGGGTTCGACTCCATGCTTGTCCCCGGGGCGACGCCGAAGAATCCGGCCTCCGGATTGATCGCATAGAGCCGTCCGTCCTCGCCGATCTTCATCCAGGCGATGTCGTCGCCGATGCACTCCACCTTCCATCCGGGAATCGTCGGTTGCAGCATGGCCAGGTTCGTCTTCCCGCAGGCCGACGGAAACGCCGCGGCGATATGGAACCGTTTTCCGGCGGGGTCGGTCAGGCGGAGAATCAGCATGTGCTCGGCCATCCAGCCCTCCTGCCGGGCCATGTTCGAGGCGATTCGCAGGGCCAGGCATTTTTTGCCCAACAGGGCATTGCCACCGTAGCCGGAGCCGTAGGACCAGATCAGGTTCTCTTCCGGGAAGTGGGCAATGTACTTCTGTTCCAACGGGGCGCAGGGCCAGGGCACGTCCTCTTCGCCGTCGGCCAAGGGCGCGCCGATCGAATGCAGGCAGGGAATGAACTCGCCGTCGTCGCCCAGCGCTTGGATGACCTTGTCGCCCACGCGGGTCATGATGTGCATGTTGACAACCACGTAAGGAGAGTCGGTGATTTCGATCCCGATTTTCGAGATGGGCGAGCCGATGGGCCCCATCGAGAACGGAATCACATACATCGTCCGCCCCTTCATGCAGCCCGTGTACAACTCCGTCATGGTCTTCTTCAACTCGACCGGATCGATCCAGTTGTTGGTTGGGCCTGCGTCTTCCCGATTCTCGCAGGCAATGTAGGTGCGGGCCTCCACCCGGGCCACGTCGCTCGCGTCGCTACGGAACAGGAAACTGTTGGGACGCTTCTTCTCGTTGAGCCTCGTGGCCATGTCCGTGTCGACCATCAACTGGGTCAGCCGATCGTACTCGGCCTGGGAACCGTCGCACCACTCGACCTGATCCGGCCGGCACAGGGCTTCCACCTCGGCGACCCATGCGAGAAGCTGCTTGTGATTCGTTGTCATTGTCTGCTTTCCTCAACTTGGTTCAAAGGTCCGGCTTCTCGGTGCTGCGCGGCAAGTCAGGCGGACGAAAAAAATCTATCCGTTCGACGCACAAATGGAGCTGAATGGCCCGGGTGCACCAACTGATGCTATGGATGCCGCGTCCCCACAAAGAGGCAGGCTCAGTCCTTGCGGCAAGGACTTTGCCTCGCGGATGTCAATCTAAACACGTCAACGTTGGCACCACGAATTCCGTAGGGAGCATGGAGATCGGCTGACTTCTCCCGTCAGCGCGTGGCGGCAGAGAGCATCAATACTTGAGGTCTTGTCCGACCCAAAAGTTCGCCTGTCAGTATTAGAATTCGGCGGCCGGAAGTCAATCGCCCTGCAACCCAAGTGGGGGGAGGATCCGGGCAATCCGCTGGTGCAACTCGGAGCTAGGAACGCCTGTGACGAGGAATTGCTTGTGCGCGGCAGTTTCTCCGGCGACAAGTTGAATCTGGGCCTTCCGCAACGACAACTGCTTGGCCAAGAGGGCAATGATCGCCTTGTTGGCCTTACCCTTTTCGGGGGCCTGGGTCACGGAGACTCGCAGCATCCCGTTCTGAATGCCCCCAATTTCGTTGCGGCGAGCCGCCGCGTGGGCCTTCACGGGCAGGATAACGCCCCCCTCTCGCTCCTTCAGATCGATCACCACGAAATCCCCTCGAAAAGCGCACTCCCCACTCGAACGATCGTTGCGCCTTCCTCGATCGCCACCTCATAGTCGCCGCTCATCCCCATGGACAGTTCATCGAGCGACACCCGGTCGCAGCAGGACCCTCGGAGCCGGTCTCGCAACTCCCGCAAGGCCGAGAAATCTCGCCGGGCCGCCTCCGCATCGGTCTCCAGCCCCGCCATGCACATCAGCCCGCGGACCTCCACATGGGACAGGGCTGCAAGCTCGGGCAGAGCCTGGGGGAGTTCGTGGGGCATGAAGCCGTGCTTGGTCGCGTCGCCCGAGGTGTTCACTTCGAGGAGCACACGGGGGCGCAGCGACAACTCGCCGGCGATCCGGTCGACGGCCTGCAAGTGGCGAAGACTCTCGCCCGAGTGGATCATCACGACCAGCGGCAGCGTGCGGCGGACCTTGTTGCGCTGGAGTTGGCCGATTATGTGCCATTGGATCGATCGGCCGGCCAGGGCCTCAACCTTGGGCCACAGTTGCTGGGGGCGGCTCTCTCCGAGAACGGCCGCTCCGGCATCGATCAGCGGTTCCATGACCTCGACGCCGACGTATTTCGTCACGGCAACCAGCAGCACTTCGTCAGGCCGCCGTCCGCTCCGCACCGCCGCTACCGCCATGCGCTCGCGCACTTCGGCGAGATTTTGGGCGATTCGGTGGCGGATTTGGGGGGCGTTCATACTGAATCGGCGGCGATACGCGTGCAAGTGAGGGGGGCGTTGCCCAGCAGGATTCCATTGGAGAACCGGCTGATCAGCCGGTTGAGTTCCGCGTCCGATTCGAGCGGAGAGATCATCAGATCTTCGAGCAAGGCCGGATCGAGTCCGCTGCGAAGATAGACGTCGACGCGTTCCAGGGCACGCACCAACTGGGCCACTGCCAGGGCGTCGCCGGCCGGACTGTCGCTGATTTCGCGCACTGCTTCCTCCCTGCTACGGGACCGGCGAAGGCACTTCATCGCCTCACCCGGCTGTTCTTCCATTTCGCAACACAGCACGATCGCACCTTGGTCTTCCACGCATTCCAGGGCAGCGGCCAGGGAGCGAGCCACGTTCCGCCAGGTCTGTTGCCCGGGGCCCCCTTCGATTGCCGCCACGACAATGCCTGCTCGATGAGGCACATCCCAACACCACGTCTTCTGATAGGCTCCCCGGGCAAGCCGGCGACTACCTGCTGCACCGCGTCGCACGCACCGGGCACGATCTGCACGGTGAAGGCGATCCCGAGCAACCAGCCGACCTCCTCCACGGCATCGACAAAGGATCGGCGGTGTCGCCCCCGCGAGCCCAGGGTCCTGGGGGAGCGAAACCTGGCCTGGGTCTCGGCGTCGGCGAACGTCGGATAAATCGCTCCGTGCAGCCCGAAATGGCCCGGTACGGCTCGCCCGTGAACGCAACCGATCGGCACGACCATATCGGCGTCGGTCAAGGCCCGATTCAGCCAGATAGGGGCACCCGACCTGGTTGTTGCCAGGAAGGCCAGGGCTCTCCGACTCTTGGAATCATGATCGATCAGACGGATGCGATGCTGCAAGCCACCGGCCAGATGCGGCAGGGGGTTGTTCGCGCGACGCTCGGCATCGCCCGCCGAGCGAAGCACGCTGATCCCGTCGGGGTCCACTCCGGCGTCGATCAGATATTCGAGGACCGCCGCCGCAACCAGGTCTCCGTTCGGCACCCCTTCTTCCAGGGCCACGACAATCTGGTCCGACGGAGTAACACATTTCGCCAACGCCGGGATTCCGACCGGCTCAGCGAGCGCCCGACGAACCAGTTCCGACACATCGCACGCGGGTGCGGACGAGGGCTTGCCGCACTCGGCCACCAGCGTGCAGCGGTCGAATTGGAGTTCGACGGTCGAACTGGTTCCATAACGAAGCGTAGCCACTGCGTTTCCGATCGCGCGTTGTTCCCACGTTGCCTCAGGGTATAATCGATCCGGGCGTGCCTGGTGAGATGGATACGAGAAGTAAAGGCGGGCAATTCAGGCAAGCTTCTGTTCTCTTTCATCTTACCGGGCGCTTTGCAATTCGGTCAAGAAGCCCAGGTTTACGCGACGCCGCGCATCGCAAATAATCATGGTTCCTCCGTTGTCGCCACCATCCACCGTTTCTCCGGAATCCAAGAGTATGATCTTCCGACACGATTGGCGTTTCCACCCGACCACGTCTCTGCTCGTACCGGTGCTCCTGGCCGGCCTGCTGGGCGTCATCCTGCCGGGATGCAGCAACGAGCCCCCTGGGAAGACAGGCGGCGCCGCCGGCACCCAGCCGGAGGTGGTGAATGCAACGCCCGCTCTTCCTCCCACCCAGGGGACGGCCGAGGAGGTGCTGGCCAGAATGGCGCAGGCCTACAAGAGCGCATCAAGTTACCGCGATGCGGCGGTTCTGGAGTTGAGCGGAACGAAGGGTGGCGAGCGGCAGACGATGCCGTTCCCGTGCAGCGTCGTCATGCAACGTCCCAACATGATTCGTATGCAGATCGACAACGGGACGATTCTGTGCGACGGGGCCAACATGTACGGTTTTTGCGGCGAGCTTCCCGGGCAGATTCTGAAGATTCCAGGCCCCCCTCAACTCTCGATCAAGTCTCTTTATTCCGATCGTCTCTTGGCCACATCGATGATGCAATCACCGGCGCAAGCCTTCAGTTGGGCCCCGCTGCAACTCGTGCTCCTGCTGGCAAACGATCCCATGAAGACTCTGACCCTGGATTCCCAAGGCCTGAGCCTTTTGGAACCTGCCACGGTCGAGGGGCATCCCTGCGATCGCGTGCAGATGCTCACCGACAACGGGCCGAGCGTGCTATGGATCGACCAGGCGACTTCCGTGCTGCGGCGCTTCGAAATGCCGTCGAATGCCCTGCGGCGTCAGGCGGAAGCCGCGCAGTTTCTGGATCCTGCGCAGATCGTAGAATTCCGTCAGGCCGAACTCAATCCGCAGATCGCTCCCGAAGCGTTTCAGTTTCAGGTGCCCGACGGCATGAAGACCAGCGAGGTCCTGGTGATACCCCTTCTCCAGGTTCTCGGGAAACCGTGCACCGATTTCCAGTTCACCGATATGGAGGGCAACACGACGGCGCTGAGCTCGCTGCGGGACAAAGTGGTCGTCATGCAACTCTGGACGAGCAAGAGCGTGCCCTGCCGGCCGGTTTTGCAGGCCGGATCCAAGGCACTGGCCGGCCTCAAGAATCCTGAAGACGTTGTGGTCATGGCCGTGTGTCTGGAGGGGAGCAACGTTCAGAACGCGAGCCTGCAGACCGTCCTGAAGGATTGGGACGTCGCCTTGCCGATCTACCGCGATCCGGAGCAGGCGGTGGCCAAACACTACGGCATTTCCGGGGTGCCCGTGACGATCGTCGTCGGAAAGAAGGGCAACGTACAGTGGCTGCAAGCCGGTCCGGCGGAGGACATAGAGGCACCGCTAGCCGACGTGATGGAACGCCTGCAACGCGGCGAGGACGTGTACCCGCCGTACTTCGCTCAGTTCACAAAAGACCAAGCCACCTTCGACAAGATGGTCGACCAGTGCGTGGCCGAGGATATCTACTGCTTCCGCCCCATGGCTCCGGAAGTCCAGATCAGCCCGCGTACGGAACCCGCCAAGCTGAAGGCGACCAAGCTCTGGACGTGCGATCAGTTGAAGCACCCGGGTAATTTTACTGTCGTGCCGGTGGACGGCGGATCACCCAAGACGCTCGTCGTCGACGACGCCAGGTCGGTCGTGGAACTTGCCGCCGACGGGAGTGTTCTCGCCAGCCACGCCCTGGAGCTTCAAGGGAACGAACTCGTGACCGCGTTGAAGACGGCCGTGGGCGGGGACGGGAAACGCTATTTCCTCGGCGCCTCGCGCGGCGTGCAGCGAGTCCATTTGTTCGACGAGAATTTCAAGACATTGCTCGTCTATCCTGAGGGGCAGCATCCGGGTATCTGGGATGCGCATCTGGCCGACTTGAACGCAGACAGTGCCCTCGAGATGATTCTGGCCTACGGCGGCCCCGCCGGCGTCCACGCCGTTGATCTCCAGGGAAACCGCCTCTGGCACAACAATTCCATGGTCAACGCCTTGCGCGCTGCGGTCCTGTCGCCCGACCGTGAAGGGTACCGAAACATCCTGGCCATGAACGGCGGAACGGGCGTCGGAACCCTGGTCGAACTCGACTGCCAGGGAAAGCGAGTACGGGAGATTTCGGTTCCCGGCAATACCGTTGGCTGGGTCGTCGCAGAAGACCTGGACGCCGACGGATCCTCGGAAATCTGCGTTCTCGCAGCAGCACTCACCGCTGAAGGCCAACCCGTCGGCGATGGCATCCACGCCCTGGGGATCGACACCGGCGGACAGGTCCTCTGGCAGCATCCCATGCCCCAAGGCGTGCATCGCGAGCTCATCGAGCCCGTGGTTGCCGGCAACGTGTTCCCCAGCGGCCCAAAGCAATGGCTGATCGCCGCCGCCGACGGCACCGTCACCGTGGTCGCTGCCGACGGCCAGATGGTCGACCGCTTCGCCTATGGGGCGGAGCTTTCCGGCCTGGCAACGACCCAGTGGGACGGCAAGCCCGTGCTCCTCGTCTCGACCCCCAAGACTGTCGAAGCCTGGCAAATCGAGTCGTCCGCCGCCTCGAACTCGCCGTAAGCGGGCTTGCTGCGAGATCGTCTGTGAAAACCACTCCGACGAATCCGACGAATCCGGCGATACCGGTCTCTTCCCGGCTGCGAGCGATCCGATTTCGCCTGGCCGCGGTGGCGCTGGGTCTGGCACCGTTCGCGGTGCTCGAAGTCCTGTTCTGGTGCTTCGGGGCGGGAGTTCCCCGTTACGATAGCGATCCGTTCGTCGGCTTCCATGCGGTCCGTCCGCTGTTTGTTCTCAGCGAAGACCAACGGCGCTACGAAATCGACGAGTCACGACTTGGCTTCTTCCGCCCCGATTCGTTTGCGGCCGGGAAAGGGCCGAACGAATTCCGCATTTTTTGCTTGGGCGGGTCGACGGTCCAGGGGCGGCCTTTTGCCGTCGAGACCTCCTTTCCGACCTTTTTGGAGTTGAGCCTCCGGGCCGCCGAGCCGGAAAGGGAGTGGGAAGTGGTTAATTGCGGGGGCGTTTCCTACGCCAGTTACCGGCTGGTTCCGATTCTCGAGGAGGTGTTGCAGTACGAGCCGGATCTGATTGTTGTCTACACGGGTCACAACGAGTTTCTGGAAGACCGAAGCTACGGCCACTTGAAGCGGCTGCCGGCCGCGGTCGCCTGGCCGGCCCGGATCCTGGCCAAAACGCGAACCTACCAGGTGCTCTCGCGAATTGGTCGTTCCGAAACCGCGGACGATTCGGGAACGTCTCACCCGATCCTGCCGGAAGAAGTCGACGCCATGCTCGAATACCGCGGCGGGATGGACAAGTACCGTCGCGACGAGGCGTGGCGTCGCGACATTGATGCGCATTTCAAGTACAATCTCCATCGCATGGTCGCGCTGGCCCGGCAGGCCCGCGTTCCCCTGCTCCTGGTCAATCCCGTCTGCAACCTGCGAGATTGTCCCCCCTTCAAGAGCGAGCATCGCGACGGTCTGACGCCGGAACAACTCAAGCGCTGGGAAGGACTGGTTGCCGAGGCCTGCGAGCACCACGGAGAGAACGCCGCCGAAACCCTCCGGCTTCTCGAAGAGGCCCTCGAGATCGACGACCGGCATGCCGGGCTCTGTTACCTGCTGGCGAAGACTCACGACGCTATGGGTGACTTGAGTTCGGCCCGGCAGGAGTACATCGCGGCCAAGGAGAACGACATCTGCCCCCTGCGGATCCTCGAGTCGATGAACCAGGCGATTCTCGATACGGCTTGCACCACGGATACGCCCCTGGTCGACGTCCGGCGGATGTATGACGAGTTTTGCGAGGGCGGGATCCCCGGCGGGATGTACCTCATCGACCACGTCCATCCTTCCATCGAGGGCCACCAGCTCATTGCCGACCTGATTGCGTCGAAGCTCTCTTTGATGGGCGTCGTTCACCCCCGTCCGGATTGGCGCGAGCGCCGCAACGCGATCTTTCGGGCGCAACTCGACTCCCTGGACAGCCTTTACTACTCCCGCGGCCAGCAAAGGCTGGAGTCTCTCCGTATGTGGACCCAAGGGAAGGCAGGCACCCAATGGTCCTACGAAGGCAAGGAGCCGGTATTCCTTTCCCCGCCGGGAGCCGAGGACAGCCGCGAGGCGCAAGGCGACGCTTCACCACCCCGGGTTCCGGTGCCCTCCGCCCCGGCTCCGGCCGGGGCCGGCAGCGAGTGACAATCTCGGCGGCGTTCTTCCGGCCATCGATTTCTTACCGAAAACTCACGGTACTCTGTTTGCTCACTCGCGCGAATCTCACGGGCGTCGCGATAATCAGATCATCGGCCGGCTGACTGCCGCGAAGCAGTTTCGCAGAATTCCGGTCGCCCGTATTTCGCGGTTTCTCCACCAACGGTTTTCTTCTGTACTCTCAATGGAGGATGCATTCATGAGTAATTGCAGGGACTGGCCGGCGGCCGGCCGGGTACGTCGCGCGTTCACCCTTGTCGAGTTGCTGGTGGTGATTGCGATCATCGGCATCTTGATCGCGCTGCTTCTGCCGGCCGTACAGGCCGCCAGAGAGGCGGCCCGGCGTTCGCAGTGCACCAACAACCTGAAGCAGATCGGCCTGGCGTTCCACAATTTCCAGGATACCTACGGGAAGCTGCCCAACGGGGCGCGTGACGGAAACCACCGGATTCCGAGCACGTTCACCTTTTGCTGCCGGTCGAACACGCGGCACGGCTGGGCCTGGTCGTATCACGTTCTGCCGTTCCTCGAGCAGTCAACGGTTTACGATCAGGCCAGCGACGGCGATGATCCCGATCCGCCGAGCGAATCCAACTACAACTCCAAGGAAAACACGGTTCGCGGTTTGGCGGTCACGACCTATTACTGCCCCAGCCGCCGCATTCCGAAGCTCCACAGCAGTTCCTACAAGTGCGACTATGCCGGCAATGCCGGCGAGCGGTCTGTCGGGGGTAACATACGTTCCACGGCAAGCAGCGGGCTGAAAGGAGTCGTGATGCAAACCGACCGCGACAAGATCCGCATTGAGCTGATCAAAGACGGATCGTCGAACACGATCATGATCGGCGAGAAGGCCCTGAACTCTCTATCGTTCGGGAGTGAGGGGGGCGACAACGAGCGCTGGAACAACGCAGGCTGGGACGAAGACGTTATTCGCTATGGAGCGGCAGACAACAACGACGTTCTCTATGGTCTTCCACCGATCTCCGACGAAGACGCGCCGAAGGATGACGACGGGACGTGGACCACGGTTGTCGACAAGTCGGGATATGCGTGGGGGCAATGGCACCCGTTCTTCGGCTCATCCCACCCGGGCGGCACGAATTTCTGCCTCGCTGACGGGTCGGTCCGGTTGATTTCGACGACGATCGACGACGAGGTCTTCCGCCGCGCCAGCTTGGCCAACGACGGTGAGACCGTCGAGTTGCCGTGATCGCGATTGTTCGGTGAGCGCGACGGCGTTGATGCGTGCTTGGGTCACGGTGCGTTGCACGCGGAGCTTGCATTATTATTCAAAGGTTCATTATACGTCAACTGACACTGTTATAACTCTTTGTCTCGTCAGTGATTGCGCCATACAGCGGCAATTGCGTCCCCCCTTTGGCAACGGACGACCCTTCCAATGATGATTGACACGTCCGTACCGGATGACTAGATGTCCGTTTCGTAAGTTGACAAACAGTTATAGTTGACCTGGACAAGAAAGGGGACATGGGGTAGCAAAGGCGAATTGGTATTGAGAATCAGGGTTCCAGAGCAAGGAGGCTCGCCATGCC
>JAAYAY010000013.1 GCA_012719125.1 Planctomycetaceae bacterium | reverse complement strand
TGCGAACCGGCCACCTGCGCCCCGGCCACTTGTGGCCCGAAGCGCTGCGGCCTGTTGGCCCGTCTTCGTAGCTGCCGTCCGGTGAGCTGCTGCCCGGCTCCGTGCGAACCGGCTGCTTGCGAACCGGCCTGCAAGCCCGCTTGCGAACCGGCTTGTGAGCCCGCCTGTGAGCCGGCCACCTGCTGCCCGAAGCGTTGCGGTCTGTTGGCGCGGCTTCGTGCCTGCCGTCCGACGACTTGCTGCCCGGTTGCCTGCGAACCGGCCGCTTGCGAGCCCGCTTGCGGCGGAAGCGCTCCGGCTGCCGCCCCGGCGGAAGCCCCGGCTCCCGCACCGGCTCCCGCACCGGCTCCGAAAGCCTAGGTCTGAACTGTTTCGACGCGTATCGGCCGCCTTGGCCGATGCCGTCGACCCAAGAAGGTCGGGCGAAGATGCCCTGTTGATTCGCTTCGACCCATTCCTGGACACGCCGGGCCTCCTTTTCTCCGAGGAGGCCCGGTTCGTTTCTTGGCGAGCAGATCCCTTTGCATCGCACGGCGCAAATCGCTTGGCCCCCCTGTTGAATCCGGCTACGCTGAAGACGTCTTGGGGGCGTGCGTTCTGCGATTCTCATTGGGAGGATAACGATGGTACGCTCGCAAACGGTTCTTGCACTGGCGGTCTCATTGGTTTGGCTTGGGTTGGACGTTTCGTCGGCGGAGGCACGGTCCGATCGTGTCAAAGGTGCGCTGCCTTTCGAGTCGTCAGCCGAGACGGTCGACCTGTTTAAGGCCGTCGAACAAGGCGTGCTCTCGGTGAAGGTCATCCCGCGTGATTCCAAGGAATGCCGCATTCTGATCACCAACGAAACGGCCCAGCCCGTGAACGTGCAGATGCCCTTCGCGCTGGCTGCCGTCCCGGTTCTGGCTCAAGTGTTTGCGGACGGGCTGGACCAGAGCCAGAACAATCGATCCACGCCGCAGAGGCTGGGGATCGGAAACCCTTTCGGCCAACAGAATCCGCTCCAGATGGGGCAGAACATGCAGGGCGGCCCGTTGATGAACCCGGGCAATCAGCCCTTTTTCGCACCGTTCTGCATTCCCCCCGAGAAGGTCGCTCAGTTGAGGCTGCCGGCGGTGTGCCTGGATTACGGTCAGCCGACGCCGCGTCCGGCCATGCGGTATCGTCTGGTGGCTATGGCCGAAATCGGCGAGCCGAAGGAACTGGAAGTGCTTTGCCGCCAACTCGGGCTAGAGCCAAGTGGCCAGCAGGTCGCTCAGGCGGCCGCCTGGCATCTGGCCGACGGGAAGACCTGGGACGAAATGGAAGAGATGGTCATTCGACGCTTGGGGCAGCCGGATCAGCCTTTCTTCAAGAGCAAGGAGATCGAGGCTGCCAAGTCGGTCGTTGGGACGCTCAAAGCGGCTGTCGTCTCCAACGACGTTCAGCCCCCGGCGTCCGTTGCCTCGGTTCAGTGAGTGCAGTCGTCCGGCGCTGTTCAGACCGGGAGAGCCAGGGCGTCGCATTCGATTTCCGCGATGCGTCGTTTGAGGTGGTGGATCTCGGCTTCGAAGGCAAGGCGTTCCGATTCGCGGAGATGAGTGGCGTCGTTCAGATCGTTTTCTCGCCGATGGATGTCGGCTTCGCGCTCGCGGAGGCGCTTGGCCTGCTGGCGCAACTCGTCTTCCTGCCGGCGTGCCCAGGCATCCACTTCCTGCTTGCGTTTCATGACGGATTCGAGCTGTTCGGCCATCTCTGCGCGTGCCGTTTCGAGATCGGATCTCTGCCGATCGAAGTCGGCGGCCGACTCCTGATACTGCCGCCTCAAACGATCTCTCATTTCGGCAAGCGATTCCGTGAGTGCGGCAGCGGGCGTCGTACCCGATAGTTGAACCCAGAGTTCCTCCGTCGCCAGGCGAACTTCGAGCGTCTCCCGGTGCATCTCGCTCAACTCGGCTCGAAGCTGCACGAGCTTGGCGTGGCAATTGTCGACGTAGCGGCTACGCCGGGCCAGCCCGTCGCGATTCTTCTGCAACTCGGCCGCGGCCTCGCGCTGCTCGACCGCCAGCCGGCGGCGTTCGTCCCGCAACTCCTCGCGGAACTGCTGGCGAGCTTCGCGAAGCCGCTCCCGCAGCATGGCCGACTTGGCCTGGGCCTCGGCCAACTTGAGTTCGGCTTCGTCGAGTTTGGCACGACGCTTCTTCAAGGCGGCTTCTTCCTGGCGGAGCGACTGTTCGAGCCGCAACGCGGCGGCGCTGGGGCGAGACGCCGCCCTCTCCCATTGGGCTTCCCGGCGTTCCAGCGAGGCCCGCTGGCGTTCCAGGTCCTGGTACTGGCGCTGAATCGTATCAAGCGTTGCCGTGCGGTGGGCGTCCAATTGCTGCCGTTGGTAGAGAATCTCGTCTTCGGTGCGGCGAGACCGCTCCTCAAAGTCCAGCACCGCTCGGCGATGATCCTCCTGCTGATCCTTGAGCCAGCCTTCTGCTTCTCTCAGGGCCTCTTCGCGTTTCGAAAGGCGCTGGCCGGACGCCTCTTCGAAGTCGGAGAGCATCTTCTCGCGATTCTCCAGAGCGCGCCGAGCCTGCGCGATCTCGGCCTCGGCAACGGCCCGGTGCTCCTTGACGCCGTTTTCGGCAGCCGCCACGGCGGCAAGTCGTTCTTCGAGTTCCCGCTCCCGGAGGGTCAGGGCCTGTTCCCTTTCGGCGAGTTCCGACTCGTGCTGGCTCAGAACAAGCCGTTCACGTCGGCCTTCGCTGTCGAGGACCGCAAGCCGGGCATTGAGTTCGGCTTCGCGTCGATCGATGTTGCGTTGCCGGGAGCGAAGGTACGAGGCCAGTTGATCCGCCTGGGCTTGAATCTGCGTTCCCACAGCAGTGCACTCGGCACCTGTCAGTACTGGATGGACGTCTGCCGAATCCCCGTTTTGGAGGGATCGGGCCGGGGCAAGGTGCGGTCCGTCAATGCGGGTTTCGATGCGTGTCAGTTTCTTCTGACCACCCGGTTGATCCCGCTTCCCGTTCTTCACATCCCTGCGAGCCATCATACCGTCCTTTGTGGGGGGTGCTAAATGCAGACGCACGAGCCCATGCCGCCTCGCTTCAATCGATACAATCGGCAAACTTTACCCAGTCTCTTTGGTTTAAGTAAGGCAAGACCCGGCAATTTCCGGTGCCGCCAGCAGGTTCATCCATCCCGGAAGTCCGAGCGCAAAGATGTTATTGGCATTCAATTTGCGCGCATGAAGAAAGCCGCTCACGACGATCGTCGGGCGGCTCCTCCGGTGTGAGGTTTTCTGTATGAGCGCTTTTCGGCCGATGGCGTCAGAGGTTCTCAGCCAATTGCCTGATCCAGGGCGTTCTGCACTTTATGCTTCGGTTGAACGCCTACCAGCATCTCAACCATGTTCCCTCCCTTGAAGACCATCAGGGTGGGGATACTGTGAATCTGGTACTGTCCGGCGATCATTGGAGACTCGTCAACGTTGACCTTTACGATCTTGACCGCTCCCGCATTTTCCGAGGCGAGTTCATTGACCATCGGGGCGATGGCGCGGCACGGTCCGCACCAGGGAGCCCAGAAATCGACCAAGACGGGCTCGGCCGCCTCAAGGACCTCGGCCTGGAAGTTGGCGTCGTTCACTTCGTTCACGTTTCCCATAAATAATCTCTCCTCGCTTGGTAGCCTCGCTCCCTGGCCGAGAGGCGACGCAACTCGTTTTGTAGCATCAATTCAGTGAACTCGATTATAGAGGGGAGGCGAAATCGGTCAACGAGTCCGCGGAGACTCCGCGGGGTACTTTGACCGTCATTCCCGCGAAGGCTGGAATCCAGTGCGGTCTGCCGAATGTCTGGATTCCCGCTTGCGCGGGAATGACAAATGGAAGGGCGGGAATGACAAGGACAACGTCAGTCTCGGGAGCAGGTCTCCAGGAATCGTGCAAGGCCATCTAGCGTCGGCGCATGGCTTGCTGGATTTCGCGGCGGGCTTCGTTCTTGCGGAGGGTCTCGCGCTTGTCTTGTTTCTGCTTGCCGCGGCACAGGCCCAGGAGCACCTTGGCTTTGCCTTCTTTGAAGTAGAGCTTGAGCGGGACGAGCGTCAGTCCCCCCTGAGTTGCCGGGGAGGCGAACTTGGCGATTTCCTGGCGGTGCAGGAGCAACTTGCGGGGACGTTTGGGCTCATGGTTGAAGCGGTTGGCCTCGACATACTCCTGAATATCGCATCCGAGAAGCCACACCTCCCCGTCGCGGACCCTCGCGTAGGACTCCTCCAATGAGGCCTTTCCGACGCGGAGGCTCTTCACTTCGCTTCCCACCAACACCATGCCGCACTCGAGGGTGTCGAGCACGGCGTAGTTGTGCCGGGCCTTGCGATTCTGGGTCACCACCCGCTCATTGGGATCGCTGGATGACGCCTTCTTCTTTTTCCCTTTTTGAGCCATGTGCAGGAAGCTTTCGTGGCCGAGGTTGGGTCGGCCATTTGCTCTTTTCGAGGATTTGGGGGCCGCTATAATGCTCGCTCCGCCGGACGGCGAGAACACAAGAGTAAGCGAGACGCGACAGCGCCGCCAGGGGTTCGCACGTCGTCGCAACTCACCTCCTGTCCGATCAGGAGAGCAAGCCAGTCCTTCCTTGTACCCTTTCCTCGCCTCAAGCTCAAGTCGCCGGTCATTCCATGTCGCCCAGCCCGTGTCCAGACGATTCCCTGCTCGAAGCCTACCTGCTCGGGGAGATCGAGCTGGAGCGTTGTGTGGCATTGCAGCGGCAACTGGTGGCGGAGGCGTCGGTTCGAGGCGACGGCCGGATCAGGGTGCTCCTCTGCGAACACCCCCAGATCGTCACTGTCGGCAGGTCCGGTTCGCCGGGACACATCGCATACGAGGCGGGTCCGCTCCGCAGCGGACAGCTTGAGGTCCGCTGGGTCAAGCGGGGCGGCGGGTGCCTGGTCCACGGTCCCGGGCAATTGGCCGTCTATCCGATCGTACCGCTGGGCGACTGGGGCTGGACGGTGGGCGAGTACGTGCGGCGGTTCGAGTCGGCCATTCACCAGGCCCTGGAGGCCCTGAAGATCCGGTGCGAAATACGCACCCCCGCGGCCGGGCTGTGGGGACGCACCGGGCAGCTTGTCTCGTTCGGCATATCCGTGAGCAATTGGGTCACCTTTCACGGGGCATTCATCAACGTATGCCCGTCCATGGGGATGGCACGACTGGTCGATTGCGACCCGCTGGGCGACTGGCGCATGAGCACCCTGGTAGCCGAACGGGGGCAACCGGTTAAAATGACAAGTGTGCGTGCAGAGGTCGTTCGCCGCCTGGCGGACGAGTTTGCATGCTCCCGGTACCATCTTCAAACCGGACATCCCTGGCTGCGTCGTCCGCAGGCCTTGGTTCACTAGCAGTTCCTGACGCTTTCCCGAACCGATGGATGGCTGGTGGTCAAGCGGCAGCCACGAGTTGTCGCCGCCCTCAACGTCTGAACTTGCGCTCCATGTCCACACCCGGCACGACGAACCTCCCCCGCTGGCTGAAGCGCCGAATTCCCAAGGGGAATGCCAACCACTTCACGGCTCGGCTGATCGACGAGCTGCAACTCGAAACGGTATGCGATCATGCCCGGTGCCCGAATCGCATGGAGTGCTACACCCACAAGACGGCCACGTTCATGATCCTTGGAAACGTTTGCACCAGGCGCTGCGGGTTTTGCCACGTTTCCAAGGGAAAGCCACGGCCGGTCGATCCCAGCGAACCGAGACGACTGGCGGAAGCGGCAGTTCGGCTGGGACTGCGCCATGTGGTGATCACGTGCGTCACGCGAGACGATTTGAAGGACGGCGGCGCGCGGCATTTCGTTCGCTGTATCGAGGCGGTCCGCGAATCGACCGGGGCCACGGTCGAAGTTCTCCCTTCCGATTTTGCCGGCAGCGGCGAGGCGGTCGACCTGGTCGTGGACGCAGGGCCGGAAGTCTACAACCATAATACGGAAACGGTTCCGCGTCTCTACCGCAGCATTCGCGGGCGGAAATCCGACTACCGCTGGACGCTGGCGATGTTTCGTCGCATCAAGGCCCGAAATCCCGAGATCCGCACCAAGTCGGGATTGATGCTGGGGCTGGGGGAGACGACGGAGGAGGTGCTCGACGTGCTGGCCGATCTGCACGACGCCGGTTGCGAGATGTTGACCCTGGGCCAGTACCTTCAACCCTCTGCGGAACAGCTCCCCGTAGTGCGTTATCTTCCGCCGGACGAATTCGACTGGCTTGGCAAGGCCGCACGCGACATTGGGTTCCGGCATGTGGCGGCAGGCTCTTTCGTACGATCGAGCTATCACGCAGGCGACATGATCAGGGGTGAAGCCCCGATTCTGGAGACGGGGGCCTTGGATGGCGAGAGTTGAGATGCGACTTCCGGGCTTGGACATGCCCGGGGCGCCGATCCGTCTGACCCTGTGGTTTGCCCCCCTTGGCAGCCACGTGGAGCGGGGCGAGCCGATTCTCGAGGTCACGTCGGGGGCCGTGACGATCGATTTTCCGGCGCCGGCCAGCGGACTGCTTGCCGAGAGACTCGTGGCGGAAGACGAGCCGGTCGAACCGGGCACGTTGTTGGCAATCATTGATACCGAGAGGTAGACTCAACTGTTCGGTTCCTTCCGGACCATGCCACCAGTCGCAAGGCCGCGGTAATCAGCGGACACAGCCGAATTCCCGAACACCCTCATTGCGCCAAGATTCCGAGTTTCTGCGATGCCAGCCAAGTCCCAGGTCGCCATGATTCTGCTGCGAGAACCGCAATTTGACGCCGTCGACCGGCTGCGATCGGGCTTGGAGGCGGAGGGGGGCGAATTCCCGCCGATCGACGTCGGGCAGCAGGACAACACGATCTCGTTTCACCTCGGCGAAGACAAGGTCGTGGTCTCGTCGATTGCGGCCGCCGTGCCCTGGGCGGATCTGGAGGGTCCCTGCGGGGCTGCCTGGTATTGGCCGGAGGCGGCAGCGGCGCTTCGCCCGCACCAGGCCCATCTCCTGGTGGTGGTCGTTCCTGGCACGCCCGACCGCAAGGCCGCGGCGATCAAGCTGACGAAGGTGGCGGCCGCACTGGTCGAATCGAGTCCGGCCGCCGGCGTGTTTTGGGGGAGCAGCGGAACGGTCCATGCCCCGCGACCGTTCTGTTGCACGGCTGCCGAGATTGCTCCGGATCGCTTGCCTATCGAGATCTGGGTGGGCTTTGGCCTAATTCCCGGGGAGGACGACACCCATTCCGTCTTCACCTCGGGTCTCGAGGATTTCGGGATGCAGGAGATCGAGATTCACGGCAGCCAGCGCGATCCGCAGTTTCTTTACGAGCGTCTGTTCGACATCGTCCACTACGTATTGCGGAAGGACGTCGTGCTTCACGACGGCGAGACCATCGGCATCTCCGATTCGGAGCGAATTGCGATTCAGAAGACGCAGTCGGTTTGCGACGGTGTGACCGATGTACTCCAATTGGATATGTGAGTGAGCGTCCGCCTGCCTCAACACTCGCGCGATGCCGGTTGCTTCAATTCCGAGGACCCCTTCATGAAAACCAACGTGGTTATTGTGTGCCTGCTCGTCATCGCCGGTTGGACGGTTGCCTACGATGCAAGTCAGTGCCACGCCGGCGAAGCCGACGTGGAGTTTCTGCTCGCGGGAGTCGCGAGGATCGCGGTGCCGGGCGTTCCGGGCCCGCTGAGCGTCTTCGGTAGTGAGGCGTTCCCCGTGATCGCGGTTGCCTCGGACGGGGAAACGCGTGAGCCTGTCGTTGCGGCGGCAAGAGTCGGTCGAGGTCGAGTCGTGACCTTCGGTCATCCGGGGTATCTCTCGGCCGAGGCCTTCGAATCGGGCGACACCGGTCGATTCGTGGTCAACGCCCTGCGCTGGACGGCGGACAAACCGGAGGCGACTGCGAGTCAATTGCGTGTGGGCGCCTTTCAGCTTGGCTCGGCAGCCCGATGGTTGCGGGACCACGACGTGCCGGTCGACGAATTGGCCGCCGTGAACGATGCACAAGGCTTGAAGGCTTATGACGTCATTTGCGTGCAGCCGGCAAAGTTGCGTGAGACCGTGCAACGTGAAGCGATCAAGAACTACCTTTCCGGCGGCGGTGGCCTGCTGATGGCCGATCTGGGATGGGGTTGGCAGCAACTGAACCCGGGCAAGAACCTGTCCGCCGACCACCCCGGCAACCAACTGCTTGCCGACGCCGGCATCGTCTGGGCCGACGGATACCTGAGAAAGTCCGACCAGGGAGATTTTACCGTCGAAGGGCCCCCCTCGGCGTTGACTCACGGGGGTGCCGCGATTGACGCGGTGGTTGCCCAGGACGCCGGACGTTCGTCGTTGTCTGACGGCGACGTGCGCCAAGCGGTTGCCGTGGCCAGTCGGGCCGTTCGCTCGGTTCCCAGCCGCGATTCGCTGTTGCTGCCGAAACTGGCGGCGTTGGAGAAAAAATACGCGAGACTTCTGGTACCGTCGAAGCAACAGCCGATCACTTGGAAGACACCTCTTGCACGCCTGCTTCTCACGCTACAACTGGCCCGACTTCGTTCGATCCCAAGCGAAGAAATCACGGCCCATCCTGCCGCGTCTGTGTTTCCGGGCGCAGTGAGAGGCCGCGTCGCTCAGGTGCGGCGTACGATCACAATCGACACTCGCGTTTCCCAGTGGCACAGCACGGGGCTCTACGCCGCGCCGGGAAAAGTCGTGCGTATCCGTGTTCCCGACGAAGTCGTCGGAAAGATGCTGTGGGTTCGAATCGGGGCCCATAGCGACCAGCTTTGGGGCACGGATCGCTGGAACCGGTGCCCTGAGGTGTGCGCTCGCTTCGCGATCGACGCGAAAGAAACCGCCGCGGCCAACGCCTTTGGCGGGCTCGTGTACATCGAAGTGCCCGGCAATTGCAGTCTGGGCCGGATCGGCGTCGAAATCGAAGGCGCCGTGGAGGCGCCCTGTTTCGTCCTCGGCGAGACGGAGACGGGTTCGTGGCAGTCGAATATTCGCAAACGGCCGGCCCCTTGGGCTGAACTGGCGGGAGAGAAGGTCATCCTCACCGTGCCTTCTTCGGTCGTCCGCGAATTGGATGATCCGGCCGAGTTGATGCGGTTCTGGGATCGTGTCGCCGACGCCTGTGCAGAATTGGCCGCTCGGCCGGTCGAGAGAGAGCCGCCCGAGCGTTACGTGGCCGACACGCAGATCTCGGTGGGTTACATGCATTCCGGCTACCCGATCATGACCCACGACGACGTCGCTGCAACCATGGTCGATCTCTCGAAACTCATGAACCAGGAACACGGCGGCGTCTGGGGCCTCTATCACGAGCTCGGTCATAATCACCAGTCCGGCGATTGGACGTTCGACGGTACGACGGAAGTGACGGTCAACCTGTTCACCCTCTATGTGCTCGATCGTGTCTGCGGCACACCTCCCCGCCGGGCGCGAGACGTCCTCGGGCCGCAACGCAACGCGATTCTCCAGAAGTATCGCGATTCCGGCTCGCCGTTCGACCAGTGGAAGCGGGAGCCCTTCCTGGCGCTGATCATGTACGTCCAACTCCAAGAGGCCTTTGGTTGGGAAGCGTTCCAGAAGGTGTTTGTCGAGTATCGCGATTTGCCCAAGGACGAGCGTCCGAAAACCGACGAGGAGAAACGAGACCAGTGGCTGGTGCGCTTTTCTCGCACGGTCGGACGCGATCTCGGCCCGTTTTTCCAGTCGTGGGGGGTGCCGACGTCGGCAGAGGCTCGCCGCTCGATCGAAGAGCTTCCCGACTGGATGCCGACGGAGGAATCTGTGGGCAACTGAGGCAGCCGGGCAAGCTGCGACGGCGCGACCGGCGCGCTCCAATTGGACATCTGAGTGCGGCCGGCCTATTCCACCTTGAGAACCACGGCCGTGACGTCGTCGGAGAGAACCGTCTGCTTGGAGAACTCACACAGCCTGTGGTGCAACGTATCGAGGATCGTGTGGGCGGGTAGATCCCGGTGGTTCTGAAGCAAACGGACCGTGCGGGCCTCGCCGAACAGGCGGCGATCGGGCGCCGGAGTTTCCAGGATGCCGTCGGTGAGCATGAGCATGGTGTCTTTGTGGTCGAGCCGGACATCTTTCACGACCGGAAAGGTGGCGTCGGAAAGAACTCCCAGGGGAAACGACGTGCTCACGAGTTTTGCCTTGAGATTGCCGCCGCCGTCGATCACGTAGGCCGGCGGATGGCCCGCGCTGGCATAGGTGATCGTTCTCGTATTGAGTTCATAGCGTGCAAAGAAGAGGGTCACGAAACGGTCTTCTTCGGTCTCCTTGAAGAGGAAGTCGTTGATCTGGGCGAAGATCGTGGCAAGATCGCTTTCGATTTCGGTGAGAATCCTGACCAGGGTATGGGTCAACGACATAAGGAGCGCCGGGCCGAACCCGTGTCCGGAGACGTCGCCGATGACGAAGGCGGGAGATCCGTCCTGCATGGTGAGGTAGTCGTAGAAGTCGCCGGCCGCGTACTCGGCGGGGATCAAGGTGCCCGCGATCTCGGTTCCCGGGATCTGCGGCGCCAACTGGGGCAGCAGACGCCGCTGGATTTCCTGAGCGGCCGTCAGTTGCATCGTATGGTGCATTAGGGTCCGCTCGGCCTGTTTGCGATCGGTCA
Source organism: Planctomycetaceae bacterium (assembly GCA_012719125.1). Classification (GTDB taxonomy): domain Bacteria; phylum Planctomycetota; class Planctomycetia; order Pirellulales; family Thermoguttaceae; genus JAAYAY01. The sequence continues at coordinate 65,561 of JAAYAY010000013.1, read as the reverse complement.
CATCCTCAATCAGTCCGTCACAGCAGACCAGTTCGCCGTTGTTGAAATGGGGGACGATCGTGTTTCGGACCCAGCGGACGCTGCCGTCGCGGTGGATGACGCGGTGCTCGATTCTCGTCGCCTTGGCAGAGTGTTCGGCCGCGATGACCTGCCGGCACACTTCTTCCTTGTCTTCGGGATGAACCATCGAGATCCACAGGGCGGGGTCGCGATCATAGTCGCTCTGGGAGTAGCCGGTCACCGCCTCGCATCCGCGACTGTGCGTGGTTGCGGCGACACCTCCGTTGTTGTAGCAGACCGTGTAGACGTAGATTCCGGCGGCTTGAAGAACGCGATCCAATCTCGGATCGGAACGCGGAGGCCACGTCATTTCTCCTTCGCTGCCCACGTCGACCTCAGCATCTTCAGCAAAAGATACGTTTCGAGAACGTTCTTTGGGCCGCCAGCAGGACCACTGGTGATGTGCGCGAGTGCCCGTGGGCAACCCAGTCGTTTCGTCAGGGGTTCTCATGAATCATATCCGCCGGCGGGCGTCGAACCACCCCCTGCTTGCGTTCGCGGCAGGGCCGACACGGCCTGATTTCACATTCCGCGACTTCGATTGCACCGCGGTCCGGCGCCGATCTCGTGTGGCGGCTTGCAGTTACTGCGAGCGTCGGATACGCTGGCGAAGATTCCAGACTATTGGCGGCCCGTGGAAGGGAGTGACGCGACCATGCAGATTCGTCGAGCGGAAAGCGGAGATCGAATTGAGTTGGCGGAGTTGATCTGTGTGTCGACCAACCACTGGTACCAGGTGAACCGCGGCCTGAACGTGTTTCCCGGCGGACCGGAATCGACGGATCTGTTCTATCAGATCTACGAAACGCTGGATCCGGGGTGCTGCCTGGTTGTCGAGAACCCGGCAAGCGGGCGGCTGATGGGGTCCTGTTTCATGCATCCGCGGGGCACGCACATGTCGCTGGGCATCATGAACGTGCACCCCAACTACTTCGGCCGGCGGGTTGCCATGGCGCTGCTTCAGGCGGTCATCGACGAAACGCGGCGTCGCGCGCTCCCGGCCGTTCGGCTGATCCAGAGCGCGATGAACCTCGACTCCTATTCGCTCTACACGAAGGCGGGATTCGTTCCCAGGTGCTCCTATCAGGACATGTTCCTCGGCGTGCCGGAGGAGGGGCTCGACGCCGGCGGCGTCGACGCGCAACGGGTCCGCCCGGCGACCCTCGAGGACGTCGATTCCGTCGCGGCCCTGGAGCGAGAGGTTTCCGGGCTCGATCGGGAAAAGGACGTTCGCTTCTGCATCGAGAATTCATTGGGGATCTGGGAGACGCTGGTCCACACGGACGAGAGCGGGCAGATCGACGGGTATCTGGCGACGTCGAAGCATCCGGCATCCAGTGCGTTGGGGCCGGGGATCATGCGAGGCGAGCCCCAGGCCGCGGCCTTGATCGTGCGGGCCCTGGAGCGGTTTCGAGGCGAATCGGTCCTGGGGATCATTCCAACCTCGAGCACGGAACTGGTCCGCCAACTCTACGCCTGGAAGGCGAAGAACGTCGAGATTCACTTCGGCCAGACCCTCGGTCCTCATCAACCCTATCGAGGCGTGAACCTGCCCACCTACATCCTGGAGACGGGGTGAGAGGCAGGTAACCCGAGACATGAGGAGCAATTCCGTGCGACGCAGTGGACTTCTACGGTCTTCAGCGAGTGCGAGGAGAGCGGGTCTGCTTGGGTACGATGATGCCTCGGGAGGAGCCGGTTAACTTGATGTTCCAGCCGATCTACGACAGAAGAAGCTCTTGCAACGCATCGAGGAATTCTCCCAGTTGCAGTTCCGGCCTGGCGTATGGACTCTCTCGGAGCCGCAGCATTCCCAGGCTGTCCTGGCCGGCGAAATGGTCTTTCACGACTTGGGCAGCTTCGATGACGACGGGTGCCGCATGGTAGGTCTCACTCAGCTCCAATGCCTCATCCCACTCCTTCTCTGTGGTGGTGGCCAGCACCGTATAGATGTCCAGCGCATGATAGCGAGCGAAATCCTTGCTTTCGTCGTTCAGCCGGTCGCGAAATGCGAACAGCTTCATCATGGTGAATGTCAGCGGATGCGGGACGTACACCGTCGCATCATGGGCGATGCCGCCGCTCGTGACGCCATGGAGCGTCAGGGGCAACAGTCCTTCTTCGAGTGTCAATGCTTCATCGACCGGGTGTGCATGGACATCGACTGACGGACGTGGCCGAACTCGCCTTTCGTCGACTCGGGCGGAAGTCCCTGCGAAACTGCTTCTGGGGCCTGTCAATAGGTCGATTTTGAGGCTACCCGCCTGTCCCCCGTCCGGTCCCAGTTTGGCAAACTGGAATTTCTCCGCTCCACGGATGACTTTGTAACCGAGACGCTGGAGCGCCGACCCAAGCGGCTTCAATCGTGCTGAATCGACGAGCAACTCCGGCGGCAAGAAGAGATCGAGATCGTTCGTGGATTGGGCTTCCGGCCACTCACGCAGTAGTGTCCGAATCCCATTGTCTCGGACGTATTCTCGTTTGAGGTAGATGCCGTAACCGCCGCCAACGATCAGTCGCAGTGCCTCGTCCTTTGTCTCGTAGAGGACGTCGGTCAGCGCCCTCTGAAGCGTCGGCATGAGGTTCATCAATCCGTGACTCCCAAGCTGCGGAGAAGATGGGCTTTCACCTGTTCAGCGGTTTCCTTGTCGCGTTTGTCGCCCGCCGTGAGTTCAAGGAACGTTTGCACTGGTGACGCCCAATGAAACCCGTCCGCTTCCCGCGTGTCGAAATACAGGGGCTGCTCGTCGGTCTCGATCAACTCGACATTGTGGAATCGGTCGGTCGCCTTGCCGTCCAGGCGTTCTCGCAAGGCTGCAATTCGTGGGCAGTAGACCGACAGTATGTCTTCTCGCTGCATGACGGCATACCGCGAAACGGACGACAAGCCAGTCGCTACCATGGGAACCGAGGCCGCGTTGGCTTGCTCCGTCAGCAGCCGCAACAAGGTTGCCCTATCACCTTCGAGTTTTAGCCGAATCCGAGGCGGGTCGCTTGGCTGAACAAAATTGTCTTTCAAGGATTCCAACAGCTTATCCGGCTGGAGGAGCCGAATTCGTTGGCTTCGTTCGACAATGAGATCCTCCTCAAGCACCTTGAGCACCTTTGAGACGGTGCTCAGCCCCATTGGTGTCTTCCTCCAACGCGACAGAAGCAGGTTTCTGGCGTTGATCGACTCACGGATCTGCTGAACGCTCTCAAAGAAAGGCGTTGCAAGAAACACTCGGCCGACCATCGAGGAGTTCTTGCGGTAGATATTCTTAATCGGCGAATACGTCGAAAACTGGTTCTTTTCACCAGTCCGAGACACGGTGAAACGCCCCGGGGCCACGACGATGCCGTTACCACACAGATCCACGCCGCTGATCCCCAGTGCCTCCAGCTCTCGGAGTTGAGATTCACGCAGATAGGGCATGATCACCATCGGCAGGGCGTCAGACGGCAATGGCTGGCCTTGAAACTGCCGAACGGCGTCGTCAAATCCCTTTGGAGTCGACAGGGCTTTGCACTCGACGACGAATTCAGCCTGTTGGTCGTTGTACGACGCAACAACAACAGCGTCCCACACGGCCGATCCCCGGTCGGACCATTTTCCTGTTTCGACGATTTCCAGACGCAACGGTGGCAGGGCGACTTCGCCACGGCGAAGTCGCTCAAGGATGTCCGATTCGGTAGGTGTTTTCCTGAAATTACTCATTTTCCTATTTTGGAAAATACAATAATACAGGAAATCTGTCAAGCAAAAGGACGGCGCAAGACACTATAACGTGTTACTGTACAAGGTCTTACGATACCAAACGACCTGCGGAGAGCAAGCGACCCCTTCCACTGCACTAGCCTTCTCCCCGAGATGCGAGTTTCTCAATCGCATCAGGCTGCCAACCGCCTGCGGACGATGGCGAGGGCGACTCTTGCAGCGCGGCGATCAGGTTTGTCCGCTACCCGAACAGTCATCCGACAAATCTCGGGTGCGGTCGCGCGGTTCCGGGAGGCTAATGTCGGTCTGAAACTCCGCGCGGCGTGAGAATACAAACGCCGACGAGAGGGCCGCTGTGAAGACCGCAAGGTGTTCGGAGAGCAGTCGCAGGAGGACAGGGCATGAACCGCCGTCTTGTTCTACTCGTCCGCGGGCGTCGATCGCGTTTGAAGTTCGACAACCCGAATCGACTTGGCCCTGGCGGCGGTTTCCGGGGCCATCGGATGGACCACGGAAATGGAGCAGGTGCCGGGGGCGATCCGTCTCAGCGTATGGGCGCCGTCGACGTGCGATCCGGCTTCATCGAGCCACTCCACTTCCACGTAGCAATAGCGGTTCTGATCGCTCTCGTTTTTCACTTCGACCCGCCACGCCCGCTTGTCGTGGTCGTCGAATTGCCCCAGTCTCCGCTCGGCAACGCTCAGGAGCGTGAGACAGTCTTTTTGGCCTGTCCGGCTGGTAGCCGGCGAAATGGGACTGGTGTCTGTCTCGGCCGGCGTTTCAGGTGTCGGACGGTTTGGAGTCGAGTCCGCTGGTGCTGGTGCCGGCGCGTCTGCAACTGGAGCGGCCGATTCGGAGAAGGGAACGTATTTGGGCATTCCAGGATCTTCGGACGGCTGGCTTCGGTGGAATTGCAGGCTGCCGACGGCAATGACGGTCACGGTGATGAGCGATACTGCGATGATGATTGTCGGCTTCATGGCCGTCCTCGCGTGGTGGGACTGGTTGGTGTTTGCTTGTTGGCTGGCGGAGGAAACAACGCCACTATCTGAGTAAACATAGAACGTTTCCGTGCCGCAGGTCGGATAATCGGGAGTCCTTCTGCGGCATGAATTTCGCGGCGTGTTGTCTTTTGGCAACACAAGGACGGAGTACGCTGCCTTCTTGCTTCGCGGGCAGAGCCGGTATGCGAAAAGCCCGCGGCACGGGACGGACCGCACGGCTGGCATTCGAACGATTGCTCGGATGTTGCGGTTCGAAATATGCGGATTGTGCCGATTGCTTCCGGGCACACGGCTGCTCACCCCTCAAAACGGCTAGGCATCTGAGTCGGTGACGGGCGGATCTTTCTTGTTCGGTCCCGAGTTTGCATCCTCCAGTACAAAACCTTGGAGATTCCTGCGCGCTCCAATCAGAATGGAGAGTGCGGCGGCCAGTCGGGAAGGAACCCGCGAGAGCTCCTCCCTTCGGCACTTCAGCGATTGCAGCCATGAGAATGCACCCGGATTCCCGTCGTCCCCGCCGGTCGGGCCTCGGCCAGCGGCTCTCGATCGAACCCCTCGAGTCGCGACTGCTGCTGGCCGTTTCGCCGTGGTCGATCGACGACCAGATCACCGTGGAAGGAACGCATTTGACCGTCCGCAGCACGGACGGGGAGGATGCGTTCGAGTTCGCCACCGACGGCGAATATCGAGTCACGCTGAACGGAGTCAGCCGGCAGTTTGCCGTTGACTCGATTGATGAGATCACCTTGATCGCCGGAGAAGACGACACCGTCGTCCTTCACGATACGGCCGGCAACGACACAATCTACGCCGATCCCGCCGAGACTCGCCTGGTTGCCGACGGTTTGACGGTGGTCGCCACCGGAGCGGGCGAAGTGACGGTCGTCGCCGATGCCGGCGGCATTGACGAAGCGTACCTGAACGACTCGGCGGGTGACGACGTTTTCACCGGCAGCCCGGACGTTTCCACCCTGTCGGGCGACGGCTTCGCGTTTCGCGTCGAATCGGTCGAGTACGTGCACGCCTATGCTCGATCCGGGGGTAACGATCGAGCCGAGATCTCCGGCTCGGATGCCGATGAACTGTTCGTGGGAAGGGAAACTTGGAGCCGATTGTCGGGCGAGAATTACGCGATCCGAGTCAAGTTCTTTGGCGAGGTGGTGGCGTATGCGGGCGGCGGCAGCGACCATGCGAGAATCTACGATTCGGCGGGCGACGACTACTTGAGCGCCACGCCGGAGAGTGCGACCCTGTCGGGCCGGGGCTTCTCCAACGCGGCCGTGGGTTTCGATTCGGTAACCGCCTATGCGAGCCGCGGATTCGATTGCGCGGAACTGGTCGACTCGGCGGGTAACGACGTTCTCCATGGCACGCCGGCTCAAACCACGCTGTATGGCAGCGGGTACATCAACCGGGCCGATGGATTCGACGTCGTCAACGCCTATGCGCGAGGCGGCGGATACGATATCGCCAACCTTCACGATTCGGCCGGCGACGACCGCTATATCGGTACTTCTGAATGGGGGAAGCTTCTGGGCGAGGACTACTTCATCCGCGCCAAGCTGTTCGACTCCGTTCACGCCTATGCCGACTCGGGCGGAAACGACGAGGCGGAACTGCGCGGGACCGCGGGAGCCGACTCGTTCGAAAGCCGTTCGACTCACAGTTGGCTCCGGGGCGCCGGGTACGAGCACCGAGTGGGAGGCTTTGACTTCGTTCAGGCCAAGGCAAGTGTGGGGGTCGACGAGGCCCTGGTCTACGATTCGGACGGCACCGACACCCTTACGGTCGAGGAACGTTGCGTGACCCTCACGGAGGATCCGTCCGGCACGGTGCGCCGGGCCCAGGGGTTTAACGTCGTCACGGCCAGGTTGAGTGAGGAGGGCGACCAGACGGTCGACGTTGCCGAGCCGGGGATCGCGCTTGTGGTCGAGCGTCCGGGAGCGGAAACGACGATCTACGCCAGCGCATTCCTTGACTCGAGCGACCCCGCCTGGGGCTTCCAGGCTGCGATCGACGCCTTGCCCGAGGAAGGGGGCGTGGTGGTTCTTCCCGAGGGAACGTTTACCCTGCGGCAGGGGCTTGTGCTACGCGACGGCGTGACCCTGCGCGGAGCAGGGGAGAAGACGATCCTCGAGCGTCCCGACCACGTCGAGACGCGGCTCACGGTCACGGCAGCCACCGGCGCGACGTTTGTGCAAGTGGAATCAACCAAGGGTTTCACGGTCGGCGACGACATTGCGATTCTGGCCTACGGGCAGAGTGCTGTGGCATGCCACACGATCGTGAAGATCGAGTCCGGCAAGCTCTATCTTGACAGTCCGATTGCCGTTGTCGGAACGTACGCGCCGGTCGCCACGGCCAGCGTGGTCAACTACTTCCCGCTGGTCCGCACCGCCTGGTACTACGAAGCCGGCTCGACGGCGGACGTGGTCGTGGAGGACCTGACTCTCGACGGGAACCTGGACGAACTCTCCGAGGCCTGGCGTCTCGCCAGTCCAGCGCTCATTCATCTGGAAAAGGCGGTCGACGGCGCGGTTCGCAACGTGACCGTCCGCGAATCCAACGGCGGCGGGATCTATCTCACGGGCGGACACGACAATCGCATCGAGAACGTTACCATCGAGAAGGTCCGGGGACACGGCATCCTCGTCAACGTGGAAGCCGACGCCGTGATTTCCGGAGCGACCATCCGCCAGGCGGGCTACGCGACCCGGGGGGATTCCGGCGACGGGATTCTAGTCGCGGGAAGCAGCGACGTGATCGTGGAGAATTCACTGGTCGTAGGGAGCCGTCGCCACGGTTTGCACCCCGGAGGCGACTTGAATCGCGGCGGGCTCTGGATCAACAACGTCAGCCGTAACAACGGCGACAACGGCTTCCATTTCTGCTTCGACAATTTCGACATTCTCGTCACCGGCAACGTGCTGGAAGACAACGGGAGGTACGGCGTGGGCGGCCTGGGTCTGGGTGGCTCCTTCGCCGACATGTTCAATACCGTGGCCGACAATCTCATCCGCGGAAATGCCCGGGAAGGCATCCTGGTCAACGGAGGCAGCGACAACGCGATTTACCGGAACACCGTCGTCGACAATTCCCTGCGTCGAACGGGGGATTTCAGCGGTATCTTGCTGGTCAATTGCACGTTTGTCCTTGTCGCCGACAACACAATCGGGACGGGCGGCAGCCGGACGACGCAGAAGTTTGGCGTGTCGGAGTACGGCACGGCCAACGACAACCTGATCGTGGGCAACGACGCTTCGGGTAACCTGGAAGGCGGGTTCTACATCACCGGGATCACCACGATCGTAGCCGACAACGTCGGCAGCGTTCAGTTCGAGATCTGATCCTCGATCCACTCGACGGCCGCATTGCGCTGGCGATCGTTGAACTCGGGGACTTCTTCTGCGGCCAGTTCTTCGTCGGTGTAGGACTCGGCTACGTCGCGCATCCGCCGCGCGACGGCAAGATTGACCCGTTCCTCATCGTTGAGGGCGACCGCAAAACCGGCATTAGGCGATACGCCCCATTCCTGCGCGCCTTCGCTGCGGTTGATGTTCCGTCCGCTGGGACGCCAATAACTGGCCATGGTCAGCTTGAGGAGCCCCTGGTCCGGGTGAAAGTCGAGAATCTCCTGGACGGTGCCCTTTCCGAACGAGCGTTCCCCCACGACGATCGCCTTGCCGTGATCCTGAAGGCAAGCGGCCACGATCTCGGCGGCCGAGGCACTCTCCCCGTTGACAAGCACGGCCATGGGAAAGCCGTTCACGGTTCCGTCGTCATGGGCGTAGAATTCCTGGATCACCTGTCCCCGGCGATCGCGTGTCGTGAGGATCAGGCCGGACGAAATGTGTTCACCGCCGGGCCCGGTCGAGGGGGGATCGTCGGGAGAAACGAACAGGTCGCAGACGTCGATTGCCGCGGGCAGCAGGCCGCCCGGGTTGCCCCGCATGTCCAGAATCAGACCTTTCAGGCCCTGTTTCTTCAGATCGGCGATCACCTCGCGCATCTGCGCCCCGGTGTTCTCGCCGAAAGAATCGAGTCGCAGGTATCCGATTCCGGGATACCCGTCGAGGTAGTAGTTCCAGGAGCCGTCCGCATCGCGCGTGTCTCCCAACACCGTACCGACCTGAATCTCGGCACGAACGACCTCAACCTGGCGAGTCTCTTTCGCACCCTTCCTCGAGATGGTCAGCGTCACCGGTTCCCCGGGCAGGCCGCGAAGCAGTTTGGCGGCGTCCTCGATGGAAAGGCCTTGAGTGCTTTCATCATCGATTCGCAGGATTCGATCGCCGGCAAGCAGACCGGCCTCGGCTGCCGGCGTGCCAACGAGTGGGCTGGCGACGGTAAGGTACTTGGTATCGTGGTCGATCCGGATCTCGATTCCCAGCCCGCCGAACTGGCGATCGATTTGCTCATTGAATTCGGGGAGAACTTCGGGGGGAATATAGGCTGAATAGGGGTCGCCCAATGCCTTCGTCATCCCGTCCATGGCCCCTTGAAACAGTTTTTCTTCGTCGACGGAGGTGAGGTAGTGGGCCTCGATGTGGCGCATGGCAAACCAGAGGACGCGACCGGATCGGGAGACGCGTGGCGCGCAGAGGAGGCACACCAGCAACGCCAGGACGAGAACGCGTAGATTGCGTCGGGGCATTGCCGCACTCCGAGGGGTTGCGAGGTTCCGATTCCCGCCTCCGGCCACCCAATCCGCCCAACCAGTGGGGTTGGGGGCTCCGGCGGTTTTTGCCCCCCGATCGAACGAGAAGCTGGAACCCAGACGGAGTAGGGCAAGCACAAGACAGACGATCCGACTCCAATCGCCGATGGATGGCCGGTGATATCTCCTATCGTAATTGGCTCACCGCGTTCGCCACAAGGCGAGACAGAATTTCGGCGTCCAGTGGGTCAGCCAGGGCCCTTGGGACGCATGGAGTCCGTCCATCAGCCCAACGCTGGGCCCGTCAGCCCGCAGATTCTCTTCGAGAGCCCGTCGGCCGGTGCGCGGCTTGCCGGGGGATCTGCTACACTGGCGTTTTCGCCGTCCGCGTCGGGCTCTGTGGCGGGCGGCCGACTGCCCAACAGGGATGTCTGGAGGAACCGATGCACCACGCCGCCATTATCTGTCTGCTCTGCTTGCCGGGGTTCGACGAACCGTTGCCTCAGATCAATCCGATGCCACGTCCAACACTCCGCGAAGTGGTGGCGGAGTGGGACTTCTCCGAGGGGACGAAGGGCTGGTTTGCGGAAGCTCGTTGCGAGCTGACGACCCGCGACGGCAATCTGCTCGTCCACACAACCGGCAAGGATCCCTACATGCACGCCCGCGTTGACACTTCCGGGGGGCAGATGGCTCTCGAGTACCGCGCCCGCGGCACGGCTCCAGGGCCTGCCCAGGTCTATTGGATCACCCGGGAGTCGCCGCGCCGGGGCGACGACAAGGCGCGTTCCCTCGAAGTGATTCCCGACAATGAGTGGCACGAATACAAGGTCGACTTCCACGCTCCCGGGCATTTGACCGACATCCGGCTTGATCCGGCCGACGGCGCCGGGGAAATCGAGATCGACTGGATTCGCCTCGTCCACCTGGGCGAGCACCCGTTGTCGATTGATCGTATCGCGTTAACGGAGGCGGGGGCGGAATTCACGATCAAGAATCATGGGACCTCACCGAGACAGTTCACCGCCGCCGGGCAGGTACTCTTGCTGCAGCCCGGGACCGAGAAGGTGATCGCGATCGGCACCGACGCCAAGCAACTCATCGAACCGATTCGGATCGACCTTCAGGCCGAGGGTCTGCCCGACGTGAGCCGCTCGCTTTTCGTCGTGCATCCGGAGGCGCCGGTCCAGTGGCTGGACATGCCCTTGGAGGGCGGAAAGCTGCAGGTCGCTCCGGACGGCAAGGCGGCTCGCGTTTTTCGGAACGACCAGGTGGTCGCCCTGTTGGCGCCGCTGGTTCACTGCGATTACCGGATCCCGTCGTTCAACTTGACGTCCACGCCTCAATCCCTTCAGTTTCGCGGTGAGGGAGTTGCGTTGACGCTTTCGACCGCCGGCAACGAGATTCATATCGTCATCGAGAGCGAGAGCGTGTGTGAAGGCCCGGTGGTCCGAGTCTTGGGCGGCCTGGAGCAGGGCCTGCTCGCCGGCCTGGAACACCTCGGAAAGGGAGAACACAGTTCCACCAAGCTCGACGTGGAAACAGAAGCCCACCTCCGCTTCGCCCCCAAGCCGCTCGACGTGACCATGCCGCTCATGTCGTTTGTCACCGACCGAGCGTCGGTCTCGCTGACCTGGGACGACATGGGCCTGCAACCGATCTTTGCCACACCCAATTTCTTCGACGCGGCCGACGATCACCGCATGGCCTTGCAGGGTTCCACGATCAAGGCGGTCCTGCGAGTGGCCGGCGGCTCTCTGGAGGATCAGATCGTTTGGGCGGTGAAGCGCCGCGGGCTTCCTCCCTTACCAGACGCCCCACGCAGCTCCGAGGCCCAGTACCGACTCTGCCTGCAAGCGCTCAATGGTCCCCTGCGATCCACCGAGGGATGGGGCCATTGCGTCGAAGACCGCTGGCCGAGGCAGTACTTCGCCGACATGGTTTCCACGCTTTTCCGACTCACGGGCCAGGTGCCCAGACGGCGCGACTTCACGATGCGCGGCGCCCATATCGCCAACGAATCGATTTTCTTCCTGACCAATCAGGCCTTCGAATGGAAGGAGAAGCAGCTTGCGCAGATCGACGGATTGCTGAAACAGCAGCAGGAGGACGGTTCTTTTCGCTATCAGGGCAAGTTCGCCCAGGGCCACCACGAAGACACGGCAAGCGGCGTTTGCGCCAGGCCGGCGGCCGGCCTGCTGGAATACGCCTGGATTACGGCGGACCCCCGCGCCCTGGAGGCTGGTGTCCGCACGTTGGAGTACATGAAGCGGTTCCGCACGCCTCGCGGCGCCCAAGTTTGGGAGATTCCCTTGCACACTCCCGACCAACTGGCGTCGGCCTATCTCGTCTGGGCCTACGTGCGAGGCTATGAACTGACGGGCGACAAGAGCTATCTCGACGAGGCGCGCCGGTGGGCGATTTCCGGAGTACCGTTCGTCTACCAGTGGGGCAATCAACCGATCATGGTCTACGGGACGGTTCCCGTTCTGGGAGCGACCAACTGGCGAGCCCCCGTCTGGTTCGGACTCCCGGTCCAATGGGTCGGACTAGTGTATGCCTATGCCCTCACGAAGCTGGCACCCTACGACGACACGCTCGACTGGAAACACCTCGCCTGGGGGATTCTGATTGCGGGCGAGCAGATGCAGTATCCCGACGGCGACTACGCGGGCCTTCTTCCGGACGCGTTGGCGCTGGAGACCCAGGAACGTCGTCCCTGGACGATCAATCCCTGCGCGCTGGTCAGCTTGCGCCTCGTGCTGGAGGGCAAACTCGACGCGATTTCGGTGGCGGCCGACAAGACGCACCGGGTGGCAGCACCGTTTCCCGTCACCCTTCAGGGCGACCAGGCCATCATCGAGGGCGAAAACGGCGTGACGTACCAGGTGATTGTCGACGGCCGCCGCATCATCGGCGTGCGTTCCCAGGGGAAAGATGTAGTGGAACTGAAGGAGTGAACGATCTGATCTGGTCCGTTCTTGTGGAACGCCTTGCGCCCGAGGAATGGGGCGAGGTGACGCTGTCCATCGGAACGAGCCCGGAGGAGATCAAGGCTACGTAGATATCCGAGAGAACCGCCGCGACGGTCCCACCCACAAACTCGGCAGAGTCCTACCCCGGAGAGCGCCCATCTGCTACAGCCTTACCGTACGGATTCATCGGTTCACAGTGCCGTGATTACGTCTCTTCTCTCTCTTGCCTTGCCCGAATTCCTGGTGCTTTCGATGTGAACCTCCGCCGAAAAACGGCAAGGTTTCGCTAACCGACTCGTGCCGTGCCAGGGCGGAGAAAAACCCTGCGATTTGGTCTGTTCCGCGCTTGCAGCGCTCGGCTCGGCGTGTATGTTTTCTCGGTCGCTTGGAGCGACGGAAACGAGAAAACAAGACCATGCCAAGAATCCCTGCCGCCATCGCCGTCGTGATGCTCGTGGCCACGTGTATCGGGTTCAATACGGCCCGATTCCCCGTGGTCCTCGAGATGGCTGCAGTCCCGGAAGCGTCTTCTTCGACGCGGGTGGTGGTTTGTGCCGAATCGACCGGCGATGCGACAGATTCGGACAAGGCAGGGGGCCGTTACGGGGCCGACACCGATGAAGCCGCGGAGGTATCGTCGTCCGGCTGCCGCTCCAGTTGGTCGAGCTACGGGAACGACGATTCGGAGGGAAAATCCGAATACAGTTCGTATTCCTACGGTTCGCATCGTTCCTACGGGGAAGAAGAGGAAGAAGAATCGGACGAGTTGAATGAAGAGGAGTCGTCAAGCAAGTACTCTTCGTTATACGGCTCCAGCTACGCGAGTAATCGCTACTCGTCTGGAAAGAGCCACGAGGAAGAAGACAGCTCGGACGAAGACGCTTCGGACAGCCGCGGCGATTCCTATGGTTACTGCGACGAGGATTCCACGTCCTCCAAGGACGGGTACGACGGCTACGGGAGCAAGGATTCGTCCAACCAGGACGATTCTGCAAGTGCCAAACGCAATCGTCGCAACAAGAGCCGAGCCAAGTCCGACACTTATGGTTCGGGGGGGAGCAGCGGGAAATCGCGGGCGACTCTGGCCGGGGACGACACAGAGACGGGAAACGACTATTCCTGGAACGACTCGAGCAGGGACGAGTCGAACGGGGATTCAGAATACGATCCGTATGGAACGAATTCCTATGCCGACGACAGCTACTCCCACCGGGATGACTCGTCCTATGGCGACAGTTCCGACAGCTACGGCAACACCTATAGCAACACCGACGAAAACACCTACGGCAACAACAACTCTCGGGACAACTCTCTGAGTGATTCCTACGGGAACGACTCATCGTTCGACAACGACCGTTCTCCCACTCGCTACGGCGAACGGCAGGAGGCTGCTGCCGACGATTCCAGCACCTGGCCGGGCGGCGAATCCGTTACCGCGCTGCCGTCGGGCCCTTACGCGTACAGTCCCCCCTCGTATGAGGACTCGGCAGCAGCCTCCGCCGGCGCCGTTCCCGCCAGCAGCAATCTGGGACTTGTGCCGGTTGAGAATGAACCCCGGTCGACGGAGAGCTGGGGCTACTCCCGATCAGACGACGGCTATGGCCGCAGTTCCGTCTCCACCGGCTACTCCGGGCAGAATCGCCGTTCTATGGCGTCTTCTGCGCCGCCCGGGTTCGCGCCCTTGCCGCCGGTCGACCGATCCGTGCGAGTCCCGGTTTTCTCCCCCCTGACCGGCGGTTCGATTCCGATCTACCCGTCGACGAGGGCCATGTGACGTTGGCCCCCGAAAAAGCGTGGCGAGACTTCGCGATCGGATCGGTGTTGAGTCTTGGAGAGACTCGGCTACGTAGGAATATGCGGGGTTTGACGACGGTGCCGACCGGAAAGGCGTCACCTTCGCCATGGCACGGATTACCCCGACCATCTGCATGGCCGTTACGATCGTTGACACCCATCGGTGGTAGGTTCGGCAAGGTTCGTCGGTCGCTCCCGTTGTGCTGAAGCCCGGGTGCATATTGTGCTTTGCTGGCCGAGGTGTACGATGTAGGTAAGGATCACCGCCTTTCCGAAGGATGAGTTTCCGAGGGGAGAATCCGATGCGTCGCTATCTGATCATTGCAGCCGTTGTATCAGTCGCCGGTTTTGTGGGGCAGGAGTCGTTTGCCCAGCAGCGAGCGGGCGGCGCGCGAAGCAATCAGGCCGGGTTCCAGGTCAGTGGCCAGACAGGCGGTCAGGGCAGCGCGGGCAGCTTTGGCGTCGGCAGCGCGGGTCAGGTCGACACGAATGCGCGGTTCATGCGCGACAACCGCCAAAACGCCTTCGTGGGGGCCGATTCGGCGGACGCGGGTTTTGTCGGCGCCGCTTCCGCCGACGGAGGAAACCAGAGTTCTCGCAGTCGCAATATCCGCCGGGGTGGCGGCGCGAGCAGCGCCAACGTCAATCGGAGCGGCGGACGCGGGCGACAGCGGGACGAGGTTCGCGTTGTCCTGCAACTCGGCTTCACTCCGCCCAAGCCCAGCACGATTGCGCCGTCACGGGCGCCGTCTGCGGTTGCCTCGCGGCTTGCCGAACGGATGACGAACTCTACTTGGATTCAGAACCGGACGCCTTTGGAAGTGTCGGTCGACCAGGGGACCGCCACGCTGCGAGGCGTGGTGTCGACAGAGCACGATCGCCTTCTCGCCGAACGATTGGCGATGCTTGAGGCCGGGATCTGGAAAGTTGAGAATCAGTTGAAGGTTGCGGCGAGTCCGGATTCTCAGGAAGCGCCTGCGTTGCTGGAACCGACGCCCTAGTCTGCGAGCCCACCGAGCGGCGCCGGACCTCGGCCTTAGGCGTCTGCCGGCCGAACGAGGGCGACAGCGGGATGGTGGTCGATTTCATTCGCGCGCGGTTCGGGTCGTATGGCTTTTCCTCCGGCGTGGGCGAACTGAATGAGGCTGCCCGTACCGAGCCTGCGTAGTCTGTTTCCGCACTCGCGTTCTGCAGATCCTCCGGCAACGGTTTGCCGGGCAGGATGTGGTGGGTCTGCTCGCCGACAACGACCGGTCCCAGTTTCGGCTGGAAGCGAGCAATCAGACTGATGTTCTTGCGATATCCGCCCACTTCGTCCCAGGGCACAAAGAAGCTGTAGGAGTGCCCGATCTTCGACTCGCTGTAGTACGCGTCGATTTGGTCGGCCGGGAAGACATACTTGCGTGTCGGGCGCGGATCGGTGGGCTTCCGATCTTCTTCGTCAAAGGCGTAGACCACCAGTTCGCCTTCGACCTTGACCGGCTTCTCTTCGTCCTTCTGGTAGAACATCAAGCGACCGCCGAATCCTCGCGTGGGAGGTTGGCCCTGGGTGTAGCGGATCGTGTCGACCCACACGGCAACGACCCGGTTAGGTATCTGAGGCTTGTCGTTGCCGTCACCGAACAGGGAGGGCGTCCAGGACTTCTTCAAGTCCCATTGGGCACAGCCGCTTGCCAGACAGGCCGTGACCACCAGAAGCACGCACCAAGAGCGGACCGCCGTTTCACGAATCCGGAGTGTCATTGGAACGATATCCTTGCAGCGAAAGTGCATCAATAGCCTGTTGACGGATAGGACGAGGCGGTTGGAGAGGCTTGTCCGGCGGAACTGTAGGAACCCGTGGCCGGATAAACCCCGCCGGTTGGGCGGGCCGCGGCGTCCAGGTTCGATTCATAGTTGGCCGGGGCGACATAGGAAGTCCCGGGGCGGTTTGCCGGCGTGAAACGTCCGCGTTGGGCGCCGGCCGAGGGATCCGCCGGAGGCGCCACGGTGGGCGAGGCGGGGGGATCGAGAGGAGTCTTGTCGAGGCTGTCGAGTTCCTCGGGTGTCGGCTTTCCGTCGGGATAGATCGTGGTCGTTTCGTCGTCTTTCCACTCGCCGCCGCGTGGGCGGAGAGCGACGTCTTCGTGAAGTTCGAGCACGTCGTTGAGACACCAACTCATGCGAGCGGCTTCCGTTTGCATGACGATTTCGGCATCCTGCTCGTTTTTCACAATTCGCGGCGTCATGATGATCAGCAGTTCGCTCCTCTTGGACGTATACCCTTGGTAGCGGAAGAGTTGACCGAGGATCGGAATCTCGCACAGCCAGGGCACGCGCCGATCGACCTTGGTCTTGTTCGACGTGATCAGACCGCCGAGCACCACCGTCTGCCCGTCCAACGCACTGACCGTTGTCGCGGCGGTGATTGTTTTGATTCGCGGGCTGCGAATGGTCACCCCTTCGGAGACCGAAACGGGAATGCCTTCGGCTTCGGGGCCGACTTCCGACTTCTCGGCGTCGATCTCCATCACCACCAGCCCGTCGGGGCTGATGCGGGGCGTCACCCCGACAATCAGGCCGACGTCCTGGAAATCGATCTGGTTGGTCAACCCGCCCGCATCGTTGGTCTCGCTGCCGCTAATGGTGGGAACGCGTTCGCCGACCTGGATGGAGGCGGGCTGATTGTCGAGGGTCATGACCTGGGGCCGGCTGAGGATGTTGATCCGCCGGTCTTCCTTGAGGGCTCTCAGAAGCACGCTCACCGACTCGCTCGAAGCCGACATGACCAGCCCGCCGAATCCGAGCTCGCTGTTGATTCGCCCCACGCCGAAGTTGGAGAGGCCTTGACCTCCGACCACATTAGACTGGGCCAGTGCGTTCGACGCCCCGCTGTTGCCCAGGGGACTTGTCAGGTCGTTGAACAGAAAGCCCGGTTCGTTCGTGGCAGTGACGATCTGCTGGGTGACGACCTGCGCCAGGCCAGGCTCCTGGGTGGTGCGGCTAATGGTCGTGATATCGCCCAGCAGGCTGCGATCGAACAGAACGGAGTCCTGCAAGCCGAGTTCGATGCCGAACTCTTCAGTGTCGTTGAGGTAGACCTCGGCGATCAGCACCTGGATCATGACCATGCCGGGCCGTTCGTCGAGCTGTTCGACCAGGGATTTGATTTCGTCGTAGTACTTGGGCGTGGCGCTGACGATCAGGCTGTTGCTGACCGTTTCGGCGACCACGATGACTTCCCGATCGAGAAGCTCGAAGGTGCTGAACAGGCCTTCGCCGATGTTGGGAAGCTGCTGCTCCTGATCGAGGTATTCGTTGATGGCGGTCTCCACGTCGGGAGCCGGCGCGTTCTTCAAGCGATAGACCGTGGTCTTCCGCTCGCGAACATCGCTTTCGTCCAGCCGCAACAGAATGGCCTCGACCACGGCCAGATCGCCCAGGCTGCCCGATGCGATGATGCTGTTGGTGCGGACGTCGGTGGCAAATCGCAGCGAGACGAGCGAGCTGTCGCCCTCAGCAGCCCCGGTGCGAACCGGCGGTTCGCTCTGGTTCGTGGTGGTCTGGCCGAACAGGGCTTCGAGCATGTCGACCAGGGCGGCCGCATCGCCATTAACGATCGTGAAGACCTTCAACTGGGCTTCGGCGACGGGCAGTTGATCGAGCTGGTTGATCAGGGCCTCGATCAGCGGCATGCTTTCGGCCGGGGCCGAGATCAACAGGGCGTTGGCTCGCGGATCCGCGGTCACGCGCACGTCGGTGAGGATACCCGAACTGAGCAGTTTCTGCCCGGCCGAATCGATGGTCACTAGCCGCAGACCGATCGATTTCTGCTCGACGTTCTGTTGGGCCTGCCCCGTTTGCTGCCCGGCGATGGCGTTTTGCAGGATGGGTTCCAGGTCTTCGGCCAGGGAGTTCTTCAATTTGAAGACGCGCAGATCGTTGACGGCCGTAGCGTCGCGCGTGTCGATCTCGTTGATCATGCGCTCGACTTCGAGCATATCGCGGGGGCTCGCCCGGACGATCAGCGAGTTGGAGCGGAAATCGGCAAGCACATGGACCCGCGTTCCCAATCCGGCCAGTTGCTCCCCTTCGCTGTCCTGGAAGAACTGCTCGATCGTTTCCTGGGCAGTCGCCGCCGCGGCGTGGCGGAGACGAAACACTTTGAACTGCGATTCCGGTGGGACCGGGCGGTCCAGGCGTTTGACCAGGTTGACGACCGTATCGACGTTCTCGGGGCGTCCGATCAACAGCAGGGCGTTCGGCTTCACCAGGGCGGTGATGCTCACCGTCCCCTGCCGGGTGGAGAAGACTTCGCTGTAGAGGGTGCTCACCA
The DNA here is from genome assembly GCA_012719125.1 of Planctomycetaceae bacterium. Taxonomy (GTDB): domain Bacteria; phylum Planctomycetota; class Planctomycetia; order Pirellulales; family Thermoguttaceae; genus JAAYAY01. The sequence goes on along the minus strand of JAAYAY010000013.1, from coordinate 47,059 downwards.
AAGTGGCCAGCGCTTCGCAGTTCACGTGAGTGAGCGGGTGCACGACGACCGATGGTTCGGTCAAATCGCTCATCTGTTGGATTTCCTGGATCAGTTTCACCACCTGGGCCACGTCGCGTTTGTCGCCCTTGATGACGAGCACACCGAGGCCTTCGACCATTTCGATCTGAACGGGCCCCATCAACCCGGTGCCGGCAGAAGGCTCGGCGCCGCCCGGAAACGGTACGGTGGCCGTGACTTCTTCGCGGTCGCCCGGCGCCGCGAGAGCAGCCGGCTGCTCGGCCGGTCCGGTAGCCTGCGCCAGAACGACATTGGCGGGCCCGATCGCACTCCTGCGGGGCGACACCGGACCGTTGGTCGTATGAATGGCGTTGACGACCGCAGTGAGATCGTCGGTGCTGACCGTAGTGAGCGACACCAGGCAGCGGCTCGAGCCGTCCGAAGAGTTGGGCGTGTCAAGCAACTCGATCAGTCGAGCACAGGACTCATAGGGCTTTCCCCCGGGGCCTTGGAGCAGCAATCGGTTCCGACCGTGGTCGAGCCAGATGGTGAAATCGGGTCGTCCCCCGACCAGGAGGTGATAAGCCGGCGGTGCCCCGGCAGGTTGCTGGAGCGGGCTCCAACGATTCCCGAGTGCGGTCTGGAGAATCGCCTCCAGCCGTGCTGCCGTCAGATATCTGAGTTGATACTCGCGGCGTTGAGCATTCGCAGGCGCCGCGATGGGAGTGGTGCCGACCGGCTGCACGGGCATGGGCTGGGGCACCGTTGCCGCGACCGCGGTCACCGCTCGAATCTGGGCCGCGATCTGTTGCTGGATCGGCTCGGGCGCCATGACCAAAAGTTGGCTGGCTCCGCGGTCGAGGACGATCCGCACATTGCCTTGGCCTCTGAACTGCTCGTTCAGAGTGGCGTCGAGCACGGCACCCTGGGCCGGCGTGCAGGAATAGGCCCGCAGGACCGGCTCCGTCCCACCGGCCAACGCGTCTGAGTACGTGGCCTGCTGCATTCCCTGAGGAGGATTCGAGGCGTAGGCCGGGATCCGCTGCACGGGCGTCGCCGCTCGCGAAACAGGGACCTGTGCCTGATACGCGCCTTGAGTGGCCGGGTAGACCGGCCGCTGATACTCCGCAGCGTGCAATCCTGGGCAACTCCAAGGCACAACTGCCAACGCTGTTGCTGCCAAGGCCCACCAACGAACACCAACTACCCTGTCTGAAGCGCACGTTAGCGGTCTGGTCATTGTCTGGTTTCCCGGAACCCATCACCATGTTTGGGGGTCAACACGAAATCTGAGCGCAATCCGCAAAGATCACGTGATAGGAATAATCGACAAACTTTATCCAGACCTTCAGCCCGATCCCCAAAAAAACTCCCTCTCAGGTCGGGCGTGGTATGCCACTAGATCAAGCGTCTTGCAGGCTGCCGGTCCTGGATCAGGAAGCGCAACCTATTCCCCGACAAGAACTTGGAATGATAGAAAGCTGGAGACCGGCCGATGATCCCGGCGTGTTTCCGGTGCGAGATGCTAGGAGTTGACGGTCTCTCCTTGCGGAGCCTTTTCGGGCTTCTCGGGCTTCTCAGAGGCCAGTTCGGTCTCCGCAGCCGACTGGGTTTGCCCGGCCCCAGAGGCTTCAGCAGGAGGAGCCGCTTCCTCGGTGGGCAGGGGAACCGGCTGGGATTCGTCAGCGGGAACCGGCGGTTCTTCGCGCGCGTCGGCGGGAACAGTCTTGGCGTAGAGGAGGGCGTCGAAGACGCTGGTGCTCACGTCGCCCGCGATCTCGTCGAGCAGTCGTTCGAGGGCCGAGGTTTGTTCTCCCTCGCCGTTTGCCCCGGGATCGGTCTCGCCCTCGGAATCCGACTTCTCCTTGGTCCCAGGCTCGATTCCACCGCCGGTGCCGATCGGACCGAACAGGGTCCCGAAGAACCCTCGATCGTCATAGAACTCGGCCTTCTGCGAGACCGTGGGTACTTCCGATCCTCGATCGAGCGTCAACGCGGTGAGCGAGACGGTTGTCGGCCCGGCCAATGGATCGGAGATTGCCGTCTCTGCCAGCGTGAGTGTGGCAGCGACGAGATCGGCCAGGCCGTCGACCACCGTGATTTCCACGGTTTGCCGAGCGATCTGCCCAACTTCCGTGGCCGCCACGACTTCGCGTGCGACGACGGTCAGTTCGAGAGTGCCTTCCAGAGTCGTGCCGGGAAGATACCCCTCCGGCACATCCCAACGGATGCGGCCCGTTTGCGCGTCGATGGTAAGGCCCGCCGGCACATCCCCTTCGAGTTGATACTCAAGGGCGTGGGCGGGGACGTCGGGATCGTGCGCCGCGACGACGAAATCAAGGACCTCCCCTTCGGTCACTCGCTGAGGAGGCGTGGGATCGAAGACAGGCGCCTTCTGGTTCTCGACGACGGTGATGACGATGGTGTGTTCGTCCGACAGGCCGCCCGAATCGGTCACGCGGACCCCGAACTCGAAGGTCCGCCCACCGTCGATCTCATCCGGGGTCCAGGAGAGGAGGCCGCTGGTTTCGTCGATCACCGCTCCGTCGGGGACTTCGCCAAACAGGTTGAAGAGCAATTCGTTGGCGGGCAGATCGCCGTCAGACGCCACGAATTGCAGATCGATTCGTTCTTCTTCCGCCCCGGTCCACTCGTCGAAGACCTCGGTGAACTCGGGTGCCTGGTTGACTTCGCTCACCGTGATTCGAATGGTCTCACTGCCGCGCGCATCGGCGCCGTCGTTGGCGCCGAACACCAGATCGTAGACCCCGGGTCCGTCCGCTTCCCCGGTCGTCCAGGTGAAGCGGGCACGATTTCCGTCCAGTTGTTCGAGGGTATAGGCCTCGGCCGGCAACACCCCGTCCTGCAAGGTGATGACCAGCGACGAGGCCGAATCCGCGGGATTGGAGGCCTCGAGGATCAGGGTCACGGTCTGCAGTTCGTCGACGCTGGTGTCGCCTTCTTCGAGACTGATCTCGAGGGGAGCGTAAACCGTGATCTCGAAGGATTGCTCGCCCTTGTTTCCCGCACCGTCGGTCACTCGGACGACGACTTCCTCGGTGAAACCGGCCGTCGCTGCGGGAGTCCAGCGGATCTCACCGGTGGCGGAATCGATGGTCATCCCCGCGGGAAACGGAATCTGCAGTTCGTAGTAGACGTCGTCGTCGCCTTCGTCGTCGGAGTCGACGTCGTAGAAGTACTCTTCTCCCTGGAAGGCGACATCCACCGCCTCGGAAGTGATGACGGGGGGCGCGGTGTCGACGGAGAACTCGAGAGGTTCCGACACGTCGCTTGCCAACTTCTGGTCGCCATACAGTTCCGAGTCGAGCGGCAGAAGTTGCTGGATGTGGAGGGTGTAGTTCCCGTCGTCCAGCACCATCTCCGATCGCAAGCGGATGGTCGCCACGAAATTGCTGGTGCCGTCCCCTTGGGGAATCCGGGCGATTTGCTCGTAACCCACCTGCACCCCCTGGAGATAGATGGCCAGTTCCGACGTGGCCTGGAGGTTCTTGACCTCAAAGAAGAGTTCCTTGCCCGAGGAATTGTCTTTGGAGGTGTTGCCGTCCAGAACGCCCGTGTCCGCCCCGGGCGCAAAGCTGATGACGGGTTTTGCCGGGGGGATCTCAATCGTCACGATTTGCGCGTCGATCGTTGCCTCTTCATAGTCCCCGTATTCGTCGGGAACGAGCGACGCGGCAGTGGGACCCACGCGGAAGGCGATTTCGGCCACGCCGACGACTTCGTTCTTGGGCGTGATCGTCACCAGCCCGGACTCCGAAACCTCGACCGTGATATCGTCCGTGTCGGTGAGCAATTCGGCCTGGTAGTAGATCTTGTCGCCTTCGACGTCCGTGGCGTTGAGTTGGAAACTGTAAGGCTGGTCGATCGCCAGTCGAATGGGATCGATCGGGCCGAGGAACGGGTTGTTGTTGTTGCCGTCCGGCAGGACGTTGACCTGGACCGTCTTGCTGGCCGTACCTCCTTTTCCGTCGCTCACGGTGACCGTGATATTGCCCGTGTCGTAGGTGCCGTGCGGCGCCGCAATCATCATCACGGCATTCTGGGTGTCTTGAAAGATCTCGACCGACTCGATGACGATGTCTGTGGTCGGACGATCGCTCGAATTGGTCGCGGCGGCCGAAATGGCTTCGCGAACGTTGTCGCCGGAAGTCAGCTTGCCGAAGATCGTGTGGTTGAAGTCCAGCCAGCGCGGATAGGAATAGCCGCCCGAGGGCACGTCGGTGATAAAGAATTGGGAATCGTTCGTGTCGTCGCCGGCCTTGGCCATCGCCAGAAGCCCCGAGGAGGTGAACTGGAGTTCCACGTCGTATTCGTCGTCGAACTGGGTGCCCGTTCCGTTGATGCCCAGCCCGTCGCGGGAACCGCCCTGAATCATGAAACCGTCGATGACGCGGTGGAAGATCCGGTCGTCGTACCAGTCGGATTCGGCGATCTCGATGATGCGCGAGGTCGTCTCGGGAGCGCGGCCTTCGAACAATTCGAACACCATTTGCCCGTACCCCTGCACCGTAATCCGCATGCTCCGGTTGCCGTTGGGGGCCTCCTGCTTGGGGATCGATGCGCTGATCTGGGGATTCGTGCTGGAAACCGTATAGGTAAGACTGTCGCCGTCCGCATCCGCGCCGCCCAGAGCGAGGTGGACGGGAGCACCCGCGTAGATGTTGATCTCGCTGGGGAGATCTGCCAGCGTCGGCGCCGCCAGGACCCGCCGAGGTTCGAGGGCCTCGACGCGGGAAGACCGGGCTGTCGTGGCTTTCTTTGTACGCTGCTGCGGAAAACGAAAACCTTGGACTGTACTCATCTCTTCTGCCGTACCTGAGTGTCTGTTCGGGCTTGCAGAACCCACCGATCGCCCGCCAACTGGCGCAGAGCCATAACAATCCTACACTGTCCCTAAGGACGAAATCCAGCGTCCGATAGTTCCGAGTGTAATCGAACTCGCACGAAATTGGATCAGCCGAAAGGGACATTCTTGGCTGCTGCGGAGAGATTTCGGCGCAGGATTTTACGATCAGAGTAGATGGGGAATTCTTGCCGCGTTGCGTTTCGGCAACACAATCGCAAATCTAGCTCTTTCGGGGGATATGGGTCGCGTCTTGGCGATCGTCTCTCAATGCAAGCCGGCCCCGGCTTCGAGCGGACGAAACCGGGGCCGTTTCGGATAGAAGACTCAGGCAGGACGGGGCGTCAATTGACGGGCTGGAGCGAGATCTTGCGGAAGTGAATCTCGCCGCCTTCCGACTGGACGGCGATCTTGCCGCAGCGCACGTCACAGCCGAACGCTTCATTGACCTTCTTGCCGTTCACCTTGACCGCGATCTTGTCGCCGCTGGCCGTGATCTCGTAGCGGTTCCACTCGGGAGGCGTGTTCTCGGCGGCCTCCAGCTTCTTCAGGCCCGTCAAGTCGCCGCCCAGCTTGTGGCCCTTGGTTTCCGTCTTGCGTTCGGCCGGTCCGTCGATCTTGAAGCCTTGGAAACCGTACATGGCACCGGCGTCGCCGCTCTTCAATTGGGCTTCGACGCAGTTGGGCAGCATCATCTCTTCGCCCGTGATCCGCATCAGCACACCGCTGTTGCCCGGTTCTTTGCCCGGCGCCCAGCGCCACTCCACGATCAGTTTGAAGTTCTCGTACCGGTTCTCCGTGGCCAGGTAGCCGTGGGGCTCGCCCTTGCAGATCAGGATGCCGTCCTTGACGCTCCAGACGTCTTCCATCTTGGCATTTGCATCCACGAGGAAGCAACTCCACCCGCTCAGGTCCTTGCCGTTGAACAGTTCGACGGGTTCTTTCACATCGGCCACGCACTTCTCTTCCGCCGAGAGCGGTGCGCCCGTCAGGACCAACAGGGCAATCAGGCTGCTATACATCGATCGTCTTCGCATGGTTCTCTCCAAGACAGGGTTCAGAAACGGAAGCGTTGAGCTCAAAGTGAGAATTCCGCAACTCTGCCGAACGCTCACTGTTCATGGCTCAAAGCTCACGGCTTGTTCGGCACGGTAATTTTCACGTTGCGGAAATGGATCTCGCTCCCTTCTGACGTCAGACAGATCTTGCCGGCAGCGACGTCGCTGGATGTGGTCTTGTTGACCAGTCGACCGTTGATCTTCAGCGTGACTTCGCCGCCCCGGGCGACAATCTCATAATGGTTCCACTCACCGGGTTCGCGCTCACACGACTCGTTCTTCTTCAAATTGGTCAGCGTTCCGAACTGCTCGCTTTCGAGCGTTTTCATTCGCTCCGCAGGTCCGGCCAGCCGATAGCCGCCCAATCCCCAGAAGTCGCCGGCATCGCCCGCATTGATCTGAGCCTCCAGGCTCTTCGGCCAGATCTTGTCGTCGCCCGTGGTCCGGATCAAGACCCCGCCCTTTCCGGGTCGGTCTTTGGGCCAGCGCCAGTCCAACTCCAGAGTGAAATCGGTGAAATCCTCGACCGTTCGCAGATAGCCGCGGGGCGTACCCTTGCAGAGGATCAACTCCGGACCGATCTGCCAGACGTCGTCCTGCTTCGCGGCTTTGTCTTCACTGAAGGCCGTCCAAGTGACCGTCTTGGCGGCCTCCGGGCCGAACATGTCGACCGCTGGTGTTTTCGGCTCGGCGGCCAGAAGCAACGAAGAAGCCAAACAGGCCGTGAACATCGATGCCGACGCTGAGTACAAGAAGTTCATGTTCTTCCTCACCGTGTTACCAGAAGCGACAACGCCGAAAGCCAATACGGTGTGCCGAGCCGGTATTGCCCAGACACCCCAATTTAGAATCCGCCCCGCGCCGCTGCAACCTTCGGGCTGTGGAGTACAATGGTTGGACTATGATCGAGCCTGATTTTGAAATCCTGGGAGAAATCGGCCCTTGCTTGGTGGTCTCAAAGCCCCCCGGCCTACTGACGCAAGCTCCGCAGGGAATCGACAGCCTGGAGACGCGTATCAAACAGTTCATCAAGGTCCGCGATCAGAAACCCGGCGGCGTCTATCTGGGTGTCCCCCAGCGACTCGACCGGCCGGTGAGCGGGGCCATGGTGTTCGCCAAGCACGCTCGGGCAGCCCGGAGGTTGTCCGAGCAGTTCGAGTCGCGACGTGTGGAGAAGGTCTACTGGGCCCTCTTGGAAGGCCATGTCACTCCGAGAGAAGGCACCTGGCTCGACCACCTCCGAAAGATCCCCGACGTCGCCCAGGCCGAGATCGTGCCCGCAGACCACGCGGATGCTCGCGAGGCCGTGATGCATTACCGCACCCTCGATCAGTCTGCCGCGTTCTCTTGGCTGGAGATCCGCCTGGAAACGGGAAGGATGCACCAGATCCGTATCCAGTGCGCCTCGCGGGGCCATCCCTTGCTGGGCGACGTGCAATACGGGGCCACCACCGCTTTTGGCGAACAATACGAAGATCAGCGACTTCGCGCCATCGCCCTGCACTCCCGGTTTTTGGCCTTCGACCACCCGATGACGCATCTGCCAATGTCGTACGTAGCTCCCCTGCCGCGGCCCTGGATCGCCACCGGCGTCAACCCGTGAATCCACTCGCTGCATGACAGGCGGACGCAGCAGCAATTCTCCCAAGGTGTTCAGTTTTCCCCTTGACAGAATACTGTAAATATGTATACTTACGCACGGTCGCCCTGGGCCGATGGCGCCCTCAAGTCGCCACCCCCTCTTGTGAGCCGGAAGTGTACGAAATATTCGGTGAAATCAATGACATCAATGGAAATCTATGGAGCAGAGAATCTAGACAACACAACCCCCACTTCGGACGAAGCCTCGGCCAGTGATATTGGCAGAAATCACTCTCCGTTGACCAACTCCCAACCCCACAGGATTCACGCCGACGAACGCTCCCGCCTCACACCGGTTCCATGAAATCCTCTCGGCGGATAGGATTTTCGTAGGTACCGGGCGCCCGGTACCCACCGAACAGAGGAGCTGTGCAGCACCCGGTACCTGCAGGACCTTGAAACACCACGAATTCTTCCCTGGAGATCGTCCCACCGATGACATCGACGCAGGCAACAGCAGACCCCTTTGGGGCACGTGACACTTTCCAGACTTCATCGGGTCCGATGGGGATCTACCGGCTCTCGGCCCTGGAGCGGGCCGGCCTGACCCGGATCGACGATCTTCCCTATTCCATCCGGGTGCTTCTCGAATCGGTGCTGCGAAACTGCGACGGGTTCGCCGTGCGGGAAGAGGACGTTCGCAACCTGGCGGGCTGGGCCTCTCGTTCGGGTGAGCCGTTGGAGATTCCCTTCAAGCCGGCACGGGTGATCCTCCAGGATTTCACCGGGGTTCCGGCCGTCGTCGATCTGGCCGCCATGCGGAGCGCCATGCAGCGACTGGGGGGGAACCCGACGAAGATCAATCCTCTGATCCCCGTCGATCTGGTGATCGACCACTCGATCCAAACCGATCGCTTCGGCACGGCCGATGCTTTGGAGGCGAATGTGGCCCTGGAATTCGAGCGGAATCGGGAACGCTACGAACTGCTCCGCTGGGCGCAGAGCGCCTTCGACAATTTCCGTGTCGTCCCCCCCTCGGTCGGGATCATTCACCAGGTCAACCTGGAGTTTCTGGCGAAGGGCGTCTTCGTGCGCGAGGATGCTCAGGGCCCCGTCGCCTTCCCGGATTCGTTGGTCGGCACCGACAGCCACACCACCATGATCAACGGTCTCGGAGTGCTTGGCTGGGGGGTCGGCGGCATCGAGGCCGAGGCGATGATGCTCGGTCAGCCGCTCTACATGCTGATGCCCGACGTTGTGGGCCTGGAACTCTCCGGGCAGTTGCCCGCCGGCGCCAATGCCACGGATCTTGTCTTGACCGTGGTGGAACTGCTTCGAAAAGAAGGGGTGGTCGGCAAGTTCGTCGAGTACTTCGGCGAGGGCGTCGATTTCATGAAGCTGGCGGACCGGGCGACGCTGGCGAACATGGGCCCCGAATACGGCGCCACCATGGGGTTCTTCCCAGTGGATCGTCAGACAATCGAATACCTTCGCGAAACCGGTCGCACAGCAGCAGAGCTTGAACTGGTCGAGCGCTACACGAGGGAGCAGGGACTCTTCCGCACCCCTGCGAGCCCGACTCCCAAGTATACCAAGATCCTGAGTCTCGACCTCGGGCGGATCGAGCCGAGTCTGGCCGGTCCGAAACGCCCCCAGGATCGCGTGCCGCTCTCGCAAATGCAGTCGGCGTTCCACAAGTCGCTTCGTGCCCCGGTTGCCCAGCGAGGATTCGCCCTGGCAGATGCAGCACTGGATGCCGAGGCGGAGGTCAAGACGGACGGCGAAGTGAGCCGGATCGGGCACGGGGCGGTGGTCATTGCATCGATCACCAGTTGCACGAACACGAGCAATCCAAGCGTGATGCTTGCCGCGGGGCTTGTTGCCCGGAAGGCGGTCGAGAAGGGATTGCGGGTTCCGTGCCACGTGAAGACCAGCCTGGCCCCCGGATCCCGGGTGGTCACCGACTATCTGGAGGCGGCCGGACTGGACAGGCCGCTCGACGCTCTGGGGTTCGCCACGGTCGGTTATGGTTGCATGACGTGCATTGGCAACAGCGGTCCGCTTCCGGACCCCGTCGCCAAGGCCGTCACCGAGGGTAATCTTGTGGCCTCGGCCGTTCTAAGCGGAAATCGCAACTTTGAAGGGCGGGTCAACCCGCTGGTCAAGGCAAACTATCTGGCCAGCCCCCCGCTGGTCGTCGTCTACGCCCTGGCCGGCACGGTCGATATCGACCTGACGAGTTCCCCTCTGGGTACCGGCAACGACGGCCGGCCCGTTTATCTCAAGGACATCTGGCCGAGCGCGGAAGAGGTGAACGAGGTTGCCGCCCGAGTCGTGCGGGCCGAGATGTTCGGCAAGCAGTATGCCGACGTCTTCTCGTCGAATCCTCGCTGGAACGCCATCCAGGTGACAGGCGGAAGCCTGTTCGCCTGGGACGAGGCCAGCACATACATTCAGGAACCGCCTTTCCTTCTGGATCTGGCGTCCGAACCGGGGCCGATCGAGCCCATCCAAGGCGCTCGCGTGCTGGCTGCCTTGGGCGACTCGGTGACCACCGACCACATTTCGCCGGCGGGCGCCATCAAGCCCGACGGGCCGGCCGGCAAGTACTTGCAGGAGCACGGCGTTGGGCCGGTGGACTTCAACAGTTACGGATCTCGCCGCGGCAACGATCGGGTGATGACGCGCGGCACCTTCGCCAACATCCGCATACGCAACCTGCTGGCGCCGGGTACGGAAGGGGGCCTTACCCGCCATCTGCCCGACGGCACGGAAACGACGATTTACGAAGCCGCCATGCAGTACGCGGAGGAGGGAGTGCCGCTCATCGTGCTGGCCGGCAGCGAATACGGCACGGGCAGCAGCCGGGATTGGGCCGCCAAGGGGACCCAGTTGCTTGGCGTTCGGGCCGTGATTGCCGGCAGCTTCGAAAGGATTCACCGCAGCAACCTGGTGGGCATGGGGGTCTTGCCGCTCGAACTGACCGGCGGGGCCACGTGGCAATCACTCGGTTTGACGGGCGAGGAGGTCTTCGACATTCCCCAGTCCGACGTGACGCTCAAACCCGGCGGGGCTCTGACGGTCACTGCGGCCGCGGCCGATGGTTCGAGCATCCGATTCGAGGTGAAGGTCCGGATCGACACACCGGTCGAGCTGCAATACTACCGCAACGGCGGGATCCTTCAGACGGTCCTTCGAAAGCTGGTCGCCGAGTCGACCTGATCGAAGTACTCACGGCAAGGTGGCCGGCAGCCGTTTGAGCTGCTCCATGATCTCATCGGCCTCCAGCAGCGATGCTTCGGATCGGTGTCTCAGGTAATCGCGCAGAACGACCGGGAAGTAGACGGTATTGTCTGGCCCTCTGCCAAACCTGATGCGGCCCTCCGCATAGTCTCGCGCCGGATCGCGATCGGCCGCCAGCCGGTATTGCTGCTGCCGCTGATCGGCGTCAATTCTCGCTCCGAACTCCCACGGATCAAGTCCCGATGCGGGCCAGCCGTGCAGTGCGCAGAGTTGCACCGTCGGCCGAAGATTGCGTGCCGCCGCATCCAGATACTCCGCCTTGGCCGCAACCTCATAGGCCAGCAGCAGTCCATGCACATACTCCAGGTTCCACGCGGCTCCGGCCGTCGCCGGGTGAGGATAGCCCCAGCCGCCGCCGGGCTGCTGCACCCGTGCCATCCAATCGTTCAGAGCCAGGATCGTGTCGTGCAGCCGCTGGTCCTCCGGCGTGTGGCTCAGCAGATAAGGCAAGGCATTGGTGGCATACTGCACGATGTAAGGTTTCACGAACGGGGTCTTGTAGCCGAGCTTGTCGTTGCTGATGTAGAGATCGTTGCCTACTGCCGGCTTGCCGCTCTCGGTGAACAGCAGGTCCTCGCCCTGTGTCGGTTGGAAGGTCTTCCATAGGCGGACGGCATTCTCCAGATGCTTGCGATCGCCCGCATACTCGTACATTTTCACCGCGTCGGTCACCACGCCGATGGTTCGCGTGTAGCTCAGCCCGGCATTCTGCTCGCGGATCGACCAATCGGCGGCCGCCTCGGCTGCCCGGCGGTATCGCGGGTCGCCGGTCTCCTCATACATCAGCCAGAAGTTGCTCCAGCCCTTGTGGACGTAGATGGGCGCGTTGTCGAAACGCGGATTGAAGGTTCCCGGACCGTGGCCGGGTCTGTCGCGCCAGGCATTGCCGCGGCGGCACGCACCGACGTATTTCGGGTCCGGTCCCCAATACATTCCCAAGTCGAAATAGTTGCGGCACCAGTCGTGGGCCACTCCCCTCATTCTCGGATCGCCGCCGCGGAACCAATCCTCCCAGACATAGAGTGCATGGTTCAGCCGCACCGCGGACGTGTAGTCGGGCTTGGTCTGCCCGGGCGACCAGTGCCACGGCATGGAACCGAGGTCGTCGCCCTTCATCTGCATGTCCTGCAGAGCACGAGTCGTCTTCTCCACACAGTCGCGCAAAACAGGATGTTGAAGCTGCAGCGGCGGACCGGTGTGATAGACCGCGTCGTAGGCCTGCCAGCCGGCATGGCCGTAGACGGGCGCATCGAGTTGCGCGGCAAGTTCGGCTCGGCCGAGCGGCGCGATGACCAGTTCGCTGAACCGCCATGCCCCCTCCTGAATCATCAGACCTTGTGTCTCGAGATCGTCCACCGGCTCGTTCCGGTTCGAACGCACCGTCACCGCCTCGGGGGCCTGCGTCACCTCGAACGTGCCTCGGTTCTGCCGCAGCGCTACGGGATTGGCGACGCAAACCGTTCGGCTGTCGTTGGCAGTGATCTCTGCAAGCAGGTCGGCGTTACCGTCGTCGCTGAAGTGTGAATTTGGATCGCGGCCCAGCACGTGCACCGGCCCGGGGGGCACGTTCGAAACTCGTGCGCCTGGGGCAGTGAGCGTCCAACCGAAGTCGGGCGTCCAGTGATCGCCGTCGAGCTTCGCCTGGATGCGGTGGACAAGACGCACTTCGCCGGTGCGAAAGACCTGGACGTCGCACTGGCGACCCCATTCCTTGCCCGCACGGTCGTATCGCAGCCAGACAAACTGAGGTCCGCTGTCAATCACACTGAGAACGTCTTCCGCTTGACCGGTTTGCGGCCCAAAGGTCTCCACGGCCGCCAACAGCTTCCCGCCGTCGCCGCGTATCTCAATTCGGTCCATGCCAGGCACGACTTTCCAGTGGTCGGTCGTGATGGCGGCAAGATCTTGCTTACCCGGCGACACCGCCGAGCCGCCGGCTGGGTAGACGCCCTCGACGGTGTCGCGGGCGTTCAGACTCACCGGAATACTGAGCATGACACGACGCAGCGAGCCGTCCCCATGGCGGGTGACCGCCTTGGCCTGCACCGCCACGGTCTCGCCGCCGAGCCAAGCGTACGCCCGCGGTTCTCCGAGCATAACACCCGCAGGAACCGGCAGGGAAACTCTTGCCACCGTGGTTGCCGGCACGGAGGCCGGATTGGAGATGGTAAACGGAATCTCCTGGGCCGTCGCGGCCGTGAGAGATAGTGCCGTCAACAGAAGCATGCTCGTCAGCGAGCGACTATTCCGGCAGACAACGGTGAGCATCTTGGACACTCCAATGCGTTTGCGGGATTCGTGTTTGTGGTACCAGTTTCCGAGCGGCAGGTATTCGCCGGCCCCATTGTAACGTGTGGCGTACTTCTTCCGCATTCCGCTACAATGAGGCCCGCTTGTCTGACGTCGAAGGAGTTCTGATGCCGTACCTGATTGCCACCGACGAAGCCGGGCTGGGGCCCAACCTGGGGCCGCTGGTCGTGTCGGCCACGGTCTGGGAACTGCCGGAAGGGATGGCTGCGGGCGACCTCTCTGAGGTTCTGGGCGACTCGATCGTTTCTACGGCCGCCGAGGCCGACGCCGATCGGTTTGCTGTGGCCGACTCCAAACAACTCTACCGGCCCGGGGGTGGTCGACTGCACCTCGAACGGGGAGTGCTCGTTGCCCTCCGTTCGCTTCAGAAATGTCCGCAGAACTGGCGAGCCCTGTTCGACGGATTGGATCCCTGTTCCTCCGAATATCGTGATTCCATTCCCTGGTACGCGGGCTACGACGAACCGATTCCGCTCGACGCATCCGACGAGGAATTAGAGCCGTTGTGCCGGCGATTCCTGGAGGTCACAAGAAACCATGGAGTCCAGCTTCACGGGATGCAGAGCCGGGTCGTCTATCCGCCCGAGTTCAACGGCATGCTCGCTTCTTGGGGCAAAGGCGAACTGCTCTCCCACGTCACCCTCAGCCTGGCAGCGGACCTGGCGGCGCCGTTGGAGGGCGCCGTTTCGATCATCTGCGACAAGCACGGCGGGCGAAATCGTTACGCCGATTTGCTTGCTGAGCACTTCCCCGACGCCTTCATCGAGATTCATGGGGAGTGCCGCGAACGAAGCATTTATGCCTTCGGGCGAGAAGATCGGCGGATCGACGTCTGCTTCCGCACCAGAGCGGAGAGTGTCTTGGCCGTCGGTCTCGCCTCGATGGTCTCGAAGTACCTTCGCGAGCTATCCATGCGTGCGTTTAACCGCTTCTGGTGCAGTCAGATCGAAGGCCTTCGGCCCACGGCCGGCTATCCGCAGGATGCCAGGCGATTCAAGAGGGAGATCGCCGACAGACAGCGCCGGTTGGGGATCAATGACGACGTGCTGTGGAGGCGGAAATGAGCCGGCTGCCAGCCGCTACTACTCGGACCAATCGACGGTTTCCTCGGCTTCGCACACACGTTTGGCCAGTTCGGCCAGCCGCATGTTCCGCGCGCTGGCCAGCTTCTGCAGACGCCGAAAGGCGTCCGGTTCGTCCAGCGAAACTCGTTTCATCAGTATGCCCTTGGCCCTTTCGATTGTCTTGCGGTCTTCCAACGCCTGGCGAAGGTCGTTCGCCTCTTTTCGGAGTCTCACAAACTCGGAGAATCTCGCCGTTACGATGGCGATTGCCGCCTCGACTTCCGGCACCTTCAGTGGCTTGACAAGATAAGCCATGACGTCGCTCTCGCACGCGCGTCGCATCAGTTCGCGATCTGTGTATGCCGTTACCACAATGACGGGCACGGGATCGATCTTGCACAGATTCGACGCAGCGCTCAACCCGTCGCGGCGAGGCATGCGGATATCACTGATCACCAAGTCCGGATGATGCAGGCAACACTGCTCCACCAGGGCATCTCCGTCACCCACCGAGGCCACGATCGTGTGCCCCAGACGCGACAGTATCCGGTCCAGCAGAGTCCGCATGTCGGCGTCGTCGTCAGCAACAGCTATTCTCAGAGCGTGGACCATCAACGTTCGCAATATCAAGCGCTGGTTGCCGGGCAACGCACGGAAGCAAACGGAGCGACTGGATGTGTCCAGGCAGACCGTATCGCCAACATGCAGCCCCAAGCCATCCCCGGCAGAAGGCGGAGGGAGGGGAGAGCGACCAACCGAGCACAATTCTCCGCCGACCGATGCCCCAATCCCAAGTTCTATCCTAATTGCGCATGATTGTATTGGAAACAATCTCGGCACGTTTTCCCCCATTGTAGAGGTAGTCACGCTTGGCTGAGGCCGGACGGGGAGGCACGAAGGACGTGTTCCAGCGGCCGCCCCCGGCAATTTTCGCACGAGAATTGAGGTTTCTCTCGCTGGAAGTGCCAGGACGAGCATGGTCTACATGCTCTTGACATGTGGGTGTTACCGTCAACCACATGTCTTTTCACCACGGACGGCTGCTCGGGCAACCTGGGTCCACGCCGAAAAAATCGTGTTTTTCCTGGATTTTTCGGGATTGGCTTAACAGCGTCCGGTTGATTAGGTATGATGCTTTCGCTGCTAGCGTCGTTGCCCGCCGACCGGAGGGGACGGCGGGCGATTCTCCGCGGTTTATCACACCGGGCCTAAGAGGCACGCCGGCAGCGAAATCGGCTATGAAAGCCCCCGCGATGCGCGAGTGTGCGCATTTCTTGGGGGCCTTTTTTTTGCGTGCGAACAGCGTTTTCGAGGCGTAGTCTAAGACTTGTGCAAGCGGTGCGCACATATTCTCGGGCAGATTGGGTTGCGGGTTTGACTCGCTTCAGGTGCATTGAACAGGCAAGCCCGTTGCCGTGTGGCAGCGGCAGGCCGTCGGGACGTCGGCTTGAGCGATCTTGTTTCGGAAGGTCCGTTGAGATGAGACTATCGCAGAGTGTCACTTATGCCCTCCAGGCGGTCCTGCGGCTCGCCGAGATGAGGGAACAACAACCCGTTTCCTGCAACCATTTGGCCGCTGACGGAAACATGCCGGAAAGGTTCCTGCTGCAAATTCTCCGCGACTTGTCGAAGCAACGGATTCTGCAATCGACGCGAGGAGGAGGAGGAGGCTTCATGCTCGCCCGCTCGCCGAGCGAAATCTCCCTGCTCCAGGTCATGGAGGCAATCGACGGTCCGATCACCAGCGGATTGCCTTCACGGATAAACTTCCCCGGCGAAACGGATCGGCAAGTGCGTACGGCACTCGAGGGAATCACCGAAGGCGTTCGCGCCCGACTAGAGGAGATCAAGCTGACTGACCTCCTGGAGCCGCTCGCTGAGAAGAGACTCCGGTGAATTCTATGCGGGAATCCACGTCGAGTACGTGGTGTGCACTGCCAGGTGCCCTGAATCTTTGTTCGCCGCTCCTCGCTGACTTCCGACAGAACCCCTAGAACTAGGGAGCTGCTCGCCTTTAGCACCCCGCCATCCAGGGGCCGCACAGCGGCAATCCAATCGACTCCCGGGGCAACGACCAAGAACTCCCCGAGCCCGGCGAACAAATAGCGCGGACCGGGTGCATTTCCGGTGTCCCGCCTGGTATGCTGCGACCGGACTTCCCCCTACCGGATCGGCACGAAGCATTGCCATGCCGGTCGATCCCGAAATTCCGGTTGATCCTGAAGGAGTGATCGCCATGTCTACCGTGTTTCTGTTCTGTGCAGTCATCGGCGGGACTTTTCTCGCCTGCCAGATCATCATGACCTTGGTGGGGATGGGTGGCGACGGCCACGTGGACGTATCCGGCGACATGGGGGATGTCGGTGACCTAGACTTGGACGTTGGCGGCGACGTGCACGTGGACGCCGGTGGCGACGTGAGCAGCGATGTTCACGGCGGTGGAGATCATGGGGGCGGAGATGGCCACAGCCATGACGACGCAGCATCCGGTTTAAGAGTCTTGTCCTTCCGGACCGTCATTGCCGGTATGACGTTTTTCGGACTGGGAGGTCGGGCGGCTGATGCGACGGAAGCCTCTCCCCTCATGGTGTGGTTTGTCGCGATCGGCTGCGGAACCGCAGCGATCTATGTGGTCTACTGGATGTTTCGCGTTCTTTACACGCTCAAAAATGATGGAACTGTTCACATCACAAACGCAGTCGGTTGTCGCGGAACCGTCTATCTTCGAGTTCCAGGAAACAACGCAGGAGCAGGCAAGATCCATGTGTGCGTACAATCGCGAACAGCGGAATACCTGGCCATGACCGAGGGTGAGCAACTGCCCACAGGGACCAAGATTATCGTCGTCGACGTGCTGACGCCGTCGACCGTTCAAGTAGAACCGGTTTGCGAACCGGAAAGGAGCGACCATGACTAGTCTCCCGCTTGCAGCTCTTCTGGACAACCCTCAGTTTGCCATTCCGGTCATCGCGGGTGTTGTCATTGCCGTTGGCTTGGTCTTCATGGTCTTCATGATGGCCCTGAAGTGTTACCGCGTATGCCCGAGCAACCGCGTTATGGTGATTTATGGTTGGGCAGGAGGCAAGGGAAGGTCGTCTCTGTGCCTCCATGGCGGTGCCCGTCTGGTCTTTCCGGTCTTCCAGAAATGCAGGTTGTTGAGTCTCGAACCCATGCAGATCGAGATTCCCTTGCGCGGCGCCCTGTCGATGGAAAACATCCGCGTCAACGTGCCTAGCGTGTTCACCGTGGCAATCGGGACCACGCCCGAATTGATGCAGAACGCGGCCATCCGTCTGCTCGACTTGACCAGTTCCGAGATCAAGAAACAGGCCGAGGATATCATCTTCGGTCAACTCCGCCAGGTGATCGCCTCGATGGCGATCGAAGACATCAACCGCGATCGCGACAAGTTTCTCACCAGCATTCAGGCGTCGCTCGAACCGGAACTCCTCAAGATCGGCCTGGTGCTGATCAATGTGAATATCACCGACATCACCGACGAGTCGGGCTACATCGAAGCCATCGGGCAGAAGGCGGCCTCCCAGGCGATCCAGAAAGCCCGCGGCGACGTGGCCGACAACGAGAAGATGGGCGAGATCCGCGTCGCCGAGGCGGAGAAGGAAAAGGCCGTCCAGGTCGCCAATGCCACCAAGATCCGCGAAATCGGCACCCGAGAGGCGCACCGCGATCAAGCCATCAGCATCGCCGACATGGACCGCGAGCAGGCCGTTCGCGAAGAGGCGGCCAAGTTCGAACGAGACGCCCAGGTCAAGGACGCTCAACGGGCGATGCGTGTGCGGCTTGCCGACGCCGAGGCCAAGGCCGTCGAGGGCGAGAACGAAGCCAAGGCGGTCATCGCCGCCTCGCAAGCCGCCCTGCAGGTCAAGGAAGCAGAGGCCTACCAAGTGGGTGAAGCACGAAAGCGTCAGGCCGAGGCCGCGGTGCTCGAGATCGAACACCGCGCCCGGGCGAAGGCCAATTTGGCGGAGGCCGAACGCATCGAGGCGAAACGCCGTGCAGAGGTGGAAGCTCCCGCCAAGGCCGAAAAGGCCCGGATCCAGGTGGAAGCCGAAGCCGAAGCGGCCAAACGCCGCATCGAGGCCGAAGGCGAAGCGTCCGCAATCTACGCCAGGCTCGAGGCCGAAGCTCGCGGACAATACGAGATCTTGAAGAAAAAGGGCGATGGTCTTCGCGAGATTGTCAACGCCTGCGGCGGCGCCAAGGAAGCCTTCCAGATGATGATGCTCGAACACTTCGACGATCTGGTCGACGCCTCCGCCAAGGCAATCTCGAACATCAAGTTCGACAAGGTGGTGGTTTGGGAAGGCGGCGGCAAGGACGGCACCACCGCCACCGCCAACTGGCTCCACAACATGGCTCGCACCCTCCCCCCCATGATGCAGGTGATGAAAGATGTCGGCGGAATCGAGATACCGGAGATCCTCTCGAGTCTCGACGGCACGCGGGAGTCTTCGACCTCGGAGAATTCCAAGCAAGCCAAACCGGCCAGTCAAGGTGCCTGAACCAGTCAACCTTGATTTGCCGGACTCCGAAAGCCGGGAAGCGAGAGCTTCCCGGCTTTCTTCGTTTCTTAGTCCCCTGAGACACGCCAGAATCATCTTGACCCCTCGATCCGAATGTCAGATCGGACGAGCGAGGCAGCACTCCAAACCCCAAGGGAGCGTCGCCCCGCCATAAGCCTAGCTGCCCCGCCGGTTGAGGGCGGCCGGTGCCACCCGGTTGCCTCCCCAAGGCGCCTTCTGCTATACTGAGCGGCTGCGCTGGCCGCCGTCCCGCGTGCCAGCCGACCTAATTATGTGCATTGTTGACTGAACGTGATCGCAACCAACACAAGGGAGGAATGCGTGGGAACGAAGAAGTCTGGGAAAGGTCGTCGTAAACTCGGTCGTAAGAAGCGTCGGATGCGGTCCAAGATTCGTCATCGCAAGTGACCCGTTCGCTGCCGCTGATTCTGCTGTCGGGAATGGGAGCCGATGAGCGGGTGTTCCGGCTCCAACGCGAGCAATTCCCCGATTTGATCCTGCCCGGTTGGAGCGCTCCCCAACCAGGCGACGACCTCCCTGGCTATGCCCGGCGTATGGCTCAGCGAGTCGATCCGGGCGAACCTTGTTTCGTGGGCGGGCTTTCGCTCGGCGGGATGATCGCCGTCGAAATGGCTCGGCATCTCGATTGCCGCGGTTGTTTTCTGATCGCGAGTGTCCGTTCCCCTCACGAATTGCCTTGGCGAGCAAGGGTCATGAAGCCCGCGGCTTTGCTGCTTCCGCCCGGCAGCGGCGGCGTGCCTCCCCTGGCCGCCAGAGCGGCTCTATTCCTGGGTGGTCGGTTTCTCAGCCCCGTCTCCAGGAACCTCCTGCAACAACTGGCGGATGCCGACGCCCGATTCCTGCGCTGGGCGTCGATGGCCCTTCTGCGCTGGAAACCTCACAACGACGGCCTGACGGTTCCGATCAGGCAAATCCATGGGGACCGTGATCGCGTGCTGCCCCACACGCTCACGACCCCGGATCGGCTCGTCCCGGGTGGTGGCCACGTGCTGCCCATGACCCACGCCAAGGAAGTCAACGAGTTTCTTCGCGACGGCATAGCCGAACTGGCCGGCCGACAATCCGGCTGACTTCAGTCAGCCCGATCTTCCAACAATCGGCACATCCCGTCGATCACATCGCCCACGGTTCGCATTCCGTCGGCAGCGTCGTCCGCGATCTCGACGTCGAATTCCTCCTCCAGTTCCATGACCGTTTCCACAACCGTAAGGCTGTCGTACAGCAGGTCGTCAATGAGCGAATGGGAATCACGCAGCTCCTCTGGAGCCATCCCGGCCTGCTCGGCGAGAATGGGAATCACACGAGCGGCAACCTCGTCTCGCGTAAGGGAGCGCCGTGTGGAAAACGCATTGCCTTGACTCATCGTATCACTCCTGCTTCTGGGTTCGTTTCGTTGACTCGTTTTCTCGGGACGCATCAGCCAGGGAGGTCTGTGCCGCGGCCTCTTCGGCCGCATTCATGGCGAGCACCAGTTTGCGAACGGTTGCGAAGTCGGGGGTCGTCCGGCCTCGTTCGATACGGTTGAGCGTCTCCGGCCGGATGCCCGCACGACGGGCCAGTTCAGCCTGGCTCAGCCCCGACGCGCGACGTCGCCGAACGAGCTTCTCGGCTAGCGTCGCCCCGTCGAGCGCGTCTGCCTCGGCACCGGGTTCGACCGTGGCTTCCAGCCCGACTTCTGCCCGGCGACAAAGCTCCTCGAAAATCGACTCGCGCAGGATGACATATTCAACGCCGTCCAGTTCGACGCGACGGTAATCCGGCGTCTTCAGCACTTTCTTGCTCATCGCTCACCTCCGAGACAACAAGCCTACACGATATTGATGTCGAAGTCAATAGTATTGAGGCAGATATCAATATCTGCGGTTTGAGACGATGGCTTCCGGACTTCGCGGAGAAACAAACGACTCCTCCGTCAAGGGGGTCGATTCTGCAGATCGTGCCGCCGATCCCGTTCTGGAAGATCCGGCTTTTTTGATCAGGGGGGCAGGGCAAGCCAGGCTAACTTGTCCGGCGGTCGAGAACCGAAACAACGATTGGCAGAGCAGCTAGACACGCTGCTCGCCGTGTTCGGCCCCCGTTCTTTCTCGGAGACACAACAGGCAGATGAAGACTCAAGAAGCCCCGTTGATTCTGGTCGTGGATGACGAGAAGGAAGTGCTGGAGAACGTGGCCAATGTGTTGACCGAGGCCGGGTTCGATTGCCAGTGCTGCGACACGGCCCAGGCGGCCATCGAGTTTGCCGCCATGCACACGCCCGATATGATCCTCTCCGACATCAATCTGGGCGGCCACAGCGGACTGGAAATGTGCGAGCGGATCAAAGAAGACGCTGAACTGAAAAGCGTGCCGGTGATGTTCCTCTCCGGAGCCCAGATCCCCGACATCATCCGGCGCAGCCATGCAGTGGGCGGCACCTACTACCTGCGGAAGCCGTTTGATCCCGGCGTTCTGGTCGAACTGGTCGACAAGGCGTTGTGGATGCCGCAACTGGCCGAGGATCGCGCCCGGCAGCGTCAAACGACGGCCGGCGCTTGCTGAATTCTCCCCGATCGCTAATCAGCCCCCTAACCGCCGTTCGGGCAACGGCCCCCGGAACTGGGCGCCGTCTCTCTCGGTTTCCCTGGAAGGTGCCCCCCATCATCGTGGCGAGAACGGAAGGGCAACACCCATAGTGTTGACCCTGCCACCAGAAAAGGGGTAATACGCTCCGAATCCCTCGCGGCGGTGGCAGCTCTTCCGGCCCACGTGTCTCTTCGGTGCCCCAGGGAGTTTGGGTGGCACCTCTCTGCACCCTTCTCGGTTTCGCACGCCCAGCTTCCCCTGAGCGGGCGTCTTGACAATATTATTTTTGTTATCATATTAAATAGCCGCCGCTCACGTTCTCGCCCCAGGTTGCCTCATGCGTCCCAAACCTCGCGAAACCAAGCTTGCCGCCAAAAAAAACCGCATCCTCAACGAGTTGTTTCGTGGCGGTGGGTGCTCGCGGTTCGACTTGGCAAGACGGCTCAATATCAATGCCGCCATGGTGGGGACCTATGTGGGCGACTTCCTCCGAGAGTGTGTGCTGCTGGAAGGCGAATCGTCGCCCACGCGGCGTGGACGCACACCCGTCCCCTTGCAACTCAATCCGGACCACGGCTGTTTTCTAGGGCTCGATTTCGAGGCCTTGCGGGCACGCGCCGTGCTCTGCGACTTTGCCGGCAACCCGCTCTGCCGGGAGGAAATTCCCTTTCGCTCGCACCTCGCCCGCAAGACCGTCCTGCAGAGGATCGTCGACCTGTCTCGGCAACTCGCCGGGCGGGCCGATCGCCCGTTGCTGTCCGTTGGAGTTGCTGCCCCCGGCCAGGTCGATTGTCTGGGCGGACGGGTACTCCACTACGGGCTGCTCCCCGATTTCGACGACGTGCCGCTGCTTCAGCACTTCCAGCAGGCCTTCGACGTACCCGTGTTCGTCGAAGACAAC
This sequence comes from Planctomycetaceae bacterium, assembly GCA_012719125.1. Classification (GTDB taxonomy): domain Bacteria; phylum Planctomycetota; class Planctomycetia; order Pirellulales; family Thermoguttaceae; genus JAAYAY01. Next base: position 24,851 of record JAAYAY010000013.1, on the reverse strand, counting down.
ATCCGCGCCGTTGCCTACGGCGAACTGTTGCGCGGGGCCGGTCGCGGTCGCCATAACTTCCTCTGCCTGGCGGTTCGGTCCGGCGTCGGTCTCGGCATCGTCATCAGCGGCAAGCTTTACGCCGGTGCTGGGAGCTTCGCGGGCGAAATTGGTTACACCGTGTTTCCATCGGGCGACGGCCCCCAGGCCATGACCGACCTGATCTCGGCCACGGGTTTCGTCGAAGACACACTGCGGCTGCTCCGCTCCCGTCAAGGCGAGGCAAAGCGTCAGGCCCTGCTCGACAAAGCCGACGATCTCTCGCTGGGCGACATCATCGCGGCCGCGGAAGCCGGCGACGAACTGCTGCAAGATCGCCTGGAACTGCTGGGCACCCACCTGGGAATGGTCACCGCCAACCTGGCCAACCTGTTCTCACCCGAAACGATCATCCTGGCCGGTGAGGTCCCCAGTTGCTGCGAACGTGTGAGCCGGAAGATGGAGCGTACCTTCCGGAAGTTCACCCTTCCGCAGATCCTCGAAGTCACCTCCCTGCAGACCGGATCGTTGGGCAGCTTCGCAGGAGCCCTGGGCGTCGCGTACCTCGGTTTCGCCAGGCTCCACCCCGAAGACGAAACGACGCTGGTCGATCAGCGAAACAACCACCACGAAACGGCTTGCGTTGCGGAACCGGTCAGAGCAACGCCGTAGTCGCTTCAAATCCGAAATACGAAACTCGCAATACGAACCAAGTCCAAAATGCAAAACGCAAATGTCTCAGACCCGTCGTCCGGAGCGGAACCGGCGGTCAAGCCGGCCAATCTGCTTCGGGCGGACGACTGGCAATTCGAATACCGACAGAAGTCCAACCCGGCCAACTCGAACCTCGACCTGCTCACCTACGGCGTTTATCGAGTCGCGCCCGGGACGTCGTCCGATGAACTGTTTCACCGCAGCGAGGAGGCCCTCCTCTTCTGCATGACCTCGGAACCGCTCGCCGTGGAAGTCGATGGCCAAGGGTATTCCATGGCGCACTACGACACGCTCTATGTCCCCATGGCGACGCCCTACCGAATCCAGAACCCAACCAGTGAGACTCAATCGCTGGTCGTCTGCCGAGCGCCGGCGGAGAAGCGTCATCCCGTGTTCCACTCCGTGTGGAACGAGTTTCGCACCAACGAGGCACGCATTCGCCACCTCGACGGCAAGGACGTCTTCCTCATGTTCGACGTGACCGAAGGGGCCGACCGGCTGATGGCCGGCTACACGATCTACGAGCCCTACACGCGGGCCTGGCCGCCCCACAACCACACCGACCAGGAGGAGATCTATCTGTTCACCCAAGGTCGCGGGGCGATCGAGGTCTATGCCGACGAAAAATCAAAGACCTTCGTGCACAGCATGGAAACGATGGACGCGGCCACGATTCCGCTGCTCAACTACCATCCCGTCTTCAGCCAGGAGGAAGAGCTGCACTTCCTCTGGTGCCTTGCCGGCGCCCGGTATTGGGTCGGCGACAAACACAAGGAGTTCATGAATGCGTCGGTGGATGAGCTGACCACGTGAGTTGTGTCATGGGCAGTTTTCCCTTATCTTGCACGACGATGTCCGAATCTCGAAATACGAAACAAACCCTAATCCCGAATTACAAATGCTCGAAACAGGAGGTGTGGAATGTCAACCAGGCTAACGCGTCGCAGATTCCTCCAGGCAACCGCGTTCACAACCGTTTCGGCGTGTTTCGTCCGCAGCGCGTCTGCGGCACAGCCGGAGCCGTTGAAGATCGGTATCCGGGCCGCCAGCATGAAGATGGCGGGCACGCCCGAAGTGTTTAAGGTGGCCGCCAGCATTCCCGGCCTTCGCGGCGTCGAACTGCAGGCCACGGCCGGCTCACCCAACCTGCGCGACTGGGACACCGTTCGCCACTACAAGAAGGAGGCCGAACGCCACGGCATGAAGGTCCCGTCCCTGGCCGGGATCTTGGATCGCGGGGTCACGATCCACAGCCCCGGCGCCGCCGAGAGCATCCTCGCCTCGATCCGCGCCGCCGAAATGCTCGGCGCCGGCGTGATCCTCGCTGCCTTCTTCCGCGGCGACGCTCCCGATATGGCCGACGAGGCGTCCTATGGCCCGATCGTCTCCATGCTCAAGAAGGTGGCCCCAAAGGCCGCCGACGCCGGTGTCGTCATCGGCCTGGAGAACTCGCTCAGCCCGGCCGAGAACAAGAAGCTCGTCGATCTGGTCGACCATCCGGGCGTCGGCGTCTACTACGACCTTCACAACATGGACTTCTACGGACACGGCGACCAGGCCGTTCCCGGCATCGAACTGCTCGGCAAGAAGCGGATCGCCATGGTCCATGTCAAGAACGGCAACGACCTGATCGAACAGCCGGGGCCGATCGACTGGCCCGCGGCGTTCCGCTCGTTCCACGAAATCGGCTACGACGGCTGGTACGTCTACGAGACGGGCCACGACAGCATCGAAGACTGTATCGAAGATACGAAGAAAAACAACCAATACTTGCAGAGGCTGATCCAATCATGAAGATGTTTCTCGACAGCGCGAAGACGGACGAGATTCGCTACGCCCTCGATCTGTGGGATATCGACGGCATCACCACGAATCCCAAGCATGTGAAAGACTCGGGCAAACCCTTCCGCACGGTGATCGAAGAAATCGCCGGACTGTTTGACGGCACGACGAAGGAGGTCAGCGTCGAAGTCGATCCGAACCTCGCCGATTGGGAGAAAATGGTCGACCAAGGGCTGGAACTGTCGAAGATCTCGCCCAACTTCGTCATCAAGGTCGGCGTGAGCGAACAGGGCTTCAAGGCGATTCGCGAACTGACCAACCGGGGCGTACGGGTCAATGCGACCCTGATCTTCTCCGTGGCGCAGGCGTGGCAGGCGGCCCGAGCCGGTGCGGCCTTCGTCAGTCCGTTCGTCGGCTGGAAGGAACAGTACGGCGACCCGGTCGAGTCGCTGATCCCCGAGGTGGCCGTCATGCTCGAGAACTACGACTATCGCGCCGAGATCATCGCCGCTGCCGTCCGCAACAGCCGCCACATCGCCGAAGCCGCTCTGGCCGGCGCCCATTGCATCACCGCCGGTATGGCCGTTTACCAGGACAGCTTCCGCAACCCTTACACCACCATGGGAGAACAGCTCTTCCAGAACGCCTGGAACGCCACTCCGGAACAGTAGTTGAGCAAGGAGCCTCCATCATGTCAGGAAACACCGACATTCGCCGCTTGTATCTGAACGGCCGGTGGCTGGAGCCCCAGGACCCGCTCCCGGTAACAAACCCGGCCACCACCGAGGTCTTCGCCCATGTGGGCACCGTCCCTCGCGAGACCGTCGCTCAGGCAATTCAAGACGCGGCCGCTGCCTGGCCCGCCTGGCGCAACACGCCCGGTCGCGATCGGGGACGCTACCTCGCCGGGATCGCCGACATCCTCGAGCGCCGAAGCGAGGAAATTGCTCACACGATCACGCTCGAAAACGGCAAACCGCTCCCTCAGAGCCGCGGCGAAGTGGCGATGACGGTCGACCATTTCCGCTGGTTTGCCGGCGAGGCCCAGCGCATCTACGGCCGCGTCGTTCCCCAACAGGCGGGCAGCAAGCGGCACCTCGTCATTCGTTCGCCCATCGGCGTTGTCGGAGCGATTCCCCCCTGGAACTTCCCTTTGGTCCTCGCCGCCCGCAAGGTTGCTCCCGCACTGGCCGCCGGCTGTCCGGTCGTTCTCAAGCCGGCTAGCGCCACCCCGCTCAGCGCCGTCATGCTGGCCGAAGCCGTCGACGAAGCAAAGCTTCCGGCCGGCGTGTTTCAGCTTGTCGTCGGCAGTTCGAGCCAGATCGGCGCCGAAATGCTCGGCAATCCGCTGTGCCGCAAGATCAGTTTCACCGGTTCGACGGTCGTCGGCAAACAGCTCATTCGAGGCGCCGCCGACAACGTGACGAAGCTCTCCCTCGAAATGGGCGGCCACGCGCCCGTCATCGTCTTCGACGACGCCGATCTCGACAAGGCGGTTCAGGGCACGATCATCGCCAAATTCCGCAATACGGGCCAGTCGTGCATCGCCGCCAACCGCGTCTATGTCCAGCGTTCGGTTGCCGACCGGTTCATTCCTGCGTTGGTCGATGCCGCGAGACAATTGAAAGTCGGCCCCGGCCTGGAAGAAGGCGTCGAAATCGGTCCTCTCATCGACGAGCCCTCACTCGAAAACGCCCTGAAACACCTGGAAGATGCCACCGGCCGCGGTGCTCAGGTTCTCTGCGGCGGAAAGCGTTGGGAGGGCGCCCCCGGCTACTTCCTCGAACCGACCGTTCTCGCCGACATGTCCGACCAGGCCCTTTGCATGCGAGAAGAGACCTTCGCGCCCGTGCTCCCGGTCTGTGTCTTCGACGAAGAAGCGGAGGTTATCCGCAAGGCCAACGACACCCGATACGGCCTGGCGGCTTACGCATTCACGCGAGACCTGTCGCGCTCCTGGCGGCTGGCCGAGGGACTGGAGGCCGGCACGATCGGGATCAACGACACGGTTCCCGCCACCAGCCAGTGCCCCTTCGGCGGTCTGAAAGAGAGCGGCTGGGGACGCGAACTCGGCGTCGAGGGGATCGACGCCTACCTGGAAACGAAACACATCAGCCTGGGAGTCGATGCGTAGGGCACCGGCGATCGGCGCCGAGACGCGTCCTTTGAGCCGCGAGAACACGAGATGCGACACCGATTCAGAACCGGGAATCAGAATGCCCGAATATGAAGACCGCCTTCTACGCCTCACTCGCCATCGTCCCCTGGGTCGCCGTGACGCTCATGGTGCGCTGGCTGATCAGCATCCAAGGGTGGCCCGTCGGGCTGGTAGGCGCGTCTTCCCGTGCCGTGTCGTTGCCGCTGCTCCTCCTCTGGATCGCCGCATTCGGAGCGGGATGGCGAAGCCTGCGGCCGCGGGGCCAGGGCGGCTGGCTGATTCTCATGGCGCTGATCGCCGTCTTCATCAACCTCCTCTGGTTCAACGCCGTGCGATGGACCACGGCAACGAACGTCGGCATGCTGATCCGATGCGATGTCGTCTTTGTCGTCCTCATCGGGTCCGCATTGGGGCTGGAACGCATCGGTCTGCGCCAACTGGCTCTGATTCCGGTGATGGCCGTCGGGCTCGCTCTCCTCGTGGAGATTCACGCGTTCGACTGGGGCGGGCATATTCTCGGCGACGCCATGACCGTCGGCGCGGCCTTCGGATTCTCCGTCAACGCCTTCATCATCCGCCACATCATGCGGACGATGGAAGAATCGCCCGTTGCATTCTACAACCACGCCGGCAGCATGCTGGGCTTCATCGGCCTCGGCCTTGTGGGCGGCGACTTTGCCCGCCTGACCGATGTGTTCGCCTCGCCAATGGCCGCCCTGTCCTTCCTCACCCTCGGTGCACTGGTTGCGCTGTCGCTCCCCTTGTACTACTTCGCCCTGCGGCGCCTGGACGTCTGGAAGTTGCGAATGTTCATGCTCGCCGGTCCCGTCCTGACCGCGGCCGTGGAATGGCCCCTCTGGGGAATGAACATGTCGCCTCTGCAATGGCTCGGAGGTGCGATCATCCTCGCTTCGCTGGCCATCCTAATTCGAATGGAATGGCAATTGTCCGTGCAGAAGAAGGCGGCCGCTAGACCGGGTTGACTGCAAACCGTTGACGAAAGCTGCTGGACTTCCACGCCGTGCAAAGCAGGAAAGTCACCCATGAGAACCATCCGATTCGTGCTTGCTGTCTTGTTGTCGACATTCGTCGGCCTGGTTGCTGCGGCCAAAGAGAACGCGTTTTCGGCAGACGCGGAAACGAGGCTGAAGATCGCCGTTTTCGACCAGCAGGCCGCGGGCGGACAAGGCGCAGCCGTCGACGGCCTGCTGCAAGGGCTGCAATCGCAGGGATACGATGCCCGGCGCATTGCCGATCTGCAGCCGGTCACGTTGTGCGTGTTCGACCTGGTCTATCTCTCCGACATGCATAATCCGGGCAACGTGCACAAGCAGTGGCGAAAGAGTCTCAACGATTACGTCGAGGCCGGTGGAAGCGTCCTCCAAACCTGGCACCATCACATCTTCTCGGAAGTCGGCGCGGGGGTGCAGCGGGTCTACGGCAGTCGCGCGATGCACGTGCGAGCCGACCATCCGGCTGTGAAGGGAATGAAGGACTTCCAGTCGAGCTATGAGGATCACATCGTCGAACGCGTCGGTCCCAAAGGCGCAATCCTCATCGAAAACGAACACGGCCAACCCGTGGCCGTCGCCGGCCAATTGGGCCGCGGAAAGGTGATCAGCACCGGCCTGGCCTTGGCGATCCCGGGCGGCAGCGCTTCGGCGGCCCCGCGCGGCGACGACGCAAGACTGCTCAAGGGGTTCCTGGCCTGGCTGCGACCCGACGTACCGGCGGAAGAACGTATCGCCGCCATCATCAAGACGCCTCAACTGTGCATTTCCCCCTCGGAATGCCTCGTTGCTGCCGGACTGGATGCCGTCTATCACGCCGCCGCCGGATGTGCCGGCACGCCGGAGGTCCGCCTGGAATGCGACGGCGCGACGATCGAGGTGGAGAACGCGAACCGACCCGATGCGACGATGGCCGGCGCCACGGTCCGGCATTTCTCGATCAAGGTACCGACAGCGGCCAAGGTGAACGGCCGGCGCCAACTCGTCGTGCGTGCGCACTTGGGCGACAGCGTTCTGGAACAAACGGTCGACGTAAATGCCGTCTATGCGGAACCGCCGAACGAGGAGGTCCGTGGAGTCTGGCTCCATGTGCGCGAGGATCGACACCCCAAGACGGTGATGCCGGAGTTGAAACGGCTCGGGATCAATATGGCGGTTCTGCGAATTGCCGGTGGAACGGCGGCCTTCTACGCATCGAAGGTTCAGCCCGACGTCCAGGACCCCCTGGCCCCCGGCGGCGATTGGCTGAACCAGCAGCTCCCCGAAAAAATCTGGGGCACCGGCGGCCGCCAGGTTCGTTCGGAGATCACCATCGGCCATATCTTCGACCACCATTGCGTGACCTACGAATTCGCCGGCGGAAGGCGGCTCTACTCCCACTGCCGCCGGATGGCCGGCTGCGCCAACGAGACGTCCGACATCATCCTCGGCACCAAAGGCACCTGCGACCTGATGAAAAACCGAATCGAGGGCGAGAATCCCTGGCGCCAATCCGCCCATCCTGCCCAACGACGACGGGAGCTATCCCCTCGCCGTGCCCGGCGTGACGAAGTTCGTCTAGGGCACCGCTGATGAACGCTGATAGACGCTGATAAGGGGAGAGAAACAGAAACGAGGATAGACACGATCACAGCCGATCCTCTTCCTCTGCAAAGTCCGTCGCCCCGACAGGGGCAGCAACATATCAGCCCAGGGCAGAGCGAAGCGCCGCCCTGGGGCACGAATCCAACACCAAAGCAGCCCTGAAAGGGCGGTACAGACACCATCTTGGACATTGGCGTCCAATAGCGGTTGATGAAGAAAGGACCACACCATGCCCATACGTTTCGGACTCATCGGCTACGGCGCCTGGGGACAGCACCATGCCGCCTCGATCGCCAAGGCGGAGGATGCCCAACTCGTCGCTATCGCCGAACGGTCGGAAGAATCCAGGAACGCCGCCCAACAGGCCCATCCCGAGGCAGCCGTTGTGGCCGACTATCGGGAACTCGTCGGGCGCGACGACCTCGACGTCGTCGACGTCATCGTGCCCAATCGCCTGCACCACGAAGTCGCCTCGGCCGTCCTCTCCTCGGGCAAGCACCTGTTGCTCGAAAAACCGATGTGCCTGACCATGAAGGAGTGCGACGATCTCCTGCAACTGGCCAAGGCGAAGAATCTGCGGATCGCCGTCAACCACGAGTTCCGCCTCTCGTCTCTCTGGGGCACGGTGAAGAAACTGATCGACGACGGCGTCGTGGGCGATCCTCAATACGTGCTGGTCGAGCTGTCGCGAAACCCCTATCGGCTGGGCTCCGATGGCTGGCGTTTCGACATCAATCGTGTCGGCGACTGGATCCTGGAAGAGCCGATCCACTTCTTCGATCTGGCCCGCTGGTACCTGAGCAGCGTGGGGCAGCCCGAATCGGTCTATGCCGCCGCCAACTCCCGCCAGCCCGACCATCCGGAACTGCAGGACAACTGCAGCGCCATCATGCACTTCACCGGCGGTGCCTACGCCGTCGTCTCGCAAACCCTGGCCGCCTTCGAACACCACCAGACCGTCAAGCTGACCGGTACGAAAGGCGCCATCTGGGCCAGTTGGAGCGGCGCCATGGACCGGGTGCGCAAGGCCTCCTTCTTCCTCAAGGCGTTTGACGGCGAAAAACTCGAAGAGATCCCCGTCACCCGCGGCGCCGGTGAACTCTACGAATTGGAGGAGCAGATCGCCGCCATGGTTTCCGCCGTCCGCGATGGGACCCCCTCCCCCTGCACGGGCGAAGACGGCAAGTGGTCCGTCGCCATGTGCCTGGCCACCCAGATGTCCGTCAAGACCGGCCGCCGCGTCCCCATGGACGAAATCCTCTGACCGGTCTTGCCATCCCCCGCTCCCTCACAGCTCACAGCTCATAGCTCACAGCTCAAAGCTCGTGATCCCCGGCAACGGCAGCGGGTAATTGCCCGTCTCGTCCGGCACAGTCGGCGGGGCCATGTCGAGCGTGACTTCATCCACTTTGGGACCGAACTCGAAGTCGGCGGCCTGCACCTGGTCCCACGTGACCTGTTTGCCCGTGTAGACGGCAATCTGCCCCATCACGCCCATGTAGGTGCTGTCGATCATCGTGTCCTGGTGATTGACGGGCTGGCCGGCGCGGATCGACCCGATGAGGATCTTCTGCTCTTCGGTGTGCGGATCGTTCTTCGGACCTTCGTACCGCCAACTCGTTTCGCCCTCGATCTTGCAGGCCGTCCAGTGGCAGGTCCCCTTGGTGCCCATGATGATGTCGTCCCAATTGGGATAACAGCCGGCCTGCGTCTGGCACATGGCGTAGACGCGGACCCCGCTGGGCATTTCGTAAACCACCGTGCCGTGGTCGAACATGTCGCCGAACACCTCGCCAAAGGAACTCGAGCGGCCGCCGAGCCCGAAGCACCAGGTGGGATTCTCCTCGTGGAGCACCCACCGCATGCGATCCAGGTTGTGTACCAAGGACTGCGGCACGTCGTCGCCCGACAGCCAGCGGAAGTGGTAGAAATTGGAGAACTGGTACTCCGTCTCGCTCAGCTTCGGATCGCGGGCGACCACGCGATAGGGCGCGCGAAGAAACATCGACTGGATCGCCACCACGTCGCCGATCGCCCCGTCGTGAATCCGTTTGACCTGTTCCTGGTACGGGAAACTGTAGCGGCTCTCGTGGCCCGACACGAAGGAGAGCCCCTTCTCTGCAGCCATCCTGGCAACCCGCTTCAGCCGCCGGCAGCCGCCCGGATCGATGGCGTGGGGCTTTTCAATAAACACGTGCTTGCCGGCCTCGATTGCCTTCTCGGCATAGTAGGCATGAAACTTCGACGCGCAGGCAATGAGCACCGCGTCCGATTCCTCGATCACCCGCTTGTACCCGTCCAAACCGAACACGCAAGCGTCGTCCTTGGCGACGAACTGGTCGGGGTACTTCGTCTTGAAGTACTGCTGCTTGGCCCGCATGCGGTTCTCGAAAACGTCGGTCATGGCGGCCAACTTCACATCCGGGCCGGCACTCAGGGCCTGGGCGCCCGCCCCGCTGCACCGCCCGCCGCAGCCGATCATCCCGACCTTGATCGATTCGTTCCCGGCTGCATGGGCCCCACGGACGACCGACAGGCCGCAGGCGGCCACTCCGGCCGTGGCCGACGCCTTCAAAAAGTCCCGACGCGATGGAATGCGATGCGTGTTTGCCATGGCCGACTCCTGACAACAATGGGCATACCTGGCAGTATTGTACCGGGACCGACGAGGCTGATCGTAGTCCCTCGGCAGGTTCCCTGTCAACCATTCCTGCGGAACTCCACAGCGGCCGCTGCTGGCTCGCCTGTTGACATGTAGGATACCCATGAGTATCTTAAACGTCGCGGTACGATAGATCCTTCGGTTCCAAGGAGACCTGAATGCCCCGTCTGGCGCCCCAAATGCCCGCCGTCCTGGCCGAAAACGCCTTCGCGCTGTTCGGGCGGAACGGATTCGATGCCGTGACGATCGACGAGATCGCCGCCAGGGCGGGTGTGACCAAGGGCAGTTTCTACAGCCACTACAAGTCGAAGCGAGAGATTGTGCTGGCCGCATGCCAGCACTACTATCGAGCTTACCAACAGAATGCGCACCGCGCGATTGCGGGCTTGAGAGATCCCTTGCAGCGTTTGCGTGCCATCGTCGAGATGTCGGTGCGGACTTGCGTCGTCGATCAGAGCACGCGAGTCTTCACCACCGAGATCTTCGCCCTTTCGCTCAAGGACGAACAGGTCCGCTCCGGCTGGTTGCAGTTCTACGACTCGGTGCGCGAACTGTACATTGGGCTGCTCGCGGCCGCCAAGGCTGCCGGCCAGGCCCATGTCGACGATCCGCGTGCTGCCGTCGACTTGATGCTGGCAGCCATCGAAGGAGTCAAACTGCGGGCCGTCTACGAGCCGCACATCGCCTGCCCGGCAGAACAACGAACGATCGTCGGAGGTCTTATGAGCATCCTTCAGGGGCAAACTTGTCCACAACCAGGCAACAGGTGACATCATGGCTGCGAATCGATGCGTAACAACCGCCTTGTTCATGCTGGGCTTCTGTGCCCTGGTAGCTCTCCCTGCCGCCCAGTCATCTGCCGGAGAGGCTGCAAAGGAGAGCGCACGCATCCTCCTCATCACCGGCGAAGACTATCCGGGCCATAAATGGAAGGAAACCTATCCGGTCGTCAAGGCCGAACTCGAAAAGGATCCCCGACTGACGGTCGACGTCCTAACCGACCTGAAATCGCTGGCCACGGTTCGGCTTTCCGACTACGACGCAGCCGTCCTGCACTTCAAAAACTACGATCCCGAGGTGCCCGGCAGGAAGGGATTCGACAACCTGGCCGGGTTCGTCGAACAAGGCGGCGGGTTGACGATCCTCCACTTCGGTTGCGGGGCGTTCGAGGAATTCAAGGACGATTTCACCAGGCTCGCCGGCCGCGTGTGGTTCGGCGCGAAGACGCCTCCCGGCAGGCGGGGCCATGACCCTCACGGCGAGTTCACCGTGAACACCGCCAAGGTCGACCATCCGATCGTGAAGGGAATGGAAGATTTCACCACGGTCGACGAACTCTACTCCTGCCTGGAAGGCGAGACTCCCATCACCGTGCTGGCCACCGCCGTCTCCAAGGTCGACCACAAGGTCTATCCGATGGTCTTCGTACTCCAGTACGGCAAAGGCCGCGTCTTCCATTCCGTTCTCGGCCACGACACGGCGGCCTTTGCGGCCGAAGGTCCCGCGGAACTGCACCGCCGCGGATGTGCCTGGACCGCCGGGTTGGAGCCCGGGCCCAGAAAGTAACCCCGCGGCTGACTCTTGCCGAGTGTCACTGGAACCAGGAAGAACCGAGTTTCCGGAACTGAACCCAACACGCCAGGGACGCTGCAACATACGCCGTTTCGCGAAACTGGCCCTTCATCACGAGGGAAAGTGAACATGAAAATCGGATTCCACACCGACGCGTTCAACTCGTTCGCGTTCTCTTTCGAGAAAGCGCTGGCCTGGGCTCAACGCAACGACGTGCACTTCATCGAGCCCGGCCTGATCGACGGCGCTTGCTGGATCCACGGCCTGGGCTACTTTCCCCACGTAGCCCTCTACCAGGACCCCGCGCTGTTGCGGCAGAAGATGGCAAAGTACGGCGTTCGGTTCAGCCAGGTCGACGCGGCCTATCCGCTCAGCGGCAAGGACGGTCCGTCGATCGGCCTGCCCTACGTGCTCAAGTCGATTCCGTGGGCCGCCCACGCCGGCTGCGATCACGTGGCCACGACCGACGGGCTCCACGCGCCCGAGGGCCTCTCGGACGATCAGGCCATGGTGATGATGCAGCGGTGCTACGAGCAGATCGTGAGAACGGCCGAAGCCTACGGAGTGACGGCAACCATCGAGGTCCACGGCTACTTCACCACCGATCCGGATAAGGCCGAAGCCATGCTCGGCTTTGTCGATTCACCGAACCTGCGGATGAACTTCGACACGGGCAATTCCTTCATCGCCGGCCAGGACCCCGTCGAGTTCTGCCGCCGCTTCATCCACAAGATCGACCACGTGCATGTCAAAGACGTCAGCCCGTCGCTGGCCGAGTCGCTGCGCGGCAAGGATACCGGAATTGCCATCAGCCATTGCGCCATCGGCGACGGCGTCAACGCCGACAACATCCGCCAATGCCTGGAAATGCTTCGCGATCATGGCTTTGACGGCGTCTTGAGCATGGAATGCGAAGGCCAGGGCGGCCCGCTGATCGAGAAATCCCTGGCCTGGCTGCGACGAACCATGCAAGAGCTTCACATCCCGGAAGAAAAGGAGTGAACGGGGCGAGAGCAAGAACCCCCTCGGTCAAAGGGAATACTGGAACGTTGGAATACTGGAAGGATGCTGTGCTTCCTCGTCTTCTCTTCCGAGCTGTTCCTGTCCGTCGACACCATTCCGCCATTCCATTATTCCATCGTTCCACCACCCCACCATTCCACCTGATATTCCCCTGTCACCCCTCCAGCACGTAGGGTGCGTCTTGACGCACCAGGATTTGCCAACACGGCCCCCAGCACATAGGGTGCGTCTTGACGCACCTTACTCCTGTCCCCCACCTGCAAAGGACACGACCATGACCCAGCAACCAGCGAAAACAAACGGCACGATTTCTCGTCGCGGTTTTCTCAGACAATCGGCAGTCGCCGCCTCGCTGGCCGGTACCGCCAGTCTGACCCTTGGCCGATCGGCTCACGCGGCCGGCGACGGCAGCATCAAGATCGGCATGATCGGCTGCGGCGGGCGCTGCTCCGGTGCGGCCGCCCAGGCCCTCAAGGCCGGCGCCGACGTCAAACTCGTCGCCATGTGCGACGTCTTCGACAGCCGCCTGCAAGCCAGCCGCACGAATCTCAAGACCCAGTTCGGCGACCAGGTGGCCGTCGACGACGATCATTGCTTCGTGGGATTCGACGGCTATCAAAAGGTGATCGATTCGGTCGACGTGGTGCTGATCGCCTGCGCGTCGAAGTTCCATCCCATGTACTCCGAAGCAGCCGTCAAGGCCGGCAAGCACTGCTTTGTCGAGAAACCCCACGCCATCGATCCGGTGGGCGTACGCCGTGTGGAGGAAACCGCCAAGTTGGCGGAACAGAAGGGTCTGAGCCTGGTTTCCGGGCTGCAAAGCCGCTACCACGCCGGATGGCAGGAAACGGTCAAGCGAATTCACGACGGCGCCATCGGCGACATCGTGGCCGCCCAGTCGATGTTCCTCCGCGGTCCCTATCAACTCGAAGCCCGGCGTACCGGGTTGAGCGAGATCGAGTTCCATTTCTGGAACTGGTATCATTTCTGCTGGCTTTCCGGCGACGACGTGCCCCAATCCCTGGTCCATAACGTCGACCGGATCTCCTGGATCATGCAAGGCGAAATGCCCAAATGGGCCTTCGGCCTGGGCGGGCGATCCGCCTCCTTCGGCGAGATCTACGGCGACATGTTCGACCACCATACGGTCGTCTACGAATACGAAAGCGGCACCCGGCTATACGCCCTCTGCCGCACGCAGAAGAACTGCTACGGCAACTCGAGCGACATCATCATGGGCACGAAGGGCGTGTGCTATCTGGACCCGAGGAAGCCGCGATTCGAGGGAGAAACCAACTGGCAGTTCGAGGGCCAGCCCAACAATCCCTACGATGCTGAGCAGAAGGCGCTGATCGATTCGGTCCGCGACGGCAAGCCGATCAACAGCGGCAGCTATATGGCCAACAGCACCATGATCGGCGTGCTCGGCCAGATGGCCTGCTATTCCGGCAAGGCAACCACCTGGGACGACGCTCACAAGTCCAACCTGCAATATGGCCCCGCACCGGAAGAAGCCAGTTTCGACATCCAGCCGCCGACAGTACCCGACGAAACCGGCAACTATCCCCTTCCTCGACCGGGGATCACGGAGCTGACCTGAAGCAGCCGGCCGTCAGTAGCTTGGCGTGGGCGGCCGGTAGTCGCCGATGTCGATGGACTGGAACCACTGGATTGTCTTGGCCAAACCGTCGGCAAGGGAAACCGTCGGCTGCCAGCCAAGCTTCTCCCGGGCTAGGCTGATATCGGGACGTCGTCTCTTCGGATCGTCGGCCGGCAAGTCGCGGTAAACGATCTTGCTCTTCGAGCAGGTCAATTCCAGCACGGTTTCGGCCAGTTGGCGAATGGTATACTCGCCTTGATTGCCTAAGTTCACCGGACCGATAAAGCCCTCTTCGTTTTCCATCATGCGAATGAAGCCGTCCACCATATCGTCCCGATAACAGAATGAGCGAGTCTGGCTGCCGTCTCCGAAAAGGGTGATGTCCTCTCGCTGGAGAGCTTGACGGATGAAGTTCGATATCACCCGTCCGTCGAAAGGATGCATTCGGGGCCCGTACGTATTGAAAATCCGTACAATCCGAATATCCACGCGGTTCATGCGGTGGTAGTCCATGAATAACGATTCGGCGGCTCGCTTGCCTTCGTCGTAGCAGGCCCTTGGGCCGATGGGATTGACGGAGCCGCGATACGATTCCGGTTGGGGGTGAACCTCAGGGTCGCCGTAAATCTCACTGGTGGAAGCCTGAAAGACCCGAGCCCGGCAGCGCTTGGCCATTCCCAGGACGTTGATGGCGCCCGCCATCGAGGTCTTGAGGGTCTTGATCGGGTTGTATTGGTAGTGGCCTGGGGCCGCCGGACATGCCAGATTGTAGATTTCGTCCACCTCGAGGTAGATCGGCAGAGTCACGTCGTGGCGGATCAGTTCGAAATTGGGGTAGTCGAGAAGATGTACCACGTTTGATTTCTGGCTGGTGAAGAAGTTGTCCAGGCAGATTACGTCGTGGCCTCGCTCGACCAATCGTTCGCAGAGATGGGAACCCAGAAAGCCGGCACCGCCGGTCACGAGAATTCGCTTGATTTTTGGCACTGGCTGGACCTCTGACAGAGTGTTGGAGAAGCGGGACGATTCGCTTGGCGGTTGCCTCTCACGTCTTCGGCAGGGATGTGGCAACTGTCAGTCAGAAGAAAAAACGGTACTGAACGTGCCGGGAGACACCACGGCTAGCGATTGCGGCGTTCCACCATGATAGGGGAGGTAACTGTGTTGGTCTGTCCATGTGAGTGCCACACCAGGGGGGGAGAAAAATCCCAGCCCAGATTCCACACGCCCACGGCAATTCGGTTCGTTTCGGCCGCAACCCGTTGGAGGTGAATGGTTTACACGCAGCATTCGTCACGGAAAAACGGAAACAAGACTACGCCCGGAGTCGGTTTGCGCGAATTTACTCCAAACGGTTGACGAAGGGAAGGGCGGCTGCTCGATGGGAACCGCACGAAGAGGGAGGGAAGCAGTAATTTCCATAGCCGGTGTTTACGTCCGACGCGTCGATCTGTTATATTCCATCAGGATTTGGGAGAGCCACCGCCCCGTTTGGCTGGGATGATGCCGAGTCAGGCGAGGGCACGTTGGTAGGGCAGGCGATCCTTTGCGTATGGCGACGTGATGCAGAGAGTCTTTTTGGGGCGAGCGAAGCAACAGAGGCGTACCTGTCGGACAGAGGTTGTCCGGGTGTGTCTGTGCGTACCACGTGGTATGGGGCTTTCACGCTCAACGGCGTCTGTGGGTCGCGGTGGTTTGGGCCGACTGGGATCCACCTTTTCACATCATCACGATTGCCCGAAATCGGACACCTTTTCTTCCCAGATGAACGAGTGTGGCGATGCTGCTGCCAAACGAACATGCGCGGATGACCGAGGAGATGACATCCACGGTCTATGTGGTCGATGACGATGCTGCGTCACGACGTTTGATTGCGAGTCTCTTGGAGGCGATTTTTCCTTACGTTCAGGCGTTTGAATCGGCCGCCGAATTCCTGGACGCCTACGAAAATGGTCGCCCGGGTTGCCTGGTCCTGGATGTTGCCATGCCGGGCATGAGTGGACTCGAACTGCAAAGAACGCTTGTCGACAGGGGTATTCAGTTGCCTATCGTTTTTCTCACCGGTCACGCCAACGTGCAGATGGCGGTGGGGGCGATGCAGGCCGGGGCCGTCAATTTCCTGGAAAAGCCGTTCCGTGAACAGGAACTCTGGGAAAGTGTCCGCCACGCCCTGGATCTGGATCGCAAACGGCGAAAAGAACGCGTCGGCCGAACCGACGGTGAGCAGCGAGTATCCAAGCTCGCGCCGGGAGAACGCGAAGTCTTGGCCCTGATCCTGGAAGGGATGTTCAACAAAGAGATCGCCGCTCAACTGAATCTGAGTATCCGGACCGTCGAAGATCGTCGCGCACGGCTCATGCGCAAGCTGGAAGTCAATTCCGTGGTCGAATTGGTCCAGTTGACCATGCCGTTGATCGACATGATCAGGTCCACACAGGAAGCCCCTGCGGCGTCGGCCTGCTAAACGTGTTTCATTGGGACGGCGGGCTCAAACTGACCACACCCGACCTGGCGATCGACTTTCGCCGGCGACAGCCTCGGGCCTTCATCTCCCATGCCCACGCCGACCACATGGCGCGCCATCAATACGCCTTGTGCACGCCCGCTACGGCGGCCCTCTACCATCTGCGGCTGGGGAAACGACCCGTTCGCGAACTGCCGTACCGCGAGCCGGTCGATTGGGGCGGCGTGCGGCTCACCACCTACCCCGCCGGACATTGCCTCGGCTCGGCCATGCTGCTGGCCGAAGACGCGGGCCAGTCGCTGCTCTATTCGGGCGACTTCCAACTCCGGCCCTCCTTGACCGCCGAACCGGCTGAGTTGGTTCCCGCCGACATCTTCGTCCTCGAAAGCACGTTCGGCTCGCCCGAATACCGGCTGCCCGATCGCGATTCGGTCGTCGCCCAGTTCCTCGAACTGGTCGAGAAGACGATCGCCGGCGGCGCCGCCCCCATGGTCGTCGCCTACGCCTTGGGAAAATCCCAAGAGGTCACTCGTATTCTCACCGGCGCCGGCTTCCCCGTCGTCCAACACGGCCTGGTCTACCCGATCAGCCAGGTCTACGAACAGCTTGGCGTGCCCCTGGGCAATTATCGCCGCTGGGCGGGCCAACTCGAACCGGGTGAAGTGGTCGTCGTGCCGCCCGGCCATAGCGTCGATCTAAAAGGCCCGGTAGTACGGTTTGCCCTGACAGGCTGGGCCCAGGATCCGCGAGCCAAGTACCGCCTCAAGGTCGACCACGCCCTGCCCCTCTCCGACCACGCCGATTACGACGATCTGTTCGAAGCCGTCCAACGGGTCGGCGCCAAGAAGGTCTATTGCACCCACGGGCCGGAATCCTTCGTCGATTGCCTCCGCCGGCGCGGCGTCGACGCCTGGCCCCTCGACCGCCCCTGGCAGGCTCGGCTGTTCTAACCTCGACTATTCGTGGGTGGCACGCCCAGAGCTGAGCGATGGGCGTGGATGGTCTGGTCATCACTCGTGGGTGGCACGCCCAGAGCGGAGCGATGGGCGTGGTGACCTGAGTATCCACGCCCATCGCTCCGCTCTGGGCGTGCCACCCGCGCCTCAGTGCTGCAGCTTCCGATAAAGCGTCTTCCGGTCCAGCCCGAGAATGCGTGCCGCAACCGTCTTGTTGCCGTCGACGGCTCGGAGCACGTGATCGATATAACGGCGTTCCACCTCTTCAAGCGGCACCAGTTCGCTCGGATCGTCGCCCCCGATGAAGACCTGCGAACTGCGGTATTCGCGAACCTTCTCGGGCAAATCCTCGACCGCCAGCTTGTTGAACCGAGTCAGGGCGACGGCCCGCTCGACGACGTTTCGCAATTCGCGGACGTTCCCCGGCCACGAGTAGTTGAGCAGCTTCTCGGCCACCGCCCCTGAAAGCCCTTCGACCGCCTTGCCCGCTCGCGCGGCGAACAACTCGAGGTAATGCTGGGCCAGAAGCAGCGTATCGGTCCCTCGCGACCGCAGCGGCGGCATGTCGAGCTGGATGACGTTGATGCGAAAGAACAGATCCTCGCGAAATCGCCCTTCTTCGACGGCCGTCTCCAGGTCCCGATTGGTGGCCGTCACGAGCCGCACGTCGAACGACAACTCCCGATCGCTGCCCACCGGGCGCACCTTGCCCTCCTCCAGGGCCCGCAGAAGTTTCGGCTGCATGGCCAGCGGCATCTCGCCGATCTCGTCGAGCAGCAGCGTTCCGCCTTCCGCCTGGGCAAACAGCCCCTTCCGGTCGCTCCGCGCGTCGGTGAAGGCGCCTTTGGAGTGCCCGAACAGCTCGCTCTCGAGCAACGTGTCGGGGAGTGCAGCGCAATTGACAGCCACGAAAGGCCGGTCCCGCCGCCGCGACCGGGCATGCAGCGAGCGGGCCACCAGTTCCTTGCCCGTCCCGCTCTCGCCGGTAATGAGAATCGACGTCTCAGTGTCCGCCACTCGGGCAAGCTGATCGTAAAGCCTCTGCATGGCCGGGCTGGCTCCGATCAACTCCTCGAACCGGGTCGCTCGCTCCGCCGCCTGGCTGAGAATCTTGACCTTCTCCTGAAGTTCGCGGTGATCGACCGCCCGCTGCAGAGTGAGTGCAAGCAGGTCCATCTCCACCGGTTTGGTGACGAAGTCGTAGGCCCCGGCCCGGATCGCGGCCACGGCCGTGTCCAGACTGCCGAAGGCCGTCATCACGACCACCGGAATGTCGGGCCGGTTCTCGACGATCCGCCGGCAGAACTCCAGCCCGTCAATTCCCGGCATCTTCAGATCGGTCAGCACGGTATCGACCGGCTGTTCGAGCACCGTGCGAATGCCCTCCTCCGCCGACGTGTGCCAGACCACGTCGAACTGGCGCAACTTGAGATCCGTTTCCAGCAGTTCGCACATGCTGCGTTCGTCATCGACAATCAGCACGAGAGGTCTCACGCTCGGGGCTCCTTGGGCAGATAGACGGAGAAGCGGCTCCCTTGGCCGAGTTGACTGCTAACGGCAATCCAGCCGCCGTGCTCTTGCACGATTCCATAAGCGATCGACAATCCCAGCCCGGTGCCTTGGCCCACGTCCTTGGTCGTGAAGAATGGCTCGAAAAGCTGGTCGAGATCCGATTCGGCGATACCCACCCCTCCATCCTCCACATCGATTCGAATGAACTCCCTTGCAGCAACCTCCGAGTCGCCCGGAGGAGCAGCGAGCTCGGTTTCGACGGAGATCCTGACCTCGCCGCCGTCGGGCATGGCCTGGATCCCATTGACGATCAGATTGGTGAGAACTTGCTGGAATTGGGCCGGATCGACCAAGGCCGTCATCGGTTCCCGGTCGCCGGGCAGGCGGACCGCCACATTCTGTTTCTGGGCCAGCGGCCCGAGCAGTTCGACCGTATCGCCCACGATCCGCCATAGGTCGGCCTCGACGCGGTGGGGCGCATTCCGCCGGGCGAAATCGAGAAGCTGGCGAATGATGGCAGTCATCTTGTTGGCCTCGGCCTGGATCGCCGAGGCACTCCGCGCAACCTCGTCCGGCGAGAGTTTCCCCGAAGCGATCAGCCCCGCCCGACCCGACACGACGTTCAGCGGAGTCCCCAACTCGTGGGCCATGCCCGAAGCCAGCCGGCCCACGGTCTTCAGCCGATCGGCATGACGAAGCTGCGTCATGACGGCCGTTCGAGCCTCGGTCTCCTCGCGAACTCTCTGTTTCGACGCACTGAGAGCGTCGCACATCTCGTTAAGACTGTTCCCCAACTGGGCCAGCTCATCGCCCGTGCGCATAACGATCGGTCCGCTCAGATCTCCGGCGGAGATGCGGTGGGTCTTCTCGATCAGCCGGTTCAAGGGGCGGCCGATCATCCGCACCCCCAGCACCACGGCCACCCCGCCCGTCAGCACCAGCATCGAAACCATGAGCCGGATCGTCTGCCAAATGACCTCTCGCTTCTCCTGCTCCAGCTTCGTCATCGGATGGGTCACCTCCAGCCCCCCCTTCCGTTCGGCATCAACGGCGATCGGGCAGTAGGTGAACAGGTGACGCGAACCGTCCGATCCCTGCGCGGGAATCGACACGAACCGTTCCACGACGAAGGCTTGAAGTTGTTCGGGAGGCACCGAAGGGCTGTGAGGAGTACCAGGCTGGGCGTCGAACCAGACCCAGCGGACGCGGGTGGTGACCGAGTAGACCTCTGCGTTGTGAACCAGCTTTGCCAGCCCTTCAGGGCCCTCCTGCTGCAACACCTGCGGAATTCGGCCCTCGAGCGATCCGGCAAGCGCCTCCGCGTCTGCCTCCGCCTCTTGTTCGAAAGCCCGCGATTGCCGCTGGATCACGAAGTAGGCGTGCGCCGAAGTCAGCACGATCGTCGAGACCATGAAGACCGAAACGAGTTTGAATGCGAGTTTCATGGAACATGCCTCCTGTCGGGCAGGCAGACGAAAGAAATCTACCCGTTAGACGCTCTAGGATAGGAAGAAGGCGTAGACATGGACCACTGCTGGTGATGCTCGCTGCGGCTTGACGTTTCGCACTCTCATCGACTGTCCAGCCCCATTTGTGCGTCTAACGGGTAGATTTCTTTCGTCCGCCTGCCTCCATGCCGCGCGCGGCATTCTGCCACACCGTGGAATTATGGGGCGCGCCCGGCCGTTGCCGTCTGGCTCGTCCGTCGCGTTAGTCCGGAGAATTCGGGCGCCGCCGAATTCTCCGCAATCCGATCCAAATAGCCCCGTGGGCTTGCCCCGCGCTCCTTCGCCCGTCATTCCCGCGAAGGCCGGAATTATTGTCGCCTTTCGCTCCGCGAAAGCATCGCCGCTTTCGCAAAGCGAAAGGCGACAGTCATTTCCTCCGCGATCTTTGGCAATGCAAACGGCTCGCCAAACGCCGACCCGGATTGGCACGGCACGTGCATTATCGCCAACGGCAGCAGGGACGCCAACCCGTGCCCTGCATGACATGGTCATGTGCACTAACAGAAGAGGAGAACTGTCGTGAGAAACATGAAGTACTGGAAATCAATGAAGACCTGGGCGGCCTTGGCGGTCGTGCCCCTGGTGCTCGCCGTGGCGGCCGCCGCCACACTGCCCACCGACGCCCCGAAGACCGACCGTAGCGCCGCCGCCAGCTACGCGAAGAACCTGTCGCAGGCATTCCGCGACGCCGCGCAAGACGTTCAGGACTCGGTCGTGCTGATCAAGGCCGATCCGGTCATGCCCGTCCAATGGAACGATCGCGGCAGGATGCCGAAAGGTGAAGCACCCGAGAATCCGTTCGAAGGAACGCCCTTCGGAAACATCCCCGAACTGAGGCGGTTCTTCGAAGACATGCCCCAGATGCCCCAGTCACCCCACGGCGGTCGTAGCGGAATCGGCTCGGGCGTGATTATCGACGCCGGCGGAGTGATCCTCACCAACAACCACGTGGTTGAAGGACGCAACGACATCACGGTCCGCTTGCACGACGGACGCGAGTTCAAAGCCACCGGCGTCCAGACCGATCCCAATACCGATCTGGCCATCCTTCGCATCGAGGGCGCCAAAGACCTCAAACCGGCCCGGCTCGGCGACAGCGACCTGCTCGAGGTCGGCGACTGGGTGCTGGCCCTGGGCCATCCCTTCGGCCTCGAAGGCACGCTCACCTCGGGCATCGTCAGCGCGAAAGGACGCGGAATCGGCATGCCGGCCCGGGCGACCTTCATCCAGACCGATGCCGCCATCAACCCCGGCAATAGCGGCGGCCCCCTGATCAACCTCGACGGCGAGGTCGTCGGCATCAACACAGCCATCTCCTCCAGCAATGGCGGAAACCAGGGCGTCGGGTTCGCCATTCCGGTGAATCTGGCCAAATGGGTAAGCGGAGAGCTGATGAAAGACGGCGTCGTCCAGCGTGCCCAATTGGGCGTCATGATCCAGCCCATGACCCATGAACTGGCCGCCCAGTTCGGCTTGAAGGCCCCCGAGGGCGTCGCCGTGAGCGACGTCATGGACAACACGCCCGCCGCCAAGGCAGGCCTCAAGGCGGGCGACGTGATCCTCGAGTACGGCGGGCAGAAGGTCTCGACCCCCCGCGAACTTCAGGAAATCGTCGAACGCTCCGAGATCGGCGCCAAGCATGAAGTGAAGATTTGGCGCGACGGAAAGCAACAAACCCTGCACGCGGTCCCCCGCGAGTCGAATGACCAACCGGCCCAATCGGGTGAAACCAGATTGGAGCGCTCAAATCCGTCTCGGCTGGAAAACCTCGGGCTGGAAGTCGAAACGCTCACCCCCGAGATTGCCGAGCAGTTGAACGTCAACGCCGATCACGGCGTAGTAATTAGTGACGTCCTCTCCGGCAGCCCAGCCGATCGTGCCGGCCTGGAGAGCGGCATGGTAATCGTCGAGGCGGGCCGGTCCCCCGTCAAGTCGGTCGCCGACCTGAAGAAAGCCGTCGAAGAAGCAAAGGACGGCAGCGTCCTGCTCCTGGTCCGCTCGGAACAGGGATCGCGATTCGTCGTCCTCAAGGCGAGTGAGTGAGCGAGTGAGTGTTGTCCAAGGGAATGGCTCGCCGGAACCGAGCCATTCCCACTTTTCACCGACGATCTCATCTCCGATAACCAGTTGTCCGAAAGGAAGAGGAGGCCGCCGATGGTTGCTGCGCCTTCGGATACAATTCGGGAATACCTGGCCGAAGTCAACAGGATCCCCATGCTCTCGCGAGAGGAAGAACTGGCCACAGCCCGTCGCGTGGAGCGATCCCGCGCGGAACTGTGCCGGCTGATTCTCCACAGCGGGTTCGCCGAGCGGTCTCTGCTCAGGCAATTAAAACGAGTCGAGGAGGGCACGCTGCGGATCGAACACCTACTCGACGTCCCCTTCAACGACGTTGCCGAGAAATGCCGGTTGCGCCGGGCACTCACCAGGAACGTCCAAGAGATCGAACGCGACATGAATCGCAGCCGGACGCAACTGGCTCGATCGGCGACGCCGGGGGCGTCGCTCCCGGTGCGGCGTAATTACCTCCGGAACTCGGCCCGCAACCGCGAAGTTGCGGCGGCCGTCATGGAACGTATCCAGTTCCGCATGGAACACCTGGAACCCCTCCTGACGCGGCTCGCCCGGGGCCTGCGCCGCTTCGAACGGATCGCCCGTCAGCAACAGGCGGCCCGAACCTCGGGCGGCAACTCCCCACGCCTGATCGCTCTGAAACGAAGACGCCGCCGCCTGATCGAGATCCTCCAGGAGTCGCCCGGCTCCCTCCGGCGACGAGTGGACGAAGCCAGGCAATGGCAGGAACGCTACCACGAGGCGAGGCACCACCTGGCGGCCGCCAACCTCCGGCTGGTGATCTCCATCGCCAAACGCTATCGCGAACGAGGCCTGAGCTTCCTCGATCTGATCCAGGAGGGAAACGGCGGCTTGCTGAAGGCCGTCGACAAGTTCGAAAGTGCCCGGGGCCTGAAATTCTCGACCTACGCCACCTGGTGGATCCGCCAGGGGATCAGCCGCGCCATTCGCGAACACTCGCGGACCGTCCACGTCCCCTCGCAGAAAGCCGAAAAGGCAGGCCGGATCCGCTCAACCCTGCACTCGGTCGGCCACGCCAACGGCTACGCGCCGAACCTCGAAGAGGCCGCCGACGCCGTCGGCCTGGCTCCCAAGGAAACGGAACTCCTCCTCCGCATCGACGCCCCGACCTTGTCGCTGAACCATCCCGACATGAACGACGAAGGCGAATTCTCCCGGATTCTCCCCTGCGAGTCGTCCGACGATCTCGAAGCGCAGATGGACCACCAAATCCTCCAGACGCACATCGGCCGGATCATGAGCCACCTCAACACGCAGGAACGCGAGGTCATCCGGCGTCGGTTCGGCCTCGGAATCCGCGAAAGCCAGACCCTCAAAGAAGTGGGCGCCTTCCTCGGCGTCACCCGCGAGCGCGTCCGCCAGGTCGAGCAAGCAGCCCTCGCCAAGATCCGCGGCATGTCCGACGCAGCCGCCCTCAAAGGATTCCTCCCCGCCCGCACGGCACGGGAGCATTGATCCTCCGTTACCCATCCCCCGCCAATCTCTACGCCGAAGACGTACTACATCATTTGGAGTGCGTGCGACTCGTCGCCGCTTTTCGGTTGCCCCCACCCTTTCCTCTCCTCTTTCTCCGTGCCCCCTGTGCCTCTGTGTTGTTCTCTTCCCGCAACCTGTACGCCGAAGGCGTACTACATCGAGGGGCGATTGACACGAATGAGCTGACCCTGAAGGTCGGCAGCCGTTTCGACGGCCGCGTGAATACGGGCCGCTTGGCCCGCGAAGTCCGGGTCGACGATGCACACGATGATCCCCGCATGACCGGGCTGCTCTTGATGAAGACGGATGAAATGCTTGCGGTTCAGGGTCAATACGGCGCGGTCGTCTGCCATGGTGAACTGAAGTACGTCGTCATCGGACGTTCGTTGCTCGGCCTTGCCGGTTTCCTGAATCGTGATCACATCGTGGCCAAACTGCCGCAATCCTTCCACCACGGGCAGTGGGAAGTTCTCGTTGGCATACAGTCTCGCCACCGATCAGGCCTCCTCATTCTCGCGAATCTGCCGATCGATATCCTCGCGGTGGCCACGGACGAACGCCCAGGCCGCCACCAAATCTTCCGCCCGCAGGGTGGGATAGCTTCGCAGAATCTCCGCCTCGTTGACCCCCTGCCGCCGCATCTGCTCCAGAATCCAGACGGGAACCCTGGTCCGTACGATGCAAGGCTCGCCCCCACAGACCCCCGGTGTGCTTTCGA
>JAAYAY010000163.1 GCA_012719125.1 Planctomycetaceae bacterium | reverse complement strand
GTCCAAATTCTGCCGGTCGACTACGGGGATGCGCCCAATAGCGGAGATCCCTTAACCTATCCGTCCTTCCCGACACAACGCGCCGCCGACGGCGCTCGCCACGTGATCGCCGGCCCCGTGCTCGGCGCCGCGGTCGATCACGACTGGGACGGTCAGCCGACGCCGCTGGCCGACGGCGACGGAAGCGACGAAGACGGCCTGGACTTCTTGAACGCCCGGTTGATTCCCGGCGAGACGACAACTCTGGACGTAACGTTGAGCAACGTGACGGGTACGGTCTATCTGAACGCCTGGATCGACTACAACGGCGACGGCATGTGGGAAGCGGCCGAGCACATCTTCGGCGGCACTGCATGGACCATCAACGCCGCGGGAGTCACGACAGTCACTTTTGACGTTCCCGAGACGGCCGCACGTGGTGCGACCTACGCCCGGTTCCGCATCAGCAGCGATCCGAACCTGTCCTTCGACGGCCTGGCCGCCGACGGCGAGGTGGAAGATTACCTCGGCTATATCCAGCAGGTCGACTTCGGCGATGCCCCCGACGACTACGGGACCCTGCGTCAAAGCCACGGCCCTCGCCACGTTGTCTACGGCCCGACACTCGGCTCGCTGGTCGACCACGACGACAACGGCCAGCCCACGGCGGGCGCAGACGGCGACGACCTGGACGCCGTACCGAACGACGAAGACGGTGTCGCGCTCACAACGCAGGTCGGAAACGACGTCCTCATTCCGGGGGAATGGGCGACCTTCACCATCAATGTGGCCGGAGGCGTTGCCGCCGACGTGCACGGATGGCTCGATCTGAATCGAAACAATACGTGGGATGCGGATGAAGATTTCCTTCACCTTTACGGAGTCGCCGGCCCACAGGTCGTCTCGTACCTGGTGCCTCAGAATGCCCAACCCGGTGCAACCTACGCCCGATTCCGCGTCGTGGCGAACGCCGAGGGCTGGACGCCCTCACCGTGGGGACTGGCCCAGAGCGGTGAAGTCGAAGACTATCGTTACACCGTCCGGGCGATCGACTACGGCGACGCTCCCTGGTCATACCACACTCAGCGTGAAGACGAGGGTGCCCGCCATCTGATCGACATGACCGGGCCCTATCTCGGACAGGTCGTGGATCACGACGTCGATGGTATCCCCTCCGACGGCGCAGACAGCGACGACCTGCTCGACCTCGACGACGAAGACGGCGTGACGTTCTCCAACCTGCTGTGGATCGGCTACACCGGCGGCGAGGACCCGTTCAGGGCCTACTACGACGTGCTCGCGCCTGTCGGCGGTTACTTGGACGTGTGGGTCGATTTCAACAGGAACGGCGTCTGGGAGGATACGGTCGACATTACCGAGCACATTGCGCAGTCGGTATGGATTGACGGCAGCCCGACGGAGCAGCGGTTCTACTTCGACGTTCCTGCCAACGCCGTGTACGGCGATTCTTACGCTCGTGTCCGCATTACCAGCACCGGCAAGGACGTGTCCGGCAACGATCTGACCCCCACGGGCCTGGCGGCCGACGGCGAAGTCGAAGACTACACGGTGTTCCTCGATACCGCTCCCGTCGCAGTTCCCGGCGGGCCGTACTGGATCAACACCAATGAAGACCTCGTTCTCGACGCCTCCGGTTCGTGGGATTTGACCGACCCGATTGTCCGCTACGAATGGGACTTCACCTACGATCCGAGCAGTCCGGATCCGGAACGCAACACGTTCAACCCGGATATCAGCTTCGACGGTCCGGTGGGCGTGATCCCCTGGCCCTGGTTCCCGGTCCTCAAGGGTTCCGAGATACCGACCGCCCCGATCCCGATCTACCTGCGGGTCGTCGACAGCTTCGGCGCCGTGAGCCCGATTGTCGATACCACTCTGCAGATTTTCCAGAATGTCCCAACCGCGAGTTTTGTCGTAACGACGGCTCCGGTGGCAGGAAAGTACGTACCGGGAACGATCGACTTCGACGCCGCGGCCTCGAGCCACGATCGCGAGTACCCGGACTACGACAAGCATCTTGTCAAGTACGAATGGGACTTCGACTGGAACGGCACTTTCTCGCCCGACGTGACGAAGAACGCGTGGGTTTGGAACGGCAGCGACTGGACCACGGCGGGAGCCGACGCCGATCCCGAGAACGCGAGTTGGATCTACAGCCGATACGGCATCTACACGGTCGTGCTGCGGGTGACCGATAGCAACAGCCCGGCCAAGACCGACCTGTACAGCACGACGATCGACGTGACGGGCGGAAATTCAGCCCCCATGGCAGATGCCGGCGGGGCATACGACGTCAACATCGGAAACGCAATCCAGCTCGACGGCAGTGGATCGCTGATGGGTTCCAACACCGCCAACAGCGCCACCGACGCCGCCCGAGGCGACAGCATTGCCAGTTGGCAGTGGGATCTCAACGGCGACGGCGCAATCGACGCGACCGGCTCCAACCCCACCATCTCCGCCGAACTGCTGGAAACCCTCGGCCTGATACCGGCCGTCGGCGCCGGATCGAAGGCAAATCAGATCAGGCTTCGCGTCACCGACAGCCTGGGCCTGTGGACCGAAGCGACAACGACGCTGACCGTTTACGAGAACCGGCCCCACGCCGTGGCCAGTTCGCCCACTTCGCCTCTTTCGATCGCCCCAGGCGATACGGTTGATTTCAACGGGACGCCTTCTTGGCACGATCGGGCCGACATTCACAAGATCGCCCGCTACGAGTGGAGCTTCGGCGACGGCAGCGCTGCCGTTGTTCAAACCAATACGATCGATCCCAACTTCGGCAAGGTATCGCACACCTACACGCAGTTCGGTCAATACACGGCCACAATGCGCGTGGGAGACGACAACGCCCCGCAACGATTCGATACGCTGCAGTTCCAGATCGTGGTCAACCAGGGCGACGTTCTTCCCGTTGCCGTGCCCGGCGGCCCGTACACCGTGGCGACCGGAGGCAACATCGTCCTCGACGCCGGCGGGTCGCACGATCCGAATGCCGCTGCCGGTGATTCCATCACCGCCTACAAGTGGACGCTGAAGACGGACGGCGCCGATCTGGTCGTCACCACGGCCAGCCCGACCTTCCCGCTCACCTGGGCCAACCACCTCGGCGGCCGCGTGACCCCGGGCATGGACTACGCTCTTACCCTTGAAGTGACCGATCGGGCGATTCCGGGAGTCGTGAACGCCGATACGTCCGTGCCCGTCGCTACGACCTTGCGGGTCCGCGACGACGCCGTGTCGGTCGACGTAGACCTCACCAACGACCCCAATCCCGATCCCGACAACGTCATCGCCCGCGGCTTCGCGGCCGAATTCCAGGCAACTGCGGCGAACCCCATCGGAACGCCAATTGCCGCATACGCATGGGACTTCGACTACGACGGCACGTTCCAGGCGGATCCCGTTGCCAATGGCGCCACGGTAACCCACGCCTTCTCCATGTTCGGCAATTACCAAGTTGCCGTTCGGGCCACGGACACCGCCGGCAAGTGGGCCGTCGCCGTGGTCGACGTCCAGGTCAGCGAAGGGAATAGCGCTCCGATCGCCGATGCGGGCGGACCCATGCTCTACGCCGGCGCACCGGCCTACTTCCTCGACTTCGGCCAGGCTCTCGTCCTCAGCGCCGCCGGTTCCACCGATCCGGAACTCCAGTACGGCGACGCGATCGTCAGCTACCAGTGGGATCTCGACAACGACGGCGCCTACGACGACGCTTCCGGCGTCGCTCCGACGATCGCCTGGAACGACCTCCAGGCCATGGGGCTGGCCACCCTCGGACCGCACACGATCGGGGTCAGCGTGACGGATAGTTTCGGCCTTTCGGATACGGACGAGAGCCAATTCGTCGTCTTCATCAACGAGCCCAACGCCGTCATCGCCATGAGCGATCTCGACGGCGTCGTGGCTCCTACCACAGAGGTCGACTTCGACGGAACCGGTTCGACGACCGGCCGGCCCGATCGGGTGATCGCGAAGTACGAATGGGACTTCAACGGCGACGGCCAATATGAAGTCGTCCAGGATAATCCGCTTGCTGCGAACTTCGGCAAAGTCGACGACGTGACCTTCCCCATGTTCCAGCAGTACACCGTCTCGCTCCGGATTACCGACAGCAATAGTCCGGCCAAGACCGATACGGCCTCGATCACCGTCGACGTGAGCGAAGGGAACCAGGCGCCCAAAGCCGTGTTCTCCCTGCCGGCCAAGATCCTCGCGGGTTCGGGAATCACCCTGAACGGCTCCGCTTCCTACGATCCCGACGCCGCCGCCGGCGACGCGATCGAAACCTACGCCTGGACCGTGGGCGGAATCCATCTCGTCGGTTTTACCGGCGCCACCGCCGTTCTCACTTGGAACGATCTGACTGGACTCGGAGTGCCCACCGACGGCACGCCCATCCAGGTGACTCTCACGGTTACCGACAAGTTTCAGAATACCGACGTTGCGACCAAATCGTTCGCCGTCGTGGATGACCTGCTGACTTCCTTCTTCACGGCGTCGCCCAATCCGGTGGCCTGCAATACCAACGTCGCCTTCGACGGCAGCGGCTCCAGCCAGACCAACGGCCAGATCAGCAAGTATGAATGGGATTTCAACTACGACGGCGACACGTTTGACGTGGATGCCCAAGGCGTCAACGCCACCCACAGCTTCTCGCAATTCGGCGAGTACGACGTCGCCCTCCGCGTGACCGGCTCCGGGTCCGAGACCGCCGTCTCGGTGCTGACCGTCGTGGTCAGCCTGGGCAACGTGGCTCCCGTGGCCGATGCCGGCGGTCCCTACACCTTCGGCGTGGGCCAGCAGATCGTCCTCGACGCCGGCGACAGTTACGACCCGAACGAGGCGTGCGGCGACAGCATCGTGGCCTACCGCTGGGATCTCGACAACGACGGCCAGTTCGACGACGCCTCGGGGGCCGAGGTCACGTTGCCTGCGGGATACTTTGCCGCCGGCGAGTCGACCATCGGCCTGCAAGTCGAGGACCGGCAGGGCGGCCTCCGCGGCACAACCACGACCACCGTGACCGTCGTTACCAACACGCCTCCCGACGCCGACGCCGGCGGACCGTACACCGTCTCGGAGGGCACCGCCCTCATTCTCGACGGAACCGGCTCCACCGACGACGCACCGGGTCTCACCTACCAGTGGGATCTCAACTATGACGGAGTCACGTTCGACGTCGACAAGACCGGCCCCCAGCCGTCGGTCACCTTCACCGACAACTTCGCCGCGAGGACGATCGCCCTCCGCGTCATCGACGCCGGTCCGTTGAGCGATATCGCCACGACGACTCTCACCGTGCTCAACGTCGCTCCGACCGCCGCCTTCGGCGACCTGCCCACCGACGCGGTGGAAGGCCAATCGATTGAACTCTCCGGCACGGCGACCGATCCGGGCGCCGACGATACCCACACCTACGCCTGGACCGTAACCCTCGGCGGCACGCAAGTCGCATCGGGCAACACCAAGGACCTCAGCTTCGTGCCCGGCGACAACGGCGTCTACCAGGTCCAGCTCACCGTCACCGACGACGACGGCGGCCAAGACGTCGTCAGCGAGTCGTTGACCGTTCTCAACGCTAATCCCGTCGTCGGCCAGTTGAACCTGACTCCGATCAACACGATTGACGGCCAGAACCTCGTCAGCATGGGCGCCACGGTCTCGCTCACCGGTTCGTTTACCGATGCCGGAACCCTCGATACCCACACCGTCTCGATCGTCTGGGGCGACGGAACGACGTCCAACGCCACCGTCAACCAGGAAGCCGGCACCTTCCAGGCCACCCACGCCTACGCTGCCGGCGGAATGTTCAACGTCGTGGCGACGGTCACCGACGACGATAGCGGCTCCGGCCAAGGCACGGCCGTGGCCAACGTGGTCGGCAATCTCGGCACCGTCGACTTCACCGACGACGTCGCCGACCTGGATCTCTCCTTGGGCGATCGCTGGTACGAACTGACGACCGCTCACGACGGTATTCTTACAGTCGAATTGGCAGGCGAGGGAGCGAGTTCCGCCGCGGCCACGCTCTACGATGCCGACGGCAACCCGGTCGCCCCGATGACCGACGGGCCGAGTTGGGGCGCCGACTACGTCGTGGACGCCGGGACGAAGTTCTTCCTGAAACTCTCCGGCACGGCCGCCGACGTCGATCTGCGACTGACGAATCTGGTCAGCGTCGACGGTTCCGCCATAACGGTCCTGGGAACCGGCGCGGACGACGGCTTCGAGTTCATCGTCGCCGAAAGTTACCTCGTGCGGATCAACGGCACCGAGTACCACTTTGACGACGTCGCCGGCGTCGCCGAAACCGTCAGTTTCGACGGCGGCCTCGGCACCGATTCGGCCACCTTCACCGGCGGCCTGGCCGACGAGTCGGCGATCTTCTTCACCGGACGCGGCCAGTTCTTCTCCGGCATCGACGTCTTCGACCAGACAGGCTATTCCGTCGAAGCCCTGGCCGAGAACCTCGCCGCCTATAACAACGGCGGCGGCGCCACCGCCAAACTGTACGATTCGCCCGGCGACGACGTGTTCACCTCGTCGCCGACGGTGTCGACCCTCGTCGGTCCCGGATACTCCCATGCAGTGCACGGCTTCCCGTCCGCCCTGGGCTATGCGACCAATCGGGGCGGCGACGACCGCAGCGGCGGCGACGACCAGGCAATCATGCACGATTCGGAGGGCAAGGATAAGTTCAAGTTCGATTGGGCCAATAACGAGGACTACTTCGGCATACTCTACGGCACCGGATACTACAACCGGGCGAAGAACTTCGAATCGACCGAAGCGGTGTCGACCGGCCGGATGGGTACCGCTCGCGTCTATGGGTCGAAGGCCAACGAAGAGTTCTTCATGAGCAGGGCAGTCGGCCGAGTGACCGGCCCCGGCTATCATGTCGAATACACAGGCTTCGACAACGTCATCGCCTATGCCGGCGGCGGCTACGACATCGCCCGCTTCGAAGATTCGACGCTCAACGACGAGATCCGCGGCCGGGCCCACAAGACCATGATGTACGACCAGGATCATTCGGCGTACGAGTTGACCGCCCGGGCCTTCGACGAAGTCTACGCCGAAGCCAAGAACGGAGGCTACGACAAGGCCAAGATGCAGCCTACAGCGGCCACGGAACTCCTCACGGTTCGAGAAATCGACGGTCAAACCTGGGCCAAGATGGTCATCGACGACGCGGTCGACGATCCGCTCTACGAAGCGCTGGCCTTCGAGTGGGTCCGGGCCTACAGCTCCGAAGGAGACGACAAGGTCGATCGAACCGAAGAATTCGATTGGCTCATCCTCGACCCGGGCTGGACCGACATTTAGAGACCCTGACAGAACGTTCGAGTCTCCCACGGGCACTGGTACACACAATCAGGGGTTCCGGCGGCGGCTCGAAAAGCCACGCGGACCTTTGGGGGTGACCCGAAGGTGAGGAAGCAAGTGCGGCCGGCACTCGGGAAATCTCTTCCCCGTGTCGGCCGCCTTCGATTCTTGGCTCCTCAGTGGGTCGCATCTGCCGGATGCGACTTCCAGACGCTGCGATACGCTCGGTGTTCTGAACCTCGTACCTCTCCCCCAGATTCCCCTGCGTTCAGCCTGTGGACAGATAGCGATTGCCTGATATACTAATGAACATGTCACCTTCTTCCAGGGCATTCACCTCGTAAGAACGGAGGCCCACCGTGACCGACGAGTCGTCGCCATTGCCCGCCGCTGCCGACGACCGGCTGCGAAACCACCTCCGCCTGGCCATGGTCCCGGGCGTCGGGCCACGGACTCGGCAATCACTGCTGGCCAGGTTCTTCACGCCGGAGGGCGTCCTGGCCGCTCCCATGGATCGCCTCCGCGACGTCCCCGGGGTCGGGCCGAAACTTGCCCGGGCGATTACCTCCGCAGACCGGGATCTCGACGTCGACGCCCAACTCGATCTCTGCCGTAATAACCACGTGCGGCTCCTGCCCGACTACGACGAGGCCTACCCCCCCTCGCTCAAGGAAATCGACGATCCGCCCGGCCTCCTCTTCCTCCGCGGCAGCTTGCGCCCGGAAGACCGCCTGGCGGTCGCCATCGTGGGTACCCGTCACGCCACCCACTACGGGCTCCGACAGGCCGAACGACTCGCCGGAGGGCTCGCCCGGGCCGGGGTCACCGTCGTCAGCGGTCTGGCTCGCGGCATCGACGCCGCCGCCCATCGCGGCGCCCTGGCCGCCGGCGGAAGAACCTTGGCCGTTCTGGGCAGCGGCGTGCTCAACATCTACCCCCCCGAACACGACATGCTCGCCGAGGAGCTGATCGAGCACGGAGCACTGATCAGCGAATCTCCACCCCAAGCCTCGCCTCGCACGGGCAGCTTCCCCCAGCGAAATCGGATCATCAGCGGGCTGGCCCTCGGCACCGTCATCGTCGAGGCCGGACTCCGCAGCGGCGCCCTGATCACGGCCCGCCTGGCGGCCGAGCAGAATCGCGAGGTGTTCGCCGTTCCCGGACGCGTCGACGACCGCTCCGCCCAGGGCTGCCATCGCCTCCTCCGCGACGGCGCGGCCCTCGTCGAATCGGTCGACGACATCCTCGAACATCTCGGCCCCTTGGCTCACCCCGCCCCCAAAGAAAACGGCCCGGAAATCCGCCACCCCGCCGAACTCCAACTCAACGAACTGGAACAGAAGGTCCTCAGTGCCATCGGCACCGACCCCACCTCCGTCGACCGCCTCGTCTCACAAACCGGCCTCCCCGTCGCCCGGATTCTCTCCACGCTCAGCGTCCTCGAGATGCGCCGCATCATCCGGCGCGTCACCGGAACGACCGTCGTGAGGATCTGACGTGCCTGGATCGTCCTTCACCAGACACCGTCGACCTCGGACCCCACTTGCCTGCTTCGGTGTGGCAATCTCGTTGCTCGACGTGCTCTCTTGCCTCCGCTATGATCTACGGCAAGTGACCAGGGTTTCTGTTCTCATTGGGAGCGACTCATGCGTCGGATCCGGTATCGCAGGCTTCTCGCCTGGCTCAGTTTGATCGTCCTGCTCGCTCTTCTCCTGGTGGTTGGCTTCACTCCGATCTCGATGCGTTCTGTCCCGAGTAGTTCCTGCGTCAAGATCCCATCGCCAAACTACACCATTTCCGAGGAAACGACCGTTCTCACCGAGCCACGCCGCCGCGACGGTTCCGTCATGTACATGGCGGCTGTCAATCGCACCTACGGCGACGGAGTGACGCCGGACAATAACGCCGTCGTTGTACTCCTTCAGGCGTTCGGCCTCGAAAGTCTCGGCCCGGCTAATGGCGATCGCTATTTCGAGCTTCTTGGAATCGTCCCCCAGGTATCTGAAGAGTCGCAATTCGTGCCCTTCGACAAGTTTGCCAACCAATATGAAGAGAAGCACCTTGAGGAGTATCTCGAGGCGGAAAAGGGCGAAGGAGACCAGGAATTCGTCGAGATTCCGAGAACCTCGCCGCTTGGAGAGTCTCGGTATGTAGCGACGCGAAACGATCAGAAGATGCTCCACCCGCGATTACGGATCGCGCAGGCCTTCGAACGAACGCGTAACCGCCCTTGGACAAACGACGAGTTTTCGGAAATCTCCAAGTGGTTGGACCAGAACGGCAAAGCGCTCGACCTCGTCGTCCAGGCCAGTCAACGGCCTCGCTATTTCGCGCCGATGTTGGCCGATGGCGGACCTCATGGCGAAGAAGGCGCATTGATCGGCGCGTTACTCAGCGTAACCGGTTCGACGAGCGAAGCCGCATCTGCCCTGCAGGCACGCGCGATGCTGCGACTCTTCCAAGGCGATGTGAGTGGATCGTGGACCGATCTTCTGACGTGCCATCGCCTGGCTCGCCTCGTTGGGCAAGACCCCACGCTCGTTGGTCTCAAGGTGAGTACAGAAATCGAGACGGCGACTCTTGCCGTGACAGCTCACCTGATCAGCGCCGAGAGCTACACGGCAGAGCGGGCGGCGCAGAGCCTGGCCGACCTGAGATCGCTTGCCCCCGTGCCAGACATGATCCAGCGATTGGACACCTGCGAGCGCTACATGCTGCTTGACACCGTGTGCTGGTTCTCGGCCGAACAGCAAATGCCAGGTTACTCCAGCAACCCAATTGGGAAGTTGAACGACCTGGCCAAGCGGTCCTTGTTCAATGCCTTGATCGATTGGGACGTTCCCCTGAAACGCGCCAATGAATGGTTCGACGAACTCGTCTCGATCGCTGAAAAGCCGACCTACGCCGAAAGAGCCGCTGCTCTTGAGGAATTCGAAATGGCGATCAAAACGATCGCCGACAACCTGCCCAATGCGCCCTCGCTCATGGGTTCCCTGCTATCCGGGAGATCCGCGCGGAACAGCGTATCACACTATGTGGGCGAGCGGATTTCCGCATTCATGCTGCCCGCTGTCGCCCAGGCTCACGAGGCCCACACACACGCCCGCGCAGTCGCTCGACTCAATCTGCTCGCCGCTGCTCTTGCAGCTTATCGTGCGAACCATGGTCAGTGGCCGGAAAGGCTGGATATGCTGACGTCCGAGTACCTCGACGAGTTACCTGTGGATCCCTTTACGGACGCACCCTTCCGCTACGAACGACGGGAGAACGGCTTCCTTCTCTACAGCCTTGGCCTCAATATCGAAGACGATTCCGATATGAACTTGGATCCGGATTTGGATGAGTCTGCGCCGGAAGAATTGCATCCCGAGTGCGACGACATCCGCATTCAGGTGCCGCCTCCGTGACCCGTGCTCTGCGACTCTGCGCCGTTGCGCACAACTCTCTCTACGATAAACTCACCATCAGCTTCCCCATCGGAAAACACAACAGGCCGACGCCCCTCCCATGCCCGAACCCCGCACCTCCATCCTCCAGCGTTTTCGCGACAAGATCGCCTCCGGCAAACCGATCATCGGCGGCGGGGCGGGCACGGGCATCTCCGCCAAGTTCGAAGAGGCGGGCGGAATCGACCTGATCGTGATCTACAACTCCGGCCGGTTCCGCATGGCGGGCCACGGCTCCCTGGCCGGGCTGATGCCCTACGGCGACGCCAACGCCATCGTCATGGAGATGGCCTCCGAGGTCCTACCCGTCGTGAAGCACACCCCTGTCCTGGCCGGCGTATGCGGTACCGACCCTATGCGTCGCATGGACCGCTTCCTCCGCCAGGTCCGGGAAGCCGGGTTTGCCGGCGTGCAGAACTTCCCCACCGTGGGACTGATCGACGGTGAGTTCCGGGCCAACCTGGAAGAGACCTCCATGGGTTACGACCGCGAGGTCGAGATGATCCGCCTCGCCCGCGAGATGGATCTGCTCACCACCCCCTACGTGTTCAAGCCCGGCGAGGCCGTCCGGATGGCCGAGGCCGGCGCCGACATCCTGGTGGCCCACATGGGCCTGACGACCAAGGGCTCGATCGGGGCCCACACGGCCAAATCGCTCGAGCAATGCGTCCCGATCATCGACGAGCTGGCGGCCGCCGCACGCAGCGTCCGCGACGACGTGATCCTGCTCTGCCACGGCGGCCCCATCGCCGAACCCGGCGACGCCCAGTTCATCCTCAAGAACTGCCCCGGCATCGACGGCTTCTACGGCGCCAGTTCGATGGAGCGGCTGCCCACGGAGCGGGCGATTCGGGAACAGACGGAGAGGTTTACCCAAATGACCAAGGGCCGTCGGTAGCGTGGTCGCGGTCGTACAGTTGGCCCTGAAGACCAGGCGGTGGTGAAGAATGAGCGACGATTCGTCCGGCATCCGTCCCGACACGCTTCCAGGTTCGCCCTTCGCCCAGGCCGATCGGACCGCCTCCCCGTTCGCCCCTGACCCGAAGCTCTCGATCCGACATATCATGGTTTGGGCAGCCTGCGTGGCCGTGTACATGTCGGCGTTTCACACGGTGAACGCCTACCGGGAAGACTACCGTCCGGATGGCCTGCAAACGATATTCTTCGGTGCTTGGGGCGTCGTTGCCGGGACCTATCTTGCGGCGCCGCTTCTGATGATACTCCGCTGGAAGCGTGGTTGTTCGTTTCCCCGATCCGGCGGAGAGATCATCTGGCTTCTCGGGGCCCTCACGGTCTTCGAGTGGCTGCTCATCGATCTGCTCTTCGCCGTGTTTGACAGCGGATATGCCTATCTCTGCTACCGCGGGACAAGAGCCCTCTTCGGGATCGTCCTTTGGTTACCGGCCTACATCTACGCGATCAGAACCTGCCGCGGATACTGGCGAGCCTACTTCGTCTTCCTGCTTTTCGCCGGGTTCATCTGGTACGTCAATGAAACTGCGTGGTACAGCAATATAGTCCTTTACGTATCGTGGGCGATGCTCAATCTGTCGCTGCTGGCGGGTGCTGTGTGGGTCGACTTGCGCCGTGCCGGCCCCAGCCATCCCTGGCCTCATTGGACAGGGATTATCGTGGGATTCAGCTCGAGTGCGCTTTCCACGCTCTTCCATCTCATCCGCAACTTGACGGAGTCGGAGCTGTAATTCCCGGCAGTTTGCGTGCCACGCCCCCAACCGCTATCCTCATGATCAGAACGCGCCCCGCGAGCCCCCCATCCGCCACCCAGGAGGTTCTCCCATGTCCCAAAGCACCCGTCGCGGTTTTCTCCGGCAGTCGGCCGCTCTCGGCCTGGGGCTGAGTCTGGGCCGGATCGGCAAGGCGTCGGCCGCCAACGACAAGATCAGCGTGGCCTGCATCGGCGTCCGCGGGCGGGGCAACTCGGTGATGAACAGTTTTGCCGCCGAACCCGACTGCGCCGTCACCCATATCTGCGACGTCAACGAAACCACCCGCCGCCAGCGCGGCGAGGAGATGAAGCAGAAGACCGGCCTGGCGCCCAAGCTGCTGACCGATTACCGCGCCCTGCTCGACGACCCGTCGGTCGATGCGTTCATGGTTGCCACGCCCGACCACTGGCACGCCTTGCCCACCATCCACGGCTGCCTGGCCGGCAAAGACGTCTACGTGGAAAAGCCGGCCAGCCACAACATCCTGGAAGGCAAGACGGCCGTGGCGGCCGCCCACAAACACGATCGCGTCGTCCAGGTGGGCACCCAGATCCGCAGCGCCCCCTTTCTCCGCGACGCCATCCAGTACGTCCGCAGCGGCGCTCTCGGGCAAGTGATCTACGGCAGGGCGTGGGAGAACGCCCGCAACGGCGAAGTCCATCTGCCCCCCGACAGCCCGCCGCCCGCCGAACTCGACTACGATCTCTGGCAGGGCCCCGCGCCCGAGCGGCCCCACAATCGAGCGATCGTGGGCGGCGCCTGGCGATGGCTCTTCGACTACGGCACCGGCGACCTGGGAAACGACGGCGTTCACCGCATCGACTACTGCCGCTGCGTGATGGGCCTCGAAACCATGCCCGACGCAATCTGCACGAGCGGCGGCAAGTTCTTCTTCGACGACGACCAGGAGTGGCCCGACACCATGATGGTCACCTTCGAATACCCCAAACATCTCATCCAGTACGAGATGCGGCTCTGGTCGCGGCCCAGGCTGTTCGGCATTACGGAAGGGGCCGCCATTCATGGCGAGAACGGCTGGCTCCTGGTGACCAACAACGGCTGGACGGCCTACGACGCCGCCGGCAAAGTGGTGAAGGAAGGCGAAAGCAATTCGGCCGAGATCCAGCAGGCCCACATCCGCAACTTCCTCGACGCCGTCCGCAGCCGCGATCGCAAATCGCTCAACCAGGAGATCCAATCGGGCCACATCAGCAGCGCCATGTGCCACACCGGCAACATCTCCTGGCGAACCGGCAAGAAGCTCCGCTTCGACCCCGCCACCGAAACCTTCGACGACACCGAGGCCGCCCAATACGTAGGCCGCCCGCACCGCAGAGGCTTCGAACTCCCCAAGATCGAGTGACCCCTATGGAGTGCGGCGATTCATCGCCGCTTTCTTTCAACAGAGACCCGTCTTCGCGAGGGCAAGTCTCATGCCGGAACACTCAGAAAACCCATCGAAGCCCACGCCCCGCATCAAAACAACCGCTCCGGCACGAGCAATTCTGACCGTTGCCTGTGACACGGCCTGTGGAATTGCGCTGATCCTGATCGCCTGTCTTTTCGCCGGCTTTCTCCGTCGCCTGATCCCCCTCGAATATCCAGACCTTTACATTGTCTGGTTCACAATCGGCATGATTCCCTTTGTCTGGTTTGCGCACTGGCGTCGTGCAGTGACCTTCACATGGCGCGACGTCGTGGTACTGGCGCCCTTGCTCTTGATCTGGCCATTTGTGCCGATGACGGTTTTTGACGGTCCGGCAGGTTGGGTATT
Organism: Planctomycetaceae bacterium; assembly: GCA_012719125.1. Taxonomy (GTDB): domain Bacteria; phylum Planctomycetota; class Planctomycetia; order Pirellulales; family Thermoguttaceae; genus JAAYAY01. Next base: position 9,701 of record JAAYAY010000163.1, on the reverse strand, counting down.
CTATCCTGTGGCTATTGTGTGCGTCCTATGGCTCGGTGAACGGCTGTCGGCACGGATCCTGCCAGAGAGCCTGCGTTCGAAGACGCGCAAAGAATAAGACAAGGTCTTGTCTCCGAAGACCATCAGGAAGTCAGCCGCAAGTGTCGCGAGAAGAATGACGACACCGGCCTTCGAAACAGAGGATTGAGCGGAATGACAAAACGGACCATGGGAAAGCGGGTCTACTGAAAGCCCACCCCCGAACAGGAATCAGCAAGTCGGCGATCTCGAAGCTCGAAAACAACGACGACGCCAACCCCACCATCAATACCCTCTCCAAGTACGCCGACGCACTGGAAATGGTGCTCTCCGTCACGTTGACAGAGAAGGCCTGAGTCTCTGACACCGCGAGAATGCCGACGGCCCTCCCGGATCAACACGTACCCGTGCTCCCGACGGTCAGCCATCAGTTCACCGTTTCATCCCCCTTTCGCACCCCGTGAACCCAGTTCGATTCGGCGAACAATTCTCTCGAATGTTCAATTTCCCTCTTGACAAAGTACTGTAAATATGTATACTGACTGTTCAGACTCCCAAACCCGAACCCATTCGGCGGAAGAACCCGCTTGGGCAGATAGCCTGGACAACAACATCGTGAGCAGCAATGAGAACCTCTGCACCCCCAGCCAACTCCAGCAAGGCGCCCCCCCTCGGCACCTCCCTGAACACTCGGCTCGTGAAAATGGGGACTGGCTCCGCAACAACTTGCGTCCTCGCAGCAGACACACACCATGCGTTGCGGTGCCTGTCCCCCTTTTTCATCAGCATCCCTGCAACAGGGGCCCCACTTCGGGGAGTAAGTGTCAGAAAACGTGTTTTCCGGGAAAAGTTGATCGCCGTAACCATAGAATAAACAGTCTGGGTAATACCGACCCCTCCACAGAGAACCTTCTGCCCACAGGTATTGCCGAAACCGCATACTCGTTGACCAACCCCCACATCGCCAAACAGGCCCCTTTCTATCCTGGGACTATTACCGAATTCGACATAGGGAGACCCAAATGCGCTTTCCAATCACTTCGATCCTGCTGGCCGGGTGCACGGCCTGTCTTTCCACCGCGTCGGCCGACGGACTCGGCCAGCCCGTCGAAATCGACCCCGAAAGCGGTGCCGAGATCTTCGTGCTGGGCGCCGACGACCGGCCTTCGGATGATATCTACGGCGAACAGCCCTATGGCGACGCCACCGGCCGCCGCATCGCCATCCGCTACTACCCCCTGCCGGACAGGCCGGGCGGGATCAACATCTTCGATCTGAACGACGGTTCCAGCCACGAGATCCTCTCCGGCAAGGCGCCCTTCCCCGCCTTCCACGCCTGGGGCGAGTGGCTTTACTACGCCCAGACCGTCGACGGCAAACTCATGCTTCGCCGCTGCAACTACCTGACCCTGCAAGTGGAGAACGTGGCCGAGCTGCCGCCCGATCGCGGCGGCTACAGCTATGGCACCGTCTCGCCCGACCACCGCTACTTCGCCGTGAGCGTTCGTCCGCCCGATTGCGACGCATCGAACGTCCACCTGCTCGACCTGAAGACCAACCAGTGGAGCGTCCTGCTCGACAAGCCGGGCTACCACGCCAAACACGAGCAGTTCTCCCGCGACGGCCGCAACCGCGTGCTCATCCAGCTCAACCAGATGCCCGGCGTGAAGGTCGTGCTGCTGAGCGAACTGGAGATCGGCGGGACCGAGAAGCGATTCCCGGCCGACCAACCCTACACACTGCGTCCCACCGGCCACGAAGCCTGGATCGGCAACACGAGCAGCATCTTCTTCTCAACGGCGGCAGACTCCACCACCAAGGGAAACATCTGGATGGGAAAGGTCGGCGATGAGAAGGCCACGCTGGTCTACGAAGGCAAGCGGTTCGGACACGTCAGCGTATCCCGCGACGGCAAGTACTGGATCGGCGACACCAGCGAGAAGGGCATCCCCGTCTACATCGGCAGCTTCGCAACAGGCCGCTGCCGCCGCGTGTGCTTCTCCCACACCGAATACGACGGCAAGCAGTGGAGCCACGCGCACCCCTACCTGACGGCCGACAACCAATGGCTGATCTTCAGCGCCCGGATCTCCGGTCATCCGCAAGTACGCGGGGCAAAGCTGAAGGAAGGTTGGCTCGAGGGAATCTAGTCCGGATTATTCATGGGTGGCACGCTCAGAGCGTAGCGATGGGCGTGTTGACCTGACCATCCACGCTCAATCCACTCCAAGTTCGGAGAATGCGGTTTGCCAATCGAGGAAATCGGAGATCCCGATCCGCTTGCTTCTACCACACACCCCACTATACTCAGCGGTGTGAACTCCGAGCCAACTCCTTTCAAATTTACGAGGACAATGCCGTGGATACCGTGCTCTACACCAAGCTCAGTGCATTGATGTTCATGGAATACGCGGTTTGGGGCGCCTGGTTTCCCGTGCTGGCTGCTCGGCTTCTGGGGCCCCTGAAGATGAGCGGTAAACAAACGGGTTGGATCTATGCCACGCTTCCCCTGGGCACAATGATCTCGCCGCTCCTGGCCGGACAATTGGCCGACAAGTACCTCGACACGGGCTGGATCCTGGCCGGCGCACATCTCGCCGGAGCAGTGCTCCTGTTCGCCTCGGCGCGGATTCAGAAGTTCGGCCCGCTGTTTGTTGTCCTGCTGCTCTACTCCATGTTCTACGGAGCGACCATCCCCTTGGTGAACTCGCTGATGTTCACGCACCTCACCAATCCGCAGGCCCAGTCGCCCATGATCTTCATCTGGGCGCCCGTCGCCTGGGCGCTGGTCGGCTACCTCTTGTCGGGCTGGCGAATGACGCGAAAGGCCGAAGGCGACGGCAGCGACTGCCTGAACTTCGCCGCAATCCTCTCGGTGGTCATGGTCGTGGTTTGCCTGATTCAGCCGGCCACACCGCCCCAAGGCGGCAGCGGCGCGCCCATCCTCAAGGCCTTCTCGATGCTGGGGCAGGTGAACTTCCTCATCTTCATCCTGGCCTCGCTCGTCGTGGCCGGAATGATGCAGTTCTACTTCCTCGGAACGGCCCAACTCATGCAGGACCGGGGAATCGCCAACAAGGCCGTCCCCGCCGCCATGGCCGTCGCCCAAGCGGCCCAGGCCCTGGCGACCCTGTTCTTGCTGGGGCTCCTCTACCAGCAAACTGTCGGCCCGAAATGGACGTTGGTCATTGGGGCCGCCTGCTGGCTCTTGCTGTACGTTGTTTACGTTACTACCCAGAACCGTACGCTACTTATCGCCAGTCAGGCACTGCATGGCCTGGCCTACGTCTTCTTTATTATCGCCGGCCAGATGTTCACCAACGACGTCGCCGACCCCGCCATCGTTGCGTCCGCCCAGGCTTTGATCATCCTCGTCACCACCGGCATCGGCCTGTTCCTCGGCACCCAGCTTGCCGGCATGGTCATGGACCGCAACTGCATCGATGGGAAGTTCGACTGGAAAAAGGTCTACACGGTCCCGCTGCTCTGCATGCTGGCCGGCGTCGTCGCGTTGGCCGTCGGCGTCAGCGATCCCAAACCGGCCGATGCCCCCGGCAGTAACGCTCAACAAGAGACAAACGTTGCGGCAGTGCCCGCGACGAACCAAGATGCTTGCTGAAACCCGGCTTGCCCCTGCTTGACGTCTCGTTCGCGGTGCTCGCCGGCACAGAAATGAAAGGAGACGAGTCATGGCGCTTCTTTCTGCGAATTCGAGCCAGCGGCTGGCGGCGATCACCGTGATCTTGCTCTTCCTGTGTTTCCAAGGCTGGGCCGTCGGTGTGGAACCCCAGCCGCAGGCCGCCGACTATTTCAAACAGATCGGAGTGAATCGAGGAATCTGCGTCCTCATCGCTCCGAACCCGGCCGAGACGGCAAAGGCCATCGCCGCGCAAAGTGAATTGACCGTCTACGTCCAACTCCCCGACCACCGTCAGGTGGAGACGACCCGCCGCTCGGTGGAGGAAGCCGGTATGCTGGGGACCCGAATCTACGTCGAGCAGGGCGACTGGTCGCAAATCCACCTGGCCGACCAGCTCGCCGACGCCGTGATCGTTGCCGGCGGGGTCGTTGCCGACGGGGATGAGCTCCTCCGCGTCGTCCGTCCGCTCGGAAAAGTGCTGCTTGGCAACGAGGTGCTCACCAAGCCGTTCCCCGACAAAGCCGACGATTGGACGCACGCCTATCACGGCCCCGACAACAATCCCCAGTCGACAGACCAGTTGGCCCGTGCACCCTACATCACACAGTTTCTCGCCGAACCCTACTACGTGCCGTTTCCCGAGGTGACCGTCACGTCCCAGGGGCGGGTCTTCCGGGCTTTCGGCCACGTCGGCTACAAGCAACGCGACTGGCCTTGGCTCAATTCGCTCGTGGCCATCAACGGCTACAACGGCACGATCCTCTGGAAACGACCCCTCGAAGAAGGTTTTAATATTCACCGGAATGCGATGGTCGCGACGCCGCACGCGCTCCATGTGGCCGACAGCAAGTCGTGCAAGCTGCTCGATCCCGCTTCCGGTGAACTGCTCGACGAAATCAAAGCACCCAACAAAGCGACCGGCTCGGTCTGGAAGTGGATGGCCGTCGTGGACGGCGTTCTCTACGGCCTCGTCGGCGAGAAAGAACACGAAGACGAAACCCTCCGCGGCACCCGCACCGAGGCCGGCTGGCCCTGGCGACCCATGACGAGCGGGTACGACCGCAGCGACTATGCCTGGGGATTCGGTCGCACCCTGTTCGCCGTCGACTTGAACGCGAAGCAAGTGCTCTGGACGCGGACCGAAGAGGCCCCGATCGACGGGCGAGCGATCGCCATGGCCTCGGACCGCATCTTCTACTACTCCCATCCGAACTTCCTGGCATGCGTTGACGCCCGCTCGGGCCGACAACTCTGGAAAAACAGCGACTCCGACCTTCTTTCTGCCATCGGCCCTCACGACAAAGCCCAGTCTCCGCGACTCGGGTTCGCCTCAACCGCCTACATGAAGTGCAGCGACGAGATGATCTACTTCGCCGGTCCCCAGCGGCCGCGACTCGTGGCCGCCTCGGCCCAGGATGGACGCCTGCTCTGGCAACTGCCGCACGGCAACTACCAACTCGTGCTCCGAGACGAAGGGCTGTACGCCCTGGGCCGCACAGGCCCCAGCCGGTTGCTCGATCCACGGACGGGCGAAGTCCGCGCAGATCTCGACTGCCTGCGAGGCAACTGCACCCGGGTGACCGGCACAATCGACAGCATCTTCGCCCGCGGACACGACCATGCGGGCACCTTGCGAATCGGCGTCTCCGACAACCAGCCGCGCCGGATCGCGGTCATGCGCCCCGATTGCCACGACGGCGTGATCGCCGCGGGTGGGATGGTCTATTGGGGACCTTGGATGTGCGATTGCAGCCTGTCCCTCGTCGGCCACATCGCCCTGGCTCCGGCAGGCGATTTCCGTTTCGAGCAGGAGGCCGTCGAAGCGGAGCGACTGGAGGCGGCCCCTGATGCTCCCGTCGCACTCACGGCGTTTGCCGTCAGGCCCGGCGACTGGCCCACCTATCGGGCCGACAACGAGCGGAACTCCTGCGCGCCGAGCCCCATCCCCACCCAAGCGAAGTTGGCGTGGCACTACCGCCCGCCACAGGGCGTCGACTCGACCGCTCCGATCGCGGCTGGCGGGCTTGTGTTCGTCGGCGGCTCGGACGGGATCGTAAGGGCCTTTCATGCCGGCAGCGGCAAGGCGGCCTGGAAGGCCTGCACGGCAGGGGCGATTCTGTTTCCGCCGGCCGTTCACCAGGACCGGCTCTTCGTCGGCAGCAGCGACGGCTGCGTCTACGCCCTCGAGGCAGCCACCGGCAGCCGGCTCTGGCGATTCCGTGTGGCGCCGGCCGAACGCAAGATCAGCACCTACGGCCGATTGACCTCAACCTGGCCGGTGGCGTCTGGCGTGCTCGTCGATGGCGACGTCGTTTATGCCGCGGCCGGAATCGCCAGCTACGACGGAACCCACGTGATCGCCCTCGACGCCGCCACGGGGAAGATCCGCTGGCAGAACAACACTTCGGGGCACCTCTTCGGCGACGATCGGGTGACCGGCGTGAGCGTTCAAGGCCACCTGCTCCTCCACGAGAACCGGCTCTACCTGGCCGGGGGCAACGTGATCTCGCCGGCCGTCTACGACACCGCCGACGGCCGCTGCCTCAACCGGCTCGTCGACGAATGGGGCGGACAGACGCCGCCCAATGAAGAAGACTGGCAACACCCCGACCGGATCAACAAGCTGGCAACCGAGCAGAAGAAGTGGGGCAAGGCGCCTCGCGGATGCGAACTGTTCCTGGTGGGCAGCAACGTGGTCGCCTTTGATCGGCTTCTCTATTCGCCCAAGGAATACTGGATCGGTCGCTACTTCCCCCGCGAGTGGATGCAGGCAGGCACCGGCGAGGCCGTCATTCGTACGCTGGGCAACCGGGTCGTCAGGATGGCGCCCCAGGAAGACGCCAAGCCGCTCTGGGACATCAAGACGATGCGGGAGCCTCGCGGAATCGTCGTGGGAGCCAACGCCGTGCTGATCGCCGGCCTGTCGAACCAGCCGCCCGACGGCACGCCGAAGGGCGAATTGCGTGCCTACTCGCTCGAAAACGGCAGCGAAATGTGGAACGCGGACCTCCCGGCCGTGCCCGCCTGGTGGGCAGCGGCTGCCGATGCAGATGGGCGAGCATACGTCAGTCTGCAGGACGGTTCAGTAATGTGCTTCAGGGGCGGAACGAAGTGAATCGAACGCTCCTAACCTCCCCAGATGGCCGACAGGTGAGCGAGCACGCTCACAAAGCAGACTGAAACTCGTACGGAGGGCTTGAGCTGGTGGGCTCTGCCGTCTTCGAAGCGTTATATCCGGCTTTCTTTGACGCCAAGGCCCGTATCGACCACCGTTTCGATCTCGCGCTACCCGACTGCGCCCACGATCTCCCCTTGACCTCACGGAACCAACCGATGCGATCCAGCCTCCCGCAAGCATCGCTGTCTGCCGCCGCTCTGGTTCTGATGGCAACCAACCTTTCTCTTGCCGCCCCACCCCTCGCCCTCCTCTATCACAGCGACCCCAAGATCCGGATCGATGCGATCGAACGTCTGGCTGCCCAAGGAGATTCGTCGCTCGTTGACGACCTGATTCGCGCCCAGAGCATCGAGAACTACACCCCCGTCCACCACGCCTATCGAAAAGCGCTACTTCCACTGACCGGCCTGCAATCTCTTCCCCCCGGAATGAACTGGAAGGCCTGGTTGGCCTCGGAGGTCGAGGCCGGGCGGCTCCAAATCGACTGCCTGCCGGTGGAGCCCTCCGACGTGGATGAGTCGAACCGCGGAGAATTGCAGCCGATTGCCTCGCAACTGGGGCCGGAGCATTTCGACGCCATGGCCGGCCGATTGACCTCACCCTCCGGCAAGATTCCCGACAGCGATGCCCTTCGCTACATGGTGGCCAACGACCATCTCCCGAAAGTCCGTGCATTTCTCACGGGTGACTGGCTGGCACAAACTCTCGGCCGGAAGGAACTCAACATCAACACCCTCGCATATCACTTGAACGGGTTGGCCCAACCGGGACCATTGCGAGACAAGATCAATGCGATCGTGATCGTCTGCCTGCAAAGCGACGACGCCACCGCCGTGGCCAACTCGCTGCACATGATCGCCGGAGTCGATGGATTCACGACTGTTTTCCGTGTTCTAGACGCCGAACCTCACGTTCGAAAGCTCCTGGAGAGCGAGAATCCCGAGATTGCGAACCAGGCACGACGAGCCATGAAACGCGTCGCCCCCGAGGCGGTCATGGAAGAGGTCTCCTACGCCGACGCCTTCCGCGACCTCTACGACGCGCTGGGACGGTACTATCCATGTTTCGCCTTGAAGGCGATCGACTGGCCGGCCGTCGGAAAAGAACTGCTGCCAAAGGCAGATGAGGTCAAGACGGATGATGAGTTCGGGTTGCTCTGCCTTGAACTGGTGGCCCGGCTACAAGACAGCCACGCGTCTCTTCTGCCGGCCAGGGCCCGACTGCCCCAGCCACCTTTCCCGCAATGGGACCCGGGTTTCGCCTGCCTGCTCGACGACCGGGATCGGCCGGTCGTCTATTACGTCGACGCCGGCGGCCCTGCCAAAGACGCTGGCGTCGCGGTGGGGATGACGCTCGTGAAACTCAATGGCGTGCCGGTTGCCGACGCCATGGAATCCTGGATGAAGGAGATGACTCGGTACGTGGGGTACTCTAGCAATCGCTACCTGCGCTATCAGTCCGCAAGGATGTTCTGCCGGCAAATGACCCAAGGACAAGTCGTGGAAGTCGAGTTGGAGCGACTGGACGGCGAGCTCGTCACCTTCAAGTTGCACTGCACGCTCGGAGTCCGCTACCTCCCCCGTCTGCCCGTGCCGATCTCGGGGATCTCCGATTCGGCCAACGTCTCATGGACAAAGCTCAACGGCGATATTGGATACATCTACGTGCGGCGGATCGCTGGCGACCTGGTCGAACGACTGGATCGCGCGGTCGGCGAGTTAAAAGATGCCAAAGGCCTTATCGTCGACGTTCGCGGCAACAGCGGCGGTGGTTTCGACGCATCGCGGGCCCTTCGCAACTTCGCCCCGGACGACGGCCAAGAACCCGACCGGCCCCGTTTCCACGGGCCGATGGCCGTGTTGCTCGACGCACGCTGCATCAGCGCGGGAGAAGGATGGGCCTCCTGGTTTATTGCCGAGGGCCGGGCCAGGACTTTCGGTGAGACAACCGCGGGGGCGTCGTCGCGAAAGACCACCTATCCCCTCAAAAACGGCCTGTATCGAGTTCAGTTTCCGGTGAAGGCCTACACGGGTTTCCTCGATCGCCCTATCGAACTCCGTGGCTTGGAGCCTGACGTCCCCCTGCGTCAATCCGCTCGCGACCTTGCCGTAGGCCGCGACACGGTCCTGGAAGCAGCCAAAAAGTACCTTCAAGAAAGCCAACACAAACCCGAAGCGTAAGCGAGGACAGTCAACTCCCCATCCCCACGCCAGCTCTGCTCATCGCTCCCACCGCCGAAACAGATACCGCAGAAACGACCAGAGCCCGGCAAACTTATAGGTGTCGTCCACATAGTGTTGGATGACGTAGAACGCGAAGTAGTAGGCACGGGCAAAACCCCAAATCGCCAACACAAGAAGCAGGGCGACCTTGAGGCTGGGAGCCTCGATCAGCAGCAAGGTCGAAGCAGCCAGACCGATCAGCAAGAAAAGGAAGCCTTTCAGATAGATCAGTCTGGGATTCTTCAGGTCGCCCATCGTTGCCGCCCACCCGTCTTGGTGAAACGCCCCATGCAAGAAATCAGAAAGGGCGGTTGGCATCCGGCCCGTGTGGTGTCGGGTAGGGTGCCAACCGCCCTGAACGTATCATTCTCCGGTTATCCCGAGAAGATCACTGCTTCGGCGCGGCAAAGGGATCGTCGGCCGGGGGTGCGGCCGGTGCACTGAACGGATCGGGCGGAGCCGCCTCTTCTTCCTTCGGTGCGGCCGGAGCGGCAAACGGATCGTCCGCCGGAGCCATGGCCGGTTGGCCGGCCGGAGCTGCAAAGGGATCATCGCCGGCAGCAGGTGCCGCAGGCGCGGCCGCCGCCGGGGCCGGAGCCGCAAAGGGATCGTCCGCCGGAGCCGGGGCTGCCGGTTCGGCTTT
>JAAYAY010000162.1 GCA_012719125.1 Planctomycetaceae bacterium | reverse complement strand
TCTCCGAAGAAGAAGCCGAAAAAGATGAACAAGAAAAAGCGAAATCATGTATCAACGGCTCGCGTGCTCGAACAATCCCGACAAAAACGTGCATGTGCGGTGTGAACACCCACCTATAAATGGCTGCCCTCTACTCTAATAAATCGGGAGGCTGTTGTCTCACTCATGTTGACACAGAGGGATCGGGAATCGCGCCGCGCCGGCAAGGCGTGCTCAGATTCTACAGAACGGGGCTAGTCCCGGTCACCGTGAATCCCTCCGGGCTCTCGCCGGCAGTGGCTGACGAAACGGCTGCCGACACCAGCACACACATCAAGAGGAAGAATTCCGGGGCCGCCGTGAGTTGTGTTCCTCGAGAGTGAGGCATGCCGCTTCTCCGGGTTCCTCGCAGTTGCAGTTCGACCGCGGGTTTGTCCAGTCGTGGCCGACGGTTGCGAGTGGTGACTGTCCCCAATTCAGGAGATTGGCACTCTGTACGCGTCAAACGCAAACAACGCGCAGTTCAGGCGGTACTCTCATGGGACCGTGCGACTCGGCGAATCGGTTCCTCGACAAATTCGAACCGATCGGTCTCTCTGACTCGGCTCTGAACCTCTTCGTAGTAATTGAGCACGCGATCGAGATCTCCGTCACACTCGTCCGAGATAGCACGTCGGATTGCCCGAACATGCGCCAGTTCGTCTTCAGGCATCTGCAATACCCTCGCTCAGGTAGTTCAACGGAGTGGTTAGCAGCGGCATGGCAAGACCGAGGTCTCTGTTGACCGACTCAATGTGGCCAAATTTGTTCGGATTTGCCAAATGCTTGCAGTTCCATGTGAGCAGTACGTCAACGCCGTAGTAGGATGCCAGGGCCAAATGAAGCGCGTCTCCGCCCGCATCTCGCGGCATTAACAGTCGCTCAACATATATTCTAGCAACTTCGCGAACACTGGCGCTGATCGCCAACATTTTCAGGCCGTCGAGCAATTCAAGCCTCTCGATTCGCTTCTCATCAAGCTCCCCACGTTCTAGCTCTGCGATCACTGCCGTGCTGGAATACAGGAGGAATCGCCGCGAATAGGTGTCCCACCATTGGCGAGTCCAGTTCCGCCTCGCAAGCGACTCCGTATCCGTGCGCGCCGTATAGTAGAAGCTCGGGACAGTCGTTTCAATATAGACAGTTGTCATGTCCAAATGCCGTTCTTCGTCGAGGTTAGACCGTCTGCTTGCCGGAATCAGCGCCGGCGATGTACACCAATTCTTGAATGCAGATTCGAAGGTCCTTCCTGATGCAATCGACATCCTGGCGATTGGCAAGGAACCGCCGATTGTGGGCCGCCATGTCCGCTGTCTTCTTGATGTCCTTGAGTCTCGATAGACTGGATCTTGCGTTTCGCGAGACATGCCAGCAGGCTTGGGACATGAAGAGGTCAATCATCGGACCGAGAAAGAAGTAATCACCATTCGTGTTTCTGATCCGCGCACCGATGCCGTGCTTCTCGTAGCACTCGATGATCAGCGTTTCAAGCAGTCGCCTGACCATCACCATGCAGGCGTCATGCCAGGCGCGTTCGTAACAGCCAATCACCTGGGTGGCAATGCGTCGAACATAGCTCGTGCATTCGGCGATGACCTCAATGTCAAAGATGGGATCGACAGGTTGCCCTCCTTCAAGTTGATCGAGAATCCCGAGTAGTATAGCCTTCATCGACTTCATTTGAGCAAACATCGCTGATTCATCGTCAGCGAAATGAACTCGTTCGGTAGCTGCCTTCCACAGTTCTAGTTCGTCGTTCATATGGGCGATCTCGAGGGCTATCGCAGCTTGGCTCACCCACGCGACGAATTGGCGTGCGATGCTCTCCGGCGGCTCGCGGAATTCCTCGAGCATTTCAATCCCCTGTAGCAGTTCGAGGAGCATCTCCAGACGTCGATTCACCGGTATGCCTCCAAATTCAACTGGGCCCACCAACCACAATACGCTGAGTCTGCTGCCGCTCAAAATAGTCGAAATTTCCCGAGTGGACAAGGAACTCAAGTAGAACACTTGCCGCAGTGAGAATCCGGCCAGGTACCTGGAGCCGCGACCGAACGAGAAAACCGACACCCAAGCCGGCGGCGCTCGTCAAGCGAGACGCCGCCGGGGCGCTGGGTTGTCGGTTGATTGGCGGACGAGTATGCCTGCCGTCTTACGTTGCCGCCAGGGTCTCCAACTCCTGGGCGAGCCGCTTGCGGGCGACGTGCAGTCGCCGCTTGATCGTGCCGACGGGCGACTGGAATTCGTCGCTCATTTGGATCAGGCTCTGCCCGCGGAAGTAGAACGCCGTGAGCGTGCTGCGATCCATGTCGGAGAGCCGGTTCAAGCCGACGTGCAGTTGCTGGCGCCGCTCCTCGGCCAGTACCTGGGCCAGAGGGGTTTCCACCTCGTCGTCGCCGGCGGGGCTGGCGCCCTCGGCGTCGAGCGAGGCCATGGGCCGCGACCGAACCGCCCGGTTGATTGCCATCCGCGTGGTGATCGATCGGATCCAGCCGCCGAAGCAGGCCGGGTCGTGCAACTGGTCGAGCTTGCGCAGGGCCTGAACGAACACGTCCTGGCACAACTCTTGGGCCTCGGCGTCGTTGCCGAGCCGGCGGTAAGCGGTCACGTAAACTGCCCGCTGGAACTGCCGGAAGAGCTGCTCGAAGGCCTCCCGGTCGCCGTCCTGGGCGGCTGCGACCAGTTGAGTCAGTTCATCTTGGTCGAGGGTGGTTGCAGTGGTTTGAGTAAACATCGCCTGATATCTCTTCTTCTTGCAGTGTGCGGGAAAACGAACACGAAGCGCCGCGTCGGTTCGAGTAAGGACGGAACGGGAGCGTGCAAAAGCTACCGGCCCGGTCGGCTCGGCCGCGGGTCTCGCGAGTCTCTTCCTTCTCAGGCGGACGGTTCTGTCTCAGACGAGATTCAGAACCCTCCAGGAAGTATCGCGAGACATGGCCTCGGACGGCGCCACATCATCCCGAAGCGTTTCGTCTTCGAGCCGATGGGCTGTCCGAACGGGCCGGCGGCTTGATGGCAATAGGCTGATAAGCCCTGATGCCCGGCCGCGGCTCGTTCAATGAGCCGTGCAAGAAGAATCCGCGCAATAAGACACAGGCGCAACGAGTCCGTAGCCGTAGCCACGACAACGCGAACGACAGCACTGACGTGCTTGGAGAAGTCGCGGACATTGAAGTTCCGGACGGTCGTCGTGTTTGTGAAGCTAGCCATGGAAGACCTCGGCGCCATGCGCGGTGTGAGGACGAACAGTTTTGCGGGAACCACCTCTGCACCCACCGATAGGGGATCGGACGAGCCGCAAGGGTAATTCTCGCGTTATTCCAGGAAGACGAAGTGAACTCGCCTTCTAATGTAAGGGTGCCACCGAGGCAAATCGGTGTCAACCCCATTGGGGGCTGATCCCCCAATTCCCAAGGGGAAAAACAACATCTCCCCATTGGTTTCGGATAGATAGACCCCCAATTGTCAAAAAGGTTCACCCGGAAAGAACACTTTTTTCGAATTTCTTTCCGCGAAGACTCAAGAGAGCCATTGAACACCTCTTAAGAGGGAGGACGAGCGGTCCGGCCCGGAGACTTCACCACCTCGCGCCCCCACGCTTGACTTGCCTTGGCCAACAGGCCGCTTACAGGTCGAAGCCGAAGTAGCGGGCGGCGTTGTGATAGGAGACGTCCTGGACCATGGGCCCGATCAGGTCGAAGTCGGCCGGCAGAAGGCCCTGTTCCATCTCGGTGCCGAGAAGGTTGCAGAGAATCCGGCGGAAGTACTCGTGGCGGGTGTAGGAGAGAAACGAGCGGCTGTCGGTGAGCATGCCGACGAATTGGCTCAGAAGACCCTGGTTGGAGAGGACCTCGATCTGCCGTTCCATCCCGTCCTTCTGGTCGAGAAACCACCATCCGCTCCCATACTGCATCTTGCCGGCCGTCACCCCGTCCTGGAAATTGCCGATCATCGTGGCCAGCACGTCGTTCATGCCGGGATTGAGGTTGTAGAGGATCGTCTTGGCCAGGCGGTCGTCTCGGTCGAGCCGGTCAAGAAAACGCGACAAAGGCAGCGCCACGGACCAATCTCCCATCGAATCGAATCCCGTGTCGGGCCCGAGTCTGGCGAAAAGCCGCGTGTTGTTGTTCCGCATGGCTCCGATGTGGAACTGTTGAGTCCAGCCCTTCTCGTGGTCGAGCAGGGCGAACTCGTAAAGGAGCGTCATCTTGAACTTCTGAATCTCTTCGCTCGAAAGCTCCTTGCCGGCCCGAGCCTTCTGAAAAACGGCCTCCATTTCGGCATCGGTGGCGTAGGCGTCGTAGAACGTTTCGACGCCGTGGTCGGAGAGCCGGCCGCCGACCGTGTGAAAATGGTCGTGTCGCTGGCGGATGGCCTCCAGGAAGGACGCATAGCCCTTCACGTCGATGTCCGCCGCCTCGGCAAGCCGATCGACCCACGGATTGAAAACGGCCAGGTTGTCGACGGCCATTCCCTTGTCGGGTCGGAACGTCGGCAAGACCAGGATGTCAAAAGACGGGTCGGACGTGATGGCCTGGTGGTGCTGGAGACTGTCGCACGGGTCATCGGTCGTGCAGACGGCGACCACCTTCATCTGCTTCATGATTCCCCGGCAGGAGAAATCCTCCCGTGCCAGCATCTCGCCGGCCTGGTCCCAGATTCCTTGGGCAGTCTCCGGGCTGAGAAGGCGGTCGTTGATTCCGAACGGGCGGTTCAGCTCGAGATGGGTCCAGTGGTAGAGGGGATTGCGGAGCGTCCGCGGGACAGTTTCCGCCCATTTCTCGAACTTCTCCCAATCGGAGGCGTCGCCCGTGCAGTAGCGCTCCGCCACGCCCGCGGCCCGCATCGCCCGCCACTTGTAATGATCACCGGAAAGCCAGATCTGCGCCAGGTTCTGAAAACGATGATCGGTGGCAATCTGCTCGGGCGGGAGATGGCAGTGGTAGTCGACGATCGGCATATCACGGGCATATTCGTGATAGAGACGAACGGCGTCGTCGTTCTGGAGCAGGAAGTTCTCGGTAATGAAGGTGGCAGTCACGGCGTTTCTAATTCGATCGGGGCGTCTGTTGGGGGAAATCGGATGAACAGTACGAACATCCGAGTTGTCAGTCTACCAACCGATGGCCGGTTGTACCACGGTTAACGGTCGCGCGATGGAGAATCAACGTCCCAACGGTAACGGCGTATCGAGAAACCGCCTGAAACACGCGTCGGCAGTTGCCTCATCGTCCTCACGCGGCAGCAACAGGCCCCGAAGCCTGGCCCTCAGGATCACGCCCTTTTCCAAGGAGGAGGTGAACAGTGTGTGACGAAAGAGAACCCCTGTCGATTCCCGATCCGGGAGTGTCGCGAAGGAGTGGAAGTCTGTCGGATGGATCATCTCGGCGTAACTCGGACCGGCATCGCGGCGACGGCAGAGGCGATAGGTCTTCGGCCGGCCCTCGGGCTTCTCACGATTCGCAGGGAGAACCACATCGGCATCTCCAATTCGCGTAGAGAGCAGGACTCGGGGAACCACATCGAGTTGCCGTGTTTCGACGGAGACAACCACGTCCAGGGCAAGGACTGCCGAGCCGAGATCGAGCAGATGCCAGGCAATCTGCATGTCCACGGGGAATCGTTCGGTGGCGGAAAACGCCGCTCGCAGCGTTGCCCCACAGGCCGTGACATGTTCGAGCGGTGGCAGCGTCTCGGAAGGACTGCCGTCCAAAGAGACTCCGAACAAACGACACGTGGGCTGCGTATCGCCACCGGGATGAAAGACACGTAGCTCCGAGTGCGGCCTGGCGGAATCCCAAGAAAGGGCGAGAGAGTCCCCTTGCCATTTCGCGATCGTGTTCTCGAAGATCCAATGATTCATGGCGAACTAGTTGAAGAGGAAGTGCAAGAAACAAAAAACCCCGCCGCTCGCAGTCAACGCGAAACGGCGGGGCCGGAACAGAGAAGAGGCCGATGGCTTGTACGAAGCGTTCCGTATGAATGGGGTAGAATGAATCCGAGTTCAGGATGATTGGGCTGGACCGCCCTCCCGTGACTATCCAGGCCCCCTTCTCATCTGATGATACCAAGTCCTACGCTCTTGTCCATAGTTTTTTGCGAAAAAATCTTGGAAGGGGCGGATTTCTTGTAACCCCACTGCGTGGGGGGCAGTGAGTGCGCTCGTGAAATGACGGTCAACGAGGCTTTGAGGATGCGGTGGCGGAGCCTTTGACCGATCTTGCTGATTCGGCAGGCGTGAGGAACTGCGGAATTGGGCCGCAATCGGGTATAATCGCGGTGTGCCGGCCGATTCCCCTTTGCGATGCCGAGTTCTCGCTTTGCGCGTTCCTGATCCGGTTGATGAGATGAAAGCTCTTGAAGCTAAGAACACGAGTGGTTTTCTGGCAACCGCTGAAGAGGCTGTCCGAGCGGGCGGTGCCGTACTCTGCCAGATGTTTGGCCGAGCGAAGGTCCGCGAGAAGGGACCGGCTGACCTGGTGACGGAGGCGGATTTTGCCAGCCAAGAGACGGTGCGGAGAATCGTTCTTGGTACGTTTCCCGATCATGGGTTCCTGGGCGAGGAAGACCATCCCACAGCGGGCAATGTGACAGGGCCGTCAAGGTACCGGTGGATTCTCGACCCGCTTGACGGTACCACCAATTTCGTGCATGGTGTGCCCCACTTTTGTGTTTCGCTAGCCCTCGAGAAGGAGGGGCGTCTCGTTGTGGGAGCAGTCTACTGTCCCATGATGGAGGAGTGCTATTTGGCCGAGACCGGTAACGGGGCACGCCTCAACGGCAAAACCATCCGCACCAGCGACGTCGCCGACTTGTCGCAAAGTCTTGCTGCTGTTGGACTTCCAAGCGTCGTTGATTCGGAGAGTCGCGACTTGCGGTTGTTCAATCAGGCTCTCGGCGTGTGCCAGGCGATACGGCGAACAGGGTCTTCGGCGTTGAACCTCTGCTATGTGGCTGCGGGCCGTTTTGACGTGGCCTGGAACTACAGCACAAAACCATGGGACGTTGCCGCCGGTGCTCTCCTCATCCAGGAGGCGGGAGGCTCGATTGAGTCCCCTTATGGGGGGGATTTCAACGTGGACGACGGGCAGTTGTTCTCGGCGGCCAACAAGGAGCTGATGGAGCAATTGAGACGGTTGGCATCGACCGCCAATCTCAGGCAGCCGGTGCCGTGATCTGCGCGATGAATGCCAACCAGCAATTTGGCCACAATGGCAATCAAAACCAGTCTGCTCAAGTTGCTTCAGGATAAGCATTTATGGAACAATGCACTCCCTTCGAGCGGTTTTCATCCTTCAAGGTTTTGTAGGGTCTGG
This sequence comes from Planctomycetaceae bacterium, assembly GCA_012719125.1. Taxonomy (GTDB): domain Bacteria; phylum Planctomycetota; class Planctomycetia; order Pirellulales; family Thermoguttaceae; genus JAAYAY01. Next base: position 51,642 of record JAAYAY010000162.1, on the reverse strand, counting down.
GTAAACTAGAAGAATCGATCTCTTCTACCAGACTCTTCTCCCTGAACCCGACCGCATCTTGCAGGGTGCGGCGGCGGTGTGCCCGGGCTCCCGACACGTTGCGATTTTAGGAAGCCAGCCTTGTTGAAACGGCATCGGTTCATTCTGATCGTTCTGGCTCATCTCGCTCTGGCGTGCATGGTGGGGGCTGCGCAGGAGAAGGAGTCCGCCGAGATGAAGCCGGCCGAGGAATCCGGTGCCCGGCTGTCATCACCGCCAGCCGATCTGGGCCACGTCTACTTGGAGGAACTGGACAAGGCCGATCCGAACAGCCAACTGGTCTTAATCCCAGGGGCGTCGCTTCAGGAATACTACCAGGTCCTCGATCGCCTCCAGGGGCTGACTCGAGATTCGGGAATTCCCCAAGAAGCGATACGTTCGCTTTCGGCTACGGGGCGAGTGGTGGGAAATCGGGTGGACTTGAAGGTGCGGTTGAGCATCACGGTTGAGACGCAGCGAGAACAGTGGGTGAAGATTCCTCTTCGCTTCGATCAGGCGGTGCTTCGCCGAATACCGGGCAGCGTGGACGGGGTGCGGCAACGTATTGAGCTCGATTCGGCCGGTGGCGTCGAAGGCACGCTGGCGGCGAGATCCGGCTATGTGCTCTGGCTGCGAGGGCTGGGCGAGGGAAAGGTCGAAACGGAAGAGGTCGAATTGGAACTCTCCGTTCCGCTCACCGAGCGTCGTTTCGTGCTCTCGGTGCCCAATACGGCAGTGTCCGAATTTCGCTTGACAGTTCCGATAGCCAATGCCGAAGCGGAAGTGGCGGCCGGGACCGTCCTCAACCGGGAGCCACAGGGGGAGGACGCGACCGATCTTGTACTGACAGGTTTTCGCGGCGAGATCGATGTTTCCTGGCGGCCGACCAACGGGAACGCCTCGGCAGCGGCCCCCGTTCTGACGTCGAACGGCTTCGTCGAAGGCTGGGTGGACCGCCACAGCGTGGAGTTCAAAGCGAGACTGACAGTAAGTATGGCACGCCCTGACGGTCGGGAGTTAAGCCGATTCCTCGTGCGCCTGCCGGCGGGGGCCGTTCTCGTGGAAGAGCAGTACCCGGACTACACGATAACGGACGCGACTCCGCAAGAAGAAGCGGAAGCAGGCAAACAGGAAGACGCCCAAGGAAGCAACGCCGGCGAGGACGACAGCGAGTCGAATGAAACCGCCCCGAAGACGCGACTTGTCGAGGTGGTTCTCGCCAAACCGGTGGCAAACTCGGGATCAGCCTCAGTGACCCTGCGGGCGACCAGCGAGGTGTCGGAGAATGGCCGGTTCTCCTTGGCTGGATTCGCAGTGTCCAAGGCGATCGATCAGCGCGGATACGTCGTGATCCGCGCACGGGGAGATGGAAATGTGCGTTGTGATGAAGGACGCGGCGTGACCCCGGTATCGGAAGTTCCCGAACTCCAGGATTCGGAAGACGTCGTCGCCAAGTATCGCTATTACGAGCAGCCTTTTTCTCTGGCGGCGAGGGTCCTTCCCAGGCAGGTGCGGATCGGCGTCGAACCGCACTATGATCTGTCGATCGGGCCCGATCAGGCTCGACTGGTCGCAAAACTGAAATATGCCGTTCGTGGAGACAAGGCTTTCCAGTTCAGGATCGATCCTAAGGGCTGGAAATTCGATCAGGTCGGTCCCGACCCGCTGGTGGTTCAGGAGGAATGGGCGCCGGACGAATCAGGCGTGCTGACAATCCGTCTTCAAGAAGGCGTCATGAGTGAGTTGATCGAACTGTCGGTGAACGCTTCCCGACCTATCGATCCCAAGAAGCAATCCCTCGAACTGCCGATGCCGAAACCGGATGCGACGACATTGAGTTCGCTGACCTTGAATGTGTTTCCCGCGGATAACGTCGAACTCCGGCAGGACGCAGAGAAGACGAAGGGTTTGGAAAAGGTGGCCCCTCCCGCTTCACTTGACGTGCCGGTAAGCCGCCAAGAGCCGCTATGTTATCGAGGTGCGGTGGCGCAGCCTGGTGAGGCGGGCGTTGTGGGAGAGGTGACGTTTGCCGCCACCATGAGTATCCGCCGCCAGGAGATTGCGGCGGGGGGGAAAACGGAGATCAGAATCACGTCCGTGGAAGCATCCGTTCGGCAGAGGCTGATCTACGACGTGAAGTACGAACCGACCCTCGCCCTGCTGCTCCGGGTGCCGCAGGAAATGGCCGTGACGTATTCGTTGGACGGAAATGCGGTGACAGCCGTGGCTGTAGAGAAGTCGCCGGTTGCAGGCGAATTCGTGTCTCGCAGAATCGTTACGCCCAGTCCGCGGCAGGGTCAGTTGGAGTTGGTCGCTGAGTACTCGGTCCCCATTCGCGGCCTTGAACCCGATCAGTTGCTTTCGGTTCCCTGCGTGATCCCGCTGATTGTGCCCGAGGGTGTGACCTACTCCGGCCATCGTGTTCACGTCACGACGGAAGAGGGAATCGGTTTCTGGCTCATGGGAGGGAGTCCATGGCAGAAGGTCCTTGGGGACGAGGTCGGACAGAAGACGACTTCCGATACGGAGTTCGTGACCCATGCTCCCGAGGAGCACATCGCTCTCGGCGTTCAACAACGGGATCCGGATACTTTCGGCTCGGCGCTGGTTGAGGCGGCCTGGATTCAGACGTGGATGGACGACAGCCAACGAGGCGACCGGGTGGTTTATCGGGTCGTGAGCGATCGTCGCACCCTGGTCCTGTCGTTGCCGTCGGCCGCCGACACGGATTTCCTCCGCGTTCTCGTCGACGGCCGGGATGCAGTCTACGAATTGTCGGATCACCAGGTGCGTGTATCTCTGCCGCCGGAGTCGCCGGCGCGAGCTCGCGTTTTGGAACTTCGGTACCTGGTGAAGTCGCGCCCCGCAAGAGGCCGGATGAAATTCGAGTTCGCCCGGTTGCTTGACAACGTGTGGGTGCAACGCATTTACTGGCAATTGGTCCTGCCGAAGAGCGAGCATGTCGTCTCGGCGCCCAAGGACTTCACGGCGGAGTACCGGTGGGCTTGGACCGGCGCGTGGTGGGGGAGGATTCCGACCAAGGAGCAGGCGGATTTGGAGAAGTGGATCGGCACGGCATCGGGAGAGCAAGTTCCGAAGGCCACGAGTCGTTATCTGTTCAGCAAGTTCGGGCCTGCGGAATCGGCCGAACTGGCGACTGCCAGCCGCACCTGGATCGTGGGAGCGGCGTCGGGGGCAACCTTGCTGGTTGGTCTGTTGTTGATCTACTTCCCGCGAACTCGGCACCCCCTGTTCGGCCTCATTTTGATCGTGGCAATTGGCGGAGGAGCCGTCGTCTGGCCGGGAGAATCGCTCTTGCTTGCCCAGGCGACAGGAATGGGATTGGTACTCTCGTTGCTCGGGGCAGTCCTCTATCGCGCTACAGTGAGGGGGCGACGGCGCTCGGTTCGCCGCGATCTCCCCAGTTCGATCTTGGAGCGAGGTTCCACGCAGGCTCAATTCGGTTCTTCGGAAGTCGAGCTTCTCCGCTCCACGGCGACCGAGCCGGACGCGGCAGCGGTTCACGCCCAGGAACGTTGACGGGAACGGTGACAGATGGCGAGCGAGGCTTGGAGTGTGCGGCCGGCCACGGCCATGAGTACTCGGCGATTGCCGCTGGGGCAGTTGGCGGGAGCGGTGGTACTCATGGCAGGGTATGCCGTTGGTGCTTCCGGCCAGGAGACCGTTTCTCCCACCGAATCGGGCAGACCGGCGAGTGCTTCCGATGTGTCCCAGCCTGACAATCCGAGCGAGAAACGCCTGGAATACATCATGGTCTACGGACCAGCCGATCGCCGGGCGGAATGGGAACCCAAAATCGACGACGGAGACCATCGTCGGGTTGCGCCGGGCGAGTTTCGCGAGTTGCTCCGGAGGGCTCATGTTGACCATCCTCCGTCGATCCGATCGGCTCGCTATGAGGCACGATTCGTGAATGACGAGCTGGTCGACGGCCGTGCCTTGCTGGAAATTGACCACTCCGGCCCCATCGAAACCGTCCTCCCCTTGGAGCCCTTTGGTCTCGCTATCGGCAAGGCCGGTTGGGCCGATCGAGACGGGGAACCGGCTCGCCTGGGTTTGGGGCCGGACGGCCGGTTCGAACTGCGCGTCGACCAAAGGGGAACCCTCGATTTCGAGTGGTCGCTCAAAGGTTCCCCGCAGCCCCTGGCGGGCGCTGATTTCGTGTTGAAACTGCCGCGATGTCCGATGTCGCAATTGGTCCTGACCTTGCCGGAAGATCGTATTCCGATGATTCTGCCCTTGCCGGAGGACCGAACCTCCACGTTCCCTGGGGGAATCCTCTCGCGCAAGAAGGCCTCCGCGGAAGGCATGCACACCTGGCAAATCGACTTGGGCGTTCAGAATCTTGTGGCGTTGCGGATTGCTCCCCAGGGCGACCCGGAAGGACACAGCCAGTTCACCGAGCTTCGCCAAGACTCGCGGTACGCGCTGGCGCCGGGAAGCCTTGAACTGTCGGTCAAGTTGCGATTCGACGTCCTGGGCCAACCCCTGCGCCGCCTGGAATTGCTCATCCCCAGGGAGTTGAATCTGGTCGCCGTATCGGACGGCGATACTCCGATCCGTTGGAGTGAAATTTCCGGGCAACGCCAAGCGGCACGGCGAGTGATCGTCGACCCCAAGCTGCCGCTGCACGGGTTGGGACGCGAGTTGACTCTGAAAGCCCTGGCACAGATCCGCTTGGACGAACCGTGGCGTCTCCCTGCGGTGACGGTTGAGGGAGTCCATTGGTGCGAGTCGGTTGCGTCCGTGACGGTTCAGCATCCCCTGCGATTGAACGACATAACGTCCCGAGACGGACGAATTACCCAGGTGCGCCCGCAGCAAGCACGGAGAACCACGGACACGGTCGACCTGCAGCTCTTCGCGCCGGACGCCGGGATTGAAGTTGTCTTGGGACAGGAACAAACGCCTCCGAAGATCGATTACGGAGTGGCGATCGAAATGAGCGCCGGGCAGATTGCCGGGCGACAAACCGTCCTGCTCGAAACCGAGGAAGGCGAGCACCTGGAAGTAGTCGGCCAAGTGACGCCGTCGTGGATCGTCGACTCCATCCAGTCGGATCCTTCCGGCGCCATTGCCGACTGGCGCATCGAACCGGCGGACCAGGCGAAACGGCAACTCGTGGTCGAACTGGCCAAGCCGGTTTCGACGAACACTCCGATCAAACTCGTGGTGTCGGCCCGCCGTCTGGAACCGACGGAGGGAATCCGTTATTCCGCCGGCGACGTCGTTCCGGTGGAATTCGACGGCGGCAAGCTTGGCGTCGCTCTGGTGTCGCTGTTTGCCCCGGAGCCGTACCAACTCGAGTTGTCCGGGATCGAGACGCTTGGGCAACGCGAACCGCAGAATCTGACGACCCGCGAAAGACAGTTGCTCGCCGAACCGCTGCGGGGCAACATCTATCGACACGACGGTACCGACAAGGATCTCGGAATTATGCTGAAACGGCGACAGTCGTTGTTTTCGGCAGAGATCGACGTATCGGTCTCGGTGCTGGGACGGCAGGCGACCGAAGACTATGTGTTCCTGGTCAAACCGCAATCCGTTCGTCTCGATAGCGTTGTGGTCGAGTTGATGAAGCGCCCCGGATCTCCGCTTCGTTGGGATTCCCTTTCGGAAGAGGAAGTGCATCTGAACGCGCAGCTCCAGCCGGGAGAATCCTCGGAGTTGGAACGCTGGGCCGTGAGACTCAGACCGAGCCAGACCGGCCCATTCAGAATCCGGGCGGTCCGGGCTTTTCCTGTTGACGACGGTACGGCAATCGGGTTGGCGAGGCTCCCCGACGCCGCGGATCAGAAGGGGCGTCTGTCGATAGGCACGTCGGGAGCGGAGGCCGTGAGCGTCGAGAATCGCGGTCTCACGCCGGAACCGCCGGATCCGCTGTTGGATACCGGCGAGATAGCGCGGCCCACATACCGTTTTGACCCCCTGCACAGTCTGGGGCCGGGCACTGCTCCCGTCCTCTTGCGGATCCGTGATACGTCGCCGAGCCTCCCCGAGGCCTGGGTGTGGCTGAGCCAACTGGAGTCTCGACTGGAGCCCACGGGCGAAGCCCGGCACGTGGCGTCCTACCGCATTGAGAGCGTCGGCGCCCCGCTGCTCACACTCGTAATGCCCCCCCCGATCCGTGCCGAGTGGATCGACAGCGTGGAAATCGACGGACAACGGATTCCACCGGAGTCGGCGCCAACGGGCCGGCCGCCGAAGATTGCCGTGCGTTTGAGCCCCACGCGTCGATTCCATGAGGTCGCCGTCTGCTACCGAACGGTCGGCGCTCGTTGGGCGGCCCTCCAGCCGCTGCAAATCCCGTTTCCTGAGCCGGATATACCCGTTTGGAAACGAAACTGGATTCTGTGGCTGCCTCCCGGTCGTCAAATGCTCGACACGAAAGGCATGGCGAGTTTCTCGGGCGTACCTCGCGGATGGCCCGCGTGTGTCTGGGGCCCCATGGGACGGGACGCCTCGGACGGCCCGTTGGACCCGTTGGCACTCGGCTCGCCGTATTGGAGCACTCGCCCGGCTGATGCGGTTCCGGTTTCGTCCTTCAGGGCAAAGGTGGCGTTCCCGGAATCGTTTCCGGCAAACTGGGGAGAACTCGTGGGCGGCAATATGGCAGCCGTCTGGAGCGAGATGGCGGCGCAGAACGGGAGGATTTCGCTGTTTGTGGACGTGGACGCGGTGACGGAGCAGGGCATTTCGCCCTCGACTGCCGTGACGCGCCCTGAAGAGGACGGGTTTGTGGACCAGTTGGCGTCCTTACTGGACCGGGCGGGATTGGCTGTCGCCGTCTCAGGCCGGTATGCCGTGATTACGAGCGGGAGGAAGGCCGCCGCTCATGGCCAGCAGATGACGGTCCATCCCGGTATCGAGAATGTATGGCAAGTAACCGATGAAGCGAGGCAGGCGGAAATCAATCGGGCGATTTCGGAAGGGCTACCGTCGCTCGTGGACGCCTCCAAATGGGCGGAGGTTTCTTCCCCGGCGCCGATGCCTTGGAACGCCGTTGAAAGGCCGGGCTTCGTGCCGCGCGACGCAACCGGCTGGACGGTTCACGAGATCGGCTTGCAGGGCTCGGAAGCTCCTGAGGTCCTCGTGGCAGATCGGAACCTGCTGCAAGCCGGGTTATGGCTCTGTTTCCTCATCGTGGCGTTTCTCACCTGGGCGGCGGCCATGAGATATCCGGCACTTTCCGTGTTATCCGTGGCATTCTACGTGATTGGAGGCGCCTACCTGCCGGAATTCTGGGTCCCCTGGTTATCCGCCGGTTTCTGGGGCGGCGTTTGCGGAGTCCCCATGCGCCTGGTGACCGTACGCCGAGTCAAAGGCGCAGGACGGATTCTGTCGACGCGCCCGCTTCGCGCCTCGACGCCGGTCATCGGCGCAATCACTGGATGCATCGTGTCGTTGGCGATTGCAGGGGGGGCTGTGGCACAGCCCCCCGAGGTCGACAACTGGCCGGACGGCCCGGCCTTGATTCTTGCTCCGGTTGGGGCCGACAAGAAACCGACCGGAGAGGACTATTTCGTCCCCGAACTCTTCTATCTGGAACTGCAGCGACGAGCCCTGAGGGTCGCAGAGCAATCTCCCGCATGGCTTCTGAAGGGTGCGGACTACCGAGCACGCCTGAACTGGCAGACGACCGGGGGACCGTTGACCGTCACGGAACTCACCGCGGAGTACGAGATCGAGGTGATCCGCCCGAACGAACCGGTGGAAATTGCTTTTGGCGACACCACCAAGAACTGGACCCTGGAAGGGGCGTGGCTTGACGGCCGGCAGGAACGTCCCCCTTGGGAATCCAACCGGAATCTCGTGGTTGCAGCCGAACCGACCAGATCTTGTCGCCTGAAACTGCAACTCACACCGATCCCGGGGTTTGGCGTGACTCGGAACGGGTTTCAATTGACCATTCCCCCCCTGGCGACGTCGCGACTCGAATTGTCGATCCCGGCCGACGCAACGCGAGTGGAGGTTCCGACGTCAACGGGGCGCAACTACTTCCGTCAAGGGCAGACGAAGCTCACGGTCGACCTGGGACCGGTTGACACCCTTGCCGTGAAGTGGCAACCGACGGATCGAGCGAGCAGCGCCAAGATGACGCGCGTCGACGAGATGATCTGGCTGCGTCTGACGCCCGGCGGGGCCCTGGTTCAAACGCAGTTCCACTATGAAATCGGCGAAGACTTCGCCGGCGAAGTTGAATTGATTCGTGACTCGCGTCTGGTTCTTCAACGCAGTACGTACGAAGTTCTGGGAGCGACTCTCGATCAAGTTGAGGAGGTCGGCGGGCCCTCGCCGGATCGGACCGGCCCGGGGATGGATCGGCCTCAAATCCTGGAAAGATTGAGGCTCACCGACGAAGGAGCGAAGAAGGTGACGGTGGCCGGCGAGTTCATAGTCCAAGATGCCTCGGGTGTGGGAAGCCTTCAGTTGCCGAGTATACGTTCGGCCGGCTGCGAGGTTTCGCGCCGCTGGGTGGCAGTGACCGTCGATCCCAGGCTCAATTGCGAACAGGCAACGCGAGGGCGGGCGGAGTTGCTCGTCGCAAACGAATTCGCCGGTGCCTGGATTGGCCAGTTCGAACTGCCCACGATGGCTTATCGGCTCGAAGACGCAGGGGCGTCCCTGGACCTCAAAACCCACCCGAAACCATCGCATAGTTCGGCGCAATGGCAGATGAGCGTTGGATATCGGTTGAATGAAACGCGGTGCCGGTTTCAGGCGATGATTGACACCAGCGAAGGCTATCTCTTTCAGCACCGCCTGGCGGTCCCTGCGGGTCTCGAGATCGACGAAGTGACTGCCACGGTGAGCGACGCGCCCCGGGAGATTCGCTGGACCCGCCCGACCCCGGAAGAGGTCGTCGTGTTCTATGACAGCCCGGTGAGCGGCACAGACTCGATCCAGCTTCGTGGCCATATCCCCGCCAAGGGGGCGAGAATCGAGCCGCTCCCGCGGATTGTTCTTCAGGGCGTTAAGAGCAACGCGGGCACGATCGATGTATACCGGCAGTATGAAGTCGTGGTTGAACTGGAGTCAGTGGAGGGATTGACCGAACATGGCCCGCCCGTTGGCGTCGACCTGGACGAGACTCTGGGGCGAATCGTTTCGCGATGGGTGGTCGACGGTCTCGCCCCGGCGAGCGCCATGGCCCGAATCGAGTCCAACGATCCGAAAGTCGTCGTCCGCCGGCAGGTTGCCTCGCTCCGGCAAGTGGCGGGTACATGGACTGCAGAGATCGATTGCCGGTTGGAGGTTGAGGATGGAAAGGGCATTGTCGATCGTGTGTCGCTGGAGACGTCGGAGATCTGGCCCGGCCCGTATTTGGTGACCCCCGGAATACCTATGGAAACCGATGAGGAACAGCGGGAACTGGTCCTGCGCCCGCCGGTCCGCGACGAATTCGAGTTTCAGATTTCCGGACCGGTCGCCCCGAAGAAAGGTGGGGGGCTTTCGGTCCCACGAATTCGTCTGAAGAACGTGAAGTACACCGAAGAAACCGAACGCCTCGTGATCTTGCCCGCAGGTCCTGCGCCCGAACTCCGCTGGCAGGTGCTGGGCTTGACGCCCGCGGATTTGCCGTCTCGCTTCGTCGCCAAGTTCCCCGGGATTTCGTGGATCGCATACCGGGTACAGAAGGATGATTACTCGGCAACGATTCGTCCCGATCCGGACGAGGCGCAAGTCCATTTTGCAGATATCCGTCTCGGTTGGAGTGCCGACGGAGAGTGCCGTGGCGTTGCGGTCTACGATCTGGATGCGGGGGATCGGGAATCGTGTGTCTTGCGGTTGCCTCCCAGTTGGCGACTGATGGGCGTCTCGAACCACGGAGTCCCAATTTCGCCTCATCCGAAGGAAGACGGCACTTGGACCGTTCCTCTGGGGCGAACCGGTTTGCCACAACGGCTCGAATTAGTCTACGCGGGGAAAATCGCACCTGACGATCATGGCCAAGCAAGCTTTGAGATATCCCCCAGATTGGAGGACATGCCTGTTTCGCGAGCGGTCTGGACCGTTTCGGGAGCCGGCTCCTATGCGGTCGTCGGCGCCGCGGAAGAGGTGGCGAAAGAGCGAGTTGCCATGGAAAGGCTCCGCAACGTGACCGCGATTGTTCACGGTGTGAACCAGAAACGTGCCAGTTCGCGCGAGGAGGACGCGGCCTGGTATCGCGGATGGCTTGGGGAATGGGTCAACGCCCGGCACGAAGCCGAGCTTGCCGTCGCTCTTTCCCCACGAGCGACCTCCGTCCGCGCCGATCAGGCTGCCTTGGCGGAATTCGACAGGGCTCAACAGGCGTTTGTCGAGCAACTGGGAGTGACGGAGTTCTGGGAGCGACTTGGGTCCCTGCCGGCATCCCGGGTTGGACCCGGAGCCATGTGGGACCACACGGAATTCGGCGCTGCCCCGAGATACTACTTCTCCAGCGACGGGGCCTCTGCCGCCGTCCTCCAGGTTGAATTCGCGGCGAAAAGGCCAGGCAAGCCGTTTGCCGCGTCGCCGGTTCTGTACGTTTCGGCCGTCTTGTTTGGTCTGCTGACGGCATGGGCAATCGGTGCCCTCCACCGCTGGCCACATTCTTGCGGTGTTGTGCTCGGCCTCTGTTGGTGGCTCTGGTTCTGGCCCAGCGTTGTCGGCCTGTTGCTGATCGGCGTGAGTCTTTATTGTGCCATACGCTCAGGCTGGCGACGCTCGCATTCGAGCGGTTCTGTGATCGCTCGCGCCGGGATTGCCGGGCGCCTTTGACTCGTAACCGAACCGCGGAATGCCGAAGCGACCGCAAGGAACTGCCAGTGTGAGGCTATGGAATATGCTCGTCTGGGTGGTTTCGTGACGAGGCCTTGCCATGGCGTCGATTCCCAGCAGATTTCGCCGTTTTCTTCCGATAGGAGAAGAGGGAAAACGCCCACATACACTCGGCCCCAACAAGGCTTCGAGCTGCAATTGCTCGCGAGGTTGACGATTTGCTGAGTTCGTCTTGGCAGATTCCGGGAGTTGTGATAGCCTACGGAGCAATGGGAGTTGCGACGCGGTTGGGAGCAGGAAGGCTCATCGTTGCAACGTTTTACGCAGACCTGTGCTCGCGGTCTCCAAGCGTTCGCGGCGCAGATTCCTGACGTGGTGTGTTGGTCCGACAAGGACGGAGGCCAGCATGAGTTTCGAACAGAAGCAGCTCGTACGTACCCACATCCGCTGGATGATTCGGCGCGATATGCCGGAGGTGCTGGCCATCGAATCGGCCAGTTTTGAGTTCCCCTGGCTGGAAGACGATTTCATTCGTTGTCTTCGTCAACGCAACTGCATCGGCATGGTCGCCGAACACGACGACCGGGTCGTCGGTTTCATGATCTACGAGTTGAACAAGAATCGTATCCAGGTGCTGAACTTCGCCACTGTTCCTGAGATGCGACGCCGCGGTGTCGGCACGCAGATGGTCCGAAAGTTAGTCGGCAAATTGTCGGCGCAGCGTCGGACCAGAATCCTGCTTGAGGTTCGAGAGACGAACCTCGCGGCGCAGTTGTTCTTCCGTGATGCCGGTTTTCGGGCGATCTCGGTCCTGCGGGACTACTATGAGGACACCCCGGAAGACGCCTACTTGATGCAGTACCGCTACCTGACAGAGGAAGCGGAAGTCTTCCAGCCCGTCAATCGTATCGCGAGGCTCGCCGGTTGATCGGGAGTGTCTGCGTTCCTTTCGAGGACGCAATGTTGCCTGCGGGCCGATTCGCCTTCGCGGTCGGCCCGGAGAGGAGAACCGCACCCGCACGGGCTTGATCGTCTCCATGACGCCGGGTGGGGTCGTACGGCCTGAACGCCTCGTTCGAGTTCTTCCGACAGTTCCCCGATTCTCTCGCCGGTCCAAACGTCCTTCCCTAGCCGATTCTATACTTGCGTAGCGAGGCCCAACGGCTTGTTGGGAACGCCTCTGCATGCTTCAACTCGGCTCGCGGGCGATCTCCAGGGAAACCCATGGCGGATTCCAGTACAGTCATGAGCGAATGCCTCTGGCGGCAGCATCCCAGCGGGGATTGCCGTCAGACACTATCTCATGAACTGCCGGTCCCCGTCGTCGGCCGTGTTCTGCATGTGGTCAACGGCGAGCACTATGCCGGCGCGGAAAGAGTTCAGGACCTTCTTAGCAGCGCCTTGCCCTGGTTTGGCTATGAAGCGGGAATCGTTTGCCTGAAACCGGGCCGGTTTCCTGAAGCCCGAAAGAACCGACATGCCCCTTTGCTTGAATGTCCCATGCGAGGCCGTCTTGACCTGCGCCCCGCCGGGACTCTGGTGCGACTGATTCGCCGGCAAGGCTACGACCTGCTCCACGCACATACTCCCCGATCCTTGATGGTTGCCGCCGCGGCTTCGCTGCTCGCTCGCGTCCCGCTGGTCTATCACGTCCATAGCCCCGCAACGGCCGACACGACAAGCCGGCTGCGCAACTGGGTGAACGCCTTTCTCGAACGGCTAAGCCTGGCGCCAGCCGCTCACCTCATTGCGGTTTCCGAGAGCCTGCGGAATCGCTACCGGAAACTCGGATTCTCGCCCGACCGGATTACCGTTGTATCCAACGGGGTACCATGCGGCGCGAGCCTGCGCCCACGAAAACGCGCGGCGGGCGATCCCGTCGTGTTCGGCATGACCGCCCTGTTTCGGCCTCGCAAGGGACTGGAAAACCTGCTTCGGTCGATCGCCCGACTCCGGGCAGAGGGCCGGCCCCTACGGCTACGAGCAATCGGACAGTTCGAAACCTCGGAATACGAGCAAAAGGCCAAACGCCTAGCCGTGGGATTGGGCGTGGGCGAAGTGATCGATTGGACCGGCTTCAGCAGCAACGTGGAAGAGGAACTGTCGCAGATCGACTGCTTCGTTCTGCCAAGCCTGTTCGGAGAGGGTCTGCCTATGGTGATCCTCGAAGCCATGGCGTGTGGCAGGCCGGTCATAGCCACAGACGTCGAAGGCACGCCGGAAGCGATACGCCACGGCCTGACCGGATTGCTCGCCAGGCCGAACGATCCGGCCAGCCTTGCCGACATGATGAAACAAGTGATCGACGGATCGATCGACGTCCAGGCCATGGTACGACGGGCGGCCGACGATCAGCGACGTCGCTTCTCGGTATGCTCCATGGCCCGTGGAGTGGCCGAAGTCTACGATCGCGTCCTGGGTCGCACCGGCCGAAGCCATCGCCGGGATCAGCACGACCTGCCCTGCCTGCTGCCGGCATCCGCTCGGCCTTCCGGGGTGGGGGGAACTCTGCTTCCGCTCGACCCAATCATGCCGATTCCACCGGTACGACGGTGATTTCAAGATCCGGCAGGCGGACCAGGGCGATTGAAGGCTGCGAGCATCGCGTCATAGCCCCCGGGTTCAGGATCAACGTGCTGCCGTACCTCTGGCACGAGGCGAGATGGGTGTGACCGTGGGCGATCAGGTCACATTGGTCTTCGGCCAGCAGTCGCTCCAACGCATAGGGGCTGTCGCCGTGCAGAAAGGAGATTCTCCGCCCGAGCAGCGACAACTCGCCGATCCGACCGTGGAAGGTGTGCCCGGCGGCCTCGGCCGACATCTGAAGGGTGACGGCATTGTCGCAGTTGCCCACGACGAAATGGGTCGGCAGCCCACGAAAGAGCTCGATGATCGCGGTCCCACCGACGTCGCCGCAGTGGACGACTTGCTCGGCCTCGCGGCATTTCATGATCTCAATAGCCCGAGCCGTGGTATCCACTTGCCCGTGGGTATCGCTGATGACGCCCAGAATCATAGCGCTGGTAGAATCCTGATCGTTGGGTCGCAGCTTGGTTAAAGGCTCCAAGATACACCGGCCGCTCGAACAGACACACTGGCAGGCCGATTGTAACGAGACGCTGAGGAAAATTGGCGAGCGGAGGTTCTTGTTGGCGATTGGTGAAAAGAGTAAATAGAGATCGTTCTGGATGTATGCGCGTAGTTTGCGGGCACGCATCATAACGCATTGATAATACAGAGCTTACGTCATATCTCGAAGGATTGTGATAGATATACTTCAGACTTTCGACGTTAGTTGGTCAGTATTTGCCGTTTTTCTTTCACCAATTGATTGCAAACTGTCGTCTTGCATGAGATACTTGGGTAATGAGGTCTCCTGACAGATTGCAGGATTGCGACGGATGATGGTGGAAGATCGGCGGAACCGGCTGCTGGAGTTCGTTCGGCAACGTCGCTTTGCCTCGCTTCCCGAATTGGTGGAGGCGATGCAGGTCTCCGAATCGACAATACGGCGCGATCTGGACCAATTGGAGGATCAACAGTCCGTCAAGCGGATCCACGGCGGCGTGCTTTACGCCGGCGGTTCGCCAAGATTGCCGCATTTCGAGAACCGATCCCCGGCGCGATGGGAGCAGAAACAGGCGATTGCCAGGCGCGCCGTCCAGATGATCGAGGACGGCGACACGGTCCTGATGGATGGAGGCAGCACAACTTTTGAATTGGCCCGGTTGTTGGTCGGGCGCCCCCTGCATGTGGTCACGACGTCGCTTCCGGTGGCGAACCTGTTTGCGGCCGACCCGGAAAGCGACCTGGTCGTGATCGGCGGAAATATTTGTCCGCGGAGCGGTGTGGCCCAGGGGCCGATTGCAGAAGACATGATCTCCCGGCTGCGCGTGGCAAAAACCGTCCTCAGCGTGGCGGGAATTACGGAAGAAGGCTTTTTCAACAACAACCTCCTGCTCGTGGAAACCGAGCGGGCGATGATGAAGGCGGCCGACCAGGTCATCGTGCTGGCCGACAGTTCCAAATTCGGGCGGCAGAGCCTCGCCCATCTTTGCGAACTGGGCGCCCCGGACCGTTTGGTTGTCGACGACGAAATCTCGGAGGCGTGGCAGTTGCGGATGGCCGCCGAGCTCGAGTTGGTCGTCGCCCAAGTCGGAGTGTCGTAATGAAACAGCGACGAGGAATCGTGCGAAGATGAGCACCACACTCCCCATCGATCGACAAGCCGTCGAGCAGATCGTTCGCGAGCTCGTGCTGAAGCAGTTGGGCGGGCCCGCGGGCAAGCCCGAACTGGTGGTCAGCATATCAGCGCGCCACGTGCATGTGACCGACGAGGATTGCGAGCGGCTCTTCGGTCCGGGGCGGACGCTGACTCCGGCCAAGGACCTCTACCAGGACGGCTACTACGCCGCGGAAGAAACCGTCATGATCGTCGGGCCGCGGAGGCGGATGTTGCCGTCGGTGCGGATTCTGGGCCCCACGCGTTCCGCCACTCAGGTCGAATTGGCGTTTACCGACGGGATTTCGTTGGGGATCGACCTGCCCGTCCGCCAGAGCGGCGACGTGAAAGGCACCCCGGGTTGCACGCTAATCGGTCCGGCCGGTTCGATCGACCTGAAGCAAGGGGTCATTCGCGCGGAACGTCACGTCCACATGGGGCCGGCGGACGCGGACTTCTACGGAGTTCGAGACGGCGATCGTATGAGCCTGCGAGTGAATTCGCCGTGCCGCACGGTCTTTGAGGATCTGCTGGTGCGCGTAGGTGACGGCATCAAACTGGAGGTCCACCTGGACACCGACGAGGGCAATGCCGCCGACCTGGAGAATGCAGCGAATGTCGAGTTGTTCAAACCCTGACGGATGAGCGGTGTCGTGAGGTGGAACCTCGCTCGAGTTTATCATATCCCCCCTGACCATGAAGAGTGTCTCGGTACACCAAATTGGAGAAGCGAGTTATGGCAAAAACCCTGGAAGCGCTGGGAATGATCGAGGTCAAGGGTTTCGTGACCTTGGTCGAAGCCAGCGACGCAATGTTGAAGGCGGCTAACGTGGAGTTCCTCGGATGGGATAAGGTCGGCAGCGGGATGGTTTCCGCATTCGTGACGGGCGACGTGGCCGCGGTCAAAGCGGCGACCGACGCCGGTGCAAACGCCGGAGCACGGATCGGCGAGATCGTGAGCGTGCAGGTCATTCCGCGACCTCACGAAGACCTGGAACTCGTGCTGCCGCCGCCGATCGTCAAGGCCGCTCGCAAGAGTGCCTCCTGAGCGGCATGCGTGACTCTTGATACTTGACCCGTAGACACATCCGGCTTCTTTTTTGAGGACCATGCGACGATGCAAGACGCGATTGGATTGATTGAAACGAAGGGTTTGGTGGCTCTGGTTGAGGCGACGGACGCCATGGCAAAGGCCGCCAACGTGCAAATCGTGAAGCGGATTCAGATCGGCGGCGGCCTGGTGACCACGGTCGTCCGAGGCGACGTGGGCAGCGTGCGAGCGGCCGTCGAGGCCGGCGCCAATGCCGCCAGCCAGATCGGCGAGTTGGTCGCCAGCCATATCATTCCGCGGCCCGCCGACGGTGTGGTTGCGGCCTACCTGGACTGAATCGACTCAGGGAATGAGTCCGGCACGCCCGCTGCCGCGCGGCCGGCAGACAGGACGGCATTCTGTCTGCGACAGGCTACGGATTTGCCCGGCAGGGCACCGGCAAGGCGGCGCGACCGGCAGGAGGAAGTGGAAGCCATGAAGGTTCTGGTGGCGAATCTCGGTTCGACGAGCTTCAAGTACCGGCTGTTCGACATGAGCGACGAGCGGCAGATTGCCCGGGGCGGCATCGAGCGAATCGGTGCGGCCGAGAGCCCCTGCTTCGTCGAAATCGGCGGACAGCGGCGGGAGGAAACCGCGCCCGTTCCCGACCATGCCGAGGCGGTTCGCCGTTGCCTGGCCCAGTTGACCGATCCGGAGAGCGGCTGCATGAAGTCGGCCGACGAGGTCTCGGCGATCGGCTTCAAGGCGGTGCACGGCGGCTCGGTGAGCGGAGTGCAACGCGTCACCTCCGAGGTGCTGGACGCGATGGAGGAAATGAACGGCGTGGCCCCCGCGCACAACCCGCCGTACATCAACGCCATGCGATTGCTTCACGACAAGTTGCCCGAAATCCCCCTGGTGGCGGCCTTCGAGACCGATTTCCACCAGACCATCCCGGCACGAAATCGCTACTATGCGATTCCTTACCAGTGGGCCGACGAGGGACTGGTGCGGCGTTGGGGATTCCACGGAGCGAGCCACCGCTACATTGCCGTGCGTACGGCGGAACTGCTCGGGAGGAACGATCTTCGAGTGATTTCGTGTCACCTGGGCGGATCGAGTTCGCTGGCAGCCATCCGCAACGGCCAAAGCGTGGCCAACAGCCTGGGAATGAGCCCCCAATCGGGATTGCCCCACAACAACCGGGTCGGCGATTTTGACCCCTTTGCACTTCCGGTCATCATGAAGCGAACCGGCAAGTCGCTCGAGGAGATTCTCGACGACCTGGCGTGCAAGAGCGGCCTGCTGGGACTCAGCGGCGTGAGCGGCGACGTCCGAGATGTGAGCGACGCGGCCGAACAAGGAAACGAACGTGCCCAATTGGCACTCGACGTGTTTGCCGGGGCCGTGCGGCAGTACCTCGGCGCCTACCTCGTGGAACTTGGCGGCGCCGACGGGATCGTGTTCACCGGAGGCATCGGCGAGAACCGCGCCAGCCTTCGGACCGAGGTTTGCCAGGGATTAGAGGAGCTTGGCATCGCACTCGACGCCGACAAGAACGCTTCGGCGCGCGGCGAGGCGCCGATCCATGCCGAGTCGAGCCGGACCCAGATCTGGATCATTCCGACGAACGAGGAACTGATTGTCGCCCGGCAGGTAAGGGACTTGTTGGGAGGTTGAGGACGAACCACGACCACACGATCAGCGCCTCCCTACGAGGCAGGGCGAGGTCGAGAAGAGGAATTCGCTCTCTCGAACGGCCCTCAACAAGCAGGACAGCCAAGGTGTTTGTAGCCAAAGTCACGGGATCGATGATCGCGACCCAGAAGGTCGAGTCGATGGTCGGCCAGAGGTTGCTCATGGTCGAACCTTACCGGCTCGACGGCAAAACGCGGGATCGCCTGGTCACGACCGGCCGCACGTTTGTGGCGGTCGACACGGTTGGGGCCGGCGAAGGTGAATTCGTGTTGATCTGCCAGGGCTCCAGCGCCCGGCTGACGCCGGAGACCAAGAACCTCCCGGTCGACACGGTGGTGATCGGTATCGTCGACAGCGTCCACATCGACCACGCTTGCGTCTACGCCAAGGAAGGTCCGTCCAAGGAGTGAGCCGCGTCCCGCCTCGCTCAATAACCCGTCAGAAAAAGACCGTTTGAGACATACAAGAAGGGTCCTTCGTCATGCAAGTGAATGAGGCCTTGATCCGTAGCGTAGTGCAAGAGGTGATCAATCGGCTGGGCAACGGCAACGGAACAGTCGCCGGCCCCTCCGGCGGCAGTTACGCAGGCCGGTTCGGCCAGTTCACCGACGCCAATGAAGCAGTGGCGGCCGCCCGCGACGCCTTCGAGCAGCTTTCGCGCCGGACGATTGAAGACCGCAGGAAGATCATCGGCCACATCCGCCGGATCGCCATCGAGCAGTCCGTCGAGCTGGGCACGATGGAGATGAACGAAACGAAGATCGGCCGATTGCCGCACAAGATCGAGAAGCTCAAGACGCTGGGCGAGCGGTCGCCGGGCGTCGAGTTCATGCGGAGCGAGGTGTTCAGCGGCGACCACGGTCTGGCCGTGATCGAGCATGCTCCCTTCGGCGTCATTGCCGCAATCACGCCGGTGACCCACTCCCTGCCGACCTTGACCGGTAACGCCGTCAGCATGATCGCCGCCGGAAACACGCTGGTAGTTAACCCGCATCCGAGCGGAAAACGCGTGGCCGCCGAAGGCGTACGCCGCTACAACGAGGCGATCTATCGCGATCTGGGGATCGACAATCTAATCTGTGTGATCACTGAACCGACCCTGGAGTCGGCCGCAACGCTGTTCAAACATCGCGATATCAACCTGATCTCGGTCACCGGCGGTCCCGGGGTTGCGCGAGCCGCCATGAGCCAGCCCAAGCGAGCCATTGTGGCCGGACCGGGCAATCCGCCCGTGGTGGTCGACGAGACGGCCGATCTGGACCGCGCCGCCCGCTGCATCATCCAGGGTGCGGGCTACGACAACAACCTGCTCTGCATCGCCGAGAAACAGGTGTTCGTGGTGGAGCAGGTCTTCGACCGGATGATGGCCGCCATGGAACGCGCCGGAGCCGTGCGGCTCAACGCGGCCGAAGTCGACGCCTTCACCAGGGCCGCCATCACCACGGTCGGCGAAGGCAGCGACAAACACGACGTCCCTCACCGCGATTTCCTCGGTCAGGACGCGGCCAAGCTGGCGGCCGGCATCGGCAAGAAGATCCCCGACAGCGTTGAGGTGATCTTCGGCGAAACCGACGAGTCGAACCCCTTCGTGCCGGTCGAGCAGATGATGCCCTTCCTGCCCTTCGTCCGCGCCAGGAACGTCGATCATGCCATCGAGATGGCCGTCCGCAGCGAGCACGGTTTCCGCCACACCGCCATCATCCACTCCCACGACGTGACCAACATGACCAAGATGGGCAAGGCCGTCGATACGACCCTGTTCGTCAAGAACGGTCCGTCGATGGCGGGGCTCGGGCTCGGCGGCGAAGGATACATTTCCTTCTCGATTGCCGGTCCGACCGGAGAGGGCATCACCACGCCGCTCACGTTCACCCGTGAACGCCGCTGCTCGATGATCGACAATCTGCGAGTGCTGGGAAAGTGAGACGGCAGGCAGACTCCGGACGCTGGAACAAAAGATGCTGACAGGCCGAGTGATTGGACATGCGACGTCGACGGTAAAACACCCGTCGATGGAAGGTTGGAAGCTGCTGGTGGTCCAGCCGCTGATGGCCGACGGCCGGTCGCCCGACGGTGAACCGGTGCTGGCGGTCGACCGGCTGGGAGCCGGCCGGCGCGATAAGGTGATCATCAGCAGCGACGGCAAGTCGACCCGGGAACTGATCGGCCACATGGCCACACCGGTCCGCTGGGCCGTGATTGGTGTAGAAGACTAGTGATGAAGTTGCCCTGAAGACGCAGGACCATGGTTCAGACGACCGCCGATATCGACCGCATCGTTCGCGAGGTGCTCGCCGAGTTGGGACTGTTGTCCCAGCCGGCCGATAGCACCGAGGAGGATCGCGTTGAACCGGCGGACGCCCCGCAGCCGGAACCGGCTTCGCCCCCGCGGCCGGCGTCCCCCGCTCGTCCGGCGGGCGACGTCGTGGTGAGCGAGCGAGTCGTCACCCTTGCCGCCATCGGCGAGCGGCTTGCTTCGGCCCGGCGGCTCGTGGTGCAGCCTCGCGCAGTCGTCACACCGGCCGTTCGCGACGAACTGCGTCGCCGTAACGTGACGCTCGTCGTCGAGCAGCCCACGGCGGCAGCCGCATCGGCGGCCAACCGAGTCGCTCTCACCGTACTGGGCTCGAAAACCGATCCAAAACCGCTCGCCGACGAGTTAGCACGCCTGGGCATGGTGGTCGACCTGCAAACGTTCGACTGCCTGGTCCGGGCCACCGACGACATGGCCCGGCGGTTGGCCGACGGCGGCACGGTGGGCGTCCTGCTCAGCAACTACGGAGCCGTCGCCATGTGCCTGGCCAACCGGCACCAGGGCGTGCGGGCCGTGCTGGCGTCGGACGAGAGCCGGACCGCGACCGACGCCGTGTCGGTCGGAGCGAACACGCTCATCCTGGAACCGCGGCGTATGGCCCCGGAAACGATGCGGCAGATCGTCACCGCGTTCTGCCGGCAGGGACCGGGCGTGTGTCCGGAAGAACTGCGGGAACGATTGGACTGAAGGCCGACATAGAATCAGCGAACATAACGTAGGACAGGATTGTATCCTGTCCAGACAGGTTGAAAACCTGTCCAACAAGAGTCCTTGATTGCGTACTCCTGGCGTCGAACGAAGGCAAGTTGACATGCGAATTGCGAAAGTCGTCGGTACGGTCACGTTGAACCGGGCGCACCCCAGCCTGGCGGGCTCGCGGTTCAAGCTGGTCGTGCCCCTTTCGCTGGCCGACCTGGCGGGCGAAGGCGACCAGTCGGCCGACGAATTCGCCGTGTTCGACGAACTCGGAGCCGGCGTCGGTTCCCTGATCGCAGTCAGCGAAGGACGCGAGGCGGCCATGCCCTTTTACCCGGATGTGAAACCGGTGGATGCCTACAATGCGGCGATCCTCGACCGAGTCGAGATCGACGCCCGTATTATGAAAGATAATCCGTAGCTTGGTTCTCCAGAGGCGAAATCATGTTAAACGTACACAAAGTCAAACAGGAAATCTGCGAGATCGGCGACCGGATCTACAAGAAGGGGTTTGCAGCCGCGAACGACGGTAACATCAGTTATCGCATTAGCGAGAACGAGGTCGTCTGCACCCCGACCGGCATCAGCAAGGGCTTCATGAAGCCCGACGATCTCTGCATGGTCGACATGACGGGCAAGCAGACCGGCGGGCGCCGCAAGGCGACCAGCGAGATCAAGCTCCACCTGGCGATCATGAAGGAACGCCCGGAACTCAAGTCGGTCGTGCACTGCCATCCGCCACATGCCACGGCCTTCGGAATCGCCCGCGAACCGGTCCCGCAATGCGTCCTGCCCGAGGTGGAGATCTTCCTGGGCGACGTTCCGATCGCCAGGTACGACATCCCGGGCAGCCAGGATTTTGCCAACACGATCCTCCCGTTCGTGAGGAAGTCGAACGTGATCATCCTGGCCAACCACGGCACCGTCAGCTACGGCGAGACGGTCGAGAAGGCCTACTGGGCGACCGAGATCCTCGACGCCTACTGCCGCATGCTGATCCTGTCGAAGAGTTTGGGCAGGGTGAACTACTTCACCGAGGTGGAGGCAAAGGGGCTGCTCGATCTGAAGACCCAGTGGGGCTTCCAGGATCCGCGGGCCGAAATGAAGAACTGCGAACTCTGCGCCAACGACGTATTCCGCAACAGTTGGAAAGAGTCGGGCGTCGAGCAATGCGCTTTCCAGCCCCCGGTATTCCATCCGGAACGCCAGCAGGTCCCCGCCAACGGTTCGCCCGACCAGGAAGCGTTGATTCAGGCCATCACCGACCGAGTCATGGCGGCCCTGCAGGGCAAGAGCTGATCGTTGCTTTTCGCCCTGAAAGGAGCATTCGCTCGCGGAGCGGATGACGACCGATCGGCTCAGTAATCGAGACGATCGGGTTTTTGCACCCACGCCCGTAACGCAGCGAGCGATTCTTCCCGGAGTCCCTGCTCGGAAGCAACGGATCGTTCGTGTGGAGCCCGACTGATTTCATCATAGAAGGCCTGATCGTCGAAGCCCGCGGCGGCCGCATCGTGCCGAGAGGCTGCATATACGATCCGATCGAGCCGTGCCCAGAGGATGGCACAGAGGCACATCGGGCAGGGTTCACAACTGCTGTAGATGGTCGCTCCGCTCAAGTGGAAGGAGCCCGACTCGGCACAGGCTTCGCGAATGGCGATGATCTCGGCGTGAGCGGTGGGGTCGTTGGTCGAGGTGACGCGATTCCAGCCGCGACCGATGATCCGGCCCTCACGGACGACGACGGCCCCGAAAGGCCCGCCTTCTTCCGCCAACATCTGCTCGGAGGAAAGCCGGATAGCTTCCCGTAAGAACTCCTCGTCTTGTGGTGACATCATCTGGCTGTGTTCCGTAGGGCTCGAGCTTCTTCCGCGAAGGCGACGACGTTCTCCCACGGCGTCTCGGGCTGAATCACGTTCGACGGCATGAAAATCGCCCGCCTCTCGTCGCCCACGATATCCGCCAATCGGCGCACTTCGGCGCGAACGTCGTCCGGGCTGCCGAAGGGGAGTATCTTCTGACTCGACACCGTGGCCGCAAGCACGATCTTCCGGCCGAACTCCCGATAGAACGGCTCGAAATCCATGCATTCCGGCTGCAATGGGTGGAGAATGTGGAACCCGAGCTCCACGATGTCCGGAACGATGGCGTCGATCCGGCCGCAGCTATGCAGGAAGAACCGAGCCTTGGGCGACTCGGCACGCACGGCGTCGAGCACCTTCTGCCAGGCCGGCTTGATGAACCGCCGCCACAGCTTCGGCGAAAGCTGCATGCCGGTCTGCATTCCGGCGTCGTCGTAGAAACAGAGGACGTCGATTCCCAGCCGGGCGCTAACCAGGGCCAGACGCGTCGTGTGGGCCGTCACCTTGGCGATAACGGCCTCGGCCAGTTCGGGGGCGCTGACCAAGTCCATGAGGAACTGTTCCATACCCCGCAGCCACCACGACCATTCGTAGATGCTCCCCGCGTAGCCGAACACCGGGTAGCCCGCATCGTGCCAGGCCTTAACCCGGGAGGTGTCCGGTCTCCGGTCAATCAGGGGGGGCGGCAACTCGTCGACGTCGGCAACCGTCTTGGCGCGACCGGCCGCGGGAATCATGCGATCGGTTGTTCCCTCCTCCCCCCCAGCCCAGTGGGCGTTGCCCCATTCGTCAAAGGTCGCCTCGGCGGGCAGCGGATCATGGAGTCGACGCGGGTCGTCACCGCCAAACTGGCTGGTCACCGAAAAACAACGCACGTCAGTGCCGAAGTACTCGGCCGGCTCATAGCTGCCGGTCTGCTGGTGGAAGATCCGGGCGAAGGGCGAGCTGAACCCCGGTTGCGAGCCAATGTCGAGGGAGAACGGTATCCACTGGGGCACCCCTCTATCGAGGAGTCGAAATAGATTCTCTGCCGGCGTGGTCGTGGTCATGGAATCCTCAAGTGGTTGTCGGCGGCATCTCACACCAACCCGAAGCGCAAGCGAGGAGAGGAAATTCACTTCTCCTGGCCCTCCAGAGCTGAATCTTCAAACGGCTGGTGCCCCCTATCTTTACCCGCTTGCCCATCGGTTGAGAAGCGTATTGGACAAATGAAACGCAACACCCCCCCCCCTTTTTTTGGGTGGCCAGGGAACCGACATTGCTTGATTCTGTGTGATGGTACAGAATGCTGCGGCGATTTCGAACGCCTGCTGTCAAGAGACTGCAAAGCGGAACCTGGAATGCACGGGTAGCATGCAAAGACGAATCTCATTTATCTTTGGAACTCGACCGGAGGCCATCAAACTATGCCCGCTGGTGACGACGCTGCGATCGCACCCTGATTTCAGGCCTCACGTATGCGTCACCGGGCAGCACCGAGAAATGCTAGTTCAAGTGCTGGACGCCTTCCTTACGGGGACGGTCGGGCGTGTGGGCGAATCGTGGCAGCCATCGAACGCTATTGGATGGGAGGCGACGAGCCCGCGTGAATGCCTGAGCCAATTCGTCAATGCTGGCTGCAGCAGGAAGCAAGGCATGGAGTCTACGCGGGCCATCGTCGCCGAACCGGCTTCCCAGAATCCGGCCGTCAAACAACCGCCCCCGTTATTAGGGAAACAAATCAACCTGCCCCCTGTTAGGTGGCGAAGAAACCGACATTGACTAGTTCTGCGTGATGGTACAGAATGCTTGCCCGAGATTGACGCCCGGCCAGTCGTTGTGAGACTCCGCATCGATCGCCTGGCGGATCGAATCCTCGTAGATTAGTTCGCATCCTATCGGGAGAGCTCCCGCAGGCTTTCCTTGATGTCTGCCTCGCGAGCGTTGGGGCTGGCAGGAGATCGTGACAGACCGGATCCCTGTTGGACGGCGCACTCGCGGTTGTGTGGGCGTCAACGGGCGTCTGCGTGTGTTCAACACCCAAGAATGGGTTTAGCAGGACGCTAGATGCCGCCGTCAAGTGCGACCGTTCAGGGAGGAATGGTCATGTCGGACAAAACACTGCTGGTGCTGAGTCAGGTCTATGTACCTGATCCCGCCTCTGTCGGGCAGCACATGCACGATGCCGCAGCCGCGACGGCGCGTCGCGGGCATCGCGTTCGCGTAATCGCATCGGCACGCGGCTACGACGATCCGACACGCCGCTATCCCCTCCGTGAAGAGCGTGACGGGGTCTCCATTCGCCGAATTCCGCTGGGTTCTTTCGGAAAGAAATCACTTGCCATCCGCCTGCTGGGGCAAGCGAGCTTTCTCATCCAAGCGTTTTTCCGTGGACTGCTGACGCCCCGCATTGGCGCAATCCTCGTGAGCACCTCGCCTCCGATGTGTTCGGCCGTTGCGCTGGCGATCTCCGTTCTTCGCCGAGTACCGATTGTCTACTGGGTGATGGATATTAATCCGGACCAGGCGGTCCGCCTGGGACTCGTCTCGGCACGATCACTGTCGGTTCGTGCCATGGAGTGGCTCAATCGGCAGATTCTGCGGCGCGCCCATGCAGTCGTCACTCTCGACCGTTTCATGGCGGAAACGCTTCGCCGCAAAGCCGATCTGGACGGCCGCCTGGCGGTCTTCCCGCCCTGGGCTCCGGCGAACTCGGAGCCGGTCGCGCACGAAGACAACCCTTTTCGTCGCAAGCACGGCCTGGACGGGAAGTTCGTAGTGATGCATTCCGGCAATCATTCCCCCAGCCACCCCCTGGATACTGTCCTGCGGGCGGCAGAGCAACTTCGCGATCGCGACGACATCGTGTTCATGTTTATAGGCGGCGGTTGCGGGAAGAGGGGGGTGGAATCGGCCATTTCCGAGGGCGCATCCAATGTCGTCAACTTGCCCTACCAGCCCAAGGCGGAACTGAAGAACTCCCTCTCGGCCGCAGACGTTCACTTGGTGAGCATGGGAAACGAGATGGTTGGCGTCGTGCACCCCTGCAAGATCTATGGAGCGATGGCCGTGGCCCGCCCCGTGCTGGTTCTGGGGCCGCGGGAATGCCACGCGACGGAGTTAGTCGAATTCGAGAAATATGGTCGTTGTGTGGAGCACGGGGATGTGGAGGGAACCGTCAAGGTGATTGGCGATTTGGCGGCAATGCCGGCGGTCCTCCGCAACCTGATGGGACAACGAGCGAATGCGGTCCTGGCCGAACATTACAGCGAGACCCGTTTGAACGGGCTGCTGGCCGAAATTCTGGACGTGGTGATCAAGGGCGAGAAGCCGTTGATGGAGATCCAACTCGAAACACAGTCTGCGGCGCGTCGAGCGGCGTGACGAACAACAGGCAGCGTTTCGTGGTGACGTGAGTGGAGTGATTCACTGATCCTGAGTGCCCATAGTCAATAGGCTGTGAACAGGAACATGGAGTGCACGGGTAGCATGCAAAGGCGAATTTCACTCATCTTCGGAACTCGACCTGAAGCGATCAAGCTATGTCCGCTCGTGAGATCGCTGCAATCGCATCCAGATTTCGATCCTCACGTTTGTGTCACCGGACAGCATCGAGAAATGTTGGCCCAGGTATTGGAGGCCTTTGAGATCGAACCGAATGTCGACCTCAGACTCATGCGGCCCAATCAGACGCTTGGCGCATTCACCTCCCGTGCGATAGCCGCAATCGACGAGTATCTGGATCATCACAAGCCCAGCATGGTAATGGTCCAGGGCGACACCACGACGGTCTTCTGTGCGGCGCTCTGTGCGTTCTATCACAGAATCCCCGTAGGGCACGTTGAAGCAGGACTGCGGACGTGGAATCGGCAGTCACCTTTTCCTGAGGAAATCAACCGTGTTCTTGCAAGTCGCCTGGCGGATCTGCATTTTGCCCCCACTGAGGCCGCGAAGCAGAATCTCCTGCGCGAAGGTGTGCAGGAATCACGGATCGTCGTCACCGGGAACACGGTCATCGATGCACTCATGCTGGCTACACGCAAGGTGACAGTCAATCCGCCGGAGATTCCTGGACTGCCGCATGAATTGATGGACGGTGATTCGGACGTGCCGTTGGTGCTCATTACCGGCCACCGCCGCGAGAACTTTGGCCAAGGTTTTGAGAACATCTGTCGCGCCCTGACCGAGTTGTCATGTCGATTCAAGGAGACGCATTTCGTCTACCCGGTCCATCTCAATCCGAACGTCCGTGGGCCCGTATACCGTCTGTTGGGGGCGCGTCCAAATATTCATCTGATCGAGCCACTCGGCTATTTGCCGTTTGTGGCGATGATGAGCCGCGCGACCCTCGTGCTAACCGACTCCGGAGGTGTACAGGAAGAGGCGCCCAGCTTGGGCAAGCCGGTCCTGGTCATGCGCGACACCACCGAACGCCCAGAGGCGGTTGACATGGGAAGGGTTAAGTTGGTTGGAGCCAACAGCAAGACAATCGTCGAAAATGCAACCGTATTACTAACGGACGGAAAGGCCTACACCGCGATGGCAAACGCCGTCAATCCCTACGGCGACGGCATGGCCTGTGGGCGGATCGTGGCAGCCATCGAGCGGTTCTGGATGGGAGGTGATGAGTGAACGTGAATGTCCGAACGTTTGCATTCAACCACTGCCCATCTCTACTGAAGCCAACGTTGAACGGCATAGCATGGTCACCCCTGCGTCTTCGCCTAGCCAAAGGCGTATTCTGGTCGATAGCTGGAACAATCATCTCGCGTGGCTTGACGCTCTTCGCAACGATCGCCATCGCCCGGTTCCTCGGAAGGTCAAGTTACGGCGAGTTGGGAATAGTCCAGTCTACGGTTGGTATGCTGGGCGTTTTTGCGGGCATGGGATTGGGACTAACGAGCACCAAGTATGTGGCGGAATTCCGGTGCAGAGCCCCACAGCGAGCCGGACAGATTATCGGGCTTTCGAGTGTCGTTGCCATGACTACGGGTGGCCTCGCGAGCTTGGGGCTATACGCGTTTGCGCCGTGGTTCGCCGAGCGCGCAATTAACGCTCCTCACTTGGCAGATGTCTTGCGTGTCGCAGCACTCCTGCCGCTGTTCAGTGCAATGAACGGTGCTCAAACAGGCGCGCTGGCAGGCTTTGAAGCCTTCAAGTCAATAGCCCGAGTGAACGTCGCCACCGGCTTGGCTTCGTTTCCAATTCTAATCGGAGGGGCTTATTTCGGCGGTCTGACTGGAGCGGTCTGGGCGGTCGCACTCAGCCTGGCCACCAACTGCCTACTAAATCACTTGGCACTTCGGAGACAAGCCGCGAGATCTGGCGTTCCCCTGACCCTTCGAGGATGCCAGCGGGAGCTTCCGGCCCTTTGGAGGTTCAGCCTGCCTGCGGTCCTAGCGGGAAGTATGACCGGCCCGGTCAACTGGCTGTGTGCCGCCCTGCTTGTTAACCGTCCGGGCGGCTATGATGAGATGGCAATCCTCAATGCCTCCAACCAGTGGTTCCTGCTCGTGTTGTTTCTTCCGACTGTGCTTGCCTCCGTCATTCTGCCGATGCTCTCCGATCAAGTTGGTCACACCGGTGCACGGGAGTCAATTCGGGTTTTGGTATTCGCTGTCAAGGTCAATCTGATCATCGTCGCTCCAGTGATCGCCATCGCGTGCGTCGCGAGTCCACAAATCATGAGCCTATACGGTGAGGACTTCCAGAGTGGCTGGGCCACTCTGTTGATTGTTCTGCTGACAGCCGGGATCCTCGCCGTGCAAACGCCGCTGGCACAGATCATCGTTGCCTCTGGCCGAATGTGGAGTGTGGTCGCAATGAACGCCGGTTGGGCGTTGGTGTTTGTAGCGGGTACAGTGTGGCTGATTGACTATGGTTCACTCGGCTTGGTGTGTGCTCGTGGAATCGCCTACGCAGTCTACTCCGTGCTTGTCTTCGGTACCGTCTTCTGTCTTCTCCGCGCAAAAGAGAGTGCATGACGACCGAAAACGCAAATTGGTCACTTGAGCAACTGGTGTTCACTGCCTTGCTGGATTCCGTATCTATCGCATATCAGGAGATTGGGTGAGTAAGTCATCAGACACCACGGCCAGGAGGAGTGCTTGTCATGCATACGCCAAACGGTGGCGATGGAGTCGCATTTCACAGACTCGGCAACGATTGGAGCGGCTTTGGTGTCGCGAAGTCTCAAGAAACTGTACCTCTTCAGTAGATTGTCACGCACGCACGGATAGCGTAGCACAACGCACGGGCAATTGCAGGCAAGAGACTAGTCCGGAGTGAACGAGATGAACTGGCCCGCTCATCGCAGCAAATGTGAGGCGAAGCTTCGGTTCTCGCAAGCACGTATGGGACAAACTATTCGCACCACAAAGAAGACTCCAGGCCGTCACTCCGTGGCAAGGGATCTTCCCGCCTTGACGGGCGTGACGAGTTCTTGCCACATGTCCCGCAGCCAGCCTGCCACAGTCGCTTTCTATGCAGCGCTCGGTGGAGTGCTGCTCTTGGCCGTCTATGTGGCCTGCTTCGACCCAAGCGCTTTGGCGTCGTTTGTGACGTTTGCTGGCCTGACAATTGGCGTTGCCTCGTTACTCGGCAGATACTTGCGATCTCCGTATTCGCTTGTGTCCATAGCCACGGCCTCCTACTGCTACATCGCTGCCATGTCGCTGTTTTGTATCACATGCTATTTGAACAACTACGGATCGCCGTTTGGCCCGTCTGCTGACGATTCCTTCTATTTCCAGAACACCTTGGATCTGTGCAATGGCTGGGCCTACAGTCCAACTCTGTTTGAGGCCACCTTGGCAGTCATCACCCGCTCCCTATGCGGCTTGCGTGGCACACCCACATTGCTGGTTCTCCTTCCCTTCAACTATATGTGCGCTTCGCTGGTGACGGCGCTGGCATGCCATCTGAGTTACGAAATCACTCATCTCAAACACAATGCCTTTCTGCTCTGTGCCATGTTGTTGGGGTTGAATCAGTTCACCGACAGCGTTGTCCATCTGTACCGTGACGCCTATCTTTTTCTCTTCGTCACACTGGCACTGGTGTTCATCGCCAGATCACAGTGGATGGCTGCGATCATGGTCTGCAGCCCCGCTCTCCTCTTGCGTCCATTTAACTTCGTTCTTGTGATGTGTTATTGGTTTCTTAAGAGGATCGAGAACCGATCCATGCAACGTACGACCGTCAAGATGCTGGCACAGGGGAGTTGCGTAATTGCCGTTGTTGTGGCTGCGCTGTTGGCGGATGCTCAGTTCCACCTCGGATCATACACGCGATCGATCCATACGGACCAAGAAGCAGTCGGCCTGGTCGAACGGATCTCTGATCGCGGGGAACTTGTCGAAAGCAGTACTCGTGATGACGATGTTACTGCTGACCTGTGGCGTTCCGGATGGGGGCGGGTACTGATGCCTGTCTTGGTCGTGCTGAACCCGTGCAAGTTCCCAACGTCGTACGTGTATCTCGAAAGCTATTCGCTCCGCTACTCATCGGGACTGGCTGAAGGTCTCTGGCCCTTCAGTGTCTTTATTGCCCTGAACGTGATCCTCCTGCCATTCCTGATCTCACTCCTGGTTCTTGGAGTTGTGCGTGCGTTCAAGATAGGGGCGAGTTCCGAACTGCTGGTGTTCACGGTTACCCTCTTGATGTTGGCATTTGTTTCGCTTCAGGGGCGTCACCGTATGGCGCTATATGTCCTCTATCCGACCTTCTGGTCGTGGGGGTTGTGTGAGTATTGGCGCCATCGCAGTTTGGCCTGGATGACAGCAATGGTCGTTCTGGTCATTATTCTGTTTCGGAGTGTCACCTAACGCCCACCGTTTGGCTGAGGGACTGTTTTCTCGCATGAACTTGGAAGTGGAAGAGTGGCCTAGCCGTGACTAGATCGATTATCGTCTTGTCAGGACACCGTTCGTTGGATGTTGGCGGAGTCGGCACGCATCTGTCGCTATTGGACCGGATGTTGTCACGTGCAGAATATCCACACATCATGTGTTATGGACGCAAACCGGTCGATATTCTCAAATCCGCTGTTCTGTGCAACTCTGCACGCTGGCTCTTCCCTCAGCTTCACGTCCCGATTCGTCAGGAGAGCTTTGTTCAGGGGATGATCCGGGTACTGGTCAAAGCAATCCGTGGGACATCGTGTAAGCCCGACCTGGTTCACTGTCACGATACATTCTCCACATTGGCAGCCAAGTATGTACGTGAGGCGGAAGGACTGGACATACAGATTGTGCAAACGACGCATGCACCATTGTTGGATGAGTACCTTATCAATCATCCGGACAACCACTACTTGCACGACATGGCCATGTCCTGGGACTTCCACGGGTACAACGCAAGTTCGCGCGTAATTGCCGTGGATACGCTACAGAAGGAACTGGTTCGCCGAATTCACGATCGGGTCCCGGTCACGGTGATTCCCAATGCCGTTGACTTGGCAGAATTGGCCGACATTCGCACGAAGTGCATCAAGACGCCAGAACGGCCGTATATTTGCGTCGCTCGGCACCTAAGCAGGAAAAACGGAATTCCCGTCGCTGTGGAAGCATACCGGCGCTGTAAGAGTGCCGAAAGGTACCAACTCGTGGTTGTCGGTGATGGTCAGGATCGTCCGATCGTTGAGAAGCTGATCGTAGAGCACAAGCTTGAAAAAAAAGTACTCCTTATGGGCAAACGTTCTCGAAATGAGACTCTGCAGATGATTGCTAACGCTAGTGTGTCGCTCATCCCCTCGATTCCAATCCACAACTATGTGGAAGCGACGTCGCTGACCATGCTCGAGAGCCTGGGGCTCGGATGTCCAATAGTCGCAAGTAGTATTGGAGGACTTCAGGAAGTACTGGAAGGCACCGAGGCAGGCCTCCTTGTGCCGCCGAACGAACCGCAAGCACTCGCAGATGCGATAGATGGTGTCTTGAGTGACGGCCAATTGCGCGAGCGGATGCGCAATCGCGGAATGGAACTCGCCAGAGAGTACGATACAAACGCATGGTTTCTTCGACACCGAGAAATCTACGAGAGCCTCTGACGTGCCATGATACTGAGCAGCATGTTGGAGACGCCATGAATGTGCACGTTCGGCAAGCGCTGCATTTGCGGGAATGCTGGCAGTACCGTGCGAGGACGCCAAGAATGTTAGTCAGTATCGTCCATTAATCCCATCGATCAAGGTGTAATGTTTCCAATGAGTCCAAATGTTGCGACATGTAAGAAGATCAAAGGCGCCAAGACGAGGTCGATTGAGATCGAACAAATGCCCTGGAAACATAGCATGGATCCCCAGGGCATAGTATTCCTCGCTGAGGGAAGGCTCTATCGAGCGATTCACCCGCATGCCGAATCGCATGTAAAGAGCCTCTTTACCAGCGGGCTCATCGAGGCGTTAAACCGGGCAAACCTCATCCCACGGACCACAATCTCGGACCGCCATGTCGACGGGATGTCCAATCTGGTGCTCGAACACGAAACCATAAGCCCCGTCGTCTACCAGAACGAATGGTGCTTCGAGATGCTGCGGCGTGCGGCACTTGTAACGCTTGACGTGAACAGCATAGCCAGGAAATACGGCTACCAAACGCACGATGCACACTGCTACAACATCCTGTTCGACGGTGTGACGCCCAAGTTCGTCGACCTGACCAGCTTGATTCCGATCCATAATTCGCCGCGCCGCCCCGGATGGAAGCCTTACGGGGAGTTCATGCAGAACTTCTACTATCCGCTTCGGCTTTGGAGCAGCGGAGCGGAACCAGAGGCGAGGCGATCGCTCATCGATGGGGGGATCTCGCCGCTCTCGTGGCGGATGCTCTCCTCACGACTCCATTGCCGTGCGACGGCAAACCTGGAACAGGCTTTGTATCGCGCATACTTTGCCTGGAAAGGTATCAATACGGTCGACGAACACTCAATCCGCAACCATTTGTGCCAGTCGGCACGACGCCGCAGATGGGCTGAGTTTCTGATCCGACGGATCCAACACAATCAGGCTCCGTTCAGTTCCGTGTCCCTGGACCGACTGAGAACAAAAGTCGAGAGGATAGCAGCCCCGTGTGTCAAATCCTTCTGGATGGACTACCACAAGCAGACGGTCCTCGATCACCGGTTCCAGAGGTTGGTCGATCTCCTGAAGACGCACCAAGTGCGCACAATTACCGATATCGGAGGCAACGCCGGTTTCTTCTGCCGGGCGGCCGTCGAACACGGGGCGGCCGAGGAGGCGATTTGCATCGACTATGACAGCAATGCGATCAATTCGCTGTACAATCGCCTCGTCGAGGGCGGGAACAATCGCGTGCATCCAGTCGTGATGAACTTCAGAGAAAACCAGACGAGCACGTTGTTTCGTCCAGCTCATGAACGCCTGGCCTCTGATGCAGTCATCGCGTTGGCACTGACACACCACCTGCACATATCACAGGGATTGTCCCTTGACTACATCTTCTCTCGCCTCCTTTCCTTCGGACGTCGTCTGATCTTCGTCGAACACATGCCACAGGGACATTACAGTTCGAAGTTCGAGGATCATCCGCAGCCGCCGGAATCCTATTCTCGCGAGCGTTTTCGCAACGCCCTGGCCAAACAATGTGAGATCCTGCACGAAGAGGAACTCGCGAGAAACAGGACGCTGTTTATTGGCCGAAAGAAGTGACGTACATTGACCGGTGTCAGCGGAGTAAAAGGCATGCGAGTGGTCCATGTCGCAACGGGTATGGAATCGGGAATGGGGGGACCGCCTCGTGTCGTAGCCGGCATGACGGACGCGATGCTAGGCGGCGATGTCGCGCTTCGGCTGTTGACAACACTCGACGAGGGGACTCGGGCCTGCGAGGTGAAGACACAAAGCCTTTGCATAGGCTTTCCGCGATCTCGCCCCCGCTTCTGGTATTCGGCGCCTGCATTGCCACGCGGCCTGCGCGAGTATGCCAGCGATGCGACTCTCCTCCACTTGCACGAGGTCTGGAGTCACCCGCAATATGCGGCGGCAAAATTCGCGGCAAAGTCAGGGATTCCCCATATTCTCACACCTCATGGAGAACTCGGACCCAAGCACTTGCGTCACAAAGGTCCGCTGCACCACTTGAAGAAGCGCATCTATCTTCAAACTGCCGGACGTCGAGTCGTGTTTGGAGCTGCATGCCTCCACGTGTTCACCGAGGCGGAAGCTGAGGGGCTTTCTTCAATCGGTTATCGGGGCCCCGTCGTAATCGTCCCAAATGGAATCGAGTTGAGCGAGTTTGCCCTCCTTCCCGAGGCAGAAGAAGCACACGAGCGCTGGCCCGAATTGACGGGACGACGTGTTGTCCTTTACATGTCTCGGTTGAGCCCGGAGAAGGGTTTGTGCCGTTTGATTCCCGCCTGGAAAGAAGTTGTTCATCGCCAGTCGCTCTCTGACGCGATGCTGGTGTTGGCCGGACCAAATGACCGGGGATACGGGGATACCGTGGAACGCCTGATTGGAGAACACGGTATCGGAGATCATGTGCTGCGTATTGGTTTGGTGACCGGCCAAGACCGTCTTCGGCTGCTTTCGCGCGCCGATGTGTACACGTTGCCCTCCTTCAGCGAAGGCTTCAGCATGTCGCTTCTGGAGGCAATGGCGTGCGGCAAAGTGGCGGTGTTCACACCGGGATGCAACTTCCCGGAAGCGGAACAAGCGGGTGCCGGAATCTGCGTCGAACCTGATGTCGGTCAGTTGCGCGATGCTCTTGTGAATTGCCTCGAACTGAATGATGACTGCAGGACGGCCATGGGGTTAGCGGCCAAGATGTTAGTGCAGAGTGACTATACTTGGGACGCCGTTGCCGCCAAGCTCCGTACCGTCTATCAATGCGTGGTCGATGGTACCGACATCCCTCGTTTCCCTCAACCGTTCATAGCCCCGCGGCCGACTACTCGGCAGGCAGCTTGATGGTAGATCATGTGTACCTGAAGCGGAGCGAAACCACAACCCAACCTTCACAAAGACTTACACACAGGTCCAGAACCAGGACTCTAATCCCACACGGCTGGCAGACTGTCATCATGTTTGGTTACCCCACGATGCTTCGGACTCTCGGTGGCCGGTTCTCCAATTCGCAACCTTCCCACGTCCGTCAACCAAGTCCCACCACCCCCACAATCTCCGATCACCGGCCCGGCACCCGCATCGATTGGCCCGATGTGGCAAAAGGTGCATGCATTCTTCTCGTGGTTCTGGGACATGTCATCGGTGGGCTGCAGAGTGCCAATCTCATCGCTGACGGAGGCCGCGGTCTTTACGGAACTGTTCGTGAGTGGGTCTATCTGTTCCACATGCCGGTGTTCTTCATGATATCGGGGCTCTTCTTCTCCGCTTCCATCCGCAAAGGAATACCGTCCTTTCTCTTTACTCGCTTGGCTGGCCTGATCTATCCTTACGTGATCTGGACATTGGTCATCGCCGTCTGCCACTGGCTGATGGCTTCCCATACGAATTCCCCACCGGATCTGTCGCGAGTGCTTCGGCTGTGGTATGAGCCATACGGTTACGGATTGTGGTTCCTGTACGCTCTGGCAATCATCGTTGTCCTTTACGCCGTTACGCGAGCAGCGTGCGGGAGTGACTTCACTTTTCTTGTCGTGACGTGCCTGTTCTACGCCCTGTCAGCGTGCCATCTGTTCGATTCGTGGCCCATTGCGCAAAAGGCGTCTTGTTGCGCGGTCTACTCTGCATTCGGAGTTGTATTCGGGGAGAGGATGAATCGCGCTGCCACAAGCTGCAAATCTTGGGTTTTGGGTTGTGTATGCCTGACGGGATTTGCCTTGCTCACCGTGCTGTTCAGCCTTTGCGGATCAAAGGCAGGCCCAATTGCAGCGGTAGGGCTTGCATCCATCGGATGCGTGTCCGTGTGGGCTGGAGCAGCGTATCTTGCCGCAGCAGAGAGACACGCGAAAGGAACCACATCGTCTGGCAACGTACGTGAAGAGGCCGGTTCTCGGCAAAGCGGGAGGCCGGCGGAGATTGCCTGCACTATCGGACGCTCGTGCTTGGGGTGCCTTACTATGGCACTAACACCCGGACTGAAGTATCTTGGATCGATCTCCTTGGAAATCTACTTGGCACATTCCTTGTTGTCGACGCTTCCTCGGCCCATACTCACCGGCATGCTCCACATCCGGTCACCCCACGTTCTGGTTGCATCTGGTTTTCTTACAGGTGTGATTGGTTCGATTATTCTTGTGAACGTTATGGACTGGGTTCGCTTCCCGTATCTCTTCCGTTCGCCGTTGCCGCTACGCGACGCCGCGTCCCGCGCAAGCAGAATTCACTGTCCCTCAGACTCAGTCCGCGGATTGACCGCACAATTGACTCACAACCGGTCAGGCAACTGATCTACGTGACAGAATCCTGGCCGTATTCTTGAGCGCCACGCAGCATCCGTCCACCCGCTCCACCCACCCTTGCCACAACCCCCCGAGTCAGGGTATCCTATACTGTTTGACTGAAAGTTGTGTGACCACGGAGTCTCTGACGTGTCTCGTGCTCAGATATCGGCGATTGAGTTCCACCTCCCCGAGCAGGTCCTGGCCAACGACGAACTCGCCGACATCTATAGCGGTTGGACACCTGAGGCCATCGAGCAGAAACTCGGCGTCAGAACGCGGCGGGTGGCCGCTCCGGGTGAGACGTCCTCGGATCTCGCGGCCCAGGCCGCGGCGAAGCTCTTCGCTCGCGATCCTTCCTTGCAGGAGCGGATCGATTTCGTCATCTTCTGCACCCAGGAACCCGATCATTTCCTGCCCACGACCGCCTGCCTGTTGCAGCACCGGCTGGGCCTGTCGGAGGCCTGCGGGGCCTTCGATTTCAACCTGGGCTGCTCCGGGTTCATCTACGGGCTCTCGCTCTCGCGCGGATTGATCGAAACGGGCCAGGCCCGCACGATTCTGCTGCTGACGGGCAACACCTACAGCAAGTTCATCAATCGGAAGGACCGGGTCAGCCGGCCTCTCTTTGGCGACGGTGCCTCGGCAACTCTGGTCGAGGCGGTTGAGAATCCGGAAGACGATGGGCCGCTGTTGGGACCATTCGTGTTTGGAACGGACGGCAGCGGCGGGGATCTGTTGATCGTGCCTGCCGGTGCCATGCGGATGCCGGCCACGCCCGAGACTGCCGTCGAGCATACCGACAGTAAGGGCGGAACGCGATCGAAAAACCAGCTCTACATGCACGGCCCGGGAGTGTTTTCTTTCAGCGTCGACCGCGTTCCGCCGCTGGTTCAGGAAGTGCTCGACCGAGCGGAATTGCAGCGAGACGACATCGATCTGTTCGTCTTCCATCAAGCCAACAAATTCATGCTCGAACGGCTGCGGAAGCAGTGCGATATCGCCCCCGAACGGTTCATGATCGATATGCTCGATCGGGGCAACACGGTGGCAAGCACGATTCCGATCGCCCTGGTCGACGCGCAGGCGTCGGGGCTGCTGAAGCCGCGTTCTCGCGCGATGCTCGTCGGATTCGGCGTGGGGTTGTCCTGGGCCGCCACCATCGCAATCCTGCCCGAGCGACTGTGAAGAACCCCTTGCAATCATCGCCACGCGTTGACAGAGGTGAGTCCCGCCTGATTCACCGGCTCGGACCGGTTCGACGACGCGAGACGTTTCTCGACGGCCCGGTCGAGGAGCTTCTCGGCTTCGGGATGTCCCGGTTTGCGTTGCACGCACCAACGGGCCTGCTTCTCGGCTTCGACGAAGTCTTCGACGGCCATGCAGGCCTGGCAGAGGGACAGGCGGTGAGCGAAGTTCATCGAATCGGCGGCGACCGCTCGTTGCAGACACGCGCGGCGTTTGGCCGTATCCCGAAGTCTCCGATACGAATCGGCCGCACGGCTCCAATAGACGGCGGCTTCCTCAGTTTGCAGAGATGCTGCTCGCGACTCGCAAGCGGCTGCGTGGGCTGCCAGGACATAATCGACTTCCGAAGCCAATTCGGGGCGCGAGTATTGCGCCAACACGAGTTGCATGGCGTCGGCGTCGGGGCGAAACTCGTTCAGAAACACGCCAGCGGGCAGGTTCCCGGCGAAGCTCTGAATCAGACGCTTCTGATGAACGCTGCCGCATTGAAACGAACGTTTCAGGCAGGAGAGAGACTCGTTGTAACGACCGGCGCGAGCCAATTCGTTGCCGATTTCGAACAGGACCGTGCCGTCGTGTGGCCGAACTCGGAAGGCCTGGGCGATATAGGCGGAGCTGGAGGGGGGCGAATTCTCGAGAAAAGACAACTCGGCGAGAATCAGATAGGCCTCGCCTCGGAGCGGCTCAAGTTCCACGGCGCGATGCGCGTGCTGCAACGCGGCCTCGAGATGGGTACAATGCGGTCCCACCCCAACGGGTAACCACTCTTTCGCCGCCTCCAACGACTCGAAACAGTCTTCCACAGTACCGCGGATATCCCGCATACTGAAGGGGTTTTCACTTGTCAGTTGCATCTCGTGGAACAGGTCGCGATGAGCCTCGGCCTTGCAGGCATGAGCATTGGCCCAGTCGGGGCGAGCTTGAACAACGCTCGAGAGCTCCACGAGCATATCCTCGAGGATTTCCTTTCGTGCGTCGCTCTGCGCAAGCACGTCATCGTGGGCCGTGTTGCGATTAAGATCTTCAAGGGAACCTTGCAGCGCCAGGTATCGGTTCCAGGGCCCCTCTGCCTGGTACGCCTGCCAGGGTTGGGGGAGCGAATACGCACTGGCAACCGTCAACAAGAGTGCAATTCCCGCCCACGCAAAACGCGGCAACGGCCGCGACTGCGATTCCGTTGCGTCTTGTCGGCATTCGAGTTGGTAGAGCCGGCAGGCACACGCTCCCAGGACGGCAACGACCCCCATGCACCCCGGCACGTACCAGACGAAGTCGCTGGTCGAGTGGACTGCATTCGCCAGCAGGGGGGGCAGGACAGCGACGAAGCAGAGGCCGCTTCTGGGCTCGTTCCCTCGCCTCAAGGCCACGGCGCACCAGCAGAAATAGAAGCCGAGTGCGACTAAGGCGAGGAGGAGTCCCACGGCCCCGGTCTCTTGCGCAATCTGGACGTAGCCGTTCTCCGCATGGGTGTAGAAGACACCGCTATCGCCCGCCTCCGGTTTCAGATACATGGGGTAGACGGAGGAATAGCTCGACAAGCCCGTTCCGAACAACGGGTGATCGCCAAAACCCTCGCATGCGGCGGCCCAAACTCGGCTGCGACCGTCGAGCGAGGCGAGTGAGTTGTCGCCGGCAAATCGCTTGGACAGGGTATCATACCCATAGATCGTCAGGCCGAGACAGACCACGATACCCGAACAGGCCAGTACAGCGAACGTTCTCCGGCTCAGTCGCCCGAAGTGGCGTAAGAGGAACAGAGCAGCTATCCCACTCGCAAGCAAGGCGAGGATCCCTCCTCGCGAGAACGACAGAAGAACGGCAAGGGAGCAAATGGGAATGAGGAGCGCCTTGGCGGCGTTTCCCAGAGGGATGCGGGGGCTGGACATGTGGAACCCGTGCCGCGACGTCGCGCGAGTTCGCGGCCCCAGTCGATCGCTGTAGACCCACCAGAGAACGGCCCCGAATCCCAGTGCCATGAACTGGGCAAAATGGTTCCGATTCGAAAAAGCCCCTTTGACACATTCGTCCGTTCCGCTATACGGATGCTGGAGAACCCAGAAGAACTTGCCGTTGCTCGTGAGAAACTGGGCAATGCCGAAAACTGCCATCAACGAAACAGAGATCGCCAGCCAGAAAATGATTCGCTCGACGTCGCTGATGCGCCGAACGCGTTGAACGGTCACCGCAAACAGCAATACCCCTGAGAAGAGCAGAAGCGAGCACTGTCTTGTCGTCTCGGGCGTCAAAGAAAGAGTCTGCCAGATTCCGAGCGTCGTTTGGCTCGCGTCACTGGGCGTCCAGAGCGGCAGGAGCGCATACAGATGGGGAGATAACGTCTTGAGTAGTCCCGGCGGGAGGGGAACCAGTTGGATGAAGACTAGCGCGAGCGCCAGGATCATGGGCACGAAGGCTAGCGTGTTGCGCCACGTGCGGTCGCCGTTACCGATCGCTTGGTGGATCGCCCACCACAGCCCGGTCCACAGTCCAACGGCAGCGAAGACGAGTTGCCCGGCCGGGGTCCGACCGCCCATGAAGAACGGAACACCGATCAGGGCGGCAGCGATCCCCGCGTCCACGAGTCGGAGAGTCCACGATTCCGCCTGACGTCCGCGATCGCGTGACCTCATGTTCGGCAAACTGGCGGCGCCACGTGCAGTCGGTAAGGCCATAGAGTTCCTCAATGCATCCCAGGCAGAGTCAAGCGGCCTCATTTCCGACCCGTCGCGGGCGTTTCAGTTCGTGTTCATCGTAAGCTGGGTCGCTAGCGGGCTCGTGCCCGTACTCGTAGGAGTAACCGTATCCGTAGCCGTACCCGTAGTAGTCTTGATTTTTCTCGGCGTCGACGTTGTTGATAACGAGCCCGAGAATATTGACGCCGAGCGGCGGGAAGCTCTCGACCGCACGAACTACCAGTCGGCGCCGATTCTTCTCGGGACGAACGGTCAGCACCACGCCGTCGACCAGACGTCCGATGACGGCGGAGTCGCTGACCGCCAGAACCGGCGGGCTGTCGATGACGATCTGGTCGTAGACCGTTTCAGCCCAGGCCAGCAGATCGGAGAATCGATCGTCGGCCAGGAGTTCCATAGGATTGACGGGACGGGGACCTGAAGGAATGATGTCCAGATTCGGAAGGAAATCCGCCACCAGGTTGTGGCGGATCGAATCGGCAAGCGGTGCTGAATCCCGCAGAATGGTCGACAGACCCCTCTGCCCGCGCAAGTTGACCAGCGGCGTTAGGCCCGGCCGCCGCATATCGGCGTCGATGAGTAACGTTCGCTTGCCCGATTGGGCGATGGTCGTTCCCAGATTCACACTGATCGTCGTCTTGCCGTCGCCCGGTTCCGTACTGGTGACGACGAGACGCGTGGCTCCACCGCCAGCGAACGCCAGGGCGGTGCGCAGAGTGCGGAACGACTCGGCTTCGACTCCGGTCGGTTCCACGTGAACGTGGATGCCGCCGGGACCGACCTGGTTGAGCGGTTCCAGTTTGCGGACCATCGCCAGGACGGGAACGCCCAGTTGGGTCTGCATCTCCTCGGGCGATCGGAACCGGTCGTCCAGGAGGTCGAGAACGTAGATAATCGCCAATCCCGCGGCAATGCCCAGGAACAGCGCCAAG
The DNA here is from genome assembly GCA_012719125.1 of Planctomycetaceae bacterium. GTDB lineage: Bacteria > Planctomycetota > Planctomycetia > Pirellulales > Thermoguttaceae > JAAYAY01. The sequence goes on along the minus strand of JAAYAY010000162.1, from coordinate 10,827 downwards.
GCGAACGTCTTGATCAATCTCGGACTTGCCGGCCCTTGGGGCACCTGGGGGGCCTTGATGATCCTGGTCTTGAGCATGCCGTTTCCCTGAAGATCGATCTCTTTGAGCCGCTCGACCAAGGCTTGTTTGAGAGCTGCGAGTTGATCCAGATCGCGCTCCACGGCATCGAGCCTGGTGGCACCTTCATCGAGTTGCAGGGCACGAGCGCTTTCCGCTTGGTAGCTGGTGTACAAATTTCGCTCGTGGACCGTGGCTTGCTCTAATTCTTGCTGGGCGATGCGAAGCAGCATGGGCCCCAATTGCTCGCTGCTCGCCCGTTCCAACGTCGCGATCTGAACGTCTCTGCGGTTGTTCAGGTATTGCTCGGTCACGCGGATCCGCTCTTCGATTTCGCGCACATCTCGATGTTGCGGGCCAAGCACTTGTCGTTTCGACTCGAGTGCGGCCTTATCTCGAAGCAACTGCTGGGTGCTTTGGGCAACAATATAGAAGTCCTGAGTGCTGAAGCCCAAAGCGCTCTTGATGAACTCGTTGCCGACGCCTTCGAGCATTGCCAGTGCATACTGCTGGAGATCCTCACCCCGTTGAATGGCCTGCTGGATGCCCTGGAGGCGTGAATAGGCCTTTAGTCTCTCCTCGTGAGCTTTCATCCAGGCGTTGTTCAGATCGATGGCGCGGGCGACGACCACATTGACGCCCTTTTCCCCGTCCTGGATCGCCAACTCCTGCGATTCCGCTCGAATTTGCCGCTTCTCGAGGTTCTTCTGCTCAGTATCGCCGTCAATCTCGTTCAGCTCTCGCATCAGGACGTCGGCGTTCTCGCCGGCGGTGCTGCGATGCAACTCGTTCATGAAGCTGATGTATGCCGTGACCACAGCATCGACCACCGCCGCAGCAGCCTGCGGCTCTTTCGAGCGGTAGGTGATTGAGAGGATATTGGTTCCACGCATGGCGCTAACCGAGAGATTGGCCCGAAGCGCTTCGGGCCAATCGGAACGCGGAATGCCGGAGAAATCCTTACGGTGTTCGGAAGCAAGGGCCTTGAGGGCCTCGATCAGCACCGCTTCGCTTGTGGCAATGCTGGTATAGGTCGGCATCAAGTCTTTTGCAACGCGTTCGCCGGCTACCGGCGCAGTCATGTCTTGCTGTCCGGTTTGCAGAACCAGAAGGGACGCGTTCGCCTCGTAGATGCGTGTGGCCGTTCCATAGTAGAGCGCCGCTAACGCCAGAGCGGCAATCACGGTCACGATCAGGATCTCGCGTCGAAGGAGAACAATCCGCAAGAATCGGGCCAGGATCTGAATGGGGTGGCTCATGGGAGTCGCCTCCAGGCCCGGGTCAGAAACGGCCTGCAACTGATCGCTGGTCTGAGTCATGGGTATCCTTGTCTTCTCTACACCCTGTCACCGCCCTTGGCTCCGCTATTCCGTCTCGGCGGGCGGCTAGAACAACGGCACCGAGGAGCCGAGGGAGAATCGTACGATGTTGATGGCGTCCCACATGGCGGTGTTTACGGTTCGTTCAACGCTGACGACGTCGCCGGGCTCAAGTTGCACATTCTCATCTCCCGACTGCTTCGCCGCCTTGAGGCTGACCTCAATCACGGCAGGATCGCTCATTTCCGGGCGTTGCCGGATAACATAGATCTTGTCGGCAAAGGGATTGGAACACCCACCGGCCAACGCCAGAGCACCGAGCACGGTAAGAGGACGCTTGACAGGGTAGTCGAATTCACCCGGATCTTTCACCAGACCGATCACCTGCACAGGGGCCAACTCTTGCTGTTCCACCACGATTACCGAGTTGTCGTTCAAATACTGTCCGTTGGCGCCCGACGAGACGGCGTCGACGATGTTGACCCGCTGGGACCGAGCCGGCATGGCAGCCAGCCCTTGCGTGCTGGCGGCAATCACGCCGTCCGCGCCCATGGTCGCCGGGTTGCTGGCAATCAGACCCTGGGTGCCGGCGGGAGCACGGATGTCGATGTTGGCCCCTGCGTCTTCGGAAAGGCCTCCTGCCGCGACCACTGCGTCCAGCAAGTAACTCTGCCCGCGAGGCAATTCGACGATCCCCGGCTCCTCCACCGCGCCCACGACCATGATCCGGTTCCTCCGCTGCTGTTTCATGGTCACCACGACGTGCGGTTGCAGATACAGCCCGCGATGAATACAGGCGGCCGAAATCGCCGCTTCTGCGTCGGCCAACTCCAGTCCTGCCAGACTCAAGACTCCCACGTCAGGGATGAGGGCACGCCCGTCATCCCCCACCCGAATGGGAAATCCGTCCATCATGTCCGCCCCCAGACCGCCGGCGATGGACAATTCCAGGACATCGCCCGGCTGGATGAACTCGGAGCCCGTTGACGGGCCGGCAAGACCGCTTAGGTCGAGCCGCTTCACATTAGGAACGGGGATGGCGGCCAGTTGTGGGGGGAGATCTCTCGCTCGGTACATGTTGGGACCGGCGCATCCAATCGTAAGGCCCCAGCTAAGCACCAGCATGACCCAGATAGCTGGCCGAGACATCGTCACCCGATGATCGTAGGGTATGTCGTCCATGACCGAGATCAAGATGCTGTCGCCCTTTGATAATGTGACTCATTGGCAGGCGGCAACGCCGCCCCGGGCGCGGATCCACCCCGCCGCTCATAGGAGCCGGGATCTTTTACAGAATGCTGATCGGCGCTGCAAGTCGAAATCCCCCAAGCCATCCGTTTGGATACATGGCTACCCGGGGGGAGACACGCGGGCAAATCCGCTCAGAACAGCGTGTAGATGAAGGGCGCAGCTCCCGTGCCGCTCAGCATCACCAGCAGGCCGAATAGCAGCAGTACCAGAGAGATTGGAATCAGCCACCATTTCTTGTTGTGCAACAGAAAGTCGACAAACTCAATCAGGATTCCGGGCTGGGGTCGACTCGCATCCTGCTCCAACTGAGACTGTTGCCGCTGCTGATCTGATTCCTTCGGTTCGTCACCCATGGGCTTCGCTCCTGAGAAACTTGAAGTGCCGCCGAGACGACTGCAAACTGCGTGCACGAGTACCGGTGGGCGACTCGATCGTTCTACGAAGAGCTCCAAGGCGGGGCAAGCCTACAACCCAACCCTCACAAGAGCACGAGCGCACGGTGTGCACAAATCCAGAATCAAGAATCTAACGAGGTTTCACCTCAGACCAAGGCCGAGTCGTCAAGATTTGGCTCAAATGCGACAACTCCTCGGAAGTAAGCTACTAAAACTGCTTAAAATACCTATCTATACTATTGCGACATTCTCGGGGACACCAGTAGGTACTGGAGTCCCTGTCGAATCGCCGATTCATCGGATCATAACCGAACAACCGCATTGCCAGTCCCGTGGGGGTCAGGACGAAGTAATAGATGATCACTAGAACGAGAAAGGAAATCAAGAAGCCGAGGGGGAATGTGGCATAAGCCATGCCAAGGTAGATGAACCGCATCAATGGGGGGAGGAACCAACCCACTGCTGGGACTGCTGCTGCGACACCAAACACCAGAGACACAATCTGGACGGAACAGCCTCGACTGAGCAGGATTCCACCAGCGGCCGCAAAAAATGCCAGCCAAACGATGCCGAAAAGACGCAATTGCCTCGGTGACGGATGGTGATCGATGTGGATCAGAGCCATTGGAGGATGCAACCGGTGGTTTCTCTTCGTTCGCACGCCTCACGGGGTCAATCCAACTGAAAGCGTGCCAGGTATTCGTCTATCTCATATTCTGCGGCGGCCGGCTGCTCTTCCTTGAGCAGCACGAAATCCTCCATTACCAGGACGTCCATGTTGGTGGCCATGAAGCAGTGATAGCTGTCTTCGGGGCCGCATACGATCGGCTCGCCGCGCACATTGAAGCTGGTATTAATCATGACGGGGCAGCCCGTCTTCGATTCAAACGCCTTCAGCAGCCGGTAGAATCGCCCGTGCCGTTGCTCGTCCACCGTCTGAACCCGCGCCGAGTAATCCACGTGGGTGACGGCAGGTATCCCGGAACGGACTGTCTTCAGCTTGTCCAGGCCCCTTGCGGGCGGACCGGTATCGACGATGCGCTTGCCTTGAACGACGGGGGCCACTAACAGCATGTAAGGGCTCTCTTCCCCGTTTCTCATCTCAAAATACTCGCTGGTTCGGTCGCTCAATACGGCGGGGGCAAATGGCCGGAACGACTCCCGGAACTTGATCTTCCGATTCATGATTGACTGCATCCGGGAACTGCGAGCGTCTCCCAGAATGCTGCGGCATCCCAACGCCCTTGGGCCAAACTCGACCCTGCCCTGCATCCAACCGACCACTTTCTCCGATGCAACCAGATCGGCAACGTAGCTGCACAGTTCCTCTTCGTCTGCAAAATGACGATACTTGGCGCCCTGGGAGTCGAGGAAGCCGCGAATCTCTTCTCCAGAGAAACGCGGCCCCAATAAGGATCCTTCCTGGCCGTCGGGCTGTGCGGCGATCCGCTGATGCCCGAGAAGCTGGTACCATATGAACATCGCCACCCCCAGCGCTCCGCCCGCATCGCCCGCGGCAGGCTGAATCCAGAGTTTCCGGAATGGTCCCTCGCGAAGGATGCGTCCGTTTCCGACGCAGTTCAGGGCAACGCCACCGGCCAGGCAGAGGTTATCCATCCCGGTCTTCTCGTGCACGTGGCGTGCAGCACGAAGCACAATTTCCTCCGTGACCTCCTGGATCGAGGCAGCCAAGTCCATTTCCCGGTCGGTCAACGGCGATTCCGGCCTGCGCGGCGGACCGCCAAAGAGCCGATCGAATCGTCGAGAAGTCATCGTCAGGCCTTGGCAGTAGTTGAAGTACGACAGGTCCAGCCGAAAGGAGCCGTCAGCCTTCAGGTCCAACAGTCTCTCGAGGATGAGGTCCCGATACTTGGGGGTGCCATAGGGCGCCAAGCCCATCAACTTGTATTCCCCCGAATTGACCTTGAAGCCGCAGAAGTAGGTGAACGCGGAATAGAGCAATCCCAAGGAATGTGGAAATCGCAGTTCCTCAGTCAACGTGATTCGATTGGCCCGACCACTGCCCAGAGAGGCAGTCGCCCATTCTCCGACGCCGTCGAGAGTGAGAATGGCCGCCTCATCGAAGGGGGAAGGAAAAAAGGCGCTGGCTGCGTGCGACTCGTGGTGCTCGGTGAAAATGTATCTCTTGCCAAACTCGGATCTGAGCCCTCGGTTCATTTCTCGAGGAAGATGGAGCTTCTGCCGCAGCCACAAGGGCACGGCCGCAAGGAACGAGCGAAATCCCACGGGCGCAAAGCTCTGATAAGTCTCCAGCAACCGTTCAAACTTCAGGAACGGCTTGTCATAGAAGCCCACATAGTCGAGTTGCTTCGGACTCAGTCGTGCGACCTTGAGACAGTATTCAATCGCATGGACGGGAAACCGGTGATCGTGCTTCCTGCGAGTAAAACGTTCCTCCTGCACCGCCGCGGCAATCTCTCCGTCGACGAGCAAGGCTGCCGCAGAATCGTGATAGAACGCCGAGATTCCCAGGATGGCAGTCATTGCCTGACTCTCAAGACACCCGTTTGCCACTTGCGAGAACACATCTTTCCCACGCTTCCTATTCTACCCGCAACAGCGAAACTCGGTTCCGCTGCACGAGTCGGCCCTGTTCGTAGCGAGGGCCACGTTATCGCCTTCTCTCTGGACAGTCAACGGCTACTCCGACCGTGGGGAGCAGTGTTCCTTTTCCTGGAAGATCGGCCTCTGGCTGGCGATCTCCTGGCTGAGGCATGAATCAAACCGGGACGGAACCCCGGAACCCGGAACCCGTCGTCACCCAAAATGGGGTTGATTGGACACACTACCTCTGATACTCTCCGCCGCCCTTTGGAAGGAGAAACAATACCGTTCCCCCGGACTGGCAGGCCGGGCAGTTGACACATGCGCCGACCTTCGGCTGGGAATATCCATCGGACATATCAGATCTAGGAAGGAACAACACGGCGAGGGCCTCACCGCTTGCACCGATTGGCGAAGAAACGACCGAAACATCCCTGTTTTCTCTCTCCAAATCAACTGCCGTTGGATAATTCGTTCAAGATCCTTGACCTCGTATGTCGAAACCACGCCTAACTTGCGTCGGTATCCCTCCTCAACCCAGGAGGGCGATTGTCAGACGCGGTCTTCCACCAGTTTCAGTTGTTGACGGACCGCATAATCGGATTCTTCGGAAAAAGTTCGCACCTTCGTAGCGACGATTGCCGACAAAAACCATAAGGACCGGAGTGAACTAACCGCCGGGCTTTTTCGACCACATCTCGGAAGGACTCCGAATGGGGCTTCTCCTCGCGATTGCCATCTTGACAAGCTTCTATCTCACGCCCGTCGCAATGCGACTGGCGTGGAAATACGACGCAGTCAGCCGGCCGGACGGTTTCCGGAAGAAACACAGCCGACCCACGCCGGCATGGGGGGGGCTCGCTGTCAATGCCAGCATTCTCCTTGGCCTGGCTTTCTCCTATTGTCTGTTGCCGCCTTCGTCGGGTGATGTCCCGTTTCACGCAGCGCTGGCAGTCTCCGTCGTTATTCTGGGTCTGCTCGGATGTTACGACGATCTGTTCGACATGCGGGCAGGTATCAAACTGGCGGGGCAATTCCTTTCGGTGGTTCCGCTGGTGGCGGTCGGCGTCTATGTCGAACGATTCAGCGTGTTCGGTTTCACCTTCGAACTGGGCTGCCTGGGAATTCCCTGGACGATTGCGTGGATCATCCTCGGCATCAACGCCTGGAATCTGATTGACGGAATGGACGGGCTTGCATCCACCCTGGGAATCACGGTCGCTGCTATCGTCGCAGTGCTGGCCGGGATCGCTGGAAACACCTCGGTTGCGGTACTTGCCGTGGTCCTTGCCGGCGCATTGGGTGGATTTCTCGCCCACAATCTCCCGCCGGCTAGAGTTTACCTCGGCGACTGTGGAAGCATGGTCATCGGGTTGGTGCTCGCAACGCTGGCGTTTCGCGTGGTTCCTCAACCCGGAACACCCAATCTGCCTGTTATGATTGCCCTTCTCTTCGTGCCCCTCTACGACACCGTTCTGGCTATTCTCCGCCGCGGGCTGAACGGCAGAGGAATCATGACCGCCGATCGGGAGCATATTCATCATCGGTTGCTCGATCGCGGGCTGAGTGTCTGGGCGTCGTTGACTTTATTGGCCGCACTCAATCTGACGGCCGGCGTTGCCGGCTATTTCGCGATACTCATGGGTCAGGAGTTCATTGCGGTCGCCGTCTTGGTTGCCGTGGCTTCCGTGTGTGTGCAGCTTGATCTGTTCGGGCGACAAGAATGGACCGCCGTGATTGGCCGGCTGCGCCCGCCGCGCTGGTCAGCCAGGCTCGGCGCCTCGATGCCGCTGCTAAGAAAGCGGTCTGATGGCGGCGTTCTGTTCAGCACCGCCCATGAGGTCGGGACAAGAAGAAAACAACTCGACCGGCTTTCCAGAAGCAAACCGGGCGTTTCCGTGGGGATTGATGTCAGAATGGCTGGTGCTCCAAGGGCACATGCTGCCACCACTGGCAAAGAATATGTCGAACTACTGAGTTAAACGTTCTCCAGAAACAAGGAGGGAGACGAGTGAGAGGTACCAGGATTCTTCGGATGCAAGTCATTGCATTGGTGTGCGTTGGGCTGCTGATGCCCCAGGCCCTGATGGCCGCTGCGCCTGCGAACGTCAAGATCAACGACGTCGCTCTGGGCAACGGCGGAACCTTGCTCGGCCAGGTGGTGGATCCCCAGGGGCTCGGCGTTGCCGGCGCTCAGGTGGTCGTTCTGCAACAGGGCCAGAAGCCGGTTCAGACCGTTGCCGACAAGACCGGCATGTTCCAGGTCGTCGGGTTGAAGGGCGGAACGGCCCAGGTTGCCACCACGGGCGGACAGAACGTCTACCGCTTGTGGGCTGCCAATACGGCTCCCGCCACCGCCAAGCACTCGGCCTTGCTGCTCAGCAACGGCTCGGTCGTCCGCGGACAGATGCAAGGCATGGGTGGATGGCTCCTCCCCGCCTTGGCAGCAGGCGGAATCATCGCCGGCGTTGCCGTCGCAACCTCGAACACCAGTTCCACACCGGCCAGCCCTTGATCCGCTAGCCCTTACAGGACGATCTCGCAGCCTCCCACGAGCACCGGTACCTGCCTTCGGTGCTTCTCGGCGGCTCAACAACTCCGAGAGAAACGTAGCCCCGGCGGCCCAGGACGGGACCCCGGTCTCGTTGGTCTCCCTCGACTGAGGCGGGAGCCCGACCGGCGAAAAGGGTACGTTGGGGAATGCGAATACAAAGGCGAGGCGGCTTCCGGCCGTCTCGCCTTTCTTTATGCCCAGAGCGGGGCAAGCCCGCAAGTTACTAAACCAGTTGCCGGCGAAGTGCTTCCGCCTCGTGAAGCAGTTGTTCCGCGCCCCGCGGGCACAACCCCGCGCTAGCGATCTCGCGGCCCAAAACAAGCCTGGTGAAACGGCTGTTCGTCTCCGCCTGACGTTCCAGCAGAAGCGACTTCGACACCTCGGCGCCGAGCTTGGCGGCCTCCGTCGGGCTCGACGCTTCGCTTCGGCGCTGTTCGGCCGAGACGCGAGCCCGATTGGCCCGGCTCAATTCTTCACTGGCCTCTTGGGCAGCCTTCTGAGCGGCTTCGAGTCGGTTCGGCAGCGCCGCATTGATCCCCAGCCGGCCGATCTCGCAATAGAGGCTGTCGAGTTGCCGGATGACGTCCTCGCGAGCGGCTTGTTCCTGTTCATTCGGTACCGGAGGAGGAACGGCCGTTGACGGCGCGGCCGCCACCGGCTGAAGAAGCCGCTGCCGCCAGGTGGCCAGATCCCCGTTGATATGACCGCGTTGGCGCTCGATTTCCACTTCTGCCACTTGCCCGGTGGTCGGCACTCGGGCGCTCACGGAAACGCGGCCGTTCAGCGCGTAACGATAGGTCACCTCCACAGGCGTACCCTTGGGAAGTCCCGGAGGAAGATCGCGGACGACACACTTCCCCAGCGACGCGCAGAATTCCGGCCGCTCGCTCTCCCCTTCCACGACCGGAACGGCTACCGTCCTCTGATCCGGCTCGAGGGTGGTGAAACGCTTCGTCCTTTCGGTCGGAATCGGCGTATTCCTGGGAATCAGGATGGCGTTGACCCGGCGCCCGCTGCTGCTCTCGAAGCCCACGACTCCAAGACTGTGGGAATTGACGTTGATCAACTCGCATCGGCGCTGCGAGTCCGATCCGAGCCCCAAGAGCATCCCGGCATAGAGCGCCGCCCCGTGAGAGACCGCTTCGTCGGCCGACATCGATCGATCCGGCTCCCGCCCGATCAGATCGCGAAGCATTTCGGTGACCATCGGCATCCTGGTAGCCCCGCCGACGACCATGACCCGATCGACCTGGGCCCAAGTGAGCCCCGCTTGGGCGACCACGAGCGACGAAGTCTCCAGGGTCCGCTGCAGGAGATGCGCGGTCAACTGAATGAACTCCTGCCGGGTGATCTCCTGCTTCATGCGGATGCCCGCGTGAAAACAGACGGTCGACGTCTTGCTGTGCTCCGTGAGGGCGTGTTTGATGTCCTGCGCGTCGCGCCACAGTTGGGCCATATCCTGAGGATCGCTGCGCGGGTCCCGGCCGTGCGCGTCGAGGAAACGTTCGGCGATCCGGTCGACAACGGCCTTGTCGAAGTCCTTTCCTCCCAGGCGGACGTCGCCGTCGGTGGCCAGCGTACGGAAGGTGTCGGCCGTGATCTCCAGCAGGCTCACGTCGAACGTTCCGCCGCCCAGGTCGTAGACCAGCACCCGTTCGCCCGGATCGCAGGCGGCCGTGCCGCGCATCCCGAACAGCCCTCGCTCCCAACCGCATGTCAGCGCCGCGGCCGTCGGTTCGTTAATGATGTCGAGCACCTCCCAACCCGCCAGTTGACCGGCATCCTGGGTGGCCTTGCGCCGCATTTCGTCGAAATAGGCCGGCACGGTAATCACGGCCTGGCGAACAGGCCCCAGACGGCTCTCCGCGTCACGCTTCAGACGCTCCAGGACGAAAGCACTGAGAATCTCGGGCGGAACGTGGCGCCCGTGAACCGGTTGCGACGCGGCCACGCGTCCCATGTCGCGTTTGAAGCACTCGGCATAACACGCCGGGTTGTAGGCCGACGCCTTGACCGCTTCACGCCCCACGACAATTTCGTCTTCGTCGACGATGATCGCACTGGGCGTGAGGAGATCGCCTGAAGAATTCGGAAGCGAGATGGGCCGCCCCGCCGAATCGAGGTACGAGAGCAAAGAATAGGTCGTGCCCAGGTCGATGCCGACGGCGATCGGCCGATTCTTCGGGGCAGGAATTGCGGAACCGTTCATACTCGTCTCAAATGACGCCAGAGCACAGTCACCCTATGAGCGATTCTAATTGGGGGATGCGGCACCGTCACCCCCGGAGCAGCAGCCACACCCCTCCGCAGGGGCGGAGACGCCGAATGGCAGACCGCCTATTGAACTTGAAAAGGTAGCTCCCAAGCCAAGCCCAGGGAGCCAAAGGCCGCAAATAACCCCCTCGGCCCTCATCTCGTTGACCGAGTTGTGACGCGACAACCGCACCGGAACGTGTCAACCCTTTTGAGACAGCAGCGAGCTAGAAATAGTCTAGTTGGCCTCGCTTCGCTCGCCCTGCACCGCGTCGCATACCCCGATGCCCTTCACTGCTGTCGCTCTAGCCGTATCTTGACCGCCTCGGTCGCCGATTCCGCACGTGTGAGCCGCCTGGGCCTCCGCCGTGGTTTCCTCGCCTTGCTCGATTGCCCCCGAACCAGATTGCCTGCTGCCCCCCCCCCCCCCCAC
>JAAYAY010000161.1 GCA_012719125.1 Planctomycetaceae bacterium | reverse complement strand
CTTCACTGGCGGTGAACTCCTGTTTTCCATTGTTCCCATTGGGGACACTTTTTCTTACACTGGAAAGCATCGAGTTTCACCGCCTTTTGTCAAGATCACATCAATGGATTTGTGCAACTGACGGGTTTAGCCGGTCTTGGCGGGTCCTTCCAGCCGCCGGTTTGTGCGAAGGGAAACCGAGGTGCTTAGTTCCTCCTTGCTACGAGTATCAAATCGACGCTTGAGAGCCGATCGTAGTTTCCACGTTTGTGATTGCCGTAGAGGCCGACGTCGCCCGCACCGGCGGATTGGACGATATCGCCGAGTTCCTCGGCCTCGAGGGCCAGGAAGGGGACCGATTCACTTCGAAAATCCTCCGGCGCATCAAGGGGGGTAACAACGAGGTGGACGAAGGCGCGATCGCCCACGCGTTGGACACCCTTGGTGATGAGCGACTCGCCCTGAGGCAAGGCCGTACGAAGGCATTTCTGCCACAGGCACGGGCCGTCTGCCAATCGCCAGACGTTGAGCAGGTGGAGGACCAGCAAGCCGCCCGGGCGAAGGGCGGCGACCATGTTGCCGACTGACCGCCGGGCAAGATCGTGGCTGCCCGCCAGGGCGAGTGAATTGCCGAGGCAGGTCACGGCATCGAACGGTTCGTCGGCGGGGATCGGTTCTTCGAAACCGCGGACCGACCAGTGCAGCCCGCCGGGCTCTCCGAACTTGCGGCGAGCGCGTTGGATCATACTGGCACTGACATCGGACGCTTCGACATGCAGGCCCCAGGAGTGGAACATGGCCGCGTGGTGGCCGGTCCCGCAGGCCACGTCGGCCACACGGCGAGCCGCGACCTCTTGCAGCAACGGCCGGAAGAATGGTTCGTCGCCGGCCAGCCGGCGGGGCCAGTCGATCATGGCTTCATAGACGTCGGTGAAATCATCGAAGGGGGGAGTCGTCATGGGGTATCTCCCTCGCGCGGAGTGAACTTTCCCAACTTTCCGAAGATGGGCGGAATTTTTTCGGACCCTTTTGGCTCATAAGGGTGGTTTTTCCGGCAGGGCGTTCCGGAAACGGTCTGGCTGGGCTTCGCGGTTGAAGGGCGGTTGGGTGGAAGTCCATTTGCGTGATCATCTGCCAGCCTGGCTACGACGGTGCGAAACGGTGGTTTCACGGTGAGGTTGAAGTTGTGCAGCATACCTGAAGGTTCTGGTTGATTATAGCGATATATGTACTAATGTCCATATGTTTCTTGAACACTCGGCGAAGTCTCTAGGGGGGGTATCGCGGAGGCGGGTAGCGTTTGGCCTGACTGGGGGAAGGCGAGTTGCCGGTGGTCGGCTTCGAGGCACGGGCGACACGGCCGTGGCACCGACGTTGATGAAAGTGGTGTATGTTGGGTGCATGCGAACGGCAGGTGTTGCGGCTCCTCGGTTCCTAGTATAATCGCTCGGTGTGACTGGTGGCACGGGACCGTTGTGAGAACCAACCGTTTGGCGTGACTTGAACACGAGGCCTCGGCCGCGTCGGGATAGGAGGGGTGTCCGATGAAGTACGGTCTGAGATTGTCTTCCATGCAACACTGTTCGATCATCGCATTCATTTGTGCTACGTGCTTGCCGTTCACTGAGGTGACGCTTTGTTTTGGAGGCGACTCCCAGGCCCCAGGTCGCGTTCCAGACTTCTACGGGGACGTACAGATCATCGTCGGCAAGACGACACGTGTTGCCGTCATGGGCATGAACGGATCGCTGGCATGTTGGACTCCTGCAACTGGAGATGTCCTTCATCGCGAAGTCAGTTCAGGCCACGAGATCCACCGTATGTACAAATCGCTGGATGGCAAGGACTTGCTGGTTTCGACTGAAGAGCACTACGTTCAGGGAGGCTACCAACATCATACTGACCTAGACAGAAGCACACGCCGTCTTTTCGTGTACAATGCCGCTTCGATGGTGCTGACATGCAAGTGTGACGCCCCTGCGGGGCCATGTCTTGGAGCGTGGAACGGCACGAACCTGGCCGTCTTGGCGTGCTTCGGTAGCAGCATGTCGGGCAGACATGATCAGATTGCGGCATTTCGGATCCAAGCCGGGAAGGCAGCGGAGTTGGCTCGTTTCCGCGTTCCTGCTAACGATTGGAGGATACACGGTGTTCGGTGCTTCGCAGAAGGGAGTGCACTGGTGCATTATTCCCTCATGTCCGGTGATTCCGGAACCAGTGAGCTGGCCGTATATGATTGCCTGACGGGGGAAACGACGGCGCGGTGTGTCACGACTTGCGCGACGAAATACACGGAGCGCACAGCCGTTTCTCGGAACGGCAGGTACTGCACGGCCGTTGGCGACAAAACGTGTGAACTTCGCGTTCTTCCATCGCTGGAATTGGTCGAGCGTTTGTCGCAATCGCCGCCCGACGCCTTGCAGTCCGTCGCGGTCTCAGACAGCGGAAGGTTTGTCGCGATGGGTGGAATCTGTGTTGCCTTATGGGACGTGAGCAACCGGCAATATCGGATACTCGACGCCTTGGATAGCGATTTGATCCGCAGTAAGGCGAGACTCAGCCCGGAAGAGGCTGGCCCGTTCGGCGAACTGTATGCGTACATTGAACTGTGCGTAGGTGACTTGGCATTCTCTGACGACGAGAAGGAGTTGCTTGTAGTTACACGCAAGGGAATATACACAATCTGGGACACTGCCACCTGGCAGCGACAACGGACGTTTGCCTATCCCTTGAGGCGGGTGAGCGTACACGATGACAGAGGACATGACTAGGGGACGATCGGGTCCGTCCGAAACCTCACTGGGCGTCTTGTGTTCGATAAGATAATTGCGTACCGTTTGGTTATCCGCTTTCTCGTCGGACCACCCTTATCGAGGGGCGATTTGGCTTTGACACGTGTTTTGTTATTGGTTGATCGTTCAGAAGCATCACGAGGCATTTCTTTCGCTGCCTGAGGATTTGAGACTATGAAGATTGCCGGATCGCAAACGGAGAAGAACCTGTTGGCTGCTTTTGCCGGCGAGGCGCAGGCCCGCACGCGCTACGATTACTTCGCCGGGCAGGCGAAGAAGGACGGTTTCGTGCAGATCGCCCAGATCTTCGAGGAGACCGCCCGGCAGGAAAAGGAGCACGCCAAGCGGTTCTTCAAGTTCCTGGAAGGGGGCGAGGTCGAGATCCAGGCGGCGTTTCCGGCGGGAATCATCGGTACGACCGCCCAGAACCTCCTGTTAGCCGCCAAGGGCGAGAACGAGGAATGGACGATCCTCTACCCCGGTTTCGCAGAGGTTGCCCGTAGCGAGGGTTTTCCGGCGGTCGCCACCGTGTTCGACATGGTCTGCGTGGCGGAGCGGCAGCACGAGAAGCGGTATCGGGGGCTGCTGGCCAATGTGGAGGCTGGCACGGTCTTCAAGAAGCCGGAGTCGGTCGTCTGGCGGTGTCTGAACTGCGGGTTCCTTCACGAGGGCCCCGAGGCGCCCAATGCCTGCCCGGCCTGTGCCCATCCACAGGCCTACTTCGAGCTGCTGGCGGAGAACTGGTAGCAGTTTTCGGGAAGACGGAAAGCGTTGTGAGAGAAGCGTTTAACGCCCAGCCGCAGGCGCCGGCCGAGGCAAAACGGGCCGGCGCCTGCGGCTGGGCGTTAAACGATCTTATCGCAACGACTTAGGTTTGTGCGGTGCTCACGCCATTTCTTGGCCTTCGGGGGCTTTCGACTCGACATTTGGCGGGGCGGTTCGCCTGTCTTGCGGAACCGGAAAAGCTTTTGGAGCCGGGATTTCTTGTGTATACTACAGCCTGTGTCCGGCACACCGCCCACCCACCGGTTCTTCGCGAGTATTGCTGATTTCGGGTGAGTTGAGCTGAGACATCACGCCACCGTTTGTTCCTTTTGGCAACCGGTCCTACCCCATTGCGACCTGCCCCAGGTCGTCCCACCCAAGTTCACCTTCCCTGGTAATTTCGAGCGGCAAGGATTTGCCTTCCGTTCGGCTCCGACTGCACAGATCGAGGCGGACGTCGAGACGTTTCGTTGGAGCGGTTCTGTTGTCGAAAGGGCGTTAGATTCGACACAATCCTGAAAATGGGAAATGTGCGCAAGAACTTCCGGTTACTTGCTTTACGTCGACCGGGCGCGAAATTACGCTAGAGAACAGGTGTTGCCAGAATACCGAGAACTCCCTTTGGAGAATGATCGTGTTCGGATTCCGTACGCGTTTGCCGTCTTTATGCGCTTGTTTCACGTGGGTTGTGTTGGCCTGGACATCGGTGAGCGGGCTTGGCCAAGAGGCAACTCCGAGCGCCGCTGAGCCGGCACCGGTCCCGGCGGCAGAGACTTCCGCTCCGGCCCCGGCAGCGCCGGCGGTTGCCGCAGAGACTCCTGCCCCTGCAACGCCGGCTCCCGCCGCAGAAGCTCCCGCTCCGGCCAGCCCGGCCCCCGCCCCGGCGGCTGAGACTCCGGCTCCAGCACCCGCCCCGGCTGCTGAGACTGCCGCTCCTGCTGCTGCGTCGCCATCGAACGAACCGGCTGCCAAACAGGAACCGACGCCGGAACCGCCGGCCCCGGCAGAACCTCGCGCCGAACGCGTGAGGAAGAGAGCGAGCGAGACGAAGGCTTCGCCGCCGGCGGTGACGATTCGCGCCTACAATCCCGACACGAGCTTCACCCGGTTGGCCCATCCCGACATTGCCAAGCGGATCGGTCTGTCGGACGAGCAACGCGCCCAGGTATCGGCCATTCTGGCCGAGCGGGCCGGAGCGCTGCAGGGCACGGCCGGCGATCCGAAAGCTGACATGAAGGCGAAGCTCGAGTATGAGCGAAAGCTCAGCGAGGTTTTGACCCCGCAGCAGCTCACCGATTGGCCCGACAAGGTGGTCCAGCGGACGATTGGGTTTAATTTCCGCTATCAACTGTGGACGGACGTGTTGGAGTGGTTTGCCCAGGAAACGGGCCTAGCCCTGGTGATGAACAATCCGCCTCCCGGCACTTTCAACTACAGCGATCCGAGGCAGTACACTCCCGAGGAGGCCATCGACATTCTCAACAGCGTGTTGCTGACCCACGGTTTCACGCTGATTCGTCGCGACAAGATGCTAATCGTTCAGGACCTGTCGCAGGGGATTCCGGACGGTCTGATTCCTCGCGTCGACGCAAAGGACCTCGACCAACGTGGCGACTTCGAACTGGTGACGGTGCAGTTTCCGCTGGGAAAACGAGAGGCTGAGAAGGTCATCGCCGAGATCACGCCCGTCAAAGGCGTGTACGGCCAAATCGTTCCGCTGCCGACCACGGGCCAGTTGCTGATCACCGACACGGCTCGGAACGTGAAGACGATGCTGGCGCTGATCGAGGCGATTCCGGAGCCGAAATCGCCGGAGAAACCGGAGCCGCCGAAGGAGAAGCCGGCACCGCCTGCGCCCGAGTTGGTCGTTTATCCGATCACGAAGGCCGATCCCAAGGCAGCCCAGGAAATCCTGATCAAGATGGTCCCGACGGCTACGATGGAGTTCGACGAGAAGCGCGCGCAGCTTTATGTGTACACGACACCGAACTTCCACACGACCGTGGCCAAGGTGCTGGAGAACATGGAGGCCGACCTGCCGCCGGAGCGGCAACGAACCTTGGAAATCTACTCGATCAAGGAAGCCGCCCAGCCGGTGCCGATACCCGCTCCGACTCCCGCTCCTTCAGCCGAACCGGGCGACGAGGAGGGCCGCCGCCGTCGCAGCCGTCACTACGACGAGGACGACGGGAGCGTGGTGTACGACACCTATGGACGGCCGCGATACCGCATCGACTCCTACGGGCGGAGGATTCCGATCAGCCCGGACTATCGGTCGGAGTGGGATCGATCGCCAAGTGCTCCAAGCGAGGCGACGACCGCAGCCGCTGCGCCGGCCACCGCGGTTCCTGCCAGCGAGTCGTTTCTCAACACGTTGCAGGAAATGGTTCCCGGCGCGGAACTGCATCTGGACCGCAAGAACGGCCGACTGATGGCCTTTGCCACCGCGGAGGAGCATCAGATCATCAAGTCGGTCATCGAGAAACTGGGTGGGACCGCCACGGCCGACGAAATCCCGCTGGTCGAGGTCTATCCGATCACGCACAGCGACCCCGATTCGCTCAAGACGATGTTCGAATCGCTGTTCCCGGGCGTGCAGATCAACATCGACAAGGCCACGAGTAGCATGGTGATTTTCGCTTATCCGAGCGAACACACATCGATCAAGGCCACGCTGGATCGTCTCATGCCGCCGCCGGTGGACGGCGTGCCTGCGGTGATTCCAAGCGCCACGGAATTGCGGTTCTATCCCCTCAAGGACGTCTATCCGGTAACGCTCCAGGAGGTGCTGGCCGGCCTGGTTCCGAACGCCCAGGTGACCTACGACACCTACAACAGCCGCCTGATCGTCGTGGGCACGACGATGGATCACGAGTTGATTGCGCGGGGCGTCGAACAACTGGAGAAGGCCAAGGCCGAAGATCGCAGCAAGCTGGTCGTCTATCCGGTGACCCAGCAGCAGAAGACGCGATTCAAGACTGTGCTGCAAAGTCTGGTGAGCGAGTTGCCGGGCGTGATCGTTCTCCCCGACGTGCGGCCTGCCGAGTTGGCCATCTGGGCGACGGCGCTTAATCACGAAGCCATCGCCGGGATCCTCGAGCAGTTCGCGGGCGAAGGCGAGGCCGCCGAAGGCGAGTACCAGATGGCAGCCTATCCGGTCAAGGCAGCCGACCCTGCAAGCGTGCAGGGCATGCTGGAAGACCTGTTTCCCGGCGTGCGGATGCTCGTCGACCGCAAGGGCGCCAAGCTCCTGGTCTGGGCCACCGCCACGGAGCAGGAACAGATCAAGAAGTCGATCGCCAACATCGTCTCGGAGCCGCCCCCCGAGGAACAGCCGCGATTCGAGACCTACACGATCCGCAGCCTCTCGAAACGAAGCGCCGTCACGCTCCGGGCGTTCGAGTCGCACCTGGCCGATCTCGTGCCCAATGCCCAGTTGACGCTCGACTCCGACAGCGGCGAGTTGATCGTCTGGGGGACCCCCGAAGAGCAGTCGCTCGTGCGTACGGCGATCGAGAGCCTGGGGCACGGCAACACGCCCGACAACACGCCGTCGCTCAAAGTCTATCCGCTCGACGAGCTCGACTCGACGACGGTGCAAACGCTCATCACGCGTCTCGTTCCGAATGCCGAGTTGTCGCTCGACACCAAGGCGAACAACTTGATCGTAATGGCGGTGCCCACCGATCAGGAGATGGTTCAGAAGACGCTCGAGGAGTTGGCCGCCTCCGACACACCCGAAAGGAAGCCCGACGTCCGCTTCCACACGCTCAAGGAGGCCGCCGCGTCGGAGGTCGTTTCGGTGCTCCGCCAGCTCGTTCCGAAGGCAGACGTCACGGTCGACACGAAGTCGGGCCGACTGATGGTCGTTGCCACACCGGAAGACCACGAGAAGGTGGTCGAGACGATTGCCAAGATCGAAGAGGGGAGCAACGAGAAGAAGGAACTGCGTTTCCACGACGTGCAGGAAGAGCTGCCGCCAACCGTGTTGAAGCTGCTGGCGGAACTGGCGCCCAAGGCCGAGATCACCCCCGACGCGGCCAACAATCGCCTGATGGTGGTGGCCAACGCCGAGGACCAACTGAAGATCGAAGAGACGATCGCCAAGGTGCAGGAAGCCGGGTCGACGAAGCCGGAACTGCGTTTCTATCCCACCCAGGACGATCTGCCGGACGCTGTGTTGACGATTCTCAAGACGCTGGCTCCGAAGGCGACGATCACGCCGGATTCGAGCAACAAGTATCTGACCGTGGTGGCCACGCCGGCCGATCACGAACTGATTGCGAAGACGATCGAACAGGCCACGACGACTCTTCCGGCGGAGGAGAAGGAGAAGCTGGCGGTCTATCCGGTAACGTCTCAACAGCGGACCCGGTTTGAGTCGGTGCTGGCCAGCATCCAATCCGAGTTGCCGAGCGTCAAGGTGATTCCGGACTCGGCGCCGGGCCGGCTCTCGATCTGGGCCAGGCCGTCGGAACACGAGGTGCTTGCAGAGATCATGCAGGAGTTGAGCCAGGACGTGGCTCCGGAAGAGCAGTTCCAGTTGGTGGCCTACGCGATCAAGTCAGCCGATCCTTCCAGCGTCACGAAAGTGCTCGGTGAGCTCTTTCCCGACACTCGGGTCACATTGGACGCGAGCTCCAATCGCCTGCTGATCTGGACCCGTCCCGAAGAGCACGAAGCGATTCGCCGCGCACTCGATCAGATCGACGTGGAGGGGCCGGTCCAGGAACAACGCCGCTTCGAGGTCTACGCCATCAACGGTGTTGCTGGACTGAGCCCTGCCGGCCGGGCCGCCAAGGCGGCGGCTTTCCTGGAGAACCTCCAGTCGCTGGTGCCTAACGCCAGGCTGACGATCGATTCCGAGACGGGCAACCTGGTGGCTTTTGCCACTCCCACCGAGCACGAGATCATCCGCACGGCCGTCGAGAAACTGGGCCAGTTCACTTCCGCCGCCTACACGCCCCAACTGGAGGTCCACGAGTTGACCACGGCGGACCCTACGACGACGGTTTCGATTCTGGAAGGGTTGGTGCCCAGGGCGGAGATCACGGTCGATACGGCCAACAACCGGCTCATCGTGCTGGCTCCGCCCGACTCGCAGATGACGATCCGCAACACCCTGGCGCAACTTCAATCCACCGATCCTGGAGTCAACGACCCGCAGGTTCGCGTCATCAATCTCAAACAGAAGGCCTCTCATTCGCTGACGGACGTCTTGAAACAACTGGCCCCCAAGGCCAACGTGACCGTCGATGAAGAGGGGAAGCGTCTGGTGGTGGTGGCCACCGAGGGGGACCACGAAATCGTGGCCCGAACCGTCCAGCAGATCGACGGCGCGCTGACCGAGGACGAAGAGAATGCCCTCATGGTCTACCCGGTTACGCCGGGCCAGCGCAAGCGGTTCGAGGCCGTTGTTGAGAAACTCGCCGAAGATCTGCCCGGCGTCGATGTGATCGACGATCAGGAGCCGACGCAACTCTCCGTTTGGGCCAAGCCGAGCGAGCACCGGGTGATCGGCGAGATCCTCATGCAGTTGAAGGCGGGGGCCACGACTGAGACGCAAAAGCGATTCGAAGCCTATTCGATCCAGGGGGCCGTCGGCTACGAGACGTCGCCTGGCGGGCGTTTCACCACGGCGGCGACGCTGATGACGGGCATTCAGGAACTCGTGCCCGGCGCCAAGATGATGATCGACACCAAGAACGACAAACTCGTCGCCTGGGCCACGCCGGAAGAGCACGAGATGCTCAAGGCGGCCGTGGAAAAGCTCGCCCCTGCCAGCGGCGAGGGGGCGCCCCAGTTGCAGGTCTACACGCTCACGAAGAAGGCCCCCCCGGGGCTGGTCGACGGTCTGAAGAAGCTGGTTCCCGAAGCCGACGTTTCCATCGACGACGGCGGCACCGCCCTGACGGTCGTCGCCGCGCCGATCGATCATCAATTGGTGAAGGATGCCGTCGATCGCCTGGAACAGGCCAGTTCCGCCAAATCCCAGCCCTACTTCGAGGCCTACGAAATCCGCGGCCTGAGCGGGACCACGCCGACGTTGCAGTACTACAGCGCGCAGACCTTCATGATCGGCCTGCAACCGCTCGTTCCCAACGCCAGGTTGTCGATCGACTTCGAATCGAGCAGTCTGATTGCCTTTGCCACGGCGGAAGAGCACGACACGTTGAAGGCCGCCGTCGAGAAGTTGACCCTTTCCGGGCCGGACAATTCGCCTCAGTTGCAGGTCTATATGCTCAGGCGGCGGGCGCCGGACAACCTGGTCGACGGTTTGAAGAAACTGGCGCCGAAGGCGGAGATTTCGATCGATTCCGAATTGAAGCGTTTGACGGTCGTGGCCAATGCCGCCGATCAGCAGGCGATCAAGTCGGCCGTCGACAAGATCCAGACGGGGGGCGGCGAAGACGGCGAACCGTACTTCGAAATCTACACGATCAGCGGGATGCCCGCCGCCAACGACCAGATGGCCGGCCGCGGGTATTCGAGCAGCCGCTACTATGCCGCCCGATCGTTCGCCGACCAGATCGAACCCTTCGCTCCCTACGCGGAGATCACGGTCGACTACCAGAAGGGCAACCTGCTCGTGCTGGGCACCGCCAAGGAGCATGCGGCGATCAAGGCGGCCATCGCGCAGATCCAGGTCGGGGGAAAGAACACTCCGCAACTGCAAATCTACACCCTCAAGAACGAGGTTCCCGAGACCCTCAGGGAGGGCCTGGAACAGCTTGTGCCGAGCGCTAAGATCACCATCAACGAAGAGGCGCAGCAGATCTCCGTGGTTGCCGCCCCCGACGATCAGAAGACCGTCAAGGAGACCCTCGACCGAATCGAGGCGGCGGCGGGCGAGAAGGAGAAGCCGTACTTCAAGGTCTACGCGATCACGGCGATCGAGACCGACGCACAATACTCTTCGAGCCGCTACTACGCCGCTCGGGCCATGGCGGACCAATTGGAGGAACTGGTTCCGAAGGCCAAAGTCTCCATGGACTTCAGGCGGGGCAATCTGCTCGTGTTCGGCACGCAGGAGGAGCATGCGGCGGTCGAGTCGGCGCTGGCCGGATTGAGCGACGGGGGTTCGGAGGACAATCCCGAGACGCTGGTCGTCTACCGGCTGAGCAACGCCGACGAGCGGGCCGTGTACTACCTGCTGCGCAACCTTGTCCCCAAGGCGAAGCTGTCCATGGATTTTCAGGCCGACAGCATCATGGCCTTTGCCACGGCGGCAGATCACGCCGTGATCAAGGCCACGATCGATCAACTGGATTTCGGGCCCGACAATCCGAATGCGCCCCAATTGCGTTTCTACGCCATGCAGGAGTCGCCGCCCGAGAAGCTTATCGACGGACTCGAACAACTGGCCCCCAAGGCCGAGATCAGCTACGACCCCGATTCCCGCAAGCTGATGGTGATCGCCACGGCCGGCGAACACGCGGTGATCGAGAAGAATCTGGCCACGATCCAGGAGACGGCCGCCACCGAGACGAAGACGCAGTTGAAGGTCTACGGAATCGCCTCGGCGGACATGAGCACCGTCCAGACGGTGCTTGAGGAGCTCTATCCCGATATCCGCATCCAGATGGACGAGAAGAACGATCGCATGATCGTCACGGCCATGCCGGAGCAGCACGAAGGGATCGCCGCGGCCATCGAGACCATGGACGGCGATACGGCGGGCGATTCCCAGAAGAAGACCGTTGCCTATTCGATCAGCGAGGTCGACGTCAACACGGCGATCAGCATTCTCCAGGCGCTGGTGACGGACATGAAGCTGTATCCCGACGCCACGGGGAGCAAGGTCGTGGCCTACGGGCGCCAGCGCGACCACAAGATCGTGGCCGAAGCCATCGAGCAGATGGAGACCGGCCCCGACGAGGCTCACAAGCCCTACCTGATGGTCTATCCGACGGGCGACGCCGATCCCACGATCCTGACCCAGATTCTCACGAACCTTGCGCCCAAGGCGAACGTCGTGGTCGACTCGGAGAGCGAGAGCCTGGCCGTGTTCGCCATCGAGAAGGATCAGGAAACCGTGCGTGCGGCGATCGAGTCGATGGCCATTACGGCCATGGGGTCGGGCAAGCCGATGGCGATGACCTACACGCTCAAGGAGATCCCGATCGCCAGCGCCACGCAGATTCTGAGCCTGGCCGTGCCCCAGGCCCAGACGGCTACCGGCAGCGACCCTCACCAGTTGATCGTGTGGGCCAATGCCAGGGACCAGGCCACCGTGAAGACGACGCTGGAAACGGTCGACGTGGAGACTCCCGAGGGGGCGAAGCAGACCGCCGCCGTGTATGTTCTGGAAGGGATCGATCCGCGTTTCAGCTATTATTCGATGCGAACGATTCGCGAGGCTGTGCCAACGGCGAGCATGACCCTCGGCGCCGATCCGACGCAGGTCGTGGTTTGGGCGACGCCGAAAGATCACGAGACGATCAAGCAGTTGGTCAAGTCGATCGTCGAGCAGCCGCCCGAGTTGAAGCCGGTGATGGAAGTCTACACGCTCGAGAAGGTCGACGCGTTGGTCGCCATCAGGGCCCTCGAGAAGGTCGTTCGCGACGCGGAGCTTTCCGTGGGCAACAACGCGGGACAACTGATCGCCTGGGCCCGGCCCAAGGATCAGGAGACGATCAAGGAGGCCCTGGCCAAGTTGACCGAGGCCGACGCATCGCCCACGGCCCCCACGATGGAGATCTACAAACTCGAGTCGGGCGACGCGCCGAGTGCGATGAGGACCCTGGCCGACGTCGTACCCGAGGCCAAGTTCTCGGTGGGCAAGGATGCCGACCAGTTGATCGCCTGGGCTCGGCCTGCCGACCACGTGAAGATCAAGGAAGCGGTGGCGAAGATCGACGCGGCCGGCCCCAAGCCGACGATGAAGATCTACACCTTGGAGCGGCTCGAAGCCTTGAGCGTCGTGCGGATGCTGCGTTCGATCGTTCCCGAGGCAGTGGCCGAGATCGGAGCCGATTCCAGCCAATTGGTGGTTTGGGCCACGGAGGAGGACCATGCCGAGGTCGACAACGCGATCAAGCAGTTGTCCATGCAGGCCCCCGAAGGCAAGGCGCCGATCGCCGTTACCTATCAACTCAACTCCCTGACGGCCAACACGGCCGAGCAGATTCTCAAGGAGGTGGCCCCGGCGGCCAAGTTTACGGAAGGGGAGGACGAGTATCAGTTGATCATCTGGGCCCGCCCCGAGGAACACACCGAGATCGAGAAGACCCTTCAACGGATCGATCTGGAAGGGACCGGCGGGGGCAGCGAGAAGGCGGTGATCTACGAACTCGACGCAGGAAGCACCAGCCAGATGTATTACGTTGGACGATTTCTCCAGCAGGTCGTCCCTAAAGCGAGCTTCACTCCCGGCGTCAATCCCAATCAACTGGTCGCCTGGGCCCGGCCCAAGGATCACGAGCAGATCCGAGAACTGATCGAGCAACTGGCCGACAAGGAGAACGGGCCCAAGGCGGTCGTCTACGATTCGGGCAACGTGGCGGCGACGACGGTCACCTCCTCCCTTCGCCAGATCGTCCCCAGGGCCGTGGTCACTTCCGGGGCCACCCCGTCGCAGTTGGTGGTCTGGGCATCGCCCCTCGACCACGACAAGGTCAAGGAGGTGATCGATCAGTTGACGTCGGCCGACTCCCCCGACCTGATGCCGACGGCCGTCACCTACACGCTGGAACACATCAACACGACCACGGCCGGCCAGTTGCTGCGTCTGGCGGTTCCGCAAGCCCAGATCAGTCCCGGCGCCGAAAGCCATCAGCTTATTGCCTGGGCGATTCCGAAGGATCAGGACCTGATCCAGAAGACCTTGGAGAAGATCGACGTCGAGGGGCCGGAAGACAAGAGCGCCCAGTTGGCCGTTTACCAACTGAAGACGACCAATGCAGTTCAGTTGTACTACATCGGCCTGTTTCTGCGAGGCGCCGTGCCCGGCGCTTCGTTCACGGCGGGAGTCGTGCCCGGGCAGGTGATCGCCTGGGCCCGGCCGAAGGAGCACGAGAAGATCGCCGAACTGATCGAGAAGGTCGAAGGCGGCGAAGGTCTCGGCCCGGTCGCCCAGGTCTACGATTTGGGCGATACGACGGCCACGGCCGTCATGGGCGTGGTCCGGCAGGTGGTCCCGACGGCGATCGCCTCGACGGGCAAGACGCCTTACGAATTGGTGGTCTGGGCTCGCAGCAGCGAGCAGGAGATGGTCAAGGAGATCGTCGACCAGATGACGGCCGAGGCTCCGCCGGAAACGGCTCCCAAGATGGTGACGTATGCACTGGACGGTCCGTCGCCCGCGTCGGTGACCGTGCTGATTCGGCAGGTCGTCCCGCAAGCCATCACGGCCGCGGGCGCCGATCCGTACCAGTTGGTCGTGTGGGCCCGGCCTGCCGATCACGAGAAGATCGCCGAGTTGATCGACGAACTCTCGGCCGAAGGTCCGCCGGGCACGATGCCGTCGATGGAAATCTACACCTTGGAGAACATCGACTCCCTTTCGGTCAGGACGCTGTTGCGCACGGTGGCGCCCGAGGCGCAGGTGTCGGTCGGCAAGGATCCCCAGCAACTGGTTGTCTGGGCCCGGCCTCACGACCACAAGTTGATCGTCGCTGCGCTCGAGCGGCTCTCCCAGGACGAGCCGGCGGAATCGGCCCCGCGAATGGAAATCTACAAATTGGAGTCGGGCGACGTGCTCAGCGCGATTCGCGTGCTGACGCCGATTGTGCCCGAAGCCAGCCTGTCGGCCGGACGAGCGTCGGATGAGATGGTTGTTTGGGCTCGCCCCAAGGATCACGCCAAGATCAAGGAGACCATCGCAACCCTCGAGGCCTCCGGCGCCAAGCCGGAGATGCGGATCTATCCGCTCAAGGGGATCGACGCCCTGAACGCCACGCGGCTGCTGCGATCGGTGGCTCCCGAGGCACTTTGCACGGTCGGCACGGACCAGTACGAGTTGATCGTGTGGGCTCGGCCCAACGATCACGAAAAGGTCAAGCAGTCTCTCGACGAGTTGTCGGCCGAAGACGCACCGGAGAAGCTCCCCACGGCCGTCGTCTACTCGCTCGAAGAGATCGCGACCACTTCCGCCATGCAGATTCTGCGGATGGCGGTGCCCCAGGCCCAAGTGAACCCGGGAACGGAGACCTATCAGCTTCTCGTCTGGGCTCGCCCCGACGATCACAAGAAGGTCGAAGAAACCCTGGCCCGGATCGACATGCCGGGGCCCGAAGACAAGGAAGCCAAGGCCGTGGCCTACAAGCTCGAGGGCATGAATGTGACGCAGGGCTATTACGCGTTGCGGTTCCTGGCCCAGAGCATCCCGACGGCCCGGTTCACGCAGGGCGTGACGCCCGACCAGATCATCGCCTGGGCGCAGCCCAAGGTCCACGAAGACATCGCCGAGCTGATCGAGCAGATTCAGGGGGGGGCGGACAATGCTCCCAAGCCGATCGTCTACCAACTGAAGAACGTCACTGCGTCGAGCGTGCTGTCGATGCTGCGGAGCGTGGCTCCTCAGGCGGTTCCGACCGTCGGTACCGATCCCTATCAACTGGTGGTGTGGGCCCGCGGCGACGACCACGAGAAGGTGAAACAGTTGGTTGACGAACTGTCGGCGGCCGAGACGCCCGAAACGGCTCCTCGCGCCGTCACCTATACACTCGAAGAGATCACGACCACTTCCGCCATGCAGATCTTGCGGCTGGCGGTGCCCCAGGCCCAGGTGAGCCCGGGTGCGGAGACCTACCAGCTTCTCGTTTGGGCTCGGCCCGACGACCAGAAGAAGGTTGAGGAGACCCTGGCGCAGATCGACGTGGAAGGTCCCGAAGACAAGGAAGCCAAGGCCGTGGCCTACAAGCTCGAGGGCATGAGTGCGATGCAGGGTTACTATGCGTTGCGGTTCCTGGCCCAGAGCATTCCGACGGCCCGGTTCACGCAGGGCGTATCTTCCGATCAGATCATCGCCTGGGCTCAGCCCAAGGTTCACGAAGACATTGCCGAGTTGATCGAGCAGATCCAGGGCGGGGCGGAGAATGCTCCCAAGCCGGTCGTCTACAAGCTGAAGAACACCTCGGCCGCCGTCGTCACGCTCATGCTTCGCCGCATGGTTCCCGATGCGGTCGCCTCGACCGGGGACGATCCATTCGAACTCGTGGTCTGGGCGCGTGGCGAGGACCACGAGAAGATCGCGAAACTCGTGGACGAGCTTTCGGCCCCGGAACCGCCGGAGACGGCCCCGGTTCCCATGAACTACGTGGTGGAAGAGGTCACGGCCGCCGCGGCCATGGCCGTGCTCCGCTCGGTGGTCCCTCAAGCGCAACTGTCGACAGGGGCCGACCAGTACCAGTTCGTCGCCCTGGCTCGCCCGGACGATCACGAACTGATCAAGGAAACACTGCTCAAGATCGATATCGACGGTCCTGAAGACAAGCAGGCCAATCTCGTGGTCTACGATCTGAAGAACACGTCGGCCACGTCGGCGATCGCGATGGTCCGGCAGATCGCCCCGCAGGCCTTGACCACGGTCGGCGCCAATCCCTACCAGCTTCTTATTTGGGCCCGGCCCGACGAACACGAAGACATCCAGAAGGCCGTCGATCAGATGGCGGCGGAAGACGCCCCCGAGAAGGCATTCCAGGCGATCACCTATGCGCTCGAGGAGGTCAGCACGGCGACGGCGACCCAGATCCTCCGCCTGGCCGTGCCGCAAGCCCAGGTCAGTCCGGGCGCCGAAACGTATCAACTGGTCGTGTGGGCTCGGCCCGACGATCACAAGCGTGTCGAAGAGACCCTCAAGCAGATCGACGTCGAAGGCCCGGAGGACAAGCAGGCGAAGGCGATCGCTTACACGCTCGACGGTTCCAACGCGACGCAGAACTATTACGTCCTTCGGTTCCTGGCCCAGAGCGTGCCGACCGCCCGCTTCACGATGGGCGTGGAGCCCGATCAGATCATCGCCTGGGCTCAACCGAAGGTCCATGAAGACATAGTCGAACTCATCGAGCAGATCCAAGGGGGCGAAGACAACAAGCCTCAGGCGGTGGTCTACGCCCTGAAGAACGTCACCTCGACGGCCGTCAGCGTCATGCTACGGCAAGTGGTCCCCGAGGCGGTTTCCACCCAGGGGACTGATCCCTACCAGATGGTGATTTGGGCTCGGCCGGACGATCACGAGAAGATCCAGCAGATCGTCGAAGAGCTGTCGGCGGCCGATTCGCCCGAACGGGCCTCGAGGGCGGTCACCTACACGCTCGAAGAGATCTCCGCCCAGACCGCCATGGCCATGCTGCGGCTGGCGGTGCCGCAGGCTCAGTTGAGCCCCGGAGCGGAACCTTACCAGTTGATCGTTTGGGCGCGGCCCGACGACCAGGTTCTCGTCGAGCAGACGTTGAAGCAGATCGACGTCAAAGGTCCGGACGAGAAGCTGGCCACGGCCAAGGTTTACGAGTTGGGGATCGGCGACATCCGCCAGATGGTCTATGTCCTGAGGTTCCTTCAGACATCGATTCCTGAAGCTCAGTTCACCCTGGGTTCCTCGGCCAAGCAGATCATCGCCTGGGCGCGTCCCAAGGATCACGAGGAGATTCAGAAACTGGTCGACGAGTTTGCGGAGACGCCGGAGACCGCCCCGCGGATCACGACTTACAACCTGGACAACACCACGGCCGCGGCGGCGATCCAATTGCTGTCGGCCACGTTCCCGATGGCTCGATTCAACGTCGGGTCCGACCCCCGCCAACTGCTGGTCTGGGCTCGCGGAGAGGACCATGCCAAGATTGCCGAGGCGGTGATCGAGCTTTCGAAGAAGGAATCGGAAGAGACGGCTCCGCGTCTGGTGGTTTATCCGCTCCAGTCGGCCAACCCCACGCAGGTGATGTCGATCTTGCGATCGATTGTGCCCATGGCCCAGTACGGCGTGGGAACCAACGCGCGGCAGTTGAGCGTCTGGGCTCGCCCCGCCGATCACGAGATCATCAAGAAGACGATCGAGGAGTTGGCCAAGGAAGAGCCGGAGGAGACCCGTCCGCGGGTCGAGGTCTACACGGTCGAGACCGTCGACGCCCGCAGCGCCATGTCGATTCTGACGACGGCCGTGCCCGAGGCCACCGTGACCCCGGGCACCGACGCCCGCCAACTGGTGGTGTTCGCCCGGCCTGCCGAACACGAGAAGGTCAAGGCGGCGTTGGAGCAACTGGCCTCCAAGGGCCCGGAAGAGTTCCGGCCCAGCATCGTGATCTACACCCTGCCGACCGAGGGCGCCGCGCATGCCATGCAGGTGCTCACGCCCGTGGTTCCCCAGGCCAAGTTCACCGTCGGCTCAGATCCGTCGAAACTGATCGTCTGGGCCTATCCCGACGATCACGCGATCATCGCCGCCGCCGTCGAGCAGATCGAGGCCGATAGCTGGCTGGACGGCAACCGGATCATGTCGGTCTACCCGATGAAGCCGGAAGACGTGTCGACCTTCATGAAGCTGCTCGAACCGACGATTCTCCAGCACGCCCAGTTCGTGCCCGACGCCGAACGGGAATGCATCATCGTATGGGCCGACAAGCGCTACGACGAAGCGATCAAGCGGACCATCGACGAGTTCCACAAGGTCGTTCCGGAGATCATCGAACCGACGGCCGTCGTCTACCGCTTCGAGAAGACCGACATCACCACGGCCTACCGCATCCTGCAGACGCTGGTGCCCGAAGCCCGAATTGCCTACGACTACCGATCGGGAGCGCTGGTGGCCACGGCGTTGCCGGAAGACCACGAGAAGATCCGCCAGACCATCGAGGAGATGAACCGCGACGCCCTCGAGATGGCGCCCCGGCTTCAGGTCCACCAGATCACGTCGGCCGATCCGGCCCGCGTGTTGTCGATTCTCACCGACCTCTTCCGCGGCGAGTACAACGTGCAACTCTCGCTCGACCGGGCCAACGACAGCCTGATTGCCTACGCCGCGCCCCTGCAGCAGGACAAGATCGCCGAGTTGATCGGCGAAATCGAAAAAGGCTCCAAGCTCGACACGGCCAATCAGCTCAAGCTCTACGACCTGAAGAACGTCGACGGCTATGCGGCCGAGAGCGTGTTGACGGACATGTTCCAGCGGCAGGGCGTGCGGGTCGACCTGACCATCGACCGCTATCGAAATCAACTGATCGCCATGGCCCGCCCGGAACAGCACGAGAAGATCGCCGAGGTGCTGGAGCAGTTCCGCATCGAGGATCGCGAGTTGGAGATCGTCCAACTCGAGTACGTCGATCTTTCCACGGCCAACCTGGCGATCCGCCGGCTGTTCGCCGACGAGAGCTACCTGTCGCAGCCGGAGGTCGATCCCGATCCGGCCACGGGGCAGTTGTTCATCAAGGCCTCGGCGGCCCAGTTGGAGGAGATTCGCAAGCTGCTGATTCGCATGGGTGAAACCAACCTGGTCCCGGCCCAGCGGTCGTCCAGCGGCAACCTCCGCGTGGTTCCCTTCAAGGGCGATACGAAGAAGGTCCTTGAAGAGATCCAGAAGGTCTGGCCCAACCTCCGGCCGAACGAGATTCGCGTCGTCACGCCCGGAGAACTCACCCTGCCGCCGCCCGAGACCTCGGCGCCGAAGAAGGAGGCCGAGACCTCGGCACCGAAGAAGGAGGCCAAGCCGCCGGCGGTGAACAAGGAACCCACCAAGCCGGCAGGGACGTCGACCCCCAAGAACAAGACGAGCAAGGTGCAACGGGGCGCATGGACTGCGCCGATTGCCCTGGTCAGCATGTCGTCAGCCGGTGCTGCTGCGCCCGCGGAGGAGGACGCAGCAGCACCGGCTGACGCGCAACCGGCGGCTGCGGCGGAAGCCTCGCCCGAGCAGCCCGCGACGGACGCCGCCGCCGAATCCGCGGCCGAGCCGGAACCGCCCGCCGAAGTGTTGATCATCGCGGGCGAAGGATCGTTCACGATCGCCTCCCAGGACAAGGAGGCGCTCGACGAACTCGAATCGCTGCTGAGGACTATCTCTGCGCGGATGGGGTTCGCCAGCCGGGACTACAGCGTCTTCCAGATCCAGAACACGCCGGCCAGCGAGATTGCGCAGACCTTGCAGCAGTTGTTTCGCAGCCGCGATCCGCGGACGGCGGCCGCTGCTTCGCCGCGTTACGGATACGGTCGCTACGGCTATGGCTACGGTTACGGCACGCAGATGACCGCCCCGCTGATCGTGGCCGACGACCGGCTCAATACGATTCTCGTCAAGGGCACCCGAGCCGATCGGCAAACGATCGAGGGGTTGCTGGAGATTCTCGACACGGCCGAGATGGCCGAATCGGTTGCGGCGGCCTACGAACCCAAGATGATCTCCCTCAAGCACACGGAAGCCGCTCGCGTCATGCAGATGATCCAGACGGTGTTCCGGTCGCACTTCACCACCACGTCGACCAGTTCGAACTTCACGCCCCAGGTGACCGTCGACGAGGTCACCAACTCGCTGATCGTGAAGGCCCCGCCCCGCATTCTCGACGAAATCACCAAGTTTGCCGAGTCGCTCGACACGGCTGCCGACGAGGGGGCAGCCAGCCGCCTCTACGTGATTCAATTGAAACGGGCCAACTCGCTGCGAGTCCAACAGATGCTGGATGCCATGCTGCGCGGTTCGACCGGGACCCGGGCGACACCGTATCGGGCCCCGTATTCCACTCCCTACCGTCCCCGGTGATCTGACGCCAACCAGCCCGAAGCGCAAGTCTTGAGGTTGAGCCGCCCGGGGAGTATCTTGGTGCCAGAGGCGTTCGGTTCTTTCTTCAGGTAGGTGGGGGGTTACGCGATAGAGGTCTGACGATGACAACGCCAGCGAATGATCCGATCGTTGCAGAAGTCCGGGCAGCACGTGAACGGCATGCTGCCCAGTTCGGCTATGATCTCGAGCGAATATTCCGCGACATCAAGGCACAACAGCAATCCTCGGGACGTGAGTTCGTACGATACCCTCCGAGACCTGCTGCCGCGTCAACAACGGCCACGAAGCCAACACGGTAGCGACATAGGAATGGCAGGCCGCCGACAATGGGATACGGTTTCAAGGACGCGGTAGTGAATAGCGGCGGTGCACGTTCCCCTCGCCTCACGCGGTCGATGAAGTGACACGTTTCAGCAGAGCGTCGCGACGCTGGCGTAGGGTCGTCAGCCTGGGGTCCGGCGAGCCTTCCAGCCCCATGGCCTTCAGCACGGCGATGATCTCTTCGGTCGCAATCCCGCGGTCAAGCATTTCGGCCACCACGGCGGCCGCCGTTTCCCGCTCCCGGTTCCGTTGCACGGCGCGAATAATCAGCGCCGAAATGATAATCACCCCGGCCACGAGGGTCACGGCCGGTACCAACAGCACCACCGCCAGGTCACTGGGGCTGAGCCGGGACAACAATTCCAACATGTCAGATCCTCCAACAGAAGGGCAACAAGCAAGTTGCCCACCATGTCTATTCGTCAGCATACCGAGGACATTTGGGAAAGCCAGCAAAAAAACGTGACGTTATATCCCAGCCCCTACGCCGCCCTGGAAACTGAACAGGACCTTTCCGAGGAGGTTGAGGTATGTGGCTGAATCGATACTTCTGGCCGCTCGGACTGTTCCTGGCCGCGGCATTCTCTGCCAACCACGTCCATTCCCAGGAACCACCAGGCGCAACCCGGCCGAACCTTCGAATTACGGCATCTCCAAGGACTACCGTTCTCACCGAGCCCCTCCGCCACGACGGCTACGTCGACTACGTCGCGGCCGTCAACCGGATCGCTTCCCAAGGGGTCACGCCGGAGAACAACGCGGCCGTGCTCTTCATCCAGGCCTTGGGACCCGCGTGCGTCGGCGACATGGATCCGGACCGCTTCTACCCACTGCTCGGTGTCGACCCGCTGCCGGAAGAGGGCGAGTACTTCGTTCCGCTCGACCGGTACGCCGCGACGCGGTCGGCCGACGAAGGCTTCAAGGACCAGATCAGGAGGGAGTTCGACAACGCGGTCGAACGCCCCTGGAGTGAGCAGGAGTTTCCGGAGGTCGCGAGATGGCTTCGGCTGAATCAGGAACCGCTCGAACTGTTCTGTTGCGGTTTCGCTGCACGAAGAGGCGTTTGTTCGCGAAGCGAACAACGACATTCGTTGACGCGCCGCTCCTCACACTCCGTTGGGGAAGTCCTGGCGGAACTTGGCGATGAGCTTCTGGGGCCAGTCGCCGGTGGGTCGGAGCCGACCGACGAAGAACCGGAGCACCTTGGGTTCGTCGTAGAATTCCAGCCCGCCGACCAACTCGCGGTTGGCGTAGAGCCACTTGACCCGGTCTTCGACGTACTTGACCTGGGAGAGCGTGAAGACGCGGCGGGGCATGGCCAGCCGCAGCAGTTCGACCTCGGAGGGGACGTCGTTGCCGTCGGCGTCGCGGTCCATGGAGATCGTTCCCCGTTCCATGCCGCGGATGCCCGAGATGATGAACAGGGCGGTCCCCAACGCGCCGGCCGGGTACTGAAGCTGGGGAACATGGGGAAGAAAACCCATCGCGTCCAGATGGCAGCCGAGCCCGCCGGCAGGAGTTACGACCGGCACGCCGCCGGCGTCGAGCTGGTCGACCAGATACTTGATGAACTGCGGCGACTGGCTGATCATGTCCATGTCGAGAGTTTCGCGGAGCCCGACCGCCATGGCCTCGATTTCGCGGACCGACATGCCGCCATAGGTAAGAAAGCCCTCGAACAGCGGCACCAGGTCCCGCATCTTCAGGTAGAGTTCCTTGCTTCTGGTGGCGATGCCGCCGCCTCGGGCGCAGCACACCTTCCGGGCCGAGAAATAGATGATGTCGGCCAGGTCGCACATGGCGCGAATGATCGTCTTGACGTCGGCGTCCTTGAACTCTTCTTCCCGGGTCTTGATGAAGTAGACGTTCTCGGCGATCAGACTCACGTCGAGCACGATGAGCAGTCCGTGGTCGTCGCAGACCTTGCGGACGTCGCGCATGTTGGCGATCGAGAAGGGTTGGCCGCCGATCAGGTTGGTGCCGGCTTCCATGCGGACGTACGGCACGTTCTGCTTGCCGACTTTGGCAATGAGAGCCTTGAGCTTGGCGATGTCGAGGTTGCCTTTGAAGGGGAAGTCGCTCTTGATCTTGAGGGCTTCGTCGGTGAACAGTTCCGCAATCTGTCCACCAGCCAGTTCGATGTGGGCCTTGGTGGTGGTGAAGTGGAAGTTCATCGGCACCACGCCGCTGCGAGGGATGAACACCTGGCTGATGATGTGCTCGGCGGCGCGGCCCTGGTGAGCGGGCAGGAAGTATTCGGTGCCGAAGATCTCGACGATCGCTTCGTAGAGTCTCGCGTAGGAAGCCGATCCGGCGTAGGCGTCGTCGGCCACCATCATCGATGCAATCTGCTGATCGCTCATGGCGTTGGTGCCGCTGTCGGTCAGCATGTCCAGAAACACGTCGCGATTCTGGAGCAGGAAGGTGTTGTAGCCGGCCCCCTCCACGGCCTTCAGACGCTCTTCCACGGGCAGCAGGTTCAGCTTCTGAACGACGCGAACCTTGTGCATTTCCAGGGGAACATACTCGCCGCTAGCAAACTGGACTCGGGCTGCCATGGAGAACCTTCGATTTGGGATCTGGAGGAATGGTGACGGTCGCCTGGCGTCGCAACCTGTTCTCCGGCAAGCCCACCTCAGTCCCAGACCGGTTGGAGGCCCGCCGTTCGTTGGTGGCGCAGGCCTCAACCAACTCACGCGACACGGATTTCCCGTGAATGAATTGCAGGCACCTGGACTGTGCGCAACTCGAATATTCATACTACTTTGCCGCCCGGGGGGCCAGCAATCCTCCTTCAGTCTGGAAGCGTGTAGTCCGCGGGTACTAGGCCGTTCTCGACGCGAAGGGCCGTTCTCCGCCGGGCCGATGGGGCCGGTCGGGCGGATGGTGCTGACGTAGACGAAGGCCGTTAAATGGGGGAGAATCGGCTGGTAACGATCCGCGTTCACGGAGGTGCAAGGATGACGCGTGCAGGCAAGGCGCTTCTGGCGGCAATGGTTGCGAGTGCTGTCGTTTCGAGCAGCGCCGAGGCACAGATCGCCCCGGGCAGCAATATCAACGTCACTGCTCCCACGGGCGGCGGAAAGCAGTTCTGGACGGACCGCATGGTCCAGCACGACTGGCGGATCCAGCAGAATGTCTGCACCGGGCACTGCCGCCTGCTCGACGACAAGGACTTTCGGCGAGCCTGGGGCAGCTACGACGGATGCCGGCAGGAGTTCGAGCGGCTCCGGGCCAAGCAGGGGTTGTCGGCGGTTGGCGGCCGGGTGGTCGTGACGGTTCACGGGCTGGGCCGGTCGCGGCAGTCGATGGCGGGGCTGGGCAAGTACCTGGCCAAGGAGGGCGGGTATACCTGGATCAACGTGAGCTACGCCAGCACGCGGGACACGATCGACGCCCACGGCCGGGCGCTGGCCGAGATCGTCGGCCAATTGACCGAGGCCGACGAGGTGAGCTTCGTCGGCCACAGTCTCGGCAACCTGGTGATCCGCCGGTGGCTGGCCTATCGGGCGGAGGCCGATCCGCAGGAGCAGGGGCCGCCGCTGGGAAGGATTGTCATGCTCGCCCCGCCCAACCAGGGAGCCCAGATCGCGGAGCAGTTTCACAACAGCGAGCTCTTCCAGTTGGTCTATGGACTGAGCGGCAGTCAACTCTCGCGCGGCTGGGACGAGATCGAGCGACGCCTGGCGATCCCGCCCTGCCCGTTCGGCATCATTGCGGGTGGACGCGGAGAGGACGGGGCCAACAACCCGCTGCTGGCGGGCGACGACGATTTCGTGGTCACCGTCGAAGAGGCTCGCCTGGCCGGCGCCGCCGACTTCCTGGTCGTGCCCACGTTGCACACGTTTTTCATGGACGACAAGCACGTCCGCGAGTGCACGCTCCGATTCCTGCAGCACGGCTACTTCGTCTCGGAGCAGGATCGTCGAACGATTCCCGCGATCGAGCCGCCGAGGTAGGGCTGGTTGGCGGGCGGCCTGGGGTGGCCGGGATGAGTCGTGTGTCATTCGGGCGGTGCAACCTTCTCTCCGCCCTGGTGGGTCAAGAGTTTTCTGAGTTCCGCGAGTGGGAAGTCGTTCTTCAGATTGGTCACCGATCCGTCGGCGAAGGCGACGTTGGCGGATTCTTGTCGCTCGTTGTTCCCGCGTGCGGGGTGCCACGAGGAGATACATATACGCAAGCCCGGGTTGATTCCGAGCATGGCCTGTTCGAGGGTCATGTCGCGAGGCTCCAGCCACGGGATGTCGGAGTCGGCGATTTCGACGAGGATGATCGTGTTGGCTGGTCCGTCGGTGAACTCATCGAGTATTGGTGCCCGGCCATCGGCCCAGGCGGTGCCGTCGCCGGTAATAAGCAAGTAGTTCGTGTTGACGCGATTTGCGTTTGGCTGCGACGGGCAGCGAAACGTGAAATAGGCGATCTTGCCCGCGAGTTGGCTGTTGTTGGGTCCGTCCCACGGTTCGTCGAAGCGGTATTGATCGTACAGCGGCTGTTGCTCGCAGAACGGCAGGATCAGGACTCGCCAACTGTGCATGGGCTGGCCTTCGTCGTCGGCCACATAGGCCGGCGGGAAGCACTGATACGTATCATGGTAATTCAGCAAGGCGAGCATGATCTGCTTCATGTTGTTCCTGCACTGCGCATCGCGAGCAGGGCCCCGTGGGGCAGAAATGGCCGGCAAGAACAGCACTACAAGCACCAGCAACAGCAAGGCTGGGATCGCCAAGGGCCGCGTCGGGCGATAGACGGCGCCCGCGACCAGCTCGACGAAGAGGACGAAGACTCCCCACGCCGCCGAATCAAGCAGGTAAGTCGCCGCAAAGGGGAGTGCGATTGCCACCGGGAACAGGAACAGTACACGCATGCTGAACTGGCAGCGGTTTCGCGGAGGCTCCTTCGGCGTCTCGGCAGCAGTTCCGACCTCGTTGCTGTTCATGGTTCACTCGCTCACGATTACCGACGCTTCACCTTCTCTCCGCCCTGGTGGGTCAAGCGTTTTCTGAGTTCCGCGAGTGGAAAGTCGTTCTTCAGATTGGTCACCGATCCGTCGGCGAAGGCGACGTTGGCCGACTCGGGCTTCTCTGTTTTCCTGCCGGGCAACGGATGTGGCGCCGAAAAGCACAGGCCTAGCTGTGAATTCACGCCGCGTGCCGCCTGCTCGAGTGTCAGGTCGCGAGGTTCCATCCATTGGATACCAGAATCGGCGACTTCCACCAGTACGATTGTGTTGGAAGTTCCGTCTTTGAAATCAGCAAACGTCGGAGCCAGACCTTCGCCCCAGGCGGTTTCGGGCCCGGTGATGAGCAGGTAGTTGGTGTAGTCGTTGGGCTCGGAAGGGCATTGCAGCACGTTGGGGATGCGGGCGGCGAGTTGGCTGTTGTTCGGTCCGTTCCAGGGCTCGTCGAAACGGTATTGCTCGTACAGATCCGCCTGTTCGAGGAAGGGGAGGACCAGTGTCCGCCAGCTATGCAATGGGCGGCCTTCTTCATCGGGCAGGTAGGCCGGCGGAAAGCACTTGTAGGTGTCGTGGTAATTGTGCAGGGCTAGCATGAGTTGCTTCAGGTTGTTCTTGCACCGCATGTTGTTGTTGTCTGATCGATACTCAATACATTGGGGCAGAAGTAGATAGCCCCCCATCACAGCGAGGAACAGCAAGAACAGAAGAAACATGATCGAGGGGCTGCGGCTCCCCTCTGCATTCCGGGGCGTTTCGCTTGATTTGACCTGGTTGCCCGTTGGCGGTCGCCCATAGCTCATAGCTCAGGCCTCCCCCCTCACTTCGCCCCAAACCACACGGGGCTCGTCCAGGCGATCTCCTCGTCTTTCTGAATCACCCGCACGTAGTAGTACGAAAAGCCTTCCAGCGGCTGGCGGTCGGTGAAGGTCAGCGCGTCGGCCTTCTTGCCTTCGGGGCGGTTGATGTAGAGGAACTGGTTGTTGCGGCAGACCTCGATGCGGTCGATTTCGCCGGGGCAGTCGGCGCGGATTGTCACCTCGACCGACTTGCCGGGCTGGCTGGTGAGCTTCTTGCCCATCAGGTGTCCGTCGACGCGGACGTCGAGGAAGATCTTGGCGGCCGTGGTGCCGTAGCAGCGGCGGGCGCGGAGGCCGTCGAGGATGGCCTCGCGGGTCAACTCGGGGGCGAACACGCAGGCCTTGCCGTAGCCGCCGCCGTGGTCGGGGCTGGCAATCACGCCGATGACGATTCCCCGGGCCCAAGCGTCCTGCAGGAAGCTGCCGGGCTCGGGCGTGGTGCGGCCGGCCTCGCGGGGCGTGCCCTTGTATTCGTAGGAGCCGCGGATCTGGAAGATCTCGGCCACCGGCTGGGCCTCTTCGTCGGTGAAGTCCCAGTCGGTGGGCACGTTGCCCGTGTCGGCCAGTTGGTGGGGGATGTTGACGAAGTTGGCATTGAGTTTACGCAGGTCTTCCCACAGTTCGGCCGGCGTCTGTCGGTTGCGGGCGTTCCACCAGCGCGGGAAGTAGGAATCGGCGAGGATCAGGTTCCGATGCCCGTAGAAGCCGTAGGGGTGCTTTTCATCGTACTCCTCAA
This sequence comes from Planctomycetaceae bacterium, assembly GCA_012719125.1. GTDB lineage: Bacteria > Planctomycetota > Planctomycetia > Pirellulales > Thermoguttaceae > JAAYAY01. The sequence continues at coordinate 5,495 of JAAYAY010000161.1, read as the reverse complement.
AGGTCGAGGTCCACTCTTCGCCCAGGAAGGTGAGGAAGCGGCCCGGGTCGTCGTTCACCCGGGCGAGCTTGGCCGTGTGGAGCCAACTGGGCGGGCAGAGGTTGTAGCCGTGGTCGGTGACGCAGGCGAAGTCGTGGCGGGCGATGTCGCGCATGGTCTGATAGCTTTCGTCGATGGTCTGGTCGCCCGTGCGGTTGCAGATCGAGATCTCAGTGTGCTCGTGCAGATCGCCGAAGTAGAGGTTGAGCTTCTTGCCCTGGTAGTCGATGCTCGGCGTGGGCCTGTCTTCGCCGAGTTCCGCTCGCAACCGGCCCGGCAGGAATGCTTCCTCCGACTCGGCTATCGGCACCATCGTCATGGGCGCGGCCGGCCGTGCGGCTTCCAGGTCGAAGCCGGCCAGGTAGACGTCGCTGGTGGCCGCTTCGGCTTCCTCGTCGTTCCTGAAGCTGCCGGGGTTCGGGTCGGCCTGGTAGGCAATGATCGCCCGACTGCCCGCCAGGGCCAGGGCAGGCCGCTGGTCCATGCCCTTGAGGTGCGAGACGGGCCTGGGGCGTTGCCATTTTTGGCCGTCGAAGCAGGCGGCGAAGACGTCCCACGACTTGGCGACGTTCGGTTGCCGATAGACGACCCACAATCGGCCCATGGCGTCGAAGGCGGCGTCGGGCGCTTCGGTCTTGCCGGCCAGGGGGGAGTTCTGCCGGATCCCCTCGGGGACCACCAGTTCCGGCTTGGAGGACACGGTGACTGGCTCGTCGGTGAAGGTGGCCAGGCACAGCCGGCGATACTCGCTTTTTCCGATCGTATAGGCCTTCTTCTCCGACCCGATCTGAGCGTTTTCGTAGAGCAGCCAGAGCTTGCCGCCTTGGAGGAAGAGCTTCGCGTGGCGATCGATCGTGGGGGCCTTGGTCACGCGAAGTTCGGGACTCCAGAAACTTTGAACTGTACGCACAAAGTCGTCGGGTTGCCTGGTCGGCGAATAGACGGGGTGCTTCGTCCGCAAATAGATGTCGTAATTGTTGTTTCGGAACGAATGCCAGGCCACGTACACTCTCTCGGCGACTGCCACCGACGGGGCGTAGCTCGGCGATCCTTGTTGGCTCACGCGTTCCGGGGCAGCCGGCTTGCCGTCGGCAACCGAGGTCAGCATCACGCTTCGTTCGCCGTCGGGGTTCGACTCCCAGGCCACCCAGAGTTGATTGGAGTCGCCGTCCCACGCGGCGGCCGGTTTGACGTCGACCTCGGGGCCGCTGGTCACGCGGATCGGCTGCTCCGGCCCCTCGGTTCCGCAGCGGACGGCGTAGATGTCCCAGTTCTTTTTCACTTCCGAGGCATAGAGCACCCAGACGGCATTGCCGGCGCCGACGGCGGCGGCGCCAAGGAGGTAGGTTTCGGGTCCGCCGGCGACCTGCCACTTGCCGAACCGCTCGAACTTGTCGCCCGCGGTGCGGAATCGGGCGACTTGGAGCGAGTCGGCGCCGTCGACGAAGGAGATGTAGGCGGCGTAGAGGGTTCCGTCGTCGGTTGCGGCCAGGGCCGCCTCGTCGTTGAAGCCTTCGCCGCCGGAGATCGACGCGAACGGCGGCATCTCGGTTTCTTGCAGCGAGATATCGTCGATCCAGATTCGGCCCGGAGGCGCGCCGTGGGAGGAGGGGGCGATGATCTGCAGTTCGAGGGTGCCGTCCGCTTCGACTCGAACCGGACACGAAAAACGCCGCCATTGGGCCGGTAGGTTCTCGAAGGGAGCGACCATCTTGCGGGCTTTGGCTGGCGGCACGCTGCGATCGGCGCTCGGCTGGATCGCCCACACGACGATTTTGGTTCTATTGGTCGCCTTGGCCCAGAAGGTCAACTCGTAGCGATTCGACGCCTTGACGGGCACTCGCCGCGCGAGCGTCAGGTGTTGGTCCTGGCCTGTGATTTCGCCGGTCAGGCAGGCTTTGCCGGTGCGTGCGACGTTGCCCTTTTCCGCCAGTTCGTACTTGGCGTCGGGATTCCAGCCGGCCAGCCCGTCTTCGAATCCGCCGTTGGTGATCAACTCGACCGGTTCGGCGGACAGGGCAACGGCGGCAGTCAGGGAAAGAACGAGCGTCCAGATTGTGCTCGCGGCAAACATGGCGACTACCTCCGAGGTATTGGGGAACTGCCGCCCATTCTCCCGAATCTGTGCTCTCACGGCAAGCAACGGACCGTGTTGACGAATACGCTTCCAGCCCGTACACAGGAAAGACAGTGGGAACGCGACCGTTGGAGTTCAGGTTTCAGCCTGTTGAAGTGGGAGAAAGGCAGCCTGAAGGCTGTACTCCAACGAAGTGTTGCCCCAGATGTCCCCCCGTCCCTTCCAGGCTCACTGCTCAAGGCTCAAAGCTCCCCCCGTGAAACCCATCAGCATTCTCAACGACGTTCTCGGGCCTGTCATGCGGGGGCCCGGTTCGCACACGGCCGGGGCTTATCACCTGGCTGCACTGGCCCGATCGCTGCTGGGTGCCGAGCCCGCCGAGGCTGAAATTGTCTTTGATCCCGACGGTTCCTTCGGGCGAGCCTATCAAGAACAAGCTGCCGATCGGGCCTTTACGATGGGACTACTGGCGATTCCGCTGACCGACGAACGGTTTGCGCAGGCCCTGGAAATTGCCCGGAAAGAGAAGACGACGATCCGGTTTGTCACCGAGAAGCTGCCCGAGGCGAATCATCCCGGTTCGGTTCGGATGCGGTTGAAGAGCCGGGACGGGCAGGAAGTGACGGTTTTCGGCAATTCGATCGGCGGCGGACAGGTGGAGATCTACCTGCTCGAAGGCTGGCCGGTTTCGCTGGCGGGGGCCGCCCATGAGGTTCTCGTCGAAACGGAGGAGGCAGCCGAAGGGGAGATCGAACGGCAGATCCGCTCGGATCGGTTCACGCTGGGTGAGCCACGACTCGAGCGGCGCGGAGGTCGGACGTTGATCGGCGCCCGGCGGACCGGTTCGCTGCCGGAATCGCTGGCCGACGACCTGCGGAAGCATCCGCAAGTCCACCGACTTTGGCAGGCCCGGCCGCTGATGTTCGCCAAGCGAGGTCAACCGGCCTTTGCCGATGCGGCCGAGATGATCCAGGTGTGCCGCAAGCGTTCCCTCTCGGCCGGCAAGCTGGGGGCCTGGTATGAGGCGCAGATGTTCGGGATCAGCGAAGAGGAAGTGGTCGTCGAGATGGTGCGGCGTTTCGAGATCATGTTCGGATCGGTGGAAGAAGGGCTGCGGGGGCGTGGCAGCATGCAGTTGCTCCACTCATCGGCGCACAAGATCATGGCGGCAGACCGGGCCGACCGTTTGCCCGCCGGCGGGCTGCACACGCGAGCGGCCGCTCGGGCGATGGCCGCCATGCACGTCAACTGTTCCATGGGCGTGGTCTGTGCCGCGCCCGCGGCCGGATCGGCGGGGGTGCTGCCCGGGGTGACGGCGACGCTGCTGCTGGAGCGGCAGGTTTCGAAGCGAGCCATCGCCGACGCCCTGTTTGCTGCCGGGCTGATCGGCATGATCGTAGCCCAACGTGCCACGTTTGCTGCCGAAGAGGCGGGTTGCCAGGCCGAGATTGGAGCGGCCGGGGCGATGGCGGCGGCGGCTGTGGTCGAAGCGGCGGGCGGGACCGCCCAACAGGCCGCCGATGCGGCGGCTGTCTGTCTTCAGAACACGATGGGCTCCGTCTGCGACCACGTGCAGGGCATTCCCGAGATCCCCTGCCACACCCGCAACGCCATTGCTGCCTCGTCGGCCTTCGTCGTTGCCGACCTGATCCTCGGCGGATATGAGAACCCGATTCCGCTCGACGAAACCATCGACGCCGTCTACGCCGCCGGTAAAATGATGCCCTGCGAGCTTCGGGCAACGTCGCTGGGAGGCCTGGCAGCCACGCCGTCGGCGTTGAAACTGAGAAGACTGCGCTGAAGGTTTGCCGCGAATAATGGCCTTGATCGCAACCTTGCCAGTTGCTGTCACATCTTCGTAACCCGAAGCGTAAGCGAGGCACGATGTTGCCCTCCTCGCTTACGCTTCGGGTTGCGATTGGACCGGCGAGCTTACGATCAAGGCCGCGAAGAACCGTAGTAACTCAAGTTCAGTTGCAGAGAAGACGAGAGATCCATGGACGAAGTCGCCAAGCTCATCGATACCTTGCGCCGCGTTGAGGCCCTTTACAACGGGGCCACGACCCCGGGTGAACGTGTGGCGGCAGGGTTTGCCAAGGAGCGGCTCGATGCGCGTCTCAAGGAGATGATGAAGGAGCAACCGGTTGAATTGAAATTCAGTTTGGAGAACAACTGGTCGCGCAAGCTGTTTACTGCCCTGGCGCGGAAGCACGGGTTGGATCCCTATCGCTACTACCGCCAACGATACACCACAGTTATGCTCAGAATCACTCGGCGGTATTGCGACGAAGTGCTGTGGCCGGAGTTTCTCAAGCTCGATGAGATCCTTATGAAGTATCTCGACGAGATCACCGACCGGGTCGTTCGCGAAGCCATTCACAACGACGCGTCGGAAGTCGCGATTCGCCAACAGCTTCTGGAACAGCGCGCTACCGCAACGGAACCGAAGGGATGAAGGAAGACGGGCGTTGTGAAGGGGACCCCAGAAACTGGACCAGCGCCGAAGAGAGAGTTTTGCCGATCGAAGAGGATTGAGTCAGGGAGGGCGCGGGAGCGATTTTCAGGAGGGAAAGATGGGGGTAAGAAGCGGAAGAGGCACGAATCGGGATATGAGGCGAAAGTGGCGTTGGAGGCGGTGCGGGAACGGAAGACGGTAAGCGAGTTGTCGAGCCAGTTCTCGGTGCATAGCAGCCAGATCCAGGCTTGGAAACGAACGCTGCAGGAGCGTGCCCACGCGATTTTCGAGGGGCCGACTCCCGCGAAGCGGGAAGCGGCCCGGGAGGCAGAGTTGTACGAACAGATCGGCCGGCTGAAGATGGTGTCCTTCCGGCAAGGGTGCACGAATCGTTTTGAGGGGTTTGGCATCATTGGCTGTCGGGACGATACATAATGGAGGACAGCCGATGAGCACGAGCAGGAGACGCGGGACACCTACCCCTCTGGAGAACGTTCGGCGACGGTTTGAACGGTGGCGTCGGACACGGACAGCTCGGACGCGGATTCCAGAGTCGTTGTGGACTGCGACGGTCAAGATGGCAGGGAAGTACGGGGTTCACCAGACCGCCAAGACGCTGAGGATTGATTACTACGAGCTGAAGAAACGGGCTCAGGCGGAGGGCTTCACCTCCACCAGTGTACCGACGGGTGGAGAGGAGACTGCGTTTGTCAAGTTGGTCCGTTTCCGGTTCCTTCTGGCGAGTGCCTCGTGGAACTGGAAGATGTCGGCGGGGCGAAGATGCGGGTGCACCTCAGGGGAACTGAGACCCCGGATCTGGTCGGGCTGAGCCGCAGTTTTTGGGACGCTTGGTCATGATTCAGATCACACCCCAGATGCGGATCCTGGTGGCCATTGCTCCGGCCGATTTCCGCCGGGGGATCG
>JAAYAY010000160.1 GCA_012719125.1 Planctomycetaceae bacterium | reverse complement strand
GGAGCTACGAGGGCCGCCTGGAGAACCCGAAGATCGCGGCGCTGGCCGATTTCCTCCGCCAGGAAGGCAGCTCGTGCCGGGTGGTGATCGCCGGCCGCCCGCACGCGGTGGACCGCTATTGGGGGGGTCTGTTTGACCAGCGGGACTGGCGTTTTGCCCAACTGGAGCCCTTCACGCCCGAGCAGACCAAGCAGTATCTGGGGGAGGATCGGCTAAAACACCTCAAGCACCTGGAAGTGGAGATCCTCTCGATTCCCCGTTCTCTGGAAGTGATCCGGGCCATGGCTCCCGAGCAGCTACAGGATCTGGGTACGGCCAGCGATGTCTACTGGAAGTTGGTGCTGCAGATGCTCTACAAGTCGCCCCATGTGGACCGGGACGCGTCGGCCGACCGGTTCGTCGCAGACGATGCGTTGTGGCTGCTGGGGGCGATGGCCTTCGAGATGACCCTGGCGGGAAATTTTGAGGGAGTGCCCGAGGGTGAGTTCACGGACTTCAAGGATCGCCTCTGGCAGCGTCAGGCCGGGAACACGAAATGGCGCTATGACGATTTCCAGACCAAGCTGGACTTGCTCGGCCAGACGAACGAATTTCTCGAGTTTGGCTTTCTGGAGGGATGGGGACTGAAGCAGGTGTTCTGGCGGAACCGGACGCTTCAGGAGTTCTTTGCGGGCTTGTGGCTGTCCAAGTTTGCCTCGAAGGGCGACAGCCGGAAGATGGGCCGGCGAGTGTATCACCCTAAGGTTGAGGCGTCGGTGCCCTTCTACTGGACCTGGCGGTTCGCCACAGAAATGCCGTCTGCGGGCCGGGCCAAGGAGCGCTGGGTGGCCTCGATGAAGCCCCTTTATCGGAGGAGGGGTTACCGGCCGACAGAGATGATCTATCGCAGTTGGCGGACGATGGAGAAGGCCCGCACGAGCAGACAGGCAGGCGGGGTGGATACGTGGAACCATTACCGGCAGAACGTATTACGATCCTACTGGAAGGAATTCCAGGACTTAACAGAAACAGTGGAGGTTGCTCGGGAACTGCTGGCGGAGTTCCGGCCGATTCCACCGAATTACCATGGGCCGGATGACCTCAAATTCTGCGTGGGCTCTCCACCCGACGAGCCGGAACGATTCAGTGATGAGGGACCTTGGTATACTTCGATTGAGGGCGCATTCGAGTTGGCGTGTTATCCTGTGACGAATGGTCAATATGAGTTATTCGAACAGTCGCATAGCGGTGGCCCGCCAGAGCAAAACTGCCAGAATAAGCCAGTTGTTCAAGTGAGTTGGTATGATGCTTGGGCCTATTGCCTGTGGCTGGGTGAGGGGTTTCGGCTGCCCACGGAGCCAGAGTGGGAATTTGCCTGTCGAGCAGGGACGTTTGGCGCTTACTGCTTCGGCAACGATATGGAGGAGTTGAAGCATTACGCGTGGTACGTTGACAACTCGGGCAGTGTAATACATCCGGTGGGCAAACTGCGCGCCAATGCCTGGGGTCTGCATGATATGCATGGGAACGTCTGGGAGTGGTGCGATTCAAAGTACAGGATCAATATGACGAACCCGACTGCCCTGAGAGAGACGAAGGGGTGGGTAAGCCGCGGCGGTAGCGCGACCTTTCTCGCCAGGTACTGCCGCTCGGCGGCCCGTAGCGGGGTTTTGCCTGCCAACACATTCGAATATATCGGTTTCCGCGTGGCTCGTAGCGCGCGGCAAGTACAACGATAGCGCGCCGGGGTGCCGGCTGTTTAGCCCCCAATGCCGATGGGCGCCGCCATCGAGGGGGTATTTCTTGTCGCGCCGCCGTAGGTAAGCGCTCGCGTCGGGCGTCGCGGACCCTTATCCTCGCCGTGAACATGGCGGTGTGAAGCGATGATCGGCCTCTGGATCTGGCTCTGGCCTATTACGAAGTGCGCAAAGCGCACAACCGATCTGAGTGCAGATCAGTCGCCGGCCACGAAAGGGCAACTGGTAATGGGGCGACCGTTACCACCAGGCCGGGAGGAACCTGAGGACACCAAACTCACGGATGCGGCCCCCTGGTGCGAGACGGGCAGGATCAGCCCCGCCGGAACCAGGGATTTCCGCCGCCGCGACGGAGCCGGCCGAAATACGGTCCCGGCCGGCTCGCCGCAGACCCCTCTGGCATCAATCCAAATTCTGCACAGCTCGCCGTCTCGCAAGTTCTTGCGCGTTACGCTGATTGAGCCGGATCTGTTCTTCGCTCTTCAGACGAGTCACGTCCTTTCCCATTTCCACAGACTGTGGCCACGCCGGTCCCTCTCGTTCAATCTGCGGGACTGCGTGTCTTGGGACTTCTACTATCGCCATCGCTCTGCCTCCTCTCGAGGAAAACAAAAGAAACGGAACCCGCTACCGCTAGCGGTCATGCTCCGATCAACTACCGGTAATGAGTGTCAGGCCGGGGACAATGGCTGCGTTTGAGCTTGTATTCGCGGTGAATGGTGACCACAAGTAGTTGTGCGTGTCGAGAAACCTGAAGGCTATTTGGGCCCAGATGTCGACCGGGAAGAAACGCAGGTCGGTCGATTGTCTCTTGAGCGAGGAGACCCACCGATAAACCCCAGCTTGATCGTTGCCGAGACGACATCGGCGGCGACGCCGAAGTCGCCGGGCAGCAGGGCGCCAACAACTCCACCGACCGATTCCCTAGCAGCAAGCGCTGCGAGTTCGCGAAACGACCTGGAAAACCAGCGAACCGGTGCGAATTCAGATCGGGTATCAACTCCATTTCAATGCTGAATGTTTCGCCAATCGGACGATCGGATACCCACAGGGATCGAAAAGGCTTGCACCGGGCTTGCATCCGGCAGCATAACATTCCCACCCCTGGAGTGCCCAGATTCTAACTCAGCGTCGTCTGGCGGCCGGGGCCGGTCGCTTGCCGTGTGTTTGGGATGTGAGACCCGTTTCGCGGCAAACGTATCCGGCCCCTGCAACCGTCAAAGTCAATCGGCGCGCTTGACGATCTTCAGCTTCGTGTACTTCGCGTCCTTCGGAACGTCCTTGAGCTGATCGCCGACGTCGAACCCCTGCTTGCTGGCGAGGGCCAGGATGGCAAAGTATTCGCCGGCACCTTGTTGCCCCTCGCCGAACTGGCAATGGCAGCGGAATTTATCGCCGTCTCGCTCGACTTTGCGTTGTACCCACCAGACATTGCGAGTTGCTGGATTGGAGAGCGGATTCACGAGCACATAGACATTGGCATCACTTTGCTCGTCAATCTTGCCGCCAACGATTGCGTGGAGACCTACGACGCGGATGCCCTCGTCCGACTCCGGGACCTGCAACTCCTTGACTGAGGGCGGCTTGCTCTGGTCGATTGGGCCCACGTCGAGCAGGTTCGAAAACGGCGTTGCTGCACAGGCCATTCCGGACACCAACAGAAAGAGAGTGAGAAATCGCATGTTACAGACTCCTTTGACACAAAGTTTCGGAAAACCCAAGAAACAGGCGAGCGAACACGCTTGCTGCCGGCGCCGGCGCGTGCAAGAGCAGTCGGTACTCAGGCAGCTTGGACTGCAGTCCACCCAGATAAAGGCAGCTTGAAGACCTAGCCACGACGATTGTCAAAGAAAATGCATACCTCAATGAGAACGGAATCCATCAACCAAGTGCCTCGAGTTGGAACGGCTGGGGACCTGCCTTTCAGAGGTTACTAGCCTCGCTAGCGGTAGCGGGCTTCGTTTCTCTTGTTTTTCTCGATAGGAGGCAGAGCAATGGCCATAGTAGAAGTCCCGACACGCTCAATCCCGCAGGTTGAACCAAAGGAGCCCGCGCGGCCAGAGTCCGTGGAAATGGGAAAAGACGTGACGCGTCTGGAGGCCGACGGGCAAATTCGGATCGATCGGCATAGGGCCGAAGAACTCGCGAAACCGCTAGCCGTGCAGAACAAAGATTGATGCCGCAGCAATATGCGGCGGCGGGCCGGTCGCCGGCCTTTCCCCGGCCGACTCGCTTCCTAACCGGACGGTTTGTGGGTAGGCTGCCATAGCCCGAGAAGAGCTGCGGGTCTTACGGTATCAACTGATCTTTTTTTTCGATCACGCTGCACGGTGAGCCCAGCAGCCTGCCTTTCTTATTCTTGTGGGACGGAGATTAGCCCGTTGCCTCGCGGCGGCGGATCTCGCCCCTCCTGTTCGAATTGCTGGTCCGATGGAGGCGGCCATGCATCGTCACCCCCCCAGAAACCTGGGAGTCAATCGCTTGCGCCTCCTTGTGGTTGCAGCTCACCAGGATGATGGTGAGCTCGGTTGTGGCGGTTTCCTGTTGCAGGCAGCGAACTACCGTGCCCAAACCACTGTCTGTGTGCTGGCCGACGGGTGTGCCGGGGGTAACGTTTGTCTGCGGGAGCAGGAAGCTCGCGAGGCCGCCGTGGCACTCGGCGCCGATCTGATCCAAGCTGGTCTGCCGGACACAAGAATTCCCCTCCGGCCTGCAATCAAGATTGTGGAGAAAGTGATTGCCGAAGTGGAACCTCACGTTGTCCTGGTTCACGCACCCGCAGACACGCATCAGGACCACCGGGTTACCGCTCGGGCCGTGATGAGTGCCGCCCGGGACGTGCCGAACATTCTTTTCTACGAGGGACCCAGTTCTCGCAATTTTGTCCCGGTCACCTACGTGGACATTGACGCGGTCATCGAACGTAAGGTGGACTTGATCCGCCTGCATCGTTCCCAGATTTCGCGGCGTCCGTTTGACGCATGGGCGCGGACCACCGCGCTCTACCGGGGCATGCACGCTCGGCCGGCGTGTCAGTTTGCGGAGGCTTTTCATCCCGCCCGGCAATTCCTGGTTCCGGCTGGGCTGAGCCTTGCGGGTTCGCTCGACAGTGCTCAATCCAAGGCTCTGGCGTCCTGGGGTGCCTCGCGGCCCGGCGGCAACGGCCGCCCGATTATCAGTTGCGCGTCCGTGCTCGACCAAGGAACTACGCCCAAATAGGTTGGTCGGATTTGTCCCCTCGCCTGATCCCAGCAGGTTCTGCACACCTCGAGGTTGAAGTGAATCGGGCCCAATGGCCGATCCTCCCTTCCTACCGCCGTCTTCGCCAGGGAAGGCACTTCCGGCCGCCCAACGCGAGCGCTCGCCTGCGGCGAGCGCAGGGTTAAAGAGGAGAAGAGGATAAGGTTTTCAGCGAAGAGCCCTGGCCACGCGAAACCCGTAGTCGTTGTTGGAGTTCCACGGAGGCCCGTAGTAGCCGCTGGCAGTGCGAGTGGACCACGCGTGGTCGGACCACGCGCCGCCACGCAACACCCGGGCGGACTGGGCTTCGCCAAACCAACTGTCGCACCACTCCCAAACGTTGCCGTGCATGTCGTAGAGTCCCCAGCGGTTCGGCTTAAGCTGCCCAACCGGATGAGTGTTGCCCTGCCCAACCGGATGAGTGTTGCCACCCGAGCTTTCGTGATACCACGCGTAGTGCCAGAGTTGCGACTCGTCGTCCCCGAAGCACCAGCGGCCATCGCATCCAGCCCGACACGCGAATTCCCACTCCTCTTCCGTCGGCAGCCGGTATCCCTCGCCCAGCCAGATGCAGAATGCCCACGCGTCATACCAACTGACATAGATCACGGGATTCCGGTTGCCTCGGCTGTACGCATCGCGCCGAGCCTTGCGCCGTGGGTCGAACAACTCGTATTGCTCGTTCGTCAGTTGGTAACAGGCCAATTCAAACGGAGCGTCCAACTGCGTCTCCGGATCCTCCTCATCTGGATCAATGCCGATGCGAAACTTGCGATCCTCCGGGCCACGGTACTTCGGTGGAATCGGCCGGAACTCTGCCAGAAGTTCCCGAGCCGCATCCCCCATTTCCGTTAGATCCCGAAATTCTGAGCGGTACGGCCGCAATACGTTTTGCTCGTACCGCTCCCACGTATCCGCGTCACCTGCCTGGGTGCTGTTGCGGGCCTCTTCCATCGTCCGCCAACTGCGATAGATCATCTCCGTCGGACGGTAATCTCGCCTTTGATAGAGAGGCTTCATCGAGGCCACCCAATGCTCCTTGGCGCGGGCCGGAGCCGGCATTTCCGCGGCAAACCGCCACGTCCAGTAGAAGGGCACCGACTTCTGGTCATTCGGGTGATACGCCCGCCGGCCCATTTTCTCGCTGTCTTCCGCTGACGCAAACCGCGCCAGCCACAAGCCCGCAAAGAACTCCTGAAGCGTCCGGTTCCGCCAGAACACCTGCTTCAGTCCCCATCCCTCCAGAAAACCAAAGTCGAGGAACTCGTTCGTCTGGCCGAGCAAGTCCAAGCTTTTCTCGAAATCCTCAAGGGTCCATTTCGTGTTTCCCGCCTGACGTTTCCAAAGAGACTTCTTGAAGTCCATGAACTCACCCTCGGGCACGCCCTCAAAATTCCCCGCCAGGGTCATCTCGAAAGCCATCGCCCCCAGAAGCCACAACGCGTCGTCGGCCACGAACCGCCCGCCCAACGGCTCCCGATCCACATGGGGCGACTTGCAGAGCATCTGCAGCACCGACTTCCAGTAGACATCGCTGGCCGTACCCAGATCCTGTAGCTGCTCGGGAGCCATGGCCCGGATTACTTCCAGAGAACGGGGAATCGAGAGGATCTCCACTTTCAGGTGCTGGAGGTGTTTCAGCCGATCCTCCCCCAGATACGACTCAGTCTGCTCCGGCGTAAAGACTGCCAGTTGCGCAAAACGCCAGTCCCGCTGGTCAAACAGATCCTCCCAATAGCGGTCCACCGCGTGCGGGCGGCCGGCGACAACCACCCGACACAAGCGGCCTTCCTGGCGGAGGAAATCGGCCAGCGCCGTGATCTTCGGGTTCTCCAGCCCGCCCTTGTAGCTCCGCGTCTGATCGAGTCCGTCAATCAACAGTACAAGACGACCCTGCCGGATCAGCCGGCGAAGAAGCTGCTCGGCCTTCGGCCAAGTGAGGTGCTCGTTGCCCGCTGCGCTACACAGCAAGGCGACCAGCAGACCGGGCTCTTCGTTCCCTCGCAGGTATTTGGCTTGTGAGGTCGGCAGCCGGTGGGATTCGACATAGAGGGCCAGCACACCGTGCTGATGTGCCGCCCAGGCCTGCTCGGCCCATTGGAGAAGCGTTGTCTTGCCGATGCCGGCGTCGGTGGCGATGCAGAGCCGCTGCCAGTTTGACTTGAAAAAGAGATCGTTGCGGGAAACCGGCGACCACCACGCTGAATCGGGACGATTGTTCCCCTCGCGGCCATCCTCGCCCAGCCGGGCCGAGCGGAACGCCTCGGGAGAAAGCAACTGCCGCGGGTTGGGGGCGTCGGCCCGAAGGAGCAGCAGTCCCTGGTCGGCAATGTAGGGCGGAAGGTCGATTGCGGGAACCGTTGCGGTGGCCATCGCTCACAACATCCTTGGCCCCTTCCTCGGGGCCGGAAGTACGCCCATCAAACGCGCCGAACCCTAAACCTCTGCCGGCGCACCACGCGCCGAGCTGGCCGATCGGCCCCGTCTCCACCGTCACCATTTTGGCGCAATCCACAGAGGTAGGTCAACAGATGGCAATCGATTGACGGTGACAACAACGTAGACCGGCCTTTGTGGAAGGGAGGACCTGTCTGGTTCGCCTACGACGCGCGCTTACCAGCTTTGGAAAGGCAGTCACGGTGAACCCTTGCTCGAGGGATTGATTCCTTGCGAAACACGGATTTACGCAATTATCGAGCAGTGGGTGCCTTTATTCATTTGCGTTGGCAAGCACCTCGGGCCATTCGGAAGGCATCGTCATGGTAGATCCAGGTGGACAAAATGGCGATCTTCGAACAGTTTGCCCTGAAAGTGCGGCGGTGGCAGCGGATCGCCGGGTTCGGGGGTTGCCGTTTCTCCTGGCGGTGCTGCGAGAGATGAACCAACTCGACCGCCAGGAACCCGAGTCGCAAACCGCACCGTTGGACGAGCGGGACTCCGGCGAGTGACGACTTCAGTCCCGTCCAGCCGTGAATGGTCGGATTAAAACGGAAGCAATTCAGACCCATCTATCTGCCGCCATTTTGCGCGGGACGCAAATGGATCCGAGAGGTCAAGGAATCGCTTCCTGCGGCAGTCCCAGACGCCCGTCCAATCGCAGACGGCTTCCGTCCCACGCAGGCGTTTGACGTAATCCCCTCGCAGGCAGGCGCGGCCAGAAGAAGGAGGATTCGATATTGCGTCGTCGATTCCGTCCACACCTTCCACACGATGCTCCAGAGCGCCCGCGGCCTCCATCCCGGCAAAAATACCCTGGCGGCCCAACTCTCCAAAACGAGTGTCGATCTCGAAGAGTTGGTCGCGGACCTGCAATACGTGCTCCAACTGCTCGAATTCGGCATGGCGTCGTCCGAAAGCACAAATAAGCGTCTTCGCGAGGCCGGAGCCCCCGCAACGAGTAAGCAATCGCCGCTCCTCACTGGCTTTGTCGATCACCTGATTCCACCAACCCAAGGTCGACCATTCGATGCCGTGCTGATCCAGGAAACGCTGGTAGACCGCATATTTAATACCCCAGTCCAGGATGGTTGCTACGTGCTGCGGCCCTTGCTCGAGACGATTGAGAATCTCGCCCCATCTCCGGCAGGCTTCGGGGGCCCAGCTCGGCATAACGGGATGATCGACATAGCGCTCAGCCTCGCGCAGGTATTGGCGTTGGAGCTCGATGGCGGTCCACTCTGTCCGTCCGTCGTAGACGGGCACACGCGCGGTGCAGGTGACATCCTCCGCAAACCGCCTCATCGCCGCAAGCGGACTCTGAAGTTGCACGATCGAACGGCGAAGCAGGCCGGCTTCGATCAGGGCGACCACCAAGGCCGTGGCCGCGACCTTCAGCCAGGCCGACGTCTGGGAACAGACACTCTCTCCGCAGAGCAAGTGCAGACGGTGGTATCCGGCCCCATTCAGTGATTCATCCTTGTTGTGATAGATTCCTCGGTTATTCTGGGACTCGCCTGAGATGACGTGAGAGAGGTGGGCCACTCGCGGCGAAATCATGAACTTCAGCCCACGTGACCGGTTATCGAATCCGCCACATCCCGTATAAATGACCCGTGAGACCAAGTGGGGGATCAGGAGATCGGGCAGAACCCTTGGATGGTAGGGATCGGAACGATGACAATACGACTCGTGGCATGCCCAGGTGCTTGCCGCCCCGCCGTAGGAGACGTTGCAGCGAGTGACGAATACGCCCAAGTGCGGATCTCTCCTGGCCAATTCCTTGGCAACGTTGGCGACAATTCGCTCTCCCGCGGCGACGTAGCGGCACGCATCCCAGGGATTACATACCTCGGGGGTGGCGATTTCGGGGTGGCCGCCACAGTCCAGGTAGAGCAGCCCGCCATTGGTGAGAAACATGCCGTAGGAGCGATAGCCACGAAGATGGGGAAACAGCTCTGCCGCCACATTCATGAAGCGAAGTGCAAATCCTTCTCCCCCCACCGACCTCTCGGGGTCCCCGAGGGGTGAGATGGCGTATTCAGTCTCGATGCCGAAGAGCCGTTCCGACACGACTACTGGCCTCCTTGCTGTCGGGTGTTGTTAAGGAATGATAAGGAGTCTTGAGAGAGCGCCTTGTTAATGGCAGCGTCTGCTGCTTCAAATAGGGACTCGCCTGTTTCACGCATGGACGCCAAGTTCCCATCAGCTTCCCCATCGGAACGCTGACGAGTCTCGTTATCCCGTGGTTCGCGAAATCTCATGATCGTCGTCTCCATTTTCAGAAGATGTAGCGGCAAGCTTGCTGGTGTTTTCCGGGTGAAGCTCAACTAATCGCGTCTCGGCAGGCTCAGTCAGTTCATCCCCACAGAGAACGTCCAGAATTTCGGCCAAGGATCTCCCGTGTTCGAAAGTCGCACCGTGCGCCTGTTTCGTGTGGCTTAATGGATCGGGCAGATCCAGCCTGCGTGTGGTGTACCACCCGGATCGACTGGGAATCCTGAATGTCATAGAATCCCAATCCACGTGCGCTGCGAATTTGGCGCCGGCCAATCTCAAGAGCATCGCCCTCGTATAGGCCCGAGTATCGTCTGGGGGCGAACACATGAACCGCTCAATCTCCGCACGATCGGTCACTTTCTCCACCCCCCCTTCACACAGCCAATAGAGTCCCTCGCCGGGATCGAGGCTGCTGTAAAGATGGTCGAGATGTTTGGCGCCTGGTGAGGCCCAACCCGTACAGGCTTTGTCCGAGATTCCCTTCTCGATCAAGGCCTTTTTCAGGACCCAGTCCAACCGCTTGGCCAGGGTGTCAAATTCGCCCGCCTGCAGTTTTTCCAGCGTGTTTTGATACAGATCGAGGATTTCACCTGCTCGAGGAACGACCCCGTCCAAGTACTGCGTGTCAACAAACCGTCGGGCCTCTTCGACGAATTGAAGCTGCAGCTCGACAGCCGTCAGGCGCCGGCCTGAGGCGGTGCGAGCGCGAGCCGTCAAGGTTGGATCGTGGCTGTACCGTCTGACGGCATCCAGAGGATCGTTCAGGATGAGCGCCGGGTTGGCTCGTCCGGCCTCCAGCAGGGCCAAGACGATTTGCATGCCCCCGCATTTGAGCAGGTTGGCCACATGGCAGAGGTTCGTGTCATAGAAGATGCAATGTAGCCTTGCGAGTTCCCCGTCGGTGCAGAGGGACTCGTCTCGACTGTTGACGATGGGGCGATTGTGGGTCGTCTGGAGCCCCGTCACGGTCTCAAGAAAATCGGCTCGTTGCGAGAGTTGGTAATCGACAGGGTCTGCACCGTTCTCCGCGCCCACCTTGCCTTGGCCCGTGACGACAATGCTGGAAACCTGGAATGCGACAAGGAACGCCAGGTAGTGGGGTTTGCGGTGGAAAATGTCGTTCCAGGTGGCACGAGAAAGGAGAAAGTTGAGATGGCCTCCGTAGGAATTGCAGAACCCATCCGAATTGTTGGCCAGGACCTGGATTCGCTCGCCGGCCGGGCATCGCGCGTTGGCCGCTGCCATCGCCTGTCGGGCCAGCATGAGCATCGCATGGAAGGCAGCCACATATTGGAAGGCATCGGTGACCTCCGGGATACAAATTTCCAAATGATCCAAATCAATGTATATACATCCACCATTGGAGGCAAGGAATCGGCGACCCCGGTCTTGAGGGTCATACGACTCCGAGTTGGAGAATATGCCGGGAATTTCGCGCAACAGCAGCTTAGAGGCCAAGTAACCTGTTTCCCCGGCGGTGTGGCTGCTCAAGTACGAGTTACCAAGTTCTACGTCGGCACCACATACTTTGGGCACAAGTTGCCGGCATCGCTGAATGTGTCCGATACTGGGTGTCACGGCGAGACCCTTCTTCGATTGAGATAACGATGGCCGTTGCCTACTCTTCGGGCGACTGGCTCCACGGCGACGACGTCGACGTCTTGCGGGAGATCGGAAAGGTAGGCATGAACATTGCCTCGGTCGAGAGTGGTTGAGAGGCGGGAGAATTCCCGTGAAATGGCCTCATCAATGTCGTGAATCCGCATGCCGGACTCGCCTTGTTCAACGTCGCGCAGAAAGGCAAGACGCTTGGCGTTTCCGCAGACCTGTTGGATGGCGCGACCCGACATCAACTCACGAGCCGCTACGGTTCGGATCTTGCCGTCTCGGAACTTGAGCGTGCAAAGTTGGTTGTCTCCGTTTGGGGAGTAGAGCCGGGACACGGCATGGTCGATCATCTCGCGGCGAGTCGCCGTGGAGTCTTGCCCGTTGGAGTAGTAGGGCGCCGTCTCCGGGAGATGGACCTCGAGAATGGACCTGGCACTCCGCATGTCGGGACGAGGGACAGAGATCTCGACATCAAATCGCTCGAGTAGAGCCGGGTCGCACAGATCCTTGCGGTTGGTCGCCGCGATGATAGCCACACCTTCGCGGTCCACAAAGCCATCGATTTCGGCCAGTAAGGCCCCGAGGAACTTGTCGCTGTGGAATCCGACGGCCGAGCCCCGGATCCTTCCTATGGTTTCGATCTCATCGAGGAACAGTACTGCCAGACCGTGTTCGGCCGCTGCGCGATTCAGTTCTCGGAAACAGGCACGGATGTTTTGCTGCGTGACCCCCACGTATGGGTCCTCCCACTCCGTCGGCTTGACCACAGCCAGCCGGGCCGACTTTCCACGGATCCGGCCGGCTTCAGCGACGGCGACACGGACGCTGAGGGTCTTGCCCACCCCCGGAGGTCCTTCCAGGAGGATCGACTGCCTGCCGGTCACTCCATACTCGGCGGCCTTCTTTGGAGCCACAAGTCGTGTGGTCAACGCCCCGAGCAGAGCCTCCAGGTGGCCGCGATCTCCGCCGACCTGCTCGGGATAAGCGTCGGGTATCTCGCCGAGGAGGAACTTGCGGCCGCGCGAGTGTTCGATTCTCTCAGTGGCCAACCAGTTTGACCGATCACACCGAATAAGATCTCCCGGTTCGAGTTCGGAATCTCGGAGTTCGCCGACCGGCTTGAAGACGAGTTGCTCATCGCGAAGCGTGGCAATCATGTGCCCATCTTCCGTTTGCCGGTCGAATCGAGCCGTTTCGCCGACCCGCGGCGGTACCAGGGGCGACTTGTGAACCACCACGTTCCTTTCACTGCCCAAGAAGACCTCATCGCCCGCGTTGAGCGAATCCTTCGGCACCGTCTCCATCAGAGTGACGACGCTGCGCGTGCCACATTGATATACAACTCCACGCGGCGGTTCGCCCGGCATGTTGACGAACTGCTCGAAGACGGCCGGGTACCACGGAGCCGCCAGGGCGCGGTCGGCCACCGCCTTCAACTGGCGCAAACTGCCTTGGGCTTCCAGGAGTGTACGGTGCAGCTCCTCGATCCTTCCGATTAGCGCCCGGTCCAACTGGCTGGTCATTCGGGGATCGCTTCGGAACGTCTCCAACATCCGACACTTGTCGTCAAGACTGGGGGCCCCCTCACCGCACGCGGTGAGGCCTCTCATCAATGATTGCGCTACGTCTTCAGAAAATCTCGGCATCGGCGTCTCCTTCCATTTGGGCTGATATTGCCAGGGGGATGCCCAAAATGTGGTATCCCCGCGACGCGATCATGCCGCGCCACCAGCCGTAGAGACTCCGCTGGATGGAATTGGCATGGCAGTCACTGCTGAGGACCAGGGCAACGCTGTAGGCTCTGGGAAACACGGCGCGGTGGAGCGCCACGTCGTGATCACTGAAAAAATCCGCCGAGAGTTTGCCGGCCATTTCGCAATTGTCTCGCTTGTCACAGGCGGCACACCAATTGGGATGGGTGTGCCACCAACCAAGGTAAATCTCATCGCGGCCCCGCAGCGAAATGGCTCCATCCACCGCGGCCCAAGTCTCGGGCGTGAACGTCAGTCGTGTAAGCTCCTGCCGGGCGTATTGAACTGGAATCTGGGCGGTCACCACCAGAAAGAGCACGCCTTGACTCGAGTCGCGGTGAAAGTGGCCGATCAACACTCCGCCCGTCTCAGCCGAACCGGCCTCGGTCATCAATTCCGCTGCCTCCTCCAAAACGCCAGACGGAATGAAGACAGGCAACCATTCGGCCGGATCGGGACCGGAATGTGACGAGCCGGCAAGCAGCTCGTCGATGGACCGGTCCGTGCCCGCTATTTCGACCGGTAGGGTCTCAACCACCAAGGAGCCGTCCGCAACACGATCCCCATTCCCGCAGGATTGGGGATAGGCGCAGATGCGATAGTTGAAGATCTCTCCGTCGGCGAGCTGACCGCTCTTGACGAGTGGTGACGAAGCGGCACGAGCCAACCCTCGGAAGTAGCTGACCGGGATGTCGACCTCGGCCGCCCGACAAGTACCGATCGGCGGCACGGTGACCCTGATCTTTGCCACGTAAGGACTCCCGAGCTCGTCGCTCCAAGCCGGTTCGATCCGGGCATTCTGGGTGTCGAACACCACCGGCCGATTCGGATCCCGGCGAATCGCTTCCAAGTTGGCCCACTCCAGGGCAGGTTCCCAATCAGGATCCACCGGTGTGACGTCCAACGGCTCCTTGGCATTTTGACGCGAGATTTCGAGGACAAATCGATAAGGTGCGTGGATAGACATCCCTCCGGTCCTTTTCGTGTAGTCGCGCTCCAGCGGCATGGCCGTAGCGTGGTTCGAAACGACGGCGCCGATCCCAATGCCGATCGATCAAGACGACCGCCCGCCGGCCTGAATATTGGGCTGGAGAACGAGTTGATCATCATCTCGAAGGGCATCTCCCACCGATTCGGAAGCGTGCAGATGCCGGCCTTCGCGCTCGAGTCGAGCATGATAGTTGAGGGGTCGGCCCTCCACGTCCGTATTGGGCAGTCCCATCTTGGGGAGCGATCCTTGCACCACTTCACCAATGGTTGAATCAACAGGGACGTTGCGCACTTCAACCTTCTTCTGTCCGGACACGTCCCGCACCAGCAAACCGATACCGCGTTTTTCAAACGTTGCAATCATCGTCTTCCTCCCTTTGGGTTCAAGGAACTATCTACCATTCTTGAAAGGCCAAGTAGCGTCTGGCCGTTACCTCCTCCTGCAGAGCTCGAGCCTCCCGGGCCGTCAAACCCCAACCCACTGAAAGTGAGGCCAAGGCGTGCTTGAATTGTTCTGCGTCCGGTGGGGTGTCGAAAACGACTTCCCACTCAAGGCCACTGCCGTCCGTCTTCCCGGCACACCGGGCAAACCGCACGATGCCACACGCCGAAAGGAGGAACAGGTTGACGGCGTTCTGGCTCATTAGATTCGAGGGTCGGACGTCCTCCAGGCCCACTGAGAGTCGCACCCGCCCGCCGGGCAGTCGTTCCACAATCGCCTGGCTGAAAGCGAAAGGCACCTCCAAGGGCACGGCTACCCGCCCATCGGGCCTTTCGGTGAACGACCACCCTGTCTCACTCACTAGGTTTGCCAGGCTGGTGCCTTCCGCGTCTCGTTCGTGAAAATCGGCAGCCATCTTCGTTCTATTGCAGGAACGGAGCCAGTCGGCCGCCTGCTGGAAACCAGCGATCGTATGCTCGAGCATTTCGCCGGCTCCATCGAGCGAGCCATCGATCGGAATCTCGGCCGCCAATACGGCACGCCACGGCTTGTCTCGAAGGGTGAACTTGGCTCGGCCCCGAAGTTCGGCGTTGAAGCTCAGCATCTCCGCGAGGCAGTCCGCGTCCTTCTTGGCGGATTTCAGAGGGACTTCAAGATTCAGCCAGTCGCCACCAAGCCAGATGCGGCCTTCGCGCAAAGCCTTACCTGGTGCGACAAACGACCAGCAGTCCTTCCCGGCCGGGCGAGTCAACTTGAGGATCTGACCAAACCGGTCGGAGATCTGGTCCGGCGGCGCTAACAACTCGTTCATGAGGCATCCTCGATCTGCAGGTCGAGCAGGCGTCGTTTCAGCGGCCGCCGGTCGACGGGAAAACGCTGCTGGTTGTTGCGGGCCCACTGGGCAGCCTCCGGATTCAGCGCATCGTGGGGGGCCCAGTTGTGGTAGGTAATAATCTCGTAACATTGATACAGCAGGTCGACCAGTTCCGTTCCAGGAATGATCCTGCCGATACAGATCGCGTGACCGAGTATGTTCGGATGCCACGCATTGGTTGGGCCGAGCCAGGTGAGTGTTTTGAGCGGCTCAACTTGGCGGAGATACTCGGATGGGAACCAGATGCCGACGGCGAATTCCGCTGCCTGACAGACCGCTCCGTCCTGGATCTTCACCAGACCCTTGCACGTGTATCGGGCGATGAAACGACTCGGTGGGCCGACGGCAGTTGGGTCCGGCACCAACTCCAACAAATCACTGTTGGCCGCCAGTTCGATTCCCTGACGAAGTTGCTGCTCGAGGAAGGCGTTGAGCACGGGGTCATTCATGATACCTGTCCTCTTTCGTTGCGATCGGCCGTGAGTTGAACAAAGTGTCGGGTACCTGGACCCTCTATGCTGAGCACATCCCCTGGGCAAAATCCGATGCTGGAAAGTGTCCGACGGCGATCGGCCCGGCTGGCCGATGGAAAATCGAACGTTTCCCGCATGTCGAAGCCACGGACGGCCATTGTGCCGCCGCAGTCGGGGCAATGCAGCCTGACTGATGGGATTCGCCGGACTAGGCGAAGCGGCGCCGCTTGGCTACGACCGCAAGAAAGGCAATAGACCGCGCGGGAAAAACGATGACCGGGGACCCGCAGCATGGAGCACCCCGCAGATTCACTTTCCACCAATTGTCCGAGGGTCATCTTGGGGGACTTGTTGGCAGGTGTCTCGATCATCCAGAGTTCGTGATCGAATCGACAATTTGGATTGAATCTATACGCGGTAATGAGGTACGCATGATGTCGGAGATCGCACATCACTTGGCGACCTGCAAGAAGATGATCGTCGTCCCCGGCCAGCAGCTTCTCGGCCTCCACAACCATCATGGCGGCAGCCACTGCCCCAATGCTGGCCGGGGCATTGGTGGAGGGCGTCTGGGCCGCTGACGGACACGGAAATATCTGTTCCAGCGCCGCGTAGTCACCTGCGTCCCACGCGCACTCCAAACAAGGTGCCCCCTCCCTCGGCAAATAGACGTTCACCCGGGCAAGCATACTCCCTCCATCCACAGCAGCATCGATCCATGGAACGCCGAGATGCCACGCGGTGGAGTTGAGATTCATCCGTGCCACGCGGGAGTCGAGGCCCGCCAGAATCAAATCGGCTCGCAAGAGTCCCAACGGGACGTCCTCGATGCAGGCGCGGAGGGCGAGGACTTCGATTCGCGGATCAACGCGACGCACTCGCCGGGTTTGCACCTCAACCTTCGACTTGCCGAGGTCGGAGGCCGCCACGTCCTGGCAGCGCTGGTTTGGCGCTTCATAGACATCCGGATCAACCAGCGTCAATCGCCCGACTTGACCCGTGCGGGCGACTTGTGACGGCAGGTGGGATCCGATGTTCCCCAGGCCGACGATCACGACACTCGCGGGCCGGCCCCTGGAATCAGAAGTTGTCGGTTGTGGTGCCACCTTATAGTTCCTCGGGAGTCCAGCGGTAACCGGTGTCCAACGCCGTGGGCTGCTCGCACAACGAGCAGGTGTCGTGGTAGGTCCAGCATGGGAGTCTCTCGTCCTGATGATGCCAGACGCCACAACCAGGGCACTGGACCGCCGCTTGGCCGTTCTCGATCGGCTGCTTGCACCTTGGGCATCGGCCCAATCCATCGGCATCCGGAAAAGGCTGTGGACTGGCCAGCCGCTCGCCGGATAAGAAGCAGTGACAGAGGGTGCCGGATCGATCTCCATACACCACTATCTCATCTCGATCAGCCAAGACACGGATTCCAAGATCCACGGGCGAACCGTTTACCGTGGCTCGATTATCAGGCCTGACCAACAAGAGCCACTCCGCCGCGCTGCGGCAAAGCGTGACGGGCTGAGCGTCGGCTCGCTCCGAATTGGCCAACGCTCGTGGCTCGGGCCCGGACAAGCAGTAGATGCGATCAACGGACAGGGGCATAACGCCCCATGCCGCCCCGGTTTCCAACCACAGATGAGCCATCTTATCACCCCGTGTAAAAGAGTTACTTATGATTTTAGAGATTCTAACGCGAATGGAGTCCCTGTTGCGATAGACACATCGGGAGAGTCTTCTTTGGACGGTGGGCGAGACAAAACCGTGAGCGCGAAGGAGGACATGGTCCCGAGCACAAACATTTTCTTCAATTGCCCGGAGTCACTTGGTCTTCTTGAATCGCGCCGTCAATGATCGTCAGCTCGACGTGCGGCGGCAGTCGATAGCCCAGATTCCTGCGCCGATCAATCAGGGGTGGCACGCGCCCTCCGACGAAGGCGAGCCGAAAGGCACGAGCCAACTTGCGCGTGAGTTGGTTGGCGTAGGCCGAAAGGGTCTGCGCGTCAATTGAGTAGCCCGTCCGCCTGCCGATTTCCATCGCAATCGCTTCCCGAGACCGCCATCCCCGGGCTTCGGGAGGCTGCACGTCTTTTTCCGTGTCTTTCAGACGAAAATCGTACAAGACCAAGAGGAGCCGCACAAACCGCGGGTCGAGCTCGACGGAAACGGGGGTGCCGCCGGGCCATGTGGTCAGGAAAGCCTTTTGATCAATCCCGGACGGGAAAAAGATCTGAAAGGACTGTTTCTCGCGACGCGGATACTCACAAATATCTGAGCTCATGGATCTGATTCTCCCAGGGTTTCAGTGATTTATCGTTTGCTCTTGGGTGAAAAACATGACACGAGACTGCCCCGCCGCCAACACGGGTGTAAGGAAGCGGTCCGAGTACAGAAAAGGCAGTAGCTCGCCCATTTTTTGTCGGAAACGCACAGATCTCGACTCGCGATGCTCACTTTGGGGGGGCGGGGGTGCCTTTCTGCTTGGGGGCCCCAACGCTTCACTCATTCAAATCGCGATCATCAGTGTGCACTGGCTGGGCCTCTTCGAGCGATGGCTTTCGCCCGGGGACATGAATCGTGAGGGTGGCGGGTACGTCAACAACCCGGTGCGGGCCGTCGTCGATTATCTCCAGCGCGATCTCGGATCGGGGCTGATCAGCTTCAAGCCGCCGGGTGCTGGAGCTGCGTGCTCCTGCATTCTTCTGACATCCGACGAGTCATCGCAGTCGCGGGCGAGAACTTTGCTGGCGCAGCAAGGCTGGAGGTCGATGCCGGTGTGGCTCAACGACGGGCTGCAACTGCTCCAAACGCCAGGCGGAGCGAACGTCACGGCTCCTGCCCGGGCGGACTTGGTCGGAGCGGGAGATCTGTCCGCCCAATTCGGGCTTGATGGCTGCTGCCTCAGTCTCCCAATCCGCCCGTGTTCTCGCGCCGCTGTGCGATTCGTAGGCAGCGCCCCCAAGGCAAGTGCAGCGGCCTCCCTTTGCCCTCGCGGTCCGTGAAGCATTTTGTCATAAGGCTTGCATTGGTCGCCCAGACCGACAAAGCCTTCCAGCGCCGTTAGAGACATTAGGCTGTCCCCCAGGCCAAAAATTGAGCATAGTCCGCCGTTCAAAGCGTCTAGCAGGATCGTCAGGAGCGACTGTGTTCTAGACTGTGGGGCGAGCAATGGCCAGATCGCATTCCACGCGTCTTCAGCCAGAGGCTGAAAATCGGGCCAGTCTGCCGCGCGGCCGCACCGTTCTTTGTCGCCGGCGAGGAGCGCCTGCAGACCATCGGCGGATATGGCCAGGTTGTGCGCAATCACGTAGCCTGCTGGTGCCGATTTGTGGCATATCTTCCGCACGCGTGAGAGCGCGCATTGCTTGTCGGCGGCGCGGGTCGGTTTGATTCTGAGCTGGCTCATGAGCTTCTCCCTGCACTGAGAGAACGACGCACGTCTTGCGCGATCATCCTGCAATCGCGGGGGTGACGGCGCATGGGTTCCTCCGTTGGCCGCCACCGCGATTCAGAATCGGCATCCTCGTGTGCGCGCCGCAACTGGCGCCGGCGTTGATGAGCTCCGTTCGCTCCACGGCGCCTACGAGTGAAAACGGCCGGTGTTGCTCCACGATTAAGTAAAGGCACTCGGGAGCAACGATATCTTGACGACGGAGAATGATACGGAGGGACGGCCTGCCGGGCTCCGCGTGGTTTGGCCACCTAACTCGTTTTTCCCGCGACGGCAACACGGGCAACACGGAAGCCCACGTCGCCGTGGCGGTCCTCCGGCCGGAATGGGTAATGGTTCGACGACACGCAGGAGGCTTCGCTCAAATGGTAACAGCCACCGCGGCACACGCGGTCCGTGGCATCCTTATCATACCTGCCGTCGCACCACTCCCACACGTTGCCGTGCATATCGCACAGGCCCCAGAGATTCGCTTTCTTCTCGCCGACTGGATGTGTCGTGATCCCCGAATTGTTGTAGTACCAAGCGTAGTCCCCGAGCATTTGAAGGTCGACCTCACGGCCATCCTCCCCCAAGGAGAAGTAACCCTGTGAACCGGCCCGACAGGCAAACTCCCATTCTTTCTCGGTCAACAACCTGTACTCCTCGCCCAGCCATAGGCAGAAACACCACGCGTCCA
Source organism: Planctomycetaceae bacterium (assembly GCA_012719125.1). Lineage (GTDB taxonomy): Bacteria > Planctomycetota > Planctomycetia > Pirellulales > Thermoguttaceae > JAAYAY01. The sequence continues at coordinate 15,275 of JAAYAY010000160.1, read as the reverse complement.
GCCAATTCACGTACGTCGCTGGATTTCGATTGCCAAGACTGCTCGCATGCCGCAAGAGGTCGTGCCGCGGGTTGAACAGCTCATACTGCTCGTTCGTCACAGGGAAACACGCCAGTTCAAAGGGACGGTCGAGCTTCGTCTTCCGAGGCTGCTCGGGATAGAAGCACGGTTCCCCAGCGCACCATGGCGAGCCCATAGTGAATTCGAGGTCCTCCGGGGAGTGGTAATTTTTTGGGACCAGACGGAACTCCGCCAGAAGTCCGCGAGCCACGCTCCGCTTGCTGCTACCACGCACGCCGCTGCAGAGTTCTCGCTTAAACTCTTCCTGGAATGGTGTGAGCAGGTCTTCTTGGTAGCAAGCCTTTATAGGATCGTCTTGTCGCGCGAGGGTCATCGTCCTCCAACTGCGGTAGATCATCTCTGACCAGCGACGTGTGCCCTGCGCAGTTCCGTCGCCTGTTTGGTACAACGGGCGCATCGCACCGATCCACGCCACCCCCTGCCGCGCGTCAGCGGGCATCTCGGCCGCGTATCGCCATAGCCAATAGTACAGGTTGTTGCCCTGGTCTTCAGACAGACCGCTCAAAGAGACCCGCCTGCCGAACTCCACCCGATCCCACACGCCCTGTGCGTCTTGCTCGCAGCCGAACTTGGATAGCCAGAGCGCGGCATAGAATTCCTGCAGCGAACGGTTGCGCCACTGGATCTGGCGAGTACAGCCGGCTTCCAGCATGCCGTTCTCGAGAAACGTATTCATCGCCGACAGTCGGTTCAGTTTCTTGCGGCACCACGCGATCCAATCTCTGTTCCGCACCGTTCGGATGCCTTGTCGTTCGTAGTAGTCACAGCAGCGGTCGGCGATCCGGCCTTTGAACACCTCGTTCACCTCGGCCCTGTCGAAGTTGCCTGCCGCGGTCATCTCCAAGGCGATTGCCGACAACAGCAGTTGCGCTTCGTCGGGGTCGAGCCCCTGGGCCTCGCGAGCGAGTACCCCGTCCGTTAGCATGCCTTTCGTAGCAAACCAGTACACGTCGCTGGCCGTGCGGAGCGCCGACAGATCTTCATCCTTCATCTGACGCACATAATCGAGCACGCGCGGCACGGAGAGGATTTGCCTCGCTTCCGCGGGGATCGCGTCGTAGCGATCGCCGAGGGTTGCACGTTGCTCGGGCTCGCTGAACTCTTGCAGTTGTACGAATCGCCAGCTTGGATCTCCCGCAAACAACTTGTCCCACCACTGGTGCACGGCGAAGAACCGGCTGCTGATCACGATCCGGCATTCCTGCCAGAGAGGATCGTTCGAGAGATCCTTGAGGCTTCGCAGAATCCAAGCGTTGTCCTCCGGCGTCTGGTCAAGGGCATCCAGCAGCAACACGAGCCGACCTTGCCGCTGCAATCGTTCCAACAATCGTTTCTTTTGGCTTCTAACTCGGTTGTGGCCATTACCCGCGGCCAATCGGAACTGGCGCAGCAGCACCTTGGGCAGGAGTTCTTCCGGGTCCATGGGCAACTCGGCGACTTTGACCAGGAAGGCCACGGTCTCGCCGCCCGGTTCGTTCAATTGGGAGTGCAGCCACTCAAGGTTCGTCGTCTTGCCGATGCCCGCGTCGGAAACGAGCACCGTGCGGTCGAGGCGGAATCCCGGCTGCCCGTCCAGTTCGACCCAATTGGAGGTCAACGACTTGCGCGGAAGTGGAACCCACGGGCCCGGTTTTTCTTCGTTTTGGGAAACAGATTTGTGCGGTCCGTTCGATTCCTTCTGACTTTGCAGGAACGCGGCTGAAAGATATTGGCGCGGGTCCTCCTGGTGTGGCGGCAGGACCCACAAACCTTGCGTAGCCAGAAACGGCGGACGCTCAGGCATCGTCTTCCCCTAGGACCAACGGCCAGCGGTTGTCCCACTTTCTCCGCACATTCTGCTGGTAGTTGCGAACGTAGCGACTACACCGGAGCAAGTGGTCGAATGCCTCACCGACAGTTTTTAGCGGCAAGACGTCCAGACGGTCGGTGCTCAGCGAAACCGCAACCTCGTCGGACGCCACCACCATGAAGTTCAACCCGGCTCGTTCTGCCGCATCACGCTTGAAGGGAAGAGCATCCACCAACTTCAGAGAGATTCTGCGTGGGTCCCTGTCTTCGCCGTCCCGATCTCCGAGCTCCGCTGAGATCGTGGCTTTGCTGTCCAGCGGCAAGAGTTCCTTGGCAATCTCCTCGCGGCCCGGAATTGCACCCAATGCGGCCCAAAGAATACAGCAAGTTGCCGCTTCCAGGGACCGGCCATGAAAATAGGGCACGTGAAGGTCGGCCTGATCCGGTCCTTCAGCCTCGGGCTGGTGGGTGGTAATCCGCCAGCGACCTCGACAACCTTGGTTCCGCAGACCCGACAGATCGAAGACGTGCTGCATGGATTCACGCAAGTCGCTCTTCAAGGTCGTAAGCCCCATCCCCAGCGGGTCGGGGCAGAAAACGCTTCCGCCGTCGTGAACTAAGTCGATGGTAAGGAGCGCCATTTCGCCACCCCTGCTCGGCGAGTAGAGCGGGACCGGCAAGTCCGCGCCAGATACTCGGGGCTTGGCCCTGTCAGGCCGGTCGCCGAGCAGTCGATCCAGCAAATCCCAAACGACCCAGAAACCGGGCGTCGTCATGGGTACGCAGTCCATGCATAAAGCCGAATATTCGAGGAACAATTTCTCACCACTCGGCGGTGTGCTTGGAGGGGCGCCGACCCAAGGCCAAGGCCATGCGTCGTTGTATGTCTCAGCCGCCTGGCGGAGTAATCCGATTGCTTCATCCGTGGGCTGTTTTCCTGCAAGGATATACTGACAGCCGGCTCGAATTGTTTTGGCCATCCCCAAAAGCAAAAGACGGCCCTGCTTACGAACTTCTTCATCAGCGTAAATGTACTCAAAGTACGGTACCTTCTCAAGGCGTGACAAGAGAACTTCCAGGTCGTTGAGGCTCCCGAGCGTATCGGCAGCCTCAATCGCTTTACGAAAGGCGTATGGTAGGCAAGAGGATTCGCCGAAGAAATCGGCGTCTAGACGGTTCGGCGTCCATGCCGCACCGTCATCACTACGTTCCACAATCTGCCTTATACGCTCAAGCCAACTGAGTTTTGCCATTTTCCTACGTCCGCTTCTGGAGCTCTTTAGATAACCGTTGTATAGCAACTTTCTGCTTCGAGTCTGGAGGTGCAACGCTTCTTGCCGCAATTGGATGGCATCCATGTTGAGCGGGTCGAGGGTCGCCACTTCGATCGCTCGGGGCGCTCCGCCGACCGCGTGCGGACGAGGGATGCCACATTCATTGGACCGCGTAACTCACGTGCTGTGTCATCTGGCCAAGTATCCGAAGGAGGTAATCACTAACTCATGTGATTCGGTCACCGGCGGCTGATCTTCCCACAGCCCGGTATTGGCGATTCCGTCGACAACCGGCGCCGAAAAGTCCAGAATGTCGTCACAGGTTGGTCTGATGTACGTCACAGTGTCTTGACTCAACGCCATCACATCGGATTGGTGTTCGGCAGCCAAGCCCCGCCATACAGCTTCCCCTCACTTGAGCCAGATTAGGAGCCAGCGGCATTCACAGGCAGATCGGCAAGCCACCTTGACCACGCCGATGCAGTGTCCCCTTGTCGCTCTCCCGAGATGTCTTCGAGCGCCCTAACCGCGGCCTCACTCAACTCAACGTTGTCATTATCAACCACTTCGATCACGGCCCGGCAGCCCCAGGCGTGTCCGCCGCGTGCGAGTCTGCGGATAGCCGCCATGCGCGCCGACGTTGGCCCCGCGGCGTCCCTGATGACTCCGGTCAGCCGGTCAATCTCCGTCCGCACAGTTGGCGGAGGTTCGAGATGTGGTCCGGGATCGCGCTGCCGAAACCAATCGACCCAATCCACGATGAGGTCGTCCGGGAACCGGCGGAAGACGGCCTCGCATAGCTGGAGCGGGTCGCGCGTGGAGCTGAGCCGGGCGACGAAATCGTCCCACTTCGGGCGATTGGTTTCGGCCAGGAAGTCAATCAAGCTGGCAGACTGGGCCGCGAACCGCAGCCATCCTAAGTCGGTCCTGCCGTCCGCGTTGGAGCCTTCGGCGAATAACTCGTCAACCTGATCGAACAACTCCACGGCAGTGGCTAGCTCGCCCCGGAAGAGGGCGGCCCTGAGGAACCGGACTTGCCAGCCGGGGGCCCGAGTTGCCCATGCGACTCGGGTCGCAACTCGGAACGTCAGTCCGTGGAGAACCCACTTCGGGCTCGACGCGCGGACCCGCGCCTGAGCGAGGGTGTAACCGAGGGCCAAGGCAAGGGCATCCCTTACCTCGCTGGGGAAGCAGTCCACCTCCTCCCGGCACACCGCGACCCGCGGGCTGCGCCAGCCCGAGATGCAGGCGAAGGGGCCAAGTCGGTAGGCCCGGAGCGGCCGGTGGTAGGCCGCGAAGGCCTCCCGGTTGTCGAACGTCATAAGCCGGCTTGGTCCAGACGGAGGATCACCCGCGAGCACGTCTGCCATCGCGGACCAGCCGGCCGCATCGAGGTCCTGCACGAGAGTATCGAGGTCTTCGCCGGTTTCGGACCAGATCCGGAATCGTCCGCCCCGCCCGATCGCCCCTACCGTCCCCGCGGCCGCGCGGGCCGCTCGGCAATCGAGAAAAAAAAGTCCCTGCCGGACGTCAGCCCAGCTAAATCGTCCCGGTCGACGGAGGACCGGTCGCGTCCGAGTCATCTTGGTTGTGACCGATGCAATTCGTGCCATGTAGTCACCTCAACCCCGGTTGAGGGCCTTGCGGGCCCGCTTCGCGGCCTCCTCGTCTTCAAACATCCGCTGCATTGGGTCCATCTTCGTAGGATCGTCGCGGTCACGGTCGTGGGGATCCATACTGCAAGCCTGATTCGCACCCTTCGAGAGCGACCGGACCACCACGTGCCCAATCCGCTGCTCTGTCAGCACCCGCTTGAACGGAAGGTACTCCTCGGCGATTAGGGTGGCGCCACCGATCGACTCGCCCTCCTCACGCAGAGCTGCGAGCAGGTTGTCGACGAGGATCGGGAACCGCCGCTCGTTTGCCTGGCTGAACCCCATGTAATCGTGGTCTGAGAAGAACCGCCGAACCTCAGCGTACTGCTTCTCGTCCTCCAAGCCGACGAGGGCCAAATCCGCGCTAGAGACCAGTCCCAGGAAGGCAATGCTGCCGATCTTTCCCTCCCGGAGCATATACTCCGAGACCCAGAAGATCGTATCCTGGTCGGTAAAGACCCGAAACGGCTGGAGTCCGTCCGCCATCTCCCTCCCGGCCGTGCCTGTGGTGCCGAATACCCGAATCAGGTGTTGCTCGGCACAACGGCTGAGGAGGGTGGCCTCGGCTGTCCGGGCCGCCTGGTTAGACCAGTCATGAGTGAAGATGACGACGAACGGGCCATCTGCGCCTTCGTACTCGACGGGGCCTTCGACGCGGGCCACGTCATCCGGTATTTCCGCCAAGAATGTCCTCAATTTCTCAAATTGTTCGCTATGCATGATCGGGCTCTGTGGTTATGGAACGAATTCGCTACGGAAGCCCTTGTCATATTGATTCGGCTCACCGGAGCGAATCGTCTGTTGGTTGTCACGTCACCCCCAGTTTGCTGCGCGCGGCGGCGCGAACCTCGGCCGACAAGGCGGCATCGTCCTGCAACTCCGTGAGCGCTTCTCTCGCCAAGGCATGGAACTGGCCCAACGCCTCAACACACGCAAGCCTGACTTGGTCGCGGTCGTCGCATCCCCTCGCGGTCGAGAACAGCGCAGCCAAGGCATCGCTGTCAGCACGGATGGCTAGTGTCTTTGCACAGGTGACACGGAGCGAGACCGGGTTGCGACGGTTGGCCAGTTGCTCGGCGAGTACCCGATGGGCCCACTCGGACGGGTAGTTGGCCAAGGCGACGGCACATGTCTGGCGGAGTGAGGTCGACATTGATCCAGACTCTTCCCTCAGGCATTTCGTCAGGGCCTGCTCAGCGTCATGGCCGCAAACGCATCCGAGAAACTGGGCCAGACCCTGCCGGGCGAACAGGCCATTTCTCTCGTTTTCGAATAGCTTTGTGGCCTGTTCGCCCATCTGCTCTCGTGTCCGCTCCGAGGATTCTCGGATGCACTGCCGCAGGCGGACCCAATCGGGATTTGACTCGCGGACCTCTTCCTTCCACGGCACTTCATTGAAGAGGTGGTCAAGCAACCACCGCGATCTCGCTCGGTCGAGTAGCCCAACGACCAGTGGCCACACGTTTTCCCACTCACGGTCGCCGTACGGTGTCACCGATAATGGGATGTCCCAGTCGTCGTCAGGCCATCCCTTCCGAGCGCCTCGCCACACCTGCCAGTCCTTGATCGCTTTGACGAATTGATCCTGGGGGTTGGGCTTGGGGTGCCTCCGGAACCAGTTCTGCCAGCCTCTCAGTCCCCGGGACTGATCGGCAGGCGGATCAAGCTGCGGAAATTCGGCCGCGATCCATTTTGCCAGACAGTATTCGTGGAAGGACCTGAGGGCGAATCGGTAGTCGGCCGGACCAAGCACGACCAGGATCCCGTCCTGGAGGAATTCATTCAGCAGAGCCTCTCCGCTCACCGGGGGAGCGAGGTCTTGGGGCGGGTTGTCGGACTTGAACCGACACAGCTCGCCAGCGAGGAGCGGGACCAGTGTAGCTTGTCGGATGGGGAGCGGTCCGCGAGCGTAGAACCGCCAGGAGACAACCGCAAGCACCGCTTCCTTTGCATCGTCTCGTTGGACTCGACGGGCGGAGTGTCGGCGGGCGTCACCACGTTCCAGCATCCCGTGCAGGGCCAGGTGAAGCAGTTCCGTTTGGGTCGCCGGGAACTCCTCCCCGGGGTACGTAGCCCGCCGGTCGCACAGCAGGGCGAGGACGAGCGGGAGCATCGCAAGGTGCGGCCCGGACGAGCGGCGCAGTTGTCGCTCCAGCTCTCGGGCCGTGATGGCTTGCTGCGGATGGCCAGCGAAGTACCGCTCGACGTACTCCTGTACTTCTTCTAGCCCGAACGGGACCAGTCGGAACCTGGCTGGCTTCACCAGGCGCCGGTGCGCGTCCGCCACCGTCACCCGACTGGTCAAGAGGACCGGCAAATCGCCGAGGCCCTCCAGCTGGCGGCCGAGATCGGGGTGCAGGTGGTCCGGCAGCTCGTCAAGAGCGTCGAGGTGTAAGGCGAACTGCCGGACGCGAACCTTGTTTCTGAGCCAATCGGCGAGCCGCGGCGGCTCCGACCCGTACGCGAGCCTGAGCGTTTCCTCCATCGCCAAGCTAAGCAAGTCAGGCAGGCGCGGGTTGCTGCGGGCGGCTGCCGTGGAGAGCGCGAGGAAAAGTGGGACAAGGCAGTCGTCGCTAGCGAGGCTGACTTGGCTCTGGCGAATGGCCTCGGCCAATTGTAGGCAGCCCCTCGCGACTCGCAGCGCTAAGGTCACCGTTTTCCCCTCGCCGGGCTCACCGCGGAGTATACAGTGTTTCCGGGCAGAGCCCGGATACAGAGTATCGAATGAAGCGAGGCGGAATCGTCGTACGACTTCCGACTTGAGCAACTCCTCGCTGCTGTAGAGGTACGGGGCCGGGCGGCCGTTGGACCGCAGGTCGCGGTGACGGGAGCGGTTGGCATCCTCCAACTCCTTTTCGTCCAAGACTCTGGGCGGGAGGCAGAAGTCATGGAGAGTTCTGGCTTTGGCCCCAGCCAGATGTGACGGGAGGTATTGCAGATTCTCCACGAGCACGGCCCGGGCGAGTCGGTCGAGAAAATCGAGAAAGTCATTGACTCGCCTGACCAAGTGTTCCTCCAGAGCCTGAGAAACCGTCTCCGATAAAAACACCTGGAGGCCCTTGAGATCTTCCGCCCTTTCCAGCGTATCCTTGAACTGCCCGAAGTCATTCCGGCTGAGGACAAGACTACGGATGCCCTCCCGATAGGCTGCCCGTGCCTTTGCCGGGATTCCACCAACCTGGTGCACGTTACCCCTGCTATCGACCGCGCCCGTGAGACCAACACGGTCAAACGACATCTTTTTGGAGAGCCCCTCAAGCGCCGCTGCGAGCGGCAGGCCGATAGAATCTCCGCCCAACCGACTGCTCTCTCGATCTACCGCCAGTTCGAGCCACCACCGAACCAGACTTCCCTGGGAAAATCTTTCGCGCGCGTACTCCCACGCAATCCTGAGAGCTTTGCGGAAGTCCTTGTCGAATGTAGCGCAGCCGAGCCTCACCGGGTCGGCCAGCAGTACTCGATCTTGAGCATCGCGCTGATACCACTCTGCAGTCAGTGTCTTAACGCGCCCGACTCCCAATAGTTCGAGCAGGATCGGCACACGGACTATGTGTCGCCGAGTTCCAAGCAATACTTCAGTCGCCTGATCCTGAGCAAAGAAGCTTGCCAAGGCGGAGCGCACACGAGCCGCGCCAACACACAGCTCCGGAGCAGTTTCCTCTAATTTCCTTAGGAAGCAATCGGCGTCGCGCAAACGTGTCTGCAAGTCGTTGTTATCGAAGCAATCCACTGTCTTGGGGTGAAGCCGGGCAGAGGAGATGTCTTTCGTTGAGGCAAGTCTGTATGAGTACGCTCTACACGCCTGCGTCAAATGAGCAATCCATTTGTCTTCATCGCGGCTAGAATTCAGGTACGCGGCGGCCAACAGTACTCGCCCCATCGCGATTGCGTGACTCCATGCCTGACCAGCACCGACTCCGAAGGCCTCTCTCCACAACTTCCAACTATCGACATCTTTTAACCACTGCTCGAGTGCGCTGATGGGGTCGGCCACTTCCCCAGAAGGGTTGCTGTCCGTGCCCTGAAGATGGCGTTGACCCCAAGTCCACAAGGCGTTGGGCCCGCCGGGAAGCTTGGCTTGAAGCCAGTTGGCATTAGTATTGAGAGACGGTGGTCTTTGTTCCATGAGCGCCCGCTGTTCTCTGGAAGTTTTAACCTCAGATCCGACACGTCGATCGTGGACCTAGCCTCGCGCCGGTAGACGCTTCAGGGCTTCGCCGAGCAGCCGCTTGGCTGAGAGCGACCCAATACAACTCTCCTTGGAACGCTCTAATTGCTCTTGATCATCTGACGTTAGGTCGCCCAAAGAGCATACCTCAACGCCGAGATAGCAACTTTTCCCAATCTTTTCTCGCAAAGTGGCGTCGAATGCGTCTAGACTGATCTCACCTGCCCACTTACTCACGGCAGATTCTTGGCGCAGCCCGATGAATCCCTGCGCCAGTTGCGTATTTCGGTCCTGAGACCAGATCGTGAATCGTGCCAGGCGATCAGGCGCACTGCCTGCGGCAACTTCCACCTCCAGTGTTAAGATGTCACTTGGCGTTTCCCAAAATGTGGCGTGGATTGCATGAGAGTGGAACTCAGCAACGGCGTGCCGTTCCTTTCGGGCGGCCAAGGCGAATGTTACTTCGTGAAAAAGCGAGAATAGCTCTTTAGATAACCGTTCTATGTCTGTCTTCAAGCCGGCAAACTGCTGGACATCGGGATGCTGAAGCAGGGCTTCCACTTCGGCGGCAGGGAACGCACCTGCCGCAATCGTTTCTCTATTGGCGGGCTGAACGTGATACTCGACGTCCGCCGGGCGGCGCTCACCTATTAGTGGACGTACGTTGCACTGCGTTGCGCGGACCGTATGTCCCGGCGGTCCATACTCGCCAATCGGCAGGAGACAGCTTCCCAACGGCGCCTGGTCGCCTTTGGCGTTCGCGGAGACACGCACGACGCCGTACGGCACTTTATCCGCCGGCACGTTGATCACGAGCATGTCTCCGTCTAGATCCACCGGAGCGAAATCTCGCGCGGGCTCGAGGTCGGCGAGTGGTTGGCCACCCATTCCGTCGGCGACCGGCACGTAACACCACTCCGAAACGCCGCCGCTTGGAGCCCCGGCGAGAATATTCGGTGGCGTCCCTTCCAGCGGGCCGGTCGTCTGAAACGCTTCCTGCAGGGCGGAGCTCGTTGTGGATAGGCGACGCGCAATATATGCTTTCAGTTCAACCGAAACCTCGTCATCACACAATCGATCTTCCAAGAATTCAATGGCCTCCTCGTCGGCTAATTGGAGCAGGATATCAACGTCTAGTTGGCTGCGCACATCAGGGATGAAATGAAAGTGAATTACACCGGATAATTGTTCGGCATCGAATTCAAATTGGCCGCGAGAGTCGGTGCGATGCACCGACAGGATTCGGTTTTCCGCCGTAAGCATGGCGCACGGCAGGTCCTGCACAGCGAGCTTTGGAGGAACACCCCAACCGAGCGTCACCAAGTGCCTGTCGGCGTGGGCCGGAACGGTCAATGGGCCCACCATCAAAAACACCCCGCCCCGCGAGCATCGCGACACCCGCCCAGGCGTGATTGTTATGGTATTCTCGAGTTCTTCGAGGATATGGTTGAATTCTGGTGCAGTGAGAGTAGTCATGCCAGTTCAATCCTCACCAACCACTGATTGACGCCGATCGACTGGAAAAGACCATTCTCCGGTCGCCGCTGAATCTGTGCTTGGCTGCTAATCCGGTAAAAGTGCGTCATCTTGTGGTACGTAGACACGCAGACTCTTGTATTTCTCGCCCCGGCGTCGGGGATCGCCACACTTGGGGCACTTAACGACCTCGGGATGCCAAAAGTGCGGGTGCTTGCATGCACTGACCGGCACATCTCCAACCCGCGCATCGATGTCACCGTCCAATTCCCTTTCCGAAAGCTCGATCATCCGAGGTTTCCAGAGGTGTTTCTCCTCGCGGCAACGATCGTGGTTCCGATGGCCGCCAACGAACGTCTTGCATTCATCGCAAATCAGGCAGAGCTTGCACTGGGTTTGGCTCCTGCCCGCGTCGGAATCTGTGTCAAAACTGACAACCAAACTGTCGACCCATCGATCGGATACGCGGATTATGACCTGCCCGTCGCCGTCATCTGTCTCGTCGTCTCCACTTTGCCACACCCACTCAAGTCTTCTGTCGTCTGGAGTTTCAAGAATTGGAAACAGAATCGTGTCGGCAAATGCGCGGGGTTGGGTCACCGCATCCGACCCGCCAAGAACGGAACGCCAGATGAAAAGCTCGGGTTTGTCCTTAAGATGCGATTCGGGCAGCCTGCTGAGGGCATGCATCTTGGCACAACGCCGGCACTTCTTGAAGTAGTCAACATTCTTTGAATAAATATGCGACTCAGGACAATCGCAGGTCTCTTCACTTAGGTGCCCGTAACACACGTAAGCCAGCTTCTGCAACTCAGGCCAGATCAGCTCGCCCGAGGCAGGCGTCTCACCCCCCCCACCGGCATCAGCGTCTTGAACTGCAACCGTCCCGCCCCAGAGCCAAGTATCAATTTGCCAGTCAGCGTATCCGTTTTGATGCAGGAGCCTTCGCAAGCCCCCGGCGATACGACATTCAGTTTCACGCCGGAACTGGCTGCGGAGAAAAACAACGATCTGACGAACGACGGTAGCGTCATCATCCCGATTGCCTGCTGTCGCTTCCGGCAGACGTGTGTCGGGCTCGCCGGAATCGACGCAGTCTTGATATGGTCCGTCGTTGCCGTCAATTGCCCGCATCGCTCGGCAACAGGCATCTACGATAATTCTATCGCCCGATATTGCCTCGCTTGCTTTCGCCAGGGCGCCTCGACAATACTCACCACTGATCTGGCCGAGGCCTTCCGCACACTGGGTGCGGACTTCTATTGGCACTTTTTTACGACTGCACAGAATCTCAGACAGCAATTCGCTCAACTTTTTGCGGGATTCATGGTCGTCGCGCGTGATTCCGCAGAGCACCCTCACGATGACCACACAAGCCTCGGAGAGGTTGCCCTTTGTATGGTTGTCGCGAAGAAAGCCCTGAATCTTGCTGCAAGAGTCGCGGTTTGCAACTTTGGCAAGCCCCTTTGCACATGTGGTGCGGAGCTCGTTTGTGGCCCCGGGGTTGCACAGAATGTTCGCCAGCAACTCACTCAATCCCTGGTGGCAGGGCACCCCGCAGAGCACCGTTACGGCTTTCATGCAAGCCCTGCCGAGGCCCTTTTCCGCAAAGTTACCCTCAAGAAAATGAAAAATTGCAGAGGAAGCGTCGGGGCTTCCGATCTTGCCGAGCCCTTTGATCGCGGCTCCCCGCACCTCGCCTTTATTCAGTTTGTTGTCGAGGACGGCGTGCAAGACCCTGTACGCCCCATCGCTGCCAGCCTCTGCCAACGTCAACGCACATATTTTACGAATCTCTGTAATCTCTTTCGAGTCGCAAAGTCTCTCTTCCAAGGCCTGAAGTACAAGCGGCTCCCCGGCGAGCCGCCGCAGCGCGTGGGCGCAGGCTTCGCGCACAAAGGCATCCTCTTGGTTGTCACAAAGCAGCCCAAGCAGTGTGTTACCGTCTTGCGCTCCCGCCAATGCCCCCGCACATGCCTCTCGCACAATGCGATGGGTCTTGGACTTGCCGATCTGATTACGCAGTGCAGCAAGCGCGGCGTCGCCGGCAGATTTGCCCAGAACCACCGCACAATGGCGCCGGACAGCACGCACTTCGCACTCGTCTTTCAACCGTTCAATGAGCGCCCCCACGGCTTTATCGTCATGACAATGATTGACACCAAGTGCCCGTGCGGCCCAACGCCGACGCGGAACGGCGGCTTTTGGATTTTGAAGCAAGGATATCAAGTCCGGAATGCCCAAACAGTTCGGTGCTGGAGTTTCACCGATCAGACGTGCGACCGCGCCTGCCAGTCCAGGTACACTCATCGCGAACCCCCACTATCACAGAGAATAGGGCCTACCTCTAGGAAGGCAGTTGGCCGCACGGTTGTCACCGGGTTGCTCGATATTCTTTTTCGAATTTTGCCGCAAGTGCCTCCCCGTCCGGACTTTTACAGCTTCGTCGAAAAATCACTGGGATAGGCGGGGACGGCTTATTCCCCAACCCCCCGGAACTGGGCATTCCCGACGCGCTGTAGCCACCCGTCCGAGGGCCGACCAGGGTATGTTACGACGGCGGCTCACCCGCATCCCTTGTAGCATCCGTCGGCGAAATTGCAAGGCATTGTCATCGAAATTGCCACACCTGTGGAGACCGCCTCCTCTATGGTCTAGGGCAGCCACGACATCGCCAGCCAGGTTGTCCAGCACTGCCAGTCCCTTCACCGCCGCCACTCGCACATCACGCTCCTCGTCATGTAATGCCAGGCAGAGCGCCTGGCGTGCCCGAGAGCGTACGCCATACCTCTTGGTTCGGATTTGCATACGCGGTCCTCCCATCGGCTCGTCTTTCAGTGAGGCGAGGTCTACCGGTCGCAAAGGCAGTTCCGATGGACCTTGGGTGAATTTTCTTGATTCGATGTCAGTAGCTCCCTGCTCCTCCGCAGCGGGAGGAGCACCGCGCCGGCAAATCCGACGGCGAAGAAGAATCGTCGGTCGCATCCTGGTCGATCATCCTTCCCCACGGCTGGCTTCGCAGAGAAAGGTATTCCCGGCCGCGCAACGCGAGCGCAGGGTGGAAGGGGAAAGGTTTTCATTGAAGAGCCCTGGCCACACGAAAACCGATATCGAGGACGGGCTCGCAAAACCCCGGAGGAGCGCATTCGCGGCATGCAGAGCGAGTAAAGCTCGCGGGGTCGTAGTTCGCGCCGCCACGGAACACGCGGGCGAACTGGTATCTGGCGGACCAACTGTCGCACCATTCCCAAACATTGCCGTGCATGTCGTAGAGCCCCCAGCGGTTCGGCTTCAGTTGGCCAACCGGATGGGTACAGGCGTCCGAGTTTCCGTTACACCGTGTACCTTGGAAGAACGTGACCTCCTCGTCATACCACGCATAGTCCTTTAGTTGCGACTCGTCGTCCCCGAAGCACCAGCGCCCGCTGCTTCCCGCTCGGCAGGCAAATTCCCACTCCTCTTGCGTCGGCAGTCGGTATTCCTCGCCCAGCCACAAACAGAATGCCCACGCGTCGTACCAGGTCACCCGGATCACAGGATTTCGATTGCCTCGGCTGTATTTGTTCCGTAGTGCCTTGTGACGCCGGTCGAACAACTCGTATTGCGCATTCGTGACTTGGTAACAGGCCATCTCGAACGGGGTGTCGATTGCCGTCTCCCAAAGTCCTTCATCCTCGAATCGGCCTTCCTCGTCCGGCGGAATCGGCCGGAACTCCGCCAGCAGTTTACGCGCAACCCCACGCCGGCGCAGGCCGTCGAGTAGTCCCAATATTCCTTCCTGTCGCCCTATCTGGATGGCATCCGACACGAGCTGGGGCACGGATTGACTCAGCAGATTCTGAAATTCCCACCGGTACGGCCGCAATACGTTTTGCTCGTACTGCTCCCACGCGTCCTCCTCACCTGCCTGTCGGCTCGTGCGGGCCACCTCCATCGTCTGCCAACTGCGATAGATCAGCTCCGTCGGTCGGTAATCTCGCCTTTGATAGAGAGGCTTCATCGAGGCCACCCAGCGCTCCTTGGCCCGGGCCGCAGCCAGCATTTCCGCGGCAAACCGCCAGGTCCAGTAGAAGGGCACTGACTTCCAGTCATCCGGGTGATATGCCCACCGGCCCATCTCCTTGCTGTCTTCTGCTGATGCAAACCGCGCCAGCCACAAGCCCGCAAAGAACTCCTGAAGCGTGCGGTTCCGCCAGAACACCTGCTTCAGTCCCCAACCCTCCAGAAAGCCAAACTCGAGGAACTCGTTCGTCTGGCCGAGCAAGTCCAACTTGTTCTGGAAGTCGTCAAAGTTCCACTCGGTGTTCCCGGCTTGACGTTTCCAAAGAGACTTCTTGAAGTCTGCGAACTCACCCTCGGGCACTCCCTCAAAGTTCCCTGCCAGGGTCATCTCGAAGGCCATCGCCCCCAAGAGCCACAACGCGTCATCGGCCACAAACCGGCCGCCCGAGGGCTCTCGATCCACGTGGGGCGACTTGAAGAGCATCTGCAGCACCGACTTCCAATAGACGTCGCTGGCCGTACGCAGATCCTCAAGCTGCTCCGGCGCCATCGCCCGGATCACTTCCAGAGAACGGGGAATCGAGAGGATCTCCACTTCCAGGTGCTTGAGGTGTCTCAGCCGATCCAGGCCCAGATACGACTCGGCCTGCTCGGGCGTGAAGGGCTCCAGTTGGGCAAAACGCCAGTCCCGCTGGTCAAACAGGCCCCCCCAATAGCGGTCCACCGCGTGCGGGCGGCCGGCGATCACCACCCGGCACGAGCTGCCTTCCTGGCGGAGGAAATCGGCCAGCGCCGCGATCTTCGGGTTCTCCAGGCGGCCCTCGTAGCTCC
>JAAYAY010000159.1 GCA_012719125.1 Planctomycetaceae bacterium | reverse complement strand
GGGAGCATTCTGGTTTTGTAGGAGGAAATTGGCCTGGAAAGAAACCTTCGAGTCGACGATAAGGGCGGTTCTTCTTCACTCTGGCGGAAAGGAGTTCCACCATGCCCTATGTTGCGGACGACGACTCGAAGGCGGCCCGGAGGATAACAGGAATCGAGCAGCAGTTGCAAGAGGCAAGATCAGAGTTTGACCGATGGCTGGCGGCAGGAGGCGCGCCGAAGGGCGCCTCGGAACTGGCCCAGCGGGAGCGGGAGGGAAAGGTGTTGACCGATCGGCTGCAAGCTTTGGCCACCGCGTTGGAATTGCAGCGGGCCTTGGCCAGCCCGGCATTGCACCAGCAGGAGCGGACGCTGGCCAAGGCCTCGCCCAAGAAGATGAAGGACTTCGGCTATCGGCCGGTGACGGTGCAGTTTCTGGGAGGAGTGGAGGTCGAGTTGATGGCCCGCTACTGGTGCCGCAGTCAAGCCCGGGCCGAGAAGGGTAAAGGAAGCTACTTCGGCCTGGTGCTGTTGGGCGTGTGCGACCGCACGACGCCCGCGTTGGCCAGTGAAGTGGCGCAACTTGCCGCGGCGCTGAGTTCGTTCGAGGATGCCCGGGCGAGGTTGCAGCAGATGGGAGTCAACATGTCGATCCGGCGAATTGCCAACGTGGCCTATCACTTTGCCCAGCGGGCGCGGAGCCAACAGGAACTGGATGGCATGGGCATCGAGGGTTCGTTGGCCGGCAAACGGGTGGTGATCTCCACGGACGGCGGCAGGCTTCGCATCCGCAGGAACAAGCGGGGCAAGAGAACTAAGAAGGGACGAGCGCGTTACCGCACGGATTGGCGTGAGCCCAAGCTGTTGGTGATCTACGTGGTGAACGAAAAAGGACGGATCGCTCAGGGTTTCGCGCCGGTGATGGACGGCACGCTCCAGGGCCCGGACGAAGTGTTTCGGCTGATCGAATTCTACCTCCGCCAGTTGGAGGTTCACGAGGCCAAGGAGGTCTTGTTTATTGCCGACGGGGCAACGTGGATCTGGAATCGCGTCACGGAGTTGTGGCGGCGATTGGGGCTGGTGGGAGTTGTCCGCTGTCGGGAGTTGGTCGATTTCTACCACGTGGTCGAGCACGTCTATGCCTTGACGGCCTTAAACAAGTCTTGGCGGGCGTCGTATCGGAAGCAATGGGCCACGCGGCAGCGACGCCGTTTGTGGCGCGGCGAACTGAAGGCGTTCATCGAAGATGTGCAACGGCTCTGTCGAGGAAAGCGAGGCAAGGACTGGGCCCGCGAACGGGACTACTTGCTGCGGAATGCTCGCGCCGGGCGTCTGGACTACGCCAAGGCGCGTCGGGCGAAGATGCCGATGGGCAGCGGCTCGATGGAGAGCGCCGTCCGCCGCGTGATCAACTTGCGACTGAAAGGCGCGGGCATCTTCTGGCACGAAGACCACGCCGAGCAGATGCTCTTGTTGCGGGCGTATTACAAATCGAAGCACTGGCAAGTCCTGACGAACAAAGCCTTTGCATCCCCGCTGACCAATGCCGCATGACTCCTACGAAACTGCAATGCTCCCCTGGCAAACTGGGTAGTGACCTTCAGTGTGGACAAAGTGAAATGCGGCGAGTTCGCGGGTGAGTCCTTCTCTTTCCGCATCCACAGCCCAATACAGTCTGGTCTTGAGGTTGGAAAACAGTACACGGTAGAAGCGGAGCGGACCGAAACGGGATATCACGTGGATACATTCCAATGGATCGAAAGCCCTGAAAGAGGCAGAGAATGAAAGCCGTCACGACCTGCGTCTGTTGCTCCATGGTTCTCTTGGCGACGGCCCTGATTTCCTCGGCCGCCGAACCGACAGTTGTCCTCGACGACGACTTCAGCCAACTTCCTTCACGGCTGATCTCCTCGCCCGTCGGCGCTCACACGGAATACCACTACCTGCCGGAAGCGGCGCCCGTCGGCAATTGGGCAGTCTCCACGTTCGCCTCGCGAGGCGAATCGCAGCGGGCGTGGCGAGTTCAGAGCGATCGCGGTGAGACGGTCATGGCGCAGGCCTATACAAAGAAAGGCGAACCCTTCTGGCACCCCATGCTCGTGGCGGGCGACCCTCTCTGGCAGAACTACACCGTCACGGTCCGCTTCGCACCACAGTCCGATAACGGACGCTGCGGCATCGCCTTTCGCTACCAGAACGACCGCTGCTACTACTTCTTCGGCCTGGAGGGCGAGAAACTGCGATTGCTGAAGATCCGCCATGCGTCGGCTCTTCACCGCCCCAACGAGACCGTTCTCGCCGAAACGCCGTTCCCGTGGAAACCGTCAGAGTACCTGGTCGCGACCGTATCTGTCAGCGGGTCGAGCATCCGCGCCGGCGTCGAGAACGGCCCGACACTCGAAGCGACCGATCCTACCTATGGCCGCGGCCGGATCGCCCTGTTGGCCGACGGGCCCAGTTACTTCTCCTCCGTCCGAGTCGCCATGTCCGAAGGTGCCCACACGGCCTTTACGAAAGAGCGGGCAGCCCGCGAAGCCGATCTTTCCCGATTGCAGCAAGCCAACCCCAAGCCCGTGGTATGGAAGAAGATCTCGACCATGGGATTCGGTGTCGGCCGCAATCTTCGCTTCGGAGATCTCGACGGCGACGGCCAGATCGACGTGCTGATCGGCCAGGTCGTGCATCACGGGCCCAGCGACCGGTACAGCGAGCTGAGCTGCCTGACCGCCATGACTTTCGACGGAAAAGTGCTCTGGCGCACCGGCGAACCCGACAAATGGAAGGACCACCTGACCAACGACGTGGGCTTCCAGATCCACGATCTCGATAACGACGGGCACAACGAGGTGATCTACTGCCGGAACTTCGAGATCATTGTCGCCGACGGCGCTACGGGCAAGGTCAAGTACAAGGCGCCGACTCCCACGACCCGGCGCGACGACGATCGCTACGAGCGGATCCTCGGCGACTGCCTCTTCTTCTGTGACATCGAGGGCAAGGGCCACGCGAGCAACATCATCATCAAGGACCGCTACTGGCACGTTTGGGCATTGAACGATCGTCTGGATCTGCTCTGGACTGCAGAGTGCACCACCGGCCATTACCCCTTCGCCTACGACACCGACGGCGACGGCAAGGACGAGTTGGCCGTGGGCTACACCCTTTTCGACAGCGACGGGACCAGGCTCTGGTCCCTGGACGACCAGATCAGCGACCACTGCGACGGCGTGGCGATCGCCCGATTCCGCGAAGACCTGCCGCCCCACATCCTTAATGCGGCCAGCGACGAAGGCATCTTCTTCACCGACCTGTCGGGCAAGATCCTCCAGCACTATTACTTCGGGCACGTGCAGAATCCCGCCATTGCCAACTTCCGCGACGACCTGCCGGGGCTGGAGACGGTGAGCATCAACTTCTGGCGAAATCAGGGCATCCTCAACTTCTTCGACGCCGACCACCAGCCCTACCACGATTGCGAACCCGTCCAGTGCGGCAGCATGTGCCTGCCCGTCAACTGGACAGGCCGGTCGGAAGAGTTCTTCGTCCACTCCCCCAACGTCGATGAAGGCGGCATGTTCGACGGCTGGGGACGATGCGTCGTGCGGTTCCCCGACGACGGGCATCCCGACATGTGCAACGCCGTGCTCGACATCACCGGCGACTGCCGCGATGAAGTCGTCGTCTGGGATCCCGCCGAGATCTGGGTCTATACCCAGGACGACAGTCCCAAGCCGGGCCGGCTCTACCACCCACAGCGGAATCCGCTCTGCAATTACTCAAACTACCAGGCCAGCGTGTCCTTGCCGGGCTGGTCGGAATAACCGCGCAAGCACTCGGAGATCTGGAACCCCGACCAGTGGCCGACCCACGACTACCCGATGGCCCTGGCCGAGGCGTGCCTGACGCTGCACAAGAAGACCGGCGACCCGATGTTTCTCGAAGGCGTGCGTCGCTGGGCCGAGATTGTCTGTCGCAGCACGCCGTCGGAGCGTCCCGCCCCGTATGCCGAGCAATACGGCCGCTGCATTCAGTTCCTCACCCGGGCGGGACGCGAGTTGAACGAGGAAACGTATCTGGCCGGCGCCCGTCGCCTGGCCGACGAGTCCGTCGTGCGGCTGTGCGAGAACGGCTGGTTCCAAGGCTATCCCGAATCGCACCTCTACGAAGCCGTCGACGGCGTGGGATACCTGCTGCTGGCGCTGATGGAGTTGGAGACGGGCAAACCTGCTCGTTGAGGATTCGCCCATTCGGGTGAGAACTTGTCCTCACTCCGGCAATTCCTGCCCCTTGGTTTCCGGCGCGAACAGAAGAATGACGATTCCCAGCAGGAAGAGGAGACTCAGGAGGGAGGCCGTGGTCGTCAACGACAGTCCGAGCCACTCATCGCTCCGCATCCAGATTCGCACGATCAGAATCGATGCAGCCAGGAAGCGGCCCCCGTTGAAACAGAACCCGCCGCCCGTGCCTCGCAACCGGGTGGGAAACAGTTCGGGGAAGTAGATCGCATAGCCGGCGTGCATCCCCAGGGTCATGAATCCGAACAAGGGCAGCATCCAGCACAGCGCCGCCGGCGACACCTCGCTCATCCCCTGGAACACGATCAAGGCCGTGGCCAGCCCGCCGATGTGAAAGAAAAGGAACGTCGCCCGCCGGCCAATCCGCTCGCAGATCGGGCCGAAGCTCAGGAGTCCGATCCCGCCGCCCGTCGTCACCAGGAACATGGCCAGCATTTCCCAGTTCTTGATCGTCTGTTCGACGCCGGGCAACCCTTTCAGAAACTCCCCTTTCGTCATTCCGGCCGACGGGTCGAAGTCGGCAAGGTACTGGCGTTCGGCGATCGCTCGCAGCAATTCCTTGCCGTAAACATGCACGCCCCAGAACGTGGCCAGGCCGATCGTGGCCAGAGCCAGACCGACGAGCGTGTTCCGCAGGAGGTCGGGGGCAAACAGATCGCGAATTCTTCCCGTTTGCTTGGTGGAATCCTCCTTGGCCCGATCGCGAGCCTGGACCCATTGGTCGGGCTCCCTGAGCTTCCAGCGGATCCAAAGCGTCATCAGGGCCGGAAAGGCTCCGAGCGCGAAACCCCATCGCCAGCCGATCATCGGAATGAACAAACCGGCCAGCGTCGCCAGATAGGTGCCCAGCACGCTCGATCCATGGAAGATCCCCAAAGACCATGCCCTGGCCCTCTTGGGAAACACCTCGGCGATCATCGCACTGGCCACCGCCCACTCGCCGCCGGTGCCCATGGCGACGAGAAAGCGGAGGCCGATCATCTGCCACGGGGTCTGGGCGAAGGCCGTCACGAAGGTGAACAGCGAATACATAAGAATGGTCAGGATCATCGTCGTGGTCCGGCCGATCCGATCGCTGAGCTTTCCGAACAACACCCCGCCAAGCGCCCCGCCAACCAGGAAGGCAATCATGGCGCCGTTGTTCCAGGCGTCGATCGTGCCATGTCCCGTGCCGGCGGGAACGAGCGACGGCATCGCCTCGTTCATGCTCGCCACGAAAATCTGCCCTTCGAACACGTCGAAGATCCAACCCAATGAGCCGATCAGCAAGACCAGCCACATGTAGGGCGTGACGCCTTCGTACCACCTCGTCCGGGTCTCGGCTTCGTTCTGCATGATACGGGTCCTTACCAGGCGTACACACGTTTCCACGCCGCATGAATGCGAAACGCTTCGGCAGCGTCGACGCCCGCCTGGGCCCCTCGGACGCGGGCCTGCCGAAACATGAGTTCCTCAAGGGGGGCAAAGTCCGAATCGCCTGCACGCTCGAGCTGGCTCTTGTGGCAGGCAAGCATGTCGCGCTTCAACGGCACGTACTCGGTCACGTCGATATAGAAACCGGGCGTGAAACCGTGCATGTCGACCGTGTCCATCAGCCAGACGGCCGGCGGACGCTGCAGCGGAGGCTCGCCGGTCACGTGCCCCGCCGAGCAGGCGAACCACGACGCGGCGTCCGCCAACTGCGACGCGGCCCGGTGGTCGGCATGGTAGTCGTTCGGCGCGTGAGCCAACACCAGCGTGGGGCGAAATCTGCGAAGGATCGAGATCAACACGCGGCGTTGGTCCGGCGCGTCCTCCAACTCACCGTCGCCGATCCCGCCCGCAAACACCTCGGCCCCCAACAGTTCCGCGGCCGCTGCGAACTCGGCCTGCCGTACCTCGGAGACGCCGAACGACCGCTCGTTGGCCGACTCGCCCGCGGCCAGCCCGCGATTCCCCCGGCACATGGTACACATGGCCACGCTCGCACCGTCCGCCCGGGCCCTGGCCAGCGTGCCGGCACACAGCAGTTCCACGTCATCCGGATGGGCCACTACGGCCAGCACGCGTTCGGCAGTGAAATCGAGTTTCATGGATTCTCTCAACAGGTAGGTACCGGGCGCCGGAGATCACTGAAAAATGCGCTGCTAGCTACAACATCTTGTGCAAGCACGATAGTGCTAGCTTCAACAGGTGGTATGCCAACACGACTTTTTCAGCAGTCTCCGCCGCACGGTTCCTGCGTCTCCAAATGACTCTCTATTTCAAGGACCCGTGCAGCGCCCGGGCCCTACTTCACTAGCGCAAGGCGATCTCCGGAGGTTCGGCCACGTAGTCGGCAACGGTGATCTGGGCGTCACTGTGCGTTCGCAGGAACGACGCGGGGCAGGCCGCCGTGATCGGGCCGTGCAGCACCCTGCGCACTACCGCCCGCTGCCAGGGACGATTGCAGTAGAAACGCAGCTTGCGCGACGCCAGGATCTCCGCCATCCCGACCGTCACCGCACGCCGCGGAATCACTGCGATCTCGCCGCCCACAGTCACCGAATTGATCGTGCGGGTCTGGCGAGTCAGGTTGAGCGATCGCGTCGGCAAGGTGGCAAAAACCTCGTCGGAAACGTCTTCACCCGGTTCCGGGGGCTCGTTGAACGCAATATGCCCGTTGATTCCGATACCGCCGAAGCAGGCATCCACCCCGCCGCGGTCGGCAATCAGCCGCTGGATCTCGTCGCACCGGCCGGGATGGGGAAACACGCGGTTCTCTTCCCTCGGCGCCAGGTCGCGGCCGATCAGATCGTAGAACTTGCGGTCCATGTAGCCGCGAAAACTCAGCGGGTGGTCCTTCGCAACCCACCGGTCGTCGTCGGTGAGGTATTCGTCCATGTTGATGACGAGAACGTCGCGGCAGTCGACGCGGCGGTCGTTAATGAACTCGGCGAGAAGGGGAAACTGGTCGACGGGCCCCACCGGCACGATCAGCGTGGCCGCCCGGCCCTGCGACTGGGCCTCCACGATCACCTCGAGCATGGCCTCGGCCATGTGCCGGGCCACCCCCTCCATCCCCTCCACCGTCCCGACCCGGACGGGCGTGCCCTCGCCCAGTCGCTCGGCCGGCACTGTCAGATATCCTGGCATCGAACCGCTCATTCCCATCTCCCGGGCACGTGCGACGGATCGTGATGGCTGCCGGCGTGTCCCCGGCGGCCCATTTAATATGATAACAAAAATAATCTTGTCAAGAGCGCCGGAGGATTCCCACCGGCCGGCGAAGAAATTCGGCCTCGCTGTTGACCTAACCTGATGCAGCGCCGATGATTGGGGACATGAACCTGGGGCAACTTGCAGCGGCCCGACCAGATTTCTCAGCGAGGTTTCTCATGCGGACAACGAAGCTCACTCCTTTCTTGTATTTCGCGGTTCTCGTTCTCGGCCTGACTTCCGTTGCGGCAGCGGCGGACGGAAACCGCCTGACTCATCTCGACGCTTTCTGCGATCCGTACTACGTCGGCCTCGATGCGGCCAAGCTCGTCACGCCCCAGTGGATCGGCGACGAGGGCGTCGAAGCGGCTGCCATTTTGTCGATCGACGATCTGAGGGACCCGGCCGTGCACGAGAACTTCCTCCGGCCGATCATCGAGCGGCTCAAGCAGATCGACGGCCGGGGACCCGTCAGTTGCATGGGAAATCAGATCGACGTCAACCTGCCGATCTTCCAGCAGTGGCGCAAGGAAGGTGTGACCGTCGAGGCACACACCTACCATCATCCCTGCCCCTGCCTGCAGAACGATGATTTCGCCAAGGCCAAGGCGACCTACGACCAGGGCGTCGACCTGGTGTGCAGCGTCCCCAATTCGAAACCCGTGGCGTTTCGCATGCCTTGCTGCGACTCGATGAACTCGATGAGCCCCCGCTTCTACGTGGAAGTGTTCAACAAAACCACGCCCGAGGGCAACTTCCTGAACATCAACTCGTCGGTGTTCCTCCTGTTCACGCCCAACGACCCGGCCTTGCCGCCGGCGCTGCTCCGCGATGAAGAGAACCGCCTGCGACTGGACAAGTACGTGCCGCGCGACCGTGAGTTCGTCAACTACGTGGAAGACTACCCCTATCCCTACGTTGTGGCCCGGCTGTGCTGGGAATTGCCGTCGGCCATGCCCGACGACTGGCAAGGATTCAACCAGTTCGGTGCCCACAGCCCGATCACCGTCCGCGACATGCAGGCGGCCATCGACGCCACCGTGGCCAAACAGGGCGTCTACACCCTCACCCACCACGCCGGCCGCTGGATCCGCAGCGACCAGGTGATCGCCCTGATCGATCACGCGGTCGAGAAGTACGGAACGAAGGTCAAGTTTCTCAATTTCCCTGAGGTGAACGAACGGCTCACCAAGAACCTGCTGGGCGGCGTGCCGCTTCGGGCCGCCAACGGCCAGGACAACGGCGTCCGCGTGGCCGATCTCAACAACGACGGCTACGTGGACGTCGTCATCGGCAACGAGAACGTGCGGCAGACTCGCATCTGGTCGCCGAAGACCAACAAATGGCTCACGAGCGACTTCCCGGTTGCCCTCGTCAATGGCGACGCCGCCGGCAATCGCCGCGACTCGGGCGTCCGCTTCGGAATCCTCCAGCCCAACGGCTTCGCCAGCATCCTCGTCCGCAACGAAGAGAACGCCGGCCTGTGGCACTTCGACGGCGCGAAGTGGACCGCCGATCCCCAGGGCCTTGCCGGCCTGGAACTCGACGGCCCCGTCTCCACCAGCCGCGGCGGACTCGACCAAGGCGTTCGCCTCGGCGACCTCGATCTCGACGGCACCTGCGAACTGATCGTGGGCAATCCCAAACAGCAGGCCGTCTTCCGCTGGTCGGGCGACGGCAAGGGCTGGCAGAAACTGCCCTTCGTCCTGCCCGAAGGAGCGACGATCGTTGACGCCCAGGGTCGGGATGCGGGTCTGCGGCTGGTCGACCTCGACGGCGACGGCCACCTCGACGTCGTCGTCTCCAATGCCGACCGCTACCTTCTCCACCTCTACGTCTCGATGACCGAGGGGTGGTCGAAAAAGGTCCGCTCGGGCAAGCCGGGCGACGACGGGGCCATTCCCATGATCGTCCGTGCCGACGGCACCAACAACGGCGCCTGGTTCAAGTACGACCACATGTGGGTCCAGAACGAAGAAACCGGCGGCCGGGAGAAGCCCAGCCAGGCGGTGAAGCGGACCTATGCGACGCTGCTGAAAGGTGTCAAGTTGCCGGCCCGGCAATAGCTGATCTGGTGAGAGGCACACGCGATGAAACCAACAGTCTATCTGGAAACCACGATCATCGGGTATCTGGCGATGCGAGTCAGCGGGGTACTTCGGATCGCGGCAAACCAACAAACCACTCGTGACTGGTGGGATGATCATCGCGAAAGCTTTAACCTGGTTGTGTCTCGTTTTGTTGTGGATGAGTGCTCCGATGGCGATCCGGTGGCTGCCCACGAGCGTTTGGCCTATCTGGAAGGGATTCCGCTCCTTGAAATCTGCGAAGACGTGGACTCGCTGGCTACCGCACTTGTCGGCGGTGTCCCCTTGCCAGAGAAGGCTGCGATCGATGCATTACACATTTCCGTGGCGGCAGTGAACGGGGTAGAATACCTGTTGACGTGGAACTGCAAACACATCGCGAACCCCTCGCTGCGACCACAGATTGAGTACATTTGCCGGGAAGCGGGTTTCGAACCTCCCGTGATTTGTACGCCGCAAGAATTGCTGGAGATCAACGATGCAATCTGATCCTATTGTTGCCGAGATACGAAACCTCAGGGAACGACGTGCGGCTCGCTTCGGGTTCGATATTAGATCAATCGTCAAGGACGCTCAGCAACGCGACAAGGTTGGCGATCGTCAGATAATCCGCCGTCCGCCGCGCCGTCCACTTTCGCCGAAGCGAACCGAGCCGGAGGCCATCACCAAGCGATAGACCAAGTCCCGATGGCGTTCCACAACGCCCGATGCAGGTAACGCGCTCATTCAATCGCGACGGGCAACCTTCAGTTGCGTCTGTCGCGATCCCCTGCCACTCAATCACTTCACTCCGGCGCAGTCAACAGCCGGGTGCACAGTTTCAGTTTCTCGCGGGCGTCGTCCAGGTCGCGAAGCTCGCGGGGGAAGTAGGCCGCCAGGCCCTTGCCCGTGACCGAGGCAGCCAGGGCGTTTGCCTGTTCCACGAGTGCCGGGAGTGTCCCGGCCGGGGCGGCCGACTTCGCGGCGGCTCCCACCGACTCGAGCAGCGACTGCACCTGTTGCTCATACTCGGCACTGATCGCCTGCGATTGGGCGGCGGCCGGGTCTTCTGACTCGAAGCCGGGGGCGGCGAGCAGGTTGGGCTCGGTCCCGCGACCGCTGGTGAGCGACAAGTCGTCGAACCACGCGGCGCCCTGGGGCTGGTGAAATTCAAGCAGCACCATGGCCGTCTTCACCGGCCGGGTAGGCTCCACCCGGATGCTCTGCTCCTCCCACTCGTGGCTGCCGGGTGAAAACAGCACGGTGTGCACCTCGGGCCACTGCCCGTCCTGGTAGTCTAGATAGAGATGCATGCAGTAAGCATGGCCCTCGCGGGCGTCGAAGTGGTGCCGGCGGGCGGCCGGGGTGTCGAGCACGACCGGCTCGGAAGTGGCAACGTCCTGGGCCTTGCTGAAGGCTCGCAGCACGACGGGCTGGGGAGCCGTCTGGTTCAGCGAGACGAACTGCGCCGCGCCCTGGCGATTGAAGTACTTCCACTGCGGCATGGTGCCGGTGTACATGCCGCCCACGACCGCCAGGCTCCCCTTGCCGCTGTGTGCCACGGCGGTGTCCCACTTTCCGGCCTGGCAGAATCGCGACCACGCCTTGTGCGGAAAACGTGTACCTAGCTCGCGGTCCAGTTCCCGCTGCGTGAGCTGCATGCGGAGACCGTCTGCGGTGCGTGCCAGGATGTTCTTCGCCACCGTGGTCAGGCTTGCCAACTGCACCACGCTGGGACCTTCTGACGTCTTGAAAGTGAGCGTGCCGTCGCCCCGCTTGGCTTCCAGCACCTGCCGGCTGAATTCGTCGAAGACCACGGTGTCCGGCCGCACTCCCAGCTTCTCCGCATCGCAGATCACTTCCTCCGGCTGGCCGGAGTCGACGAACAGGTAGATCCCGTCGGCGATGTCGTGTCCGAAGCGGACGAGGAGCGGCGCCGTTTCCTTGGATCGCCCGGTGATACGATCGAGGCCTTCCTCCTTGCCTCGCACCTCGGCCACCTTGCCCTCGGCATTCACGGTCACCCCGAGCGATGCCGCTTCGGCCGTGCCTGCAGACGACGCGGCCGACGCCAGCTTCGCGGCGGGATCGACTTCGCGCCCCGCACGCTGAACGGCGCGGGAGATCGGCACCAACTCGCGCAATACCCAGCGCTGGTGGTGATACACGTCGGGCCGCGAGCAATAGCCGGAGTAACGCGCTCCGGCGGCCGTGCCGCCGTTGGTATAGCCGAAGAAGACGATGCCGTTCAGCAGTTTGCTCTTCAGGTAGGCGTCGATCTCGCCGCCGGAAAGGTGCTGCATGGTGAACTCGCCGAGGATCCCGCGAAGCCCCCTGCCTCGTGCCTGGCGGGCGTAGTTGATGGAGAAGGGGAATCCCTCGTTGCCGAAGAAGTCAATGTAGCGGAGATACTCGTCCGGGCAGCCGTTGGCGGCAATCCCCAGCCCGCGGGCGTTGAGCCGCCGTGCCAGCGCCTCCAGAAACGCTTGGGGCACTTTGCCGGCGTTGTCCAGGCCGATGCCGCCGTGGGTGATGCCGTCCCTCTCGAAGCCTTGCATGTATCGGGCGATCACGGCCTTGACCAGGTCGTTCTCGGAGGACAGGTCCATGCTGCCGTAGACGTCGCCGTAGGCTCCCTTGGGGTTGTAACGGACGCTGGCGTACTTCGACAGGCCCTTCACGCCGTAGGCACGTTCCATCCAGGCGTCGAAGGCCAGCCTGGCGGCTTCGTCCTTGTCGGCCATCTGGCTGAAGTCGTAGCCGGAGCCCTTGAGCGAGGTTTCGACGATGCTGTTCCAGTAGCGAAAGACGGAGACGCCGAGGATCTTGACGGCCCGCCGATCCTCGCCGCCCCAGACCATGTCGTAGCCCATCTCGGTCACGTCGGCCACGTCGCGCGAGGGCGTGCCGAAGGTGATGCCGATGCCGCCGCGCCAGCCGGAGAAGTCGCGTGGGGCCGACGGCGGTTCCGCCGCGGCGGTGATCCCCGAGCCGAGCATCCCCAGCGATATTACGAGAGCCGCCCGTAGTAGAAACAACCTTCCAGGCGTCTGGCGGTCGGCAAGTGTCGATGGTGAGAACATACGCCGGTCCTTTCGGGGATGGGCCCCTTGATTGCGGAATTCGTCGCGTACATATCACGTGAACAACCGCCCGGGATTCTAATGCCCGGCCGACCGCGATCGCAACCGTCGACGGGTTGGGATTGGCGAGCCACTCGTCACCGACGTTTTCGGCGTTTTGCTTTGGGAGGAGTCTCGGGACTTTTTGAACGCGTTTGGGGTTCTCTTTATCGGGACATCGGGCGACGGGCAAAGGCGTAAGTGGTTTCGCGGGTTTGTGTTTGGGCCTTGGTCGTGAACGTAAGGCGAGATACCACGGAAGTGGGGCGTTCAAAAAGTCGAAACGGGTCGGCGGTCAGGTCGTGCGTCGGGATTCTGGCTTTGGGCAAGGGGAGGAAGGGCTCGACATGGATGGTGTACTATTGTATAGTTTTCAAGGAAGATTTCAAGTAGAAAGTTGAACCTTTGTGCGGTTTCTTGAAGTTTCTTGCCTGGTGGGGGGTGCTTTGACGCCGGTCTTGGGGGGGGGGTGGTGATAGGATGAACAGGTGATATAACGGTGGAGTTGGGAGTTGAAGGAAGTGACTGAGCGCGGGTGGCTGCGCAGGTAAGGCAATGCTAATACTGTATATTGACCGCTAGCCAAGTGACCCGCATTACGCCGCAAGAATTGGAAGCCCCATGTCCGAAGAACCGCTCATTGCCGTTTTCGTGGATTTCGAGAATCTAGCTATTGGCGTCCGAGATATGAAGGCCGGGAAGTTCCAGATTCAGTTGGTCCTTAAACGATTGCTGGAGAAAGGCCGAATTGTCTACAAACGTGCCTATTGCGACTGGAGCAACTACCAGGATGCCGTCAAGGAGTTCCACGCCCACGGCATCGAACTGATCGACATTCCACAAAGCAAGGCGAGCGGCAAGAACAGTGCCGACATTCGCATGGTCGTGGATGCTCTTGATCTTTGCTACTCCAAGCAGCACATCGACGTGTTTGCATTGATCTCCGGGGACAGCGATTTCTCGCCACTCGTTTCCAAGTTGAAGGAGAATAACAAGCGAGTCATCGGATGTGGTGCCAAGAGTTCTACGTCTGATCTGCTTATTGCCAATTCCGACGAGTTCATCTACTACGACGATCTGATTCGGGTTGCCAAGAAGCCCCGAGTGGCAAAGAAAGAGGGAAAGACAGAGAAAGACAAGCAGCAGGAGGCCATTGATCGGGTCTTGGAAGTGTTGCACTCAGTGGAACAAGACTACACTCCCTTGTGGGGATCAACGCTCAAGCAGGCGATTCGACGTGTTCATCCCAGCTTCAACGAAGAATACTATGGGTACGGGAGCTTTTCCGATCTTTTGGAAGACATCAAAGCCAAGGGGCAGATTGAACTGGAGTACGACGAGAGACGAGGGAACTACAAAGTGCGTCGGAGAAAGGGTAAGAATCGCTAAATGAACGTGGACTACGTGCAAGTGTACGACTCAGTGGATCACCAATGAGAGCGATGTTAGCCGATCACCACTATCTGACTTGAAGCTGTTTCTTCGACCGCCGGGTGCCACCCGGCGGGAGGTTCTGCGATGCCAACCGGCGTTCGCCGTCCTTTCTCGCTATGGCTCAAATGACGGGCGAGATGTAGACTGATTCGTGGTGTGAATCGTCTGACTTGTGTTGGGCCTAACCGGTCTTCAGGCAAGCAGGAGGTGGTGCGGATGTGGCGATGTTCGCAGTGTGGGGAGGCGATTCCTGATAACTTCGACGCTTGTTGGCGCTGCGGTACAAACCGCGACGGCACCGCTTCGGAGGATTTCCGGCCGAAGCCGGACGATGCCTCCGAGCCCGACCCGAAGTCGGAATTGACGGAGTGCGGTCGATCCGTCGGCGGCGAGGTAAAATTCGGCGGATGTTCCGAGCGGGCATTGACCCGAGAGAACCTCGCGGAACTGCTGTTGCGGTTCCTCGGCGTCTGCTTCACGGCGTTGGGGATCATTGGGGGTGTTGAACAAGTCAGCTACCTGTTGAGTCTATCGAGGGAGTTTGGCTTAAACGACGCCTTGGGGCACTACCAGTGGTGGTATCTGACTCGCTCTGCCGCCGAGCTGATCGTCGGCGTGTATTTCCTCGTCGGCGGCCAATGGGTTTTCGACAAGATCTTGACTCCCATTTCGTCCGTCTCCCCGGAGGAGACCGACCCGGTTACGGAGGAGGGCGGCTCGGACGATCCTCAGGTAAGCGACAGAGATGGGACTGCCGGCAACGAGCAGCCGCAACGTCCGCCTTTACCGGACCAACCTGGCGGCTGATACGCTGCTCATCGCGTCGGCCACTGTGGAACGCCGTTGGCGTACGGTCTGGCGGGGGATGTCGACCCAGGGTGGCGCGGCTGTGCCGCTGACCCCGGGCTTTGGTGTTGAACTGCTTCGCAGTTCCAGAGGAAGAGAGAGTCTTTCACTGGCTTGCGGACCTGCCTCGCTTTTGGGGTCGCCAGCGGCTGGTTCGGAGTCGCACTCGGCAAGTGCGACCCACTGGGTGGGCTTTGGTGTTGGACTGCTTCACAGTTCCAGATGGGGGGAGGTTCTTGCGCCAGGGGTGCGGGCTTGCCTCGCTTTGGGGCCGCCAGTGAGATGCTTTCTGTCTGACGGACGCTCCAACTGCTTGGTTCTATCCGTTAGAATCGAGCGAGTGAGGAGCGAGTCGCTCATCCGTAGTTGGTGGTCGTGCGGCTTCGGAACGATGATTGGAGAACTGACGATATGAAACGACGCGAGATGATGAAGAGGAGCGCCCTGGCTGTCTGTGGCGCGGTTGCAGGGCAGCGTTTTTCGTGGGCGGGCTCGAAGGAGTCGGCCGCACTGCTGTTGGAAGCGGCACAGTTTCAGAACCACGGCGGGTGGGGGCTCGACTCGCAGTACATGGACCTCATGGGCTCCGGCTTCCTCATTGCCCACGGGATCGGCAAGCCGGTCGAAGACGCCGTCGCCAAGGTGGCATTCCCTGAGGCGGGAACCTATCGGCTGTGGGTTCGCACTCGCGATTGGGTCGCGCCATGGAAGAAGCCCGACACCCCCGAAACGAAGCGGGCGCACGGTACGCCGGGTGTTTTCAATGTCGTGGTGGGTGGAAAGTCGGTCGGCACCTTCGGCAACGAGGGCGAAGAGTGGCACTGGCAGGACGGCGGAACCATTGAGGTGAACGATCTGGACACTGAGATCGCTCTGCACGACCTGACCGGATTCGCCGGTCGCTGCGCGGGCGTGTTTCTGACGAAGGATCAGAATCTGGTTCCGCCGGACGGCGGCAAGGCCCTGGCGGCCTTCCGACGGAAGTGGCACGGTTATCCCGAGAAACCGGAGGAGGCCGGAAGGTTCGAGTTCGTGGTGGTCGGCGGCGGTGTGGCCGGCATGTGCGCGGCGGTGGTCGCGTCGCGCCGGGGGGTGAAGGTGGCGCTGATCCAGGATCGGCCCATGGTCGGCGGCAACAACAGTTCCGAGGTGCGGATGCATCTTTCGGGAGCCGCCCGCAGCAATTATTCAAAAACCCTCGGCGACGTGCTGGCGGAGATCGACGTGCCTCGCGAGTTGTTTGAGGGCGGGCGTCCGATGCACACCGGCAGTGCGTTCATCGACGACCGAAAGAACGCCATCGTCATGGACGAGGACAATATCGCCTTTTTCCCGCTGCACCGCATGCAGCAGGTTGAGATGGACGGCGGCCGCATTTCTGCGGTGATCGCCGAAAACGTGGCGAGCGGCAAGCGGCTGCGTTTTGAAGGCCGTCATTTCGCCGATTGCACCGGCGACGGCTGCGTCGGCTATCTGGCGGGCGCGGACTTTGAGATTTCTGCCAATGAGCACATGGGCCGCAGCAACCAATGGAGCGTCGTGGACGTCAAGAAGCCGACCGGATTCCCGCGCTGTCCGTGGGCGCTCGATCTGTCTGACAAGCCGTTCCCGGGAAGGCCGGGTTGGGGTTACAAGGGCGAGACCGACAAGCCCATCACCGCTGAATACATCAACGAGTTCGGGAACTGGTACTGGGAGAGTGGATTCGCTCACGATCCGATCGCCAAAGGCGAGTACATCCGCGATTGGAATCTGCGTGCCATGTACGGTGCGTGGGACTGCATCAAGAATGTGGAGAAAGCCTATCCGACCCACGATCTGGTCTGGGCGGCGTTCATATCCGGCATGCGCGAATCGCGCCGCCTGCTGGGCGACGTCATCCTGAACCAGGAGGACGTCTGCAAGCCGAACTGGTACGAGGACGGCATCGTTCCCACCGGATGGAAGATCGACGTACACTATCCGAATCCGCACTTCGAAAAGGGGTTCGAGGGCGATGCTTTCATCTCGACCGTGGATTTCGTGAACTGCGTCAAGCCGTACTACGTTCCGTACCGGTGCCTCTACTCACGCAATATTCCCAACCTGTTCATGGCGGGACGCGACATCAGCGTGACGCGCGAAGCGCTCGGTACGGTGCGAGTCATGAAAACCACCGCGCTCATGGGTGAGGTGGTCGGCATGGCGGCGACCCTGTGCATTGGGCACGGGATCGACCCGCGCACTGTCTATGAGAAGCATCTGGGCGATCTCAAGGAGATGTGCGGCATGGAGCGCGACGTGATCGCGAACGACGGAATCATGCCGGGCAAGAATCCGCTGCTGCAAATGACCGTACTGAAACCGGGTGAAGCGCGGCGGGCGGCCGATACGACATCCAAATACACATTCAATCAGTTGCCGCCTGAACTGAACGAGATGCAGTGCGTTGTGATGCCGCGAGGCGACTCAAAGCGAGAGGCCGAAGGCTTCTCATTCCAGATCGATGCGCCCACTGAGGTGTATATTGCCGTGCATGACCGGGGCGGATTTGTTCCGCCAGAAGGCTGGCGCAAAACGGCGTTGACAACCAAATGGTCCAACAACCTCACCGATACCGTCTATGTGAAGAGGTTCGAGGCCGGCACGGTGAACGTGCCCGGGCATAGTGGGAAATCGGGCAACAGCTACGGCCTTCCCCACGCCGCGTTCGTACCGGCAGGGATTGCCGTGACGAAATAGATCGTCACTTGCCAGGCCTGTTGCGAGATCCCGCGGAGCGGCGTAAGGGACGTCGACCGGGCCGTAGAAACGGCATGGCAGGCCGCCAAGACCTGGCGATCGCCAACGACACGATGTACGGATTGGGGGCGGGAGTGTGGACGCGGGACGTGCATCAGATGCAGTTGTTCGCTCGCGGCATCCAGGCGGGAAGGGTGTGGTGCAATTGCTATCACCTCTACCCGGCACACGCTTCGTTCGGCGGCTACAAGAAGTCCGGTTTCGGCCGCGAGACACACAAGATGATGCTGAACCACTACCGGCACACCAAGAACATCCTGATGTCCTACGGCACGAAGCCCCTGGGCTTCTTCTAAAAGGGCGGCTGGTTCGCAGACGCACTCGGCAAGTGCCACGCGCAACGCGGACCATACCCGCAATCCCTCGTCTCACCGCATCAATTCCAACTCCAGAAGTTCCTTGTAGGCGATATACCGGGCAAAGCTCAAGTACTGCTTATTGCCCTCCAGCACAAGGTAATCGGGGTACACGCTGAGGGTCGCGCCGAGATCCTCCTCGGACGGCTTCAGTTCTCCAATCTGACCGTCCGGTCGGATGTAGCGGACCACGCCCAGCAGCGGCCCGCGGAAGATCGGATTACCCGTGCACGGCGTGATCGTTCCCGCACCGGGCGGGGCGGGTTCGTTGACGGCGATCAGCCTGGTAAGCAAAACCAGGGCGTATCCCTGCAAATCGCTGCTGTCACCGGGCTCCTTCGCCAGTTTCATGACCGCGGGGATTGCCTCGCGGGCCGGATAGTCCGGGCTCACGAGGTCGAGCAGGCATCGCAAGGCTGCGGTCCGTTGCTCCGGGTCGTTGCTCTCGAGAATCTTGATAAGCGGCGGAAGTCCGGATCGCCCCAGACGGCGCAGCGCCGGCTCAATGAGCAGATTCGTCATCCGTCCCCCCTCGACGTCATACACGAACTGCAACACCAGCGGTAGCAACTCGGGGTACTGCTCGACGAGCGTTTTGGGCGCATTGGCGCCATAACTAGAATAGGGGCCGGTACCTTGGGCACCGGATCCAGGTGGGTAATAGGTACGCGTGCCTTGGGTGGCGGCTTCATACGGGTTGGTGACAACCGGGTTCTCCACCGTAGCCGCCGCTTTCTCTCCACCTGCAACTTGCCCTGCGGCCGCAACCATTCCGCCCACAATCGCCGCCACGACTGACAGCCGAGAAACACACATGACGAGCCTCCTTTCTTCAATGACCACGCCGGCAGCAGAACTGCAAACCCCTGCCGGCACATTGTACTCCCCACATAGTCGCCCCCCCCAAGGCCAATTGGACCGGCTCGCTTCGAAGGGGCCCCTTCGGCTTGACTTCCTTCACCCGGAGCTTATGCTACCTGCTTAGTTGGACGGCGCCACTTCGGTGCAGTCTGAAAACCTGGACACGTTCGAGTGCAGCCGTTTAACGCCCAGCCGAAGGCGCCGGCCGCACTAAGGAAGCCGGCGCCTTCGGCTGGGCGTTGAACGAGCAACCCTCAGGAAGCTGCGATTACTGGCGACTGCTCCAAGTGGTGCCACTTTCGCGGTGCGAAAGGCGACAATACGATAGATATTCCCAAACCCGATGAATGCGAGCATTCTATGAACACGAACAACCACAACCGGAGAGAGTTCATCAAGACGAGCGTGATCGGCACGGCGGGCATCACGATGGGGGCAGTGGGATTTAGCGCCAAGTCCTATGCAAGCATCCTCGGCGCCAACGACCGCATCCACGTGGCCGTGATCGGTGCCCGCAACCAGGGTACCGTCCATCTCAAGAGTTGGTGCACGCTCAAGCAAAGCCACAACGTCGAGGTCCGCGCCGTCTGCGACACCGACGAGGCGCTGCTGGCGCCCGCGGTGAAACTCGTCGAGGAGAAGTCGGGCGTGAAGCCGGCCGCCAACTGGGACCTCCACGCGATTCTCGACGACAAGGAGATTCACGCCGTCTCCATAGTCACCCCGAATCACTGGCACGCACTGGCCGCCGTCAAGGCGAGCCAGGCGGGCAAACACGTGTACGTCGAGAAACCTGCGTCCCACAACATCTGGGAAGGCCGCAAGATGGTCGAAGCGTGGCGCAAGTATGGCCGCCGCATGCAGGTCGGCCTCAACAACCGTTCCGACACGAACGTCCGCGAGGCCATGGCGTTTCTGCACGAGGGGGGCATCGGTGACGTCTACATGGCCCGGGCGCTGTGCTTCAAGGCGAGGGACTCCTACGGCATGGCTCCAGACGGCACGCCGCCCGCCACGTTTCACTACGATCGCTGGCTCGGCCCCGCGCCGCTGCGTCCCTACAACGAAAAACGCAGTCACTACAACTGGCACTGGTATTGGGATACCGGCAACGGCGACACCGGCAACACCGGCCCGCACCAGCTCGACCTCGCCCGCTGGGGCATGCAGAAGAACGAGCACCCGGTCGCCGTCTATTCGACCGGGGGGATCTTCGGCTTCACGCAGGACGAAGGGAAGACTCCCGGCACGATGGTCTATGGCGGCGTCGAGACCTACGGTCACGACAAGACGACGCAGGAGACGCCCAACACCCAGACGGCGGCCTACACCTACGCCGACGGCAAGATCATCGAGATGGAAACACGCGGCCGCTACACCAACCACGAGGGGAGCGCAGGCCACGAAGTCGGGAACCTCTTCTACGGCACCGAGGGCTGGCTTGAAATCGGCGGCTCCACCTGGAAGGCCTTCCGCCGACGAGAGAAGGAGCCCTTCGCCCAATCCAAGAAGAACCCAAGCGACGGCGCCGGTCACTGGGCGAATTTCCTCGAGGCGGTCCGTTCCGGCAAAGATGAAGACATGCACAGCGACATCCATGAAGGCCACCTCTCGACGTCGCTCTGCCACCTGGCCAACATCTCCTACCGCCTCGGCCGCTCGCTCAAGTTCATCGGGGCCCAGGAATCATTCGCCGACGACCCGGAAGCGGACGCCATGCTGACGAGGGTCTACCGCAAGCCCTATGTCGTGCCGGAGGTTGTTTAGCAGAGTGCGGCCTGGACACCGGGGGACGCACTGACAATGAGAATCCGTTTGTTGACGGGGGCCATGATGCTCGACCTCCGAGTGCTGCCGGAGCGTCTGTCGGTGTGCCGCCTGCCGGCCGGATCAGAACTCCCCGGCTGGGCGGCGGCTGGTGGTTTTTGCTCGGTATCCTGGACGAGCGAGGAGACGTCGATCGTCTGCGTGGAGGCGGCCGTTCCGGGTGACGTCCGGTCGGAAGGCGGTTGGCGAGCCTTGATGGTCGCCGGCCCGCTGGACTTCGACCTGACCGGAATCCTGGCATCGGTCGCCCAACCGCTCGCCGACGCCAGCATCAGCATCTTCGCAATCTCGACGTTCGATACGGACTACGTCCTCGTGCGCAACTCGGCACTCGACCGTGCAATGGAAGTCCTCAGAGCATGGGGACATCGTGTCGGTTGACGCGAGCCGGCGGAGAGCGTTTGCCGAGACGAGCCTTGCGGCCGTCTCGAGACTCGTTCCTACACCTCGACCCACTTTCCGGGCACGGGCGCCGGGTAGTAGCCGTCGGCGTCGGGCATGACCGGCGGGGGGCTGTCTTCGGTCATGGTGTCGATGTTCGGGCAAAGCTCGAAGTTCGACTGAAGCATCTGGTCCCAGGTGATCACCTGGCCCATGTGCATCGCCGCGCGGCCCATCAATCCCGTCAGGTTCGAATAGGCGGCCCGCTGGGCCTCGTTCTGGGGCCGGTCCTTGCGGATGGAGTCCAAGAGCACGTTCCACTCGGCCTGCCAGCAGGTGTAGTTCTCTTTGGGCGCGCGCCAGAGGATGTCTTCTCGATTCGTGCGGGCTTCTTCGGTATACACGTATTGCCCGCTCGCCCGATCGTACCTCGCCGAGATCTTGACGGGGGCGCAGCGCTGATCCCGGTAAATGTGGCACGCGCCCGCGTGAACGGCCCCCGAAAACTGCGCAGCCCGCTTCGTGCCGTGCACGAAGGTGGCGAATTCCGTATAGCAGTTCGGAATGTAGCGAACCACGTCGTAGGCCTTGGCGCCGTCGTCAAAGGTGTACTCCACAGTGAAGGAGTCGAAGCCTTGACCGGCGTCCTTGCTGACGGCGGTGCGGCCGCAGACGCCGTGGGCGCTGACGGGATAGTGGTCGTCCTTCAGCCAGCAGATCTCGTCGATCTGGTGGATGTCCATCTCGGCCCACAGACCGCCCGACACCCAGAGGATGTGCGTTCGGTTGCGGATCTGCCAGAGCAGCTCCTTCATGTCGGCCGGGCGTTTGGGCGACATGCCGCCGCACGGCTCCATGCGGTACGCGCGGATGAGCTGGACCGGTCCCAGCTCGTCGTCGTGGATCCGCTTGATCAGTTCCTGCCGGTTCACCGAGTGGCGGCACATCAGGCCCGCGGCGATCTTCAGGTTCTTCTTCGTCGCCTCCTCGCCGGCCTTGACGACCCGCCGTACGCCGACCGGATCGACCGCGAACGACTTCTCCATGAAGACGTTGACGCCCTTGGAGACCGCGTAGTCGAGATGGACCGGGCGGAAGGCCGGATAGGTCGTGAGCATGGCGATGTCGACGCCGGGACGCAGGCAGTCGATCGCCTTCTTGTAGGCGTCGAATCCCACGAAGCGGCGGTCGGGCGGCACGTCGAGCTTGTCGGGGTGCAGTTGCGCGAGCGCCTTGTACGATGCCTCCATCCGCTCTCCGAAGATGTCCGCCATGGCAACCAGCTTGCAGGGACCGTTGGGCGACTCGAAGGCGTTGATCACCGCACCGCTGCCGCGGCCGCCACAGCCGATCAAGGCCAGGCGAATCGTGTTATCCTCGGCGGCATGGACTCGCGGAATCGCCATCCCGGCCACGGCGACCCCGGCCGTCAATGTCCCGCACCGCTTCAAGAAATCTCGGCGCGAACCCGCGCCTGCCGGCTGCTGCCACAATCTCGTTTCTCGTTTCATGGTTGGTCTGACCTTCGTTTGGGAGTCCTGAACCGCGATTTCACCTGTCCGCTCCGCCGGGGCACATTCCCCGCGGTCGCAATCCCCGCATCCTAGCGAGGCGGCTTGCCAAGATCAAGCTGCGCGGCGCAAACGCGCAATGGCACCGGTCTCGGGGGACGGAGCCAGGGTCGTCTGCCGCGCTGAGTGAGCCCATCAACAAGAGACCGCAAAGCAACCACCGGAGGATCATGGAGGTCGTCGAGGATCGATCGCCTCGATAAGCAGATGAAACGAGTTTCACAGGGCCTAGATTTGATTCTAGAGCCGGGCATGGGAGCTGCAAAAGTCCCAAATGACGACGCGACTCAGGGCGGCTTCCTGCGCCGGCTACAAGTCAATTACGCGATGCAGAAACTGGCCGGCCTCGTCAGTATTGATCGCAAACACCGGCTGCACGATTAGGTCATTGATAGCCGCACCTTCAAACTGCGTGACGCCGCGCGAGTTCCGACCCGACCAGTGCTTGAGCAGAATCGTGGCTCGCAAGAGCTTCTCTTGAAACATCGACACAAGGACAGTGTTCACAATCTTCCCCGGGTCGACACCCACAAAATAGAACATGAAAACAGACCGGGAATTCGTCAAGAACTCAAGCATCTTGTCGAGATTGTACGCCTTCGGATTGGAACTGAGGATCATGATCTTCGTCTTCACATCCGTCTCGGTGTCATAAGCGGGAAAGGCGCGCGTGTAGTCACCGAGCGTATTGGCAGTCTTGAATCTGGGAAGGCCCTTGTTGCCTGCCTTCAAAGCCGCAACGAGTTCCTGTCGCAATGCCTCGTCCTCTCCGGAAATGAGGTATTCAATCACGCGCCCCCGCACGTTGACGTTTTCGATGAGCGCAGCAAGAAGTATCTCAGATCGAAATCTGCTCACCTGAGCATCCAACTCGGCCTTCAGGACGGAGCAGTGCTCCGATTCAACAAAACGTGCTGCTCGTTGAGGCGCAGCGAGAATCGTCGCCGCGGCCGACTGGTTGACGACGAACTTGATGCCCGTCGGAGAAATGTTGTTCGTCGCTTCCACGAGTCGAGCAAGGTTGCCCTCAAAACCGATGCCTGCATGAATATCGAACAGGCGGCCGATGTTCTCGGGCGAGTTGGTGATCCCCTCAAACTCTCGGGCAATGTCGGAACCATTGAAGCTGCCGCGGATGTTGTTTTCTCGTAGTTGTTGCGAACTATGACTGATCTTCTTGAGCAGGGTGGTGTTGGCCAGCAAGCAGTAGTTCTCTGTTGGCGTGACCAGACAGACGATGAAAGGCCGGTCATCATACTTCCGGAGGTTGGAAAGCGACAACACGGTGTTTCCGAAGCTACGGCTCGCCGAGGAACTGAACCGGATGGCGAAGTCGGCGCAGTAATACACGGACCTGTCTTTCGTCAGACCAAACGTATTGAAGACGATACGGGCCAGCCGAGCCTTGTCGTTGATCCCATCGTTGGCCTTGATCAGATCCAACAGCTTCTGAAGCAGGTCATTCATTGAACAGGCCCATTTGGCCATTCTTTCGAGTCGTGCGGGCCTTCTGCGGCTTCTGGTCAGCCAGACTGTTCCTCTCCCAGAAGACACCCTCGTGGTAGCCCTGTATGCTCGCGTCAGATTCTGCGAGCTTGAGCCGTTTCAACGACCAGCAGCAGTACTCCTGGTCGAGCTCGACGCCCAAATAGCGGCGGCCAAGCTTCTTCGCAACCACGGCCGTCGTCCCGCTGCCCAGAAACGGATCGAATACAATGTCTTGCGGGCGGGAGCTTGCCAGAATCAGTTTCGCGAGGAGTTTTTCAGGTTTCTGGGTGGGGTGGTCGGTATTCTCGGGCATTGACCAGAAGGGCACGGTGATGTCCGACCAGATGTTCGACGGATGGGTGAGCCGGTAGTTCCCGTTCTCCGACTCCTCCCAATCTTTGGGCTCACCGTTATCCGTGCGGTACGGCGCGATGACGCGCCTCTTCAGTTTCACCGCCTCGACGTCGAAGTGGTAATCGTCGCCGACAGTGCAAAACCAAATATCCTCGGTGTTATTCTTCCAGTTCGCCTTGGCTCCCCGGCCTTTTTCTCTCTCCCACGTAATGCGATTGCGGACATGGAAGTACTTGTCGAGAACCGGAAAAATCAACGTAGAAGTTCGCCAGTCGCTGCACGCATAGACTGTCGCCGTAGGCCGCAGCAAGGGCATCAGAGTGAGCAGGACATCGTCAAACCACGTGCTGTACGCTTCGGCTTCCTTTGCCTGAAAGACGCGGCCGTTGTAGTTCTTCGTCAGGTTATAGGGCGGGTCGAGAATCACCAGGTCGGCGAACGCCCGCGGAAGAAAGCAGTGAACGTCGCAGAAATCCTGATGGATCACCCGCGCGATGACCTCTTCGAGGCGAGCAGGAGCCGTCAGACGCAACAACTCCGAGGCAAGCGTCGCCAAGTCGGCGTCGCTGCACGTCAGCGTTCGATTGCGTGGTGCTCGGTTCCTCATCACGACTCCTGCGGGTTATCCTATTGATCCTTCGCGAGTTCGTTCTTCCTGAGCGGGCCACGACCAGCTCGCCCCGATGCCACTCAGCATACCGCCCCCGCTCGACAACGCAACCCGTCATGCCGATCAACCGGCCCCGGATTACGCATGCACTCCACGCGCTGCCCGTCTGTCATTCTCGCGCAGGCGGGAATCCAGTCATTCGGCAAGAGGCTTCCACCTTCCCACA
Source organism: Planctomycetaceae bacterium (assembly GCA_012719125.1). Lineage (GTDB taxonomy): Bacteria > Planctomycetota > Planctomycetia > Pirellulales > Thermoguttaceae > JAAYAY01. Next base: position 17,852 of record JAAYAY010000159.1, on the reverse strand, counting down.
CGCGACGGCTGCAGGGCCTGCGGATTCCTCCCAGAATCACGCCACGCCGTTCAAAATCGATCACAGCACCCGCGAAGCTCCGAAAGACGAACCGCCTCCGGGCGGTGAAGGGTCCGACTTCGGTCGCGTTGCTGGGCAGAACGTTGGGGTTGAGGATCTCGGTGCGTCAGACACGAGCATCCATGAAGGCCACCTCTCGACGTCGCTCTGCCATCGGGCCAACATCTCCTACCGCCTTGGCCGTTCCCTGAAGTTTATCGGGGCCCATGAATCATTCGCCAACGACCCGGAAGCCGACGCCATGCTGACGAGGGTCTACCACAAGCCCTATGTCGTGCCGGAGGTTGTTTAGCAGAGTGCGGCCTGAACGCCCGGGGGGACGCACTGATAGTGTGAATCTGCCGCTCCAATTCGCGGGTGGACCAACCGGTGTTGACGGCCTCGGCTTCGTAAAAGGCCCGCGCCTCGGGCTTCTCCACCCGAAGAAGGATCCGGTAGTGGGTCCAGGACAATTCTCGACGCACTGCGTCGAGAATTGGATAAGACAGATAAAAGGACCGTATGTGCCACAGGTTGCTGCGATCGAAACCTGTTCCGAATTCAGCACTTGGGCGTTGAGAAAGCTCTCTCGGAAGCCCCCTTCCGTACTCGGCGTGCTGCTGCCTTTGCTGTTCCTGCTCGACGATGGCCCGCCCGATCTCCCAGTACGCGGTCACGCGATTCATGAATCTCTTGACGCACTCATTCAGATACTGGACCATTGTTTGCACACACCCGGAATCGACAGACAACAATCAGTTCAAGTATCTCGGCCCCAGTCTCTTTTTCCTGGCAAGATATGTGAGCATGAATCGATCAGATATCAACGCCGCCAGGTAAGGGCCCGGAATTCAAGAGGATGGGCGGGTTTCCGGCAGCAGAATGCGTAGCGGAGGATTCTCGATGGTTGACTACCCAAATGCGAGGGAGAATGTCGCATACAACACGACCCCCGAGGAGTCTCTGTTGGGCGACGCAATACCTATTCGCACCAGCAGCGAAGGCCTCGCAGCCCCAACCTACGGCGAATACGCGGACATTCGCGACACGGCATTTGCCGAGATCGCGCGATTTCTCAAGTCGATACAGTTTCCTGTCTTGGACGACTTGCACAGGCGCATTTTCAGCGAGGCGTCCATTGGTGATTACCGTGGGGATCGCACTTTGGATTTCGCTCTTAGCGATGAACGAATGGTCGATGTCGAATTCGTTCAGATGATTCAACGCTCGGTCTTGGCCCCATATCCACTCTGGCGTTTTCGGATTGGCGTTGTCGATCACGATCTGGACGTGATCATATATCCTGATGCCCTGAGTCTCGGCGTCTCTCTCCATGAGACTATTCCCGAAGCGGAGTTGGCGTCGTGGCGCGAAGCTGTCGCGCGAAATCGTGAGGGCAGGAACGCCAACCGCCTTTCGCAGTTGTCCGTAGTGAAGGAACGCCTGCCGCGATTGCTGCCGCTCCCTCAGGACCGGCCGTTCCAGGTTGTCGCAGTCTTTCCTTTTTGGCGGGACGAACCGAATCGTTCAACCGTGTGGCTGCTCGTGCCCGGCACCGGATGGCGGACGTATCTCGTCGAAACACCCGAAGCAGGACACGGCGAATACTATCCGGTCGACGCAAACGGCGCTATTTGTGAGAAACCTGCCCGTGGAACAGACCCTCCCTACTGGATTGAGCAGAGTGTCCTTCGCGTGACGCCGCCTCCGCCGGAGGTCATCGTGAAGAATTTTGACACGGGAGAAACGTATCAAGTCTCCCTACGCGATGCGTCGGAAGAATAAGGGGGCGGATCGAATACGATCTCCTGCGGGCGGAAACTTGCCGGAATCAGTCTCGCGTGGAGTTTCGCAGGTTTGGCTCTTCCGAAGAACTCGCCGGTCCGTCCAGAAGATTCACCACCGGCGGTATTGGCAGGCAGACCGTGGAGATGCACGTTTCTTCCGTGGTCGCCCAGGGTGGGAAGCGTGTCGTGGCCTCAATGCCCAGCGCTCGACCAAGCCATCTCCAGAAGCATCTTCACGAGCCTGCCAAAGGGAATGCCGGCATGTGCGGCGGCCTTTGGGAGAAGGCTGTGATCGGTGAAGCCCGGCAGCGTGTTGATTTCGAGGAGTTGTAGACCTGTCTGGTGATCGGCAACGAAATCGATCCGTGAGAGGTGGCGGCAGCCGAGAACGTCGAAGGCTTTCACGGCCAGTTGCTGAGCTGTCCGGCAGGTGTTGTGGTCGACCTCGGGATCGAGGAGATAGTCGGTATCGTTCCGTTCGTACTTCGCTGCGTAGTCATACCAGCCGGCAGCCGGGCGGACTTGGATAACCGGCAAGGGGTCGTGCCCCAGGATCCCCACGGTCAGTTCAGGCCCATCCAACCACCGCTCCAGCATGACGCGGTCAAACTCGGAGAGAGCCAGGGGCAGCATGCTCCTGAGCGACTCCATGGTATCGCAGATACTGACGCCGATGCTGCTCCCCTCTGCCAAGGGCTTGATCACCAGGGGAGGCTGGAGCATGTCCCACGGCGGCTCCGCGCCTGAAGTCAAGGTCAGCCAGGGTGCCGTCGGAAGGCCGGCCGCCTGCCATTTGCTCTTTGTGGCGTCCTTGTCGATCGAGATCCGCGAGGCCTCCGAACCGCTTCCAACAAACGGCAGGCCGCGCTGTTCCAGGATCTCCTGGAGACGGCCATCCTCGCCGAAGCGGCCGTGAAGAACCGGGAAAATGATGTCGGCCGGCATATCGAGGGCCGACAGGTCATCGGGAGTGATGTCAGCCTCGGTGACAACGTGCCCCAGCTCGCGGATCGCGGCGGCCACCGCTCGGCCGCCCGCGAAGCTCACCTCTCGTTCGGCTGATGGACCGCCCCGCAGGACGGTCACTCGCCACGGTCGGTGCGGCAGATAGGAAGGATCAGTCATGGGTCTCTCCTGTGTTCTGGATCTCCCAAAGGTGTTGCCGGGTTTCCGCCACGATGACCCCACTCAGGGCCAATAAGGAAATGAGGTTGGGAACGCGAATGTCAGTTGGCCGCCAAGGCGGTCATCAGCGCCCCGAAGTGGCTGATGTCCCCTTCCCCCTCGCCAGTCCGCTGCAACGAGAGCTTGATGGCCCCTGGCAAATAGCACTGGATGAACCGCAGCCGGATCGTCAGGAACAGATGCGTGCCCATGAGCAGCAGAAGCATGGGCGGTCCCCAGACCCAGTTGCTCAGTCCGCTGACGAATTGCCCCAAGGACTCCATGAACTGATCCTGCCAGGAGAGGACTGTTACGAGAGTGCCGGCGCCCGCCGGGCGTGTATCGCACAATCATGACCGATTGGGAAGTGCCTTTGCAACCCCGCTTCGCTTTAGTAGACTGCAACCGTTCACGGCCTCTTGGGGATCTCGGGACTTTCCCCAAGAGTGGGACCCGGGATCAATTCCTTCTTCTTCACGCATTCCGAGAGTGGCAATCGGGTCTGTTGAGCGTCTTCTACAGCCCCCCAAGAACTCCCAATGGATTCGCTGAGCAGACTCTTCGGGAAGAATTCGATAAGGGGCGGTTCGGCGCTGTGATTTCGTGTTGCTTCGTTCCGTGACCCCACGCTCGAGTTACGCCCCCCCGTGAACGGTTACCTTCCGTGAAAGACGGTAACAGAGAGGAGGAACCCGTACTTGAACGTGGAATACGGGTTCCTCTCCTCCTTCTCCGTGTCCTCCGTGCCTCTGTGTTGTCCTCTTCCCGCATCGTCTTCTGCCTTCCGGCTCCCACAAACCGCCCCCCCAAAAAAACCGCCCTACTGTTCAAAAAACTACGTGACAAACGTATACAGGTCGGATAGTGTACACATGCATATCTTCCAGCGCCCTCGCCCCTCGTCCCCAACCACCATGAACCACACACCCCCCAACACCGCCCCCCACGTCGCGCCTCCCCAAAACAAGGGCCCCACTTCGGGGAGTAAGTGTCAGAAAACGTTGTTTTCGGTGAAAAGTTGACCGCAAACGCTGGAGGAGATTAGCGAATTTTGTCCATATTCCTGCCACCTGGCGTAATAGGCAAGCAAGGAGTTTCGCATATCCTGGAGTCGTAGTCTGGGAACTGTGTGCATGGTTCACGCATGTTCTCATGAAGGTTGGGTTGCGAGCTTGCCGCGCCTCGGCAGAAAGGAACTCACGATGAATCGATCCCCCGTCCTGTGCAGAATGGGCATCCTCCTGTTACTGATCATTGGGCTGTGCGTTTGTCCGGCACACGCCCTCCAGGCCGTGGAGTACCACGTGGCGAAGACCGGCAGCGACGCCAATCCGGGCACGCAATCCCAACCGTTTGCGACCATCTCGGCCGCGGCCGCGGCGGCGCAGCCCGGCGATGTGATCACGGTGCATGAAGGCGTCTACCGGGAGCGAATCAATCCGCCCAGGGGCGGCTCGTCTGCCGAGAAGCCGATCGTCTACCAGGCCGCCAAGGGCGAGACGGTTTGCGTCAGGGGTTCCGAGGTGGTGACCGGCTGGAAGAAGGTAGGCAACGATACCTGGAAGGTCACGCTCCCCGATACCTTCTTCGGCCAGTTCAACCCGTTCAAGCAGTTGATCACCGGCGACTGGTTCAGCCCCAAGGGTCGCGTCCATCACCTGGGTGCGGTCTATCTGAACGGTCACTGGCTGACCGAGGCGGCCACACTCGACGAGGTGCTGGCCCCCGCCGGCGAAAGCCCGCTGTGGTACACTCCGGCACCGACGGCGGCCTCCGACCTGCTGAACGTGGCCTGGTTCCAGCCGCAGAAGGCGTCGGATCGGGTGCCCGCCGACGGCTTCAGCGCCCAGCAGGGAACCAAGACCATGGTCTGCGGGGAGGGCGGCCAGAGCATCGGGTGGATCGACGACGGCGACTGGGTGCGCTACGACAACGTCGACTGCGGAGCGGGCAGCGAGCAAATCGAATTCCGCGCCTCCTCCCAGACCGGCGGCGGCACGATCGAAGTCCGCCTCGACAAGCCCGACGGCCCCCTGCTGGGCGCCTGCGCCGTCGAGGACACCGGCAATCAGCAACGTTGGAAGACGTTTACTGCGAAAATCCAACCGACCGAAGGCAGGAAGACGATCTGCCTGGTGTTCCGGTCCGGCCGCAAGGACGCAGCACCGGTCGAGGTGCAGGACGGCGCCACCACGATCTGGGCACAGTTCAAAGGGGTCGACCCCAACCAGGGCAACGTCGAGATCAACGTCCGCGAGGCGGTCTTCTATCCGGAGAAGACCGGCGTGAACTTCATCACCGTCCGCGGCCTTACGCTGGAGCACGCCGCCCCGAACTGGGCGCCCCCCACCGCGGAACAAGTCGGCCTGATCGGCACCCACTGGTCCAAGGGCTGGATCATCGAACAGAACACGATCCGCTACTCGATCTGCACCGGTGTCTCGCTCGGCAAGTACGGCGACGACTGGGACAACCGCGCCCAATCCGCCGAAGGCTACGTCGGCACGATCAACCGTGGACTGGCCAACGGGTGGTCCAAGGAGAACATCGGCCGTCACGTCGTTCGTAACAACCACATTTCCCATTGCGAGCAGGCGGGCATCGTCGGCTCGCTGGGACCGATCTTTTGCACGATCACCGACAACACCATCCACGACATCCACGTGCGCCGACTCTTCGGCGGCGCCGAAATGGCCGGGATCAAGTTCCATGGCGCCATCGACACCCTCATCAGCCGGAACCATATCTACCGCTGCTGCCGCGGAATCTGGCTGGACTGGATGGCCCAGGGCACGCACGTCACCCGCAACCTGCTTCACGACAACGGACCGAGCGAAGATCTCTTCGTGGAGGTCAACCACGGCCCGTTCCTGGTCGACAACAACGTCATGCTCTCCGGCATCGGGATCCTGGTCAACTCGCAGGGGGGCGCCTATGCCCACAACCTGGTCGCCGGCGAGATCCGCGTCATTCACACCGAAAGACGCATGACGCCGCACCAGAAGCCGCATTCAACCGAAATGGCGGGCCTCTTGCCCAACCCCAGCGGCGACGACCGCTACTACAACAACATCTTCTTGAACGCCGGACTGCCCGCCTACGACAAAGCCACGCTTCCGGTATTCATGGCCGGCAACGTCTTCCTGAAAGGGGCCAAGCCGTGCAATCACGAGTCCGATCCGCTCGTCTGGCCGGAATTCGATCCCGGGGTCGAATTGGTGGAGCAGGGCGGCGCCGTCGATCTGCGAATGGCCGTCGATCCATCCTGGCAGGACGTGCGGCGGCAGCTCGTGACGACCGAAATGCTCGGCAAAGCGAGCGGTCCCGATCTGCCCTACGAGCAGCCCGACGGTTCGCCCTATCGCATCGACACCGACTACTTCGGCGAGAAGCGGTCGGCAAGCAACCCGGCGCCCGGGCCCTTTCGGTTGACGAGCGAGAAGGAGATTCGCCGCAGAGTCTGGCCCCAGGACCAACGTTAGGCTGAGACGCAGAAAGGCCAGATTGAACGCGACTCCTCTACCCGTCATTCCCGCGCAGGCGGGAATCCAGTGCCGCTGATCAAATGCCTGGATTCCCGCCTGCGCGGGAATGACGTTGGTCGGATGTCTGGATTCCCGCCTGCGCGTGGATGACGGTTGACCGGAAAGATCCCTACCTCACGTCGACTTGACCCGCAGCAGGTGGTCCGCCCGTCTGACCAGCAGGCAGGTGAGTTCCACGACGAGCCAGACGACGTAGCCGACTCCGCACCCCTGGGCAAACGCACTCCAGACCTCGAATGCCCCCATGGGCAGAACCGGAAAGAAGGTCCGCAGGGCAACTGCCGCGCCCGCCCCGACGGCCGACACGTGGCAGGCCACCCAGGACCCGAAGGCGAAGCGAAGGCCCAGGATCAGGGCCGGAAAGCAGCAGAGGACCAGCCACTCGGAACTGTGGGATTCGACCGCCACCACCGCGCCAAAGTAGAAGGCCAGCACGGCCGTCCACAGCATCAACGGTCCCAGTCCGAATTGGAGTCGTGCCTTGGCTGTGCTCATACCCGGATCTTCGCCGATTCCGGCGAATCGGGCAATGTTTTCGTTCATTTGTCAAAGCAGACAGGCCGCCTGGGGCGATACGCACCCGGGCGGCCTGGTGAGTTGGTGGGGAATCTCGGCACGGGCAGGCCGAGTCGTCAAAGCAGAGCTTGCCTATTCTTCCACGGCGACCTGCACCGGATCGCACTCCCAGATTCCATGTTTGGTGCAGTAGGACATTGCCGTTAATTCCATTTGCTTGCCGGTCGGGACCACGTGGAAGGTCACCTCGGCCTGCCCCTTCTGCCCCGCGCCGCCCAGGGCGCCGGCGGCGAAGGTGGCTTCGGCCAGCAGCGTCTCCTTGTTGAACAGCGAGATGCTGCGGATGTAGTGGTCCGGGTCGTCGGGATGGGTGTACTCCTTCCCCATCCGCACGGTGACGGCGAACTTCTCGCCCGCCTTGACCGTCGAGGCACACTCGATGAACGGCGAATGGCGATCGATGTAGTCCTTCTTCGCCTCGCGGTCGACCGTCGAAATGTCCACATAGCGATTGATCTTTGGCATTTTTGATTCTCCTCTCTCGGATATGGGCGCGGATCAGGGCCGGTACTCGCAGATCCCAACAGGGCACTCGTCCAACCGATCTGCTGATTGTACGGCGAGGTCGCAGCCTGTCCAGCGGCGCTCACTTCTTCCGGCCGCGGGCCGCCTTCTGAATCGCCATGAACTCGCCCACGCTCTCCATGGTCACGATCCCGAAAAGCTGATCGTTGCGCACAACCGGAATGGTATGGCAGTCGCATTCCTGGAGCCGGCTGAACACGCTCTCCAGCATGTCGCCCGGATCGGCCGTCTCGAACTTTCGCTGCATGACGTCGGACACCAACTGGTTGCCGCCGTTGTCGGCCAGCGATTTCAGCAGGTCGGTCTTGGTCAGCACGCCGACCAGCCGGCCGTTTTCCAGAACCGGAAAGTCGTGCTGAAATCCGGCGACGATGTGCATTGCCGCGTCGCCGATCCGATCCATTGGCGCCAGCACGTGGAATCGCGTGATCATGGCGTGGACCAGCGGAACGCCCTGAAGTCCCGCCTTCACCTGGACCATGGAGGCCTCGGAGGCCGCCCCGATCCACACGAAAAGAGCGATGAAGACCAGCATGAAGTGCTGGTTGAACAGGCCGAAGAACCCGAACAGCAGCGCCATCACTTGCCCGACGGTCGCCGCCGTCTGCGTGGCCCACACGTAGTCGCCCCGCATGGCCAGCAGCGCTCGCAGCACCCGGCCGCCGTCCATGGGGAAGGCGGGCAGCAGGTTGAAGACGACGAGCATCACGTTGACGATCAGCATGCTGAAGAGAAATGCGGCGATCAGAAACGGGATCCCGCTCAGCAGCGGCGTCTGCCCCTGTTCTGCGAAGTGGAGGCCAATCTCCTCGGCCCCTGCCGTAAAGGCTGCACCGATGTAGGCGGGAGCGACCAGCACGATGATGCCCAGAAGGCACAGTCCGGCCAGGACCACGTTCACGGCCGGACCGGCGATGGCCACGATCAATTCCTGCTTGGGGTCTTCCGGCATCCGCGCCAGCCGCGCCACCCCGCCGATGGGCAACAGCGTAATGTCATGCGTGGGAATGCCGTAGCGACGAGCGGCCAGCGCGTGGCCCAGTTCGTGGAGCACGATGATGGTGAACAGGGCCCCAATCGTCAGGATGCCCACCAGGGCGCCGGTCAGGCCGCCGCCCCTGGTGAAGTACTCGAACCCCACCCAAGCCAAGAGGATCAGAAACGTCCAATGGACGTAAACGCCGATCCCCGAAATCGTGCCGATTCTCCAAGATCCGGACATAACTTGCCAGCTTTCTCCAAATGACCTATCACGATTTCGGGAGGAATTTGCGAAAGACGGATAGCCGCGTGGGCTTGCCCCGCGCTCGGCCAACCCGCCGTCCACCTTCAGTTGCACCGCAGCATCCCCCCAATTCTTAATGACGATCGCCAGATTTTCCAGGGGGTTCTGCCGGCTGGGCGCACGCTGTTTAGATTCAGGTTCTCTTGCCGACCCGTTATATTTCTCTCCTGAAGGAGCCTTATCATCGGTCGGGGTATGTGCAACACGAACCAAACGGTGGGAGAAAGGTATGTCCAAGCCACGTTCGATCGGCCGTATTCGCCCTGTTTTCTTGTGGTTTGCCCCGCTGGTCCTCGTTGCGGGCGCCGCTCGACCCGATCCGGCCCTCGGGCAGGGCCAGGTGGCGGCACTCGAGACGATCACCGAGCTTCCGGCCCGGGAGGACGGATTCCGATCCTCTCCCCGGCCGATGCAGCCGGCCAAACCCGTGGAGATTCCCGAGGGAATGCGGGTTGAAGAGCCTTACGCCTGGAACCGGACCGATCGCTACGCACCGCCCGACTTTGAGGCGTTCTTTCCCGACGACCCGGCTGGCGGCAAGCAGCTCGACGCCCTGTTCGGCGGCCAGCTAGGCGGCAACCATACGCCCGAGGAAGTATTCGCGGTCGTCCGGCGAGGACTGCGAAACACGCGCCGGTATCCGACCCTGGTCTTGGCGGAGATCGGCAAGGGATTCGTCTGGGGGGTGAAGGATCAAGACCCGCGTGCCGTCGAGTTGCTCTACCACGCTTCCGACTCCCCCCAGACAGATGCAGCCCATAGCGCTCTCTACCACGGCCTCACGGTCGTCAAACAGCGCAGCGACAACCTGCTCCGCACGCTGATCGAGCGCTATGCGACCTACGACCGCGAGATCCAACGCCGAATCCTCTGGGGCTTCAAGACGTACGGTGATCGGGACGACACGGCGGCCCGACTGAAGCGACTTCTCGATCACCCCGAAGGACTCGACGATAACGCCATTGTGGCCGCGGTCGATCTGTATCGTGAGTTCACCGGCCAAGCCTACCCGGATCTGGCCAAGTTCAACACTGCGGGCATGTTCGCGATCGCCTTCGAGGCGAAGGAGCTCACAACGGTCGACCAGCTTCGCAGCCAGATGGTGAACTGGGCCGGCGACGAGTCCGCAGTCGCCGAATTCGTCCTACGGATCGCCGACGGCAAGCCGGTCGGCGTGGGATTGGTCCGCGGTATCAGCCACCGCGAGCGGATTCTCAAGGTGATCGACGACTCCGATCAAGCCACACTCGTCTTCTACGAGACGTTGGCGCCGGCGGTGCTGCAACATCGCCAACTGCGAGAATTCGCCAAGTATCTGCCCGACGGGCTGCCGAACCGTGCTCGGCCGGTCTACGCGGCACCGCCGGCCGACGAGAAGTTCGCCTGGATCGCAACCGACGGCTACGTACCGCCCGACTTCTTCGGCTACTTTCCCGACGACCCGCAGGCCGGGGCCGAACTGGACGTGATCTACAAGGACTACGGCTTCGATACGCAGGACTTCACCGCGAGGGAGATCCTGGAGAAAATTCGGCGGGGCCTGCGCCACAGCAAACTGCCGTCACAACAACTCATGTCCTGGACCGGCCAGCTTTGCGGCTGGCCAGCCGATCCCATGGCCCGCGAGATCGCCTATCACGCGGCCGACCCGAGGGCTGACCAGAAGATGCGTCACGACGCCGTCTACTTCGGCCTCCGCGGTTGGTGGGACAAGACACCCAACGTTCTGCGGCTGTTTGGCGAGATCCTGGCCGGCGAGCCGCACGACCGCTCGATCGGGCACAGCACCCGCGGTGATATTCTCTGGTCGCTCCGCGAGGAGGAAGAGAAAGGGATCGTGGCAGCCTACCTCGCCACCGCGCTGGAAAAGCATGCCGATTGTTCGGTGGAACAGCTTGCCGATATGACGGAGGCCTACCAGCAACTGACGGACAAGAAGCCGCCCAACTATGCCGACTATTCTTCCCGCGGGCGCTTTGTGATCCTCTTCGGCGATAGCCAGAGCAACACACCCGAAGCGCTGCGGCAGAAGGCTCAGGGCAACTTTGGTTCGGATCGCCGCTGGCTTCATGTGAATGCCTGGCAGGAGAAGAGCGAGCCGCAAGCGTTGGCCGTCGTCCAGGGCATGGAGGGGAGGGAATGGGCCGTCTCGGCCCTGCAAGCAGCCAAGTTCGTCCCCTATGCGGCCTGCTCGATCGCCGATCTGGACGCCGAAGCCGTCAAGAAGTATGGGTTGGAGAAGTATCGGACGGAGACGCAGTAGGAGTCGGTGGGTCGCTCCTGCCGGGTGCGACTGCCTTGTGTTCCCCGTTGGGCAAGTGTCCCCGAAATTCTGTCAGACTATCCATTCGGCTGCTCTGCTGGAGCCACTCAAGTGACACTCGGCAAGAGTCAGCCAGTTGTGACGCCCGGCAGGTGTCGCCCACTGGGGAGAGATTTGGCCCGGCTTCAGGGCGCCTGCGAACTGCCCGGCTCGGGCTGCATCAGGACCAGGAGGCGGTGGCTTGTTTCCAGGCGGGTGTTCGGGTCGGCCGGGCATTGCAGGGTGCCGTCGGGCTGCTCAATGGCCACGATCTGCATCCCGTAGCGGTTGCGGAAATCGGACTGGCGGACCGACAGTCCGACCGCGTCGAGCGGCACCATGAGCCGGCGGATTCGCGGGCCGTTGCCGTTTCCCACCGGTGCCAGAAGCTGTTCCAGGTGCGTTTCCCGGTCGATTTCCAGCAGTCCCTTGTGCTCGCTGAGGGCCAGTTCCTTCAGGCCCCCGACGTGGCTGAAAAGGGCGTCGATGATCTTTCGCCGCTCGAGCGCGCCGAGGAACCGGGTTCGGTGCTGGTGCGAAACGACCGGAAGCACCGTCAGGCCGGCTTGCCGGAACAGTTCGAGGGCGTAGTAGAGGCTCTGGGAAGGCGTGCAGACGGGCACGGATGCCGTCATGATGTCGTCGGCGATCACGGCTTGGGCCATGGCGTCGTCGGCCAGGACGCGATCGAGGTCGGGGAGGGAGATGATCCCTTTCAGTTGCCCCCGCTGGACGACCATGAACGTCGGCGTCCGCCCCGGCTCGATCTTCTGGGCGATCTGGCGGAGGGTGGCCTGGGGCGGAATGGTCTGGGGCCAATCGCGGTTGATCAGGCTTTCGACGTTGGTCGATTCGAGCAGGCGGACGACGGAGTCGGCGGCATGGACGGGCGAATCGGTGCAGTCGCGCACCTGTTCCCGGTTGAGTCCCCAGCGGCGTCCGATGAGATAGGAGGAGATGCACACGAGCATGGTGGGCACGATCAGCCCGTAGCAGCCGGTCATCTCGACGCTCATGACGACGGCCGCCAGGGGGACACGCATGCTGGCCGCGAGCACTCCGCCCATGCCGACGGGGATGAGGGCCTGCCGCAGCACTTCGGGGAACGCTTCGGGAAAGAACGCCTCGCCGAGGGCGCCGAGGCATGCCCCCGCAGCGCCGCCGACGGCCAGGGTGGGACCGAGAACGCCGCCCGCGGCTCCGCTTCCGACGGTGCATCCGGTGGCCACGCACTTGGCCAGGGCCACCAGTGCGAAGAAAGCGGCCCAGGCCCACCAGGAGGCGGAGGAATCGACGATCAGGCTCCGGTCGAGCACCCCTTGGAGGAATACGTAGCGGGAGTCCATGACCTGGGGCAGGAAGCAGGCGGTGAGGCCGGTGAGCAGCCCGCCGATGGCCGGCGCCGTCCATCGCGGCAGGCGCTTCATGGCTTCAAACGCCCGTTCGATAAAGCGGAAGCTCGCGCCGAAGAATATCGACAGCAGGCCGCACAGGGGCCCCAGCAAGAGGAACGGCAGGAGTTCCATGGGCGAGGTGAACACGAGGGTTTGGGCCCCGTCGAGGAGGAACTCTCCGTGGCCCCAGAGGGCCAGGTAGACGGAGTAGCCGGCCACGGAGGCGACGACCGAGGGCACGACGGCGTCGCTTTCCATGTCCGGTTCGCTGTAGGGAATGCTGACTCCGAACAGGGCGCCGCCGAGGGGACAACGGAAGACGGCCCCCACACCGGCCGCACAGCCGGCGATCAGCAGGGTGCGGCGCTCGGCGGGCGTGACTCGGAACAGGCGTCCGAAGGTGGAGCCGATCGCGGCCCCCAGGGCCACAACGGGTCCTTCCGGTCCGGCGGACCCGCCCAACGAGATGACCAGGACGCAGCCGAGGGCCTTGAAGACGGGGCCGCGAAGTCCCAGCACTCCGCCGGCACGATGGAACGCCCGCGTCATGGCGTCGGTGCCGTGTCCCCTCGCTTCCGGCGCGAAGACCAGCACGATCAGGGCCGAGAGCAACCCGCCCAGGGCGGGCAACAGCAGAATCGCCAGGCTGAAATGGAGGACGCTGCCGGGTCCGTGCGGCAAGGCCCGCCCGATCAGGTTCGACACGCCGACTCGGAGTCCCCACTCCATGGCGGCGATTGCCAGCCCGGCGATGACGCCCGTCAGCGCGGACAGCAGGAGCAGCATGCCCCATCGACGAAGCGGACGGAACTGGGGGAGTGGAAGATCGGTCAAAGCTGGAACCGGAGGGGGGTAACAGACAGCGTCAGGGCCGACGCGGGCAGATGGGACATCGTCCGGCCGTGATGCCCACCTCGCGACTTATGAAAAGGATCGGGCATGGAACAGGCAATAGCTCAATCTAGCATTGCACTTGCCTGGCGGCAAGATGCGTTTTCTTCTTCCTGGAACGGCTGCAACGATTGTCGACCCGTCCGACTGCCAACACGGAGTCGACTATCCCAGCAGGCTTCCGCCCAGGACATAGCCCGTGCCCTGGAAGCGGGCGACGAGCTGACCCTCTTCGTCGCGAATGGCGACCTCGCAGGTCGAGAATCTTCGCGACCTGGCCACTTCGGTCGCCTCGGCGACGAGCGTGCCCGACCGTACCGCCTTCAGGCATTGGATGCTCATATTGATGCCGGTCACCTTCTCGCCCCAGCTATTGCAGGCGGCCGCGAAGGCAAAGTCGGCCAGGGTGAACAGGGCGCCTCCTTGCACCGTCTGGATGCCGTTGTAGTGTCGCGGCTCGACCACCATGCGCGCCGTGGCGCCGCCCGGCCGCACCTCGACCAATTCCATGCCGTTCTCGGTCGCGAAGCGGTCGTTGACGAAGAACTGCCGGATGCGTTCGAGTTGCTCGGCGGAAGGTGTTTCGCTGGCCATCACGGCTCTCCTCGGTTCAGCGAACGTAGGACAGGATTGTATCCTGTCCATCGTAGGGTAGATTGTATCCTGTCCATCGTAGGGTAGATTGCATCCTGTCCAGGCAGATCGCAGAATTGTGTTCTGTCCAGACAGGTTACAAACCTGTCCTACAATTGGGCGCACTCCTGTCCTGCGGCGAAGGCTTTCAGATTCACTTCCACGTGCTGCGGCTTCACGCTGCTGCGGACGGCCTCGTGCCAGGCTTCGTCGGGAAGGTCCAGGGCGTGCGCCATCGCGCCGAGGACGACCAGGTTCGCTGCACGATGGTTGCCCAGTCGGGTCGCCTTCTCCACGGCGTCCACGTAGACCAGCCGGGGAAAGGCGGCTCGCAGGCGCTGTTCCACGTCGGCCGGATAGGCCGCCTGCCCCGACGAGACGGTGACCGGCACGACCATCTGACTGGAAACGACGGCCAGACCGTCAGACGCCAGAAACTGATGTTGCCGCAGGGCTTCCACCCGCTCCAACGCTCCGAGAACCCGCGCCGATCCGCGGGCGACCAGGGGGCTGAAGACCTCGCGGCCGAACCGAACCTGGGCGATTACGGAACCGCCCCGCTGGGCCATGCCGTGGACTTCGTTGGTCTTCACGTCGAAGCCGGCCGCCAGAGCTGCCCGGGCGAGGATCTCGCTCGCCAGCAGGATCCCCTGGCCTCCAACGCCGGCCAGAACCACGCTCACCGTATCCTGGCCGACAGCCGCGGTTTGGTGCTCGGTCATGACGTCGCCTCCTTCTCGAACTCGATGGCGCCGACCGGGCAGACCTGGTTGCACAGCCCGCAGCCGGCACACAGCATCGGATTGACGTGGGGAATTCCCTCGCCGCCCTCCAGGGCCGGACAGCCCAGCTTCAAACACACGCCGCACTCGCGGCACACGTCTTCGGTTACATGCCGGGGAGTGCCAAGTCGCTGGCGAACGTCGAGGAGACACGGCCCTCGGGAAATGACCAACCACGGTTCGTCGGAGAAAATCGCCTCCTTCAGCACGGCCGTCGTTTTCTTCACGTCGTAGGGGTCGAGAGTCACCACATTCTTGATGCCGCACGCCCGGCCGATCTCCTCGATCGATATGGCGGGTGTGTCGTGGCCCATCAGGGTGTGGCCCGTGCCCGGGTGCGGTTGGTGGCCCGTCATGGCCGTCGTGCGGTTGTCGACCACAATGATCGTCGATGCGCCGCGATTGTAGGCGATGTCGAGCAGCCCCGTGATGCCGGAGTGGAAGAAGGTGGAATCGCCCAGGATCCCGACCACCCGCCGCGGCTCGCCGGCCTTGTCCATGCCGTGGGCCATCGACACTCCGGCCCCCATGCACACCAGCGTGTCCATCCGGCTCAGCGGCGGCAGCACGCCCAGGCTGTAACAGCCGATGTCGCCGGTCACGACGACGTCGAACTTGCCCAAGGCATGATAGATTCCCCGGTGAGGACAACCCGAGCATAAAACCGGCGGCCGGCTCGGCAGATCGTCCATCCTGACCGCAGGACCAGCCGCCAACGGTTTCGCAACTCGATCACCAAGGAGCTTCGCCCGCACCGTCAGGAGCACGTCCGGCGACAACTCCCCGATCCTCGGCACCAGGTCCTTGCCCCGGCAGGAGATTCCCAGGGCGCGAACGTGCTCTTCGACGATGTCGTCGAGCTCTTCCACGATCAACAACTGCTCGACGCCCTCGGCGAACTGCCGGATCAACTCGTCGGGAAACGGATAGGACCAGCCCAGCTTCAGCACCGAGGCTTCCGGAAACACTTCCCGAACATATTGATAGGGAATGCCCGCGGTGAGGATGCCCAGCTTCCGGTCGCGCCACTCGACGCGATTCGCGGGCGACTGGTTGACTTCTTCCCTCAGCGTTTCCAGCCGCTCTTCAGCCCGAACCCGCATCGGCCTGGCCCAAAGCGGAATGGCCACGAACCGGGACGGGTTCTTCTCGAAACCGATCGCTTTGCTGGAAGGTTTCCGGTCCGACACGTCCACAAGACTTCGCGAGTGGCTCACTCGGGTTTCGGTGCGGAGGATGACCGGAGTGCGGTGCCGCTCCGAAAGCTCCAGACCCAGGCTCACGAAGTCCTTCGCCTCCTGGGAGTCGGACGGTTCGAGGATCGGTATCCTGGCGAAGCGGGCGTAGTGCCGGGTGTCCTGCTCGTTCTGCGACGAGTGCATGCCCGGATCGTCGGCCACGACGATCACCAGCCCGCCCACCGTGCCGGTTCCGGCAAGGGTCATCAGCGGGTCGGCCGCCACGTTGAGCCCCACGTGTTTCATGGTGACAATCGCTCGGGCGCCGGTGAACGCGGCGCCGGCGGCCACTTCGAGGGCGACCTTCTCGTTGGGCGACCACTGGCAGTAGATGTCGTCGCGGAATCGCACGGCCGCTTCGAGGATCTCGGTCGACGGCGTGCCGGGGTAACCCGTGGCCACGCTGACACCGGCCTCGTAGGCGCCGCGTGCGATGGCCTCGTTACCGGAAAGCAGTTCCTTCATGAAACCGACTCGTGTGGGGGAGCAAGAAGCACCCGCGGGCTCCTGGCGGATGCGGGCGCAAGGAAGGCAAGCCACTCAGTATAGCCTCTCAGAAGCGGGAAAGCGAACCGGCCGCACCGAGCAGCGACGGGTAGTGTCCTACGAGTACACTACAGGACCCGCACTTGAGAGGTAGTTAGCGGCCTCACAGTCTCTCTGACGGTATTTCCGTTGACTTGGTGCCCTAATGAATGTACAATACCCCGAAGTAGTGATGTTCGCATGTACCCTTTGTCTGTGTCCTTCCATGAGCGACTGTGCGATGGCATATTCACCAAAGGCTGTTGCAAACTTCATTCTCACGCAAGCTTTTCGCGAAGGCATACCCATTTCGCCGATGAAGTTGCAGAAGCTGCTGTACTACACACAGGGGTGGCATCTAGCGTTCACCGACACTCCTATCTTCAATGAGCAGATAGAGTGTTGGCCATATGGCCCGGTTGTGTCTTCAGTCTTTCATCACTTCAAGCTTTTCGGCAAAGACCCGATTGACAGGAAGGCGACAGACGTAAGGCCGCGGAAAGTAGACGGCCGGCGGGTGTTTCGGACGGTTATTCCCGTTCTTCCAGACGACCTGCCTTCCGAATCGCGCGAAGTGCTGGACGCTGTCTGGGATTCATACAAGAATCTGACTGCGATTAAGCTCTCAAACATGACCCACGCGGCAGATGGTCCGTGGCGCGAAATCTACGACAGGTATAGCGGTTCACCGCCAACAGGGACTGATATTCCCATGGAACTTATCGCGAGATACTTCAAAGCACAACTGGAAGAGGAAAGCTAGAGGTGAGCAGTGCTGGCGAAGATGATGCCTATGCCCGACTGAAGAACGTTGCATCGCTTGACGCGCAGGCGGCACCAGATGTTCCGGATGAACAGACTTTAGCCGGCGAACTGGCTCATGAGGCAGAGCGGAAGAAGGCAAAAACAGCCGCCCTGCGGGCGGAGGAGGCCGAAGAAAAGCACGTGGCGGCGTTGAATCGTCGGATTCATGTACTTCAAACGAAGCTTGATCTCCGAGAGGATGAACTTCGAGAACTTCTCCCGCGCAACGCCGAGCTTGTGAGGTGGCTCCAGTTTGACAGACACTCCAAGTGCTTGGGTTATGGGTGAGGCAACGTCTCCTGTCAGCTCAGAGTACCGGTGCCTCTTCTCTTCTGTTCCTTTAATGTGGAAGTATCACCAGC
>JAAYAY010000158.1 GCA_012719125.1 Planctomycetaceae bacterium | reverse complement strand
CGGTGAACGTCCCGCCGCCACCGGGCGACGGCGTCACCGTGGCCGCCGACGTCGCCTCGCCGAGGCCCCAATCGATCAGCACCGTGTGCACATCGAGTGTCCCGGGATCGGTGAAGCTGCCCGTCACGGTCACCGAGCCGTCTTCGTTGATTACGGCGTCCGAGATGGTGAAACTTGTGATCGTGGGCGCTAAATTGTCGACGGTGACCAGGAACGTCTCCGTATCGCTGCCGCCCTGCCCGTCGTGAATCGTTGCGGTGACGGTATAGCTGCCATCGTCTGCATAGGTGTGCGCACCACCAAACCAGCCAGTCGTGGATGTGCCCGGGGAGCCCGGCGAATCGATCGTGGCAGAGCCGGTCTCGATCGTCGTGCCGTCGCCCCAGTCAATCTCGTAGGTATAGTACGGGTTGCCGACGGCCGGCGCCGTGAACGTGCCCAAGGGGCTCAGGCTCAACTCCGTCCCTTCGGTTGTCACCTGATCGTTGACGACCGTGAGGGCCGGGGCGGTATCACCTACGGTCACGTCGAACGTCTTGGTATCCTCGCCCCCGTCACGGTCGGTGATCGTGACCGCCACCGTGTAGACGCCATCTGCCGCATAGACATGGGAGCCGTCGAAAGAACCGCCCGCAGGCGTCCCGGGGCCGCCCGACGTATCGACGTCTGGAACTCCCGTATCCGTAGCGGTGCCGTCGCCCCAATCGATGGAGTATTCAAAAGTATCGGTGTAGCCGGGATCGGTGAATGTACCGATGTCCGTGATGCTGAGCGTTACCCCCACACCGATAGACTGGTCGCCCACCACCGTGAGCGCGGGAGCGACATTCCGCACCGTGATAGTCGCGGTCGCTGGGTCGGAGGTCGCTTCCGTGCCGTCCTTTCCGCGAACCGTTACCGTCGGGTGATAGATCCCCTCGTCCGCAGCGTAGTAAGAGTGCTCCGCGGAAAAATCGCCGACATTGCCTGTGGGCGGATGGACCGCGAACGACTCCGTCGTCCCGTCATCCCAACGCACCTCAGCCGAATGGGGGCCGTTTGAAGCCCCCTCCGAATCGACGTAAGTGCCTTCGATCTTGATCAATACGTCCGCGGAGGAGCCTTCGTCGATCACCAGATCGGCGACTACGCTGACTGAGGTGACGTCCAGAACGCGGCGCTGCTCCAGCGGGGTGACGAAAAGGCACGCCAGATCGTCATCTCGACGCAGATGCGAATGGGGGAGCAATCGGCGGCGTAGGGCGGCAAGCCAACCCATGAACGGTGCCCCTGAAGGGAAAGACGAAGGGTGCCCGCCATTAGACGATCAGATGGCGGAATGGGGTTCCCCACAGCGTCGGATCTCAACCTTTCAGGATAACCAGAACGGGCCGGACGTGCAAATTTACACAGCCGCGGCTGACAAAAAACTGCGCGCAGAACCACACCTTTAGCGGGGTATCCAAGCGTGCTCGACGGGAATTGCCCAAGCCAATTGGCCGAAACGCCGAAACAAATTCCGTGGTGGCTAAGAATGCGCGCAGAACACGCTACCCAGTTGGGGACCAAGGAAGCGACCCATGAAACGAACGTTCTCGGCAATGCTGTTGGCGACTGCCCTGATTGGGGGGGCTGTGTGTGAGTGCAGCGGAGGCGAGCTGAACGGTGGACCGTACGCACGGCGGCAGTCCTTGGGAGGGGGTCCGAGTACGGCAGGCTCGCTGGCAGAAGGGATGCCCGAGCCGATCAAACCGATCGGCAGTCTCGGCACGAACATCGCGCCTCAAGACGGCCGGTTGCCGACGGACTACGCCGGGTCGGGACTTCCTGTCGAACGAGTGGCGGCTCCAGAGCAGTCTGCGGAAGGACCTTGGACCGTCTATCACTGGCAAGCGCCGAGTACTTGTCATCGGCCGCTCTATTTCGAGAATCCGTCCCTGGAACGCCACGGCTACTCGTTGGGGCTCGCCCAGCCTTTCGCTTCAGCGGCCCATTTTGTCGGCAATGCCGCAATTCTCCCGTATCGTTTGGTGGCCGAGCCGACCTGCGACTGCGTCTACACGCTGGGGCACGAACGGCCCGGCACTCCCACGCCGCTGCGATACTACCGGCCGCGATTCAGCGTTGCCGGTGGAGTTGCCCAGGCCGGCACGGCCACGGGGTTGATCTTCCTGCTGCCGTAACAGCGTCAGCGCACGCGGCGGAACGTGCGTCCGAGGAAGCGGACGACGCGCTGAGCGATCGACTGGGGGCGGACGGTGATTCTGGCTTGCCCGCGGAGTCCAACCATCTGAACTGCGGTTGTGTCGTCCAGGGCGATCTCGATCTGATAGTACGTTTCGACTGGACGTGCAAGGTCCTTGTCGTGAACACTTGGAATCGTGCCGAGAACCGCGAGTTGAGGGGGCACGGCCTCCAATCTCGAAGCATCGATTTGCCGCACCCGGCCTTCCAGGATTACGCGCTCCGACTGGTCGAGGAGAATTCGGGCCGAATCGCCCGTCCGGACCAATTGGACGTCCTCTTCGCCCAAATAGACCACGGCCCGCAGACGATCCAAGTCACCGATCGAACAAAGAAGCGTGCCCGTTTCCAGGAACGCCCCTTGATTTCGCTCGTCGGTAGGCAAACCGTGCCAGGAAGCTAACGCAATCTTGTCTCTCGAGGGGACGCTCCTGGCCGGTGCCGGAATCACGATTCCGCCCCGAGGCGCCTTGCGAATGAGTTGATCCGCTTCCTCCTGTCGCGCAACGAGCCGTGAGCGAATCGCCGCCAGCAACTCCTTCGCCGCCGGCAATTCCGCGGCCGCGACCGGATCGTTCCCGCGGCGTGCCTCCAGAGTTCTGACCTCGACCTCCTGTTGGGTTGCTTGCGCGGTCAACTTGGCGATTTGCAGGGCAAGGTCGTCATTCTCCAACACGACCAACGTCTCGCCTTCGTCGATCTTCTGGCCGGCGCGGCAGGCAGAGACCATTCGCCCGGGAACCGTCGCGTATACGTGTTCCGCCCCGTCTGCCTCAATCAGGACCGGGGCCCGCACGCGACAAGGCAAAGGAATGAGGCAAACGGCGACCGCAACCGTGGCCAAAACCAGCAGCAGCGGTCCGCGACGTCCGCGTCCGCGGCCTTCAGTTCGCGGCACCTTGCCGGAGCGTACGAATGCCGACAACGGGGCTGCGAGCAGGCCGACGATCGTCATTGCCGTGACTGCGTGGGCCAGGATTTCGAGTTCCATGGGGCGCAGAACGCGATAGAGCAATCCCAGAATCGCGACGATCACAACGAAGCGATAGACGACCGAGAGGACTCCGTAGATACCCAGAAGGACCGGGCGATCTTCCGGTAATGCCGGCTTGTTCGGCGAGGCAAGCAACAAGCGTCCGGCGGCGTTGGAGAGTACAGCGCGGCTACGCTGCCAGAGATTCGGTACTTCGAGCCAGTCGGAGAGAAGATAGTAACCGTCGTAGCGCAGCAGTGGATTGCCGTTGAGAAAGACGGTGTTGACAGAACAGAGGACCATGACATTCAGACACAACGCGTGCAGCAGGCTCTCGGTCGTAAGCCACCAGAGGAAGGCCGCCATCGACGCCAGCACCAGTTCCACATAGATGCCTGCGGCCGTGACGGCCATTCTCTGCCGCTTGTCGGTCAGCGTCCATGCATCGGTCACGTCGCAGTAGAGACACGGTGCGAAGACAAGAAACATCAACCCGACTTCGTGGCAGCGGCAGCCAAAGTGGCGGCAGGCCAAGGCGTGCCCCAATTCGTGGAGGATTTTGACGGCTCCCAGGCACACAACCAACCAGACCAGATTCGCGGGACCGAAGAACGCCTGCATTTCGGGCAGCCGAGCGGCCACCGCCCCCGGTTCCAGCAGGACTGTCAATAACGCAGCGACCATCAACACGATGGCACCCGTGATGCACCCGGGGCGGAACAGCCAGGCCAGCGGCGGATACACGCGATCGAGGAGGCGTTGCGGATCGATGCCGGGCAAACGAACGGCCAGCACGTTCGACGCAGCCGCCCGAAAGACGCGGCGCTGCTGCTGCCGCCCGCGTTCGAGCAACGTGTCCCCTTGCCCAAGATGCTGCGAGAGTACCAGCCCCAGACCGTGGAGGTTGCCAAGGAAGTGCGCGACCTGGTTTTCCGTGACGCGGCGCGGCGCGAATCTCCGCTCGAAGCGGCTCACCACCTCCGCCAGGCTGATCCGCCCGTCGAGCGATCGCAGAATCGCGTACTCTTCTTCCCGCAACTGATAATAGCGCAGCGCCACGGGGTCCTTCACCACCCAGTACTGCCGCCGGCCGAATCGTTGCGGAAAGAACTCCAGATCCCCGCGCGCACGTATTCGCAACGGTCGCTGGGTCGCCGAATCTGTGCTCGACTTCGTGGTCATTGTCGATCAATCTTGTTTGCGTGGCTACCTGGCCGGCATGTCGTGGGCTTCCGCCTGGCCGGCAGAATGCTCCTTCGATTCTTCCCCGCCGGGCCTGACGATCATCGCGCCGCGCATGCCCGGCTTGAGCTGCATTTCGGGATTGTCGACCTCCGCCCAGACGCGCACCTGGTCGTTGACGGGATCGACCTCCGGGCTCACATACACAAGCGTTCCCGAGAACGTCCTGGCCGCCTTCTCGCCCGGCTTGACGAGCAGTTCGACGGCCGAGCCGAGCGGAGCTGCATCCAGTTGTGCCGCGGCCACGAAACCCACGGCCCGGAGCCGGTCCATGCGCAGGATCCTCACAACCTGCTGGCCCGGTTCGACCCATTCTCCGTTGTGCCGATAGACTTGAACGACGACGCCGTCGATCGGGGCGCGGATCGTTTGCCGGTCGAGCTTCTGTTCCGCCGCTTCGAAGGCGGTACCTTTCAAGGCGGCCGTCATCTCGGCCACGTTCAACACGTGTTGGGCCTGTTCGATTTCCAGGCCGGTTCGCTCGACCGTCAGCTTCAGCCGATCCAATTCCGTGGCCGAGACACTCTTGGGATAGTTTTCCACCGAATCCAGCGCCCGCTGCAGTTCGGCCTCCGCCACTTCGAGCGACTTCCGGGCGAAACGCACGTCCACGTCGTTCTTCGCTTCCTGCCGGGCGATATCCCATTCCAGCCTGGCATGAGCCACATCGAGTTCTGCCTCGGCCGTATCCAGCTTGACGAGTGTGTCCCCTTTCTTGACGAGATCGCCTTCCTTCACTGAAATCGCCTCGATCACGCCCGGATCGCGGGCCGGCACGTCCGACTGTTCGATCAGTTCGAGCACCACCGAGTCGATCCGCAGCACTTCGCCGCCGTGAGCAATCGTCTCAACGGCAAGCAGTGCCGCAACGATCAACGAGACTTTGAAGCCAGATCTGAGAAGTATCATTCGGGTGTTTCCCAATAGCAGAATCAGAACAGAACGCGCGATCGAATTGCCCGCAGCAGCCCGCGGGTCATCACGTACAACAGACTGCGGCGACCGCAATCGATCTTGGCGACGACGCTCGCTCCCGGCCGGAGCGTTTGCATCGTGGCCTGGTCGTCGGGCCCAACGACGGCGAACACGGTCGGGCCGCGATCGCTTCGCACGTCGGTGGCGGGCGCAATCGACTCGAGTTTCCCGCTGTAACGAGTCTCGGGCGCCGTCGCCAGAATGAAATGCGCGTCGAGGGGTCGCTCCCGATCGGACACGGCTCTTGTGACATCGGCGATTCGATCGTCGGGAATTTCGAGTTCCAACACCCAGGGGCCCCGGAGGTCGGCCACCGTCAGGAGTATCTGGCCGCGGCCGACCGGCCGCGATCGCAGGAGTTGTTCGGCGTTCCAGGTGAGCAATTGTCCGTCGATGGGGCTGCGCAGGTTCAGCTTCTCCCGCCGCGTTTCGAGGAGTTCCTGTTGCCGCTCGAGCCCTTCAAGCTGCTTCTTCAGCGATTCCTCCTCTGCCGAGCGTTGTGCCGCGTCCCGCAGATCGCTCCGGCTGGCGCGATCCGCACGGATTCGCTCGGCCTCGATTCCGGCCAGTTGTTTGCGGGCGGTTTCGAGTTCGCCGAGGACTCGCTCGATTTCGTACTGCAACTCCGGGTCTCGGAGTTGAATCAGCTCCTGATCGGCGGATACGTCTTCTCCCGCCTCGCGCACCAGGAGCCGTTCGACGACGGCATCGGACGGGGCAAACAGGTGCCGTTGCGTCCGCGGTTGCAGCGTGCCGGTGGCCTCCACTCGGAGCGGAACCGGAACCGCGGCCAGGAGCAGCAGAACCGCAGCCAGCAAGGCGGCAAACAGCAGCGTAAGGGGCTGATGACGAATCCGCTTCACCCAGGCGGAACGGTCAAGCAAGCGGCTCAGGCTGTGAAGCGGCATTTCTTCGTGAGCCAGGCTGCGATGTAGCGCGACGGCGCTGTGCCGGCACACCGCGCCGCAGCGATCAGCCATGTCGCTGGATTCAATCTCGTCGAAACGTTCGAAGACGAGCACGGCGAACGGTTCCGAGTCAGCCGATCCGTCGTCCTCTTTTTCCCCCCGGGCCAACGACAGGGGCATCAGTCCGAGAAGCCTGGAGGAACTGACGTCATGATAGTCGTCGAGCGGCTCCTCGAGTTCCGGCGGCGCTTCGTGTCCGGCACCGGACCAGACCGGCCGGTTGTGTGCCGCCACTAGGCGTGCCAGCAGTTCCAGATGGGCAATCGTCGATGAACGGTGATTGACTCGGTCGCAGCCGCTGACCGCAATGGCTTTCCAACGCTGCCGGCGTCGAACCAGCACCGTCAACCGGTCGCAGTTCGCCAGGCGCCGGCCTTCATTGGCCACCGCGTAGGCGGTTGCCTCCAGTTCGACCGGCCGGTGGACCTCCTGAGCGAATCGATCGATCTCAAGCCATCGCTGTTCGCGCCGTCCCGTCTCGGCCATGCGGGCGCTGCGGTAGAAAGTTCTTATCAGTTCGGCAATCACGTTGACAAACCGCTGTTGCCCGGCCAGGGCCGCCGCAGAGACATCGGCTTTCTGACGCAATTCGACTACTCCGCAGAGCACCTCGTCGACCCGCCAGGGGCAAAGTACCTCA
The DNA here is from genome assembly GCA_012719125.1 of Planctomycetaceae bacterium. Lineage (GTDB taxonomy): Bacteria > Planctomycetota > Planctomycetia > Pirellulales > Thermoguttaceae > JAAYAY01. The sequence continues at coordinate 34,987 of JAAYAY010000158.1, read as the reverse complement.
ACGGCCTCTGCCTGGGATTCGTCGCGAAAGACCCGGCAGTCGTTGCCCGAGAGCGTCTCGTCAAGCAGCGTGCGATGGGACTGCGTGGGCGCGAGGGAATGATTCAGCCCGAGCTGTTCTGCCCGCCGGAAATTGCCGGCCTCCAGTGTCCATACGGCAGCCCCGTATCCGCCCGTCGCACCAACTAGGTCTCGAACCAACGCGCGATAGAAATCCGACTCGTTCGTCTCGTGTTCGGCGAGTGCGGCCAGACGTTCGATTACCGCATCCGGTTCAAGGGCCGGGCTGGCGCTCGTTTTGCGAGAGTCGGAATGCAGAGGGTTGGACATCAAAGCCTGATTCCAGAGCCACCGGTTTACGCTACGTCAGACGATTGCGTGTGCTCCAATTCACCTTCCATTATAGTCAGCCCAGAATGAACCTGCTGTTGTGGTCATATATCCCGAAAAACCCGACCAAACGGACTGCAAAGTGCCGACTAAAAGGATGAGGCGGCATTGTGCGCCGCCAAGGGCCCGTTGTCGATGCGTTTCCGGTAACGCCGGGTAAATAGAGAGTCCGTAACGCCTGACCGGTTCGGGAAACATGCGTGACTCTTGCGGGCAGCACCTTGGCATTTGGGCATAACCAAGTGAGACGGATCCGGAACACGACTGACCGAGAGCATTGCCGTACTGCCTTGAGCGAGGCGCCAGGGCGGGGGGGCTCCCGGTTTGCTCTCATCCTGGCTTTGACCCTGGCTGCTGCCGTGGTCGTCGGTTGCCGTACCGACAAGCCTCGTCTGCACCTCTACCGACACGCCGACTGCACGGCCACCTCGATCGAGATCGAGTACCCCGATCTTGACGCCTGCACCGACGTCGCTCCGCAAGAGACGGCACCGCCGCTGACGATCCAGCAGTACGGCCAACTGGACTACTGGGATCTGCGTCTGGAGGAAGTGCTTCAAACCGCCTTGACCAACAGCAAGGTGCTGAACGATCTGGGGGGCACGGTGATCCGAGCGCCCGACGCCACCCCGACAACCTACGGTCCTGCCTTGCAGGAAACCGACCCGCGATATGGCGTCGAAGCCGCCTTGAGCGCTTTCGACGCCCAATTCTCGACCAGCGCATTCTTCGAGAAGAACGACCGGACGCTGAATAACCAGTTCTTCGGCGGCGGCACCCGCCTGCTGGTTCAGGACGCGGCCGTCTTTCAAACGCAATTGACCAAGCGGACGGCCTTTGGCTCGGAACTGACGCTACGGAAGTACGTCGAGTACGATTCGAACAACGCACCGGGCAACGCCTTTCCCAGTGTTTGGAACGTGAACCCCGAGATCGAGATGCGTGTGCCCCTGTTGCAGGGATCGGGTGCGGAATTCAACCGCATTGCCGGGCCCAGCGAGACGCCCGGGCTGCTCAGCGGCGTGCTGCTGGCAAGGGTCAATACCGATATCAGCGTTGCCGACCTTCAAATGGCCGTTCGGGATTACGTGAGTAACGTCGAAAACGCCTATTGGGATCTCTACTACGCCTATCGCGACCTCGACAGCAAGATCGTGGCTCGCGATGCCGCCTTGGAAACCTGGCGCCGCATTCGGGCCCTCCATGAGGCCAATCGCCGCGGGGGAGAAGCCGAGAAAGAGGCTCAGGCTCGCGAGCAATACTTCCGCTTTGAAGAAGATGTGCAAGACGCGTTGACGGGCCGAATCGTCGATGGCACGCAGACCGACAACGGCAGTCGTGCGGGAACTTTCCGCGGGACCGGCGGAGTGCAGGTTGCCGAACGCCGCTTGAGATTGCTCATGGGCATTCCCATCAGTGACGGACGACTCATCCGGCCCAGCGACGAACCCAACGTGGTGCCGACCCGCTTCGACTGGAATCAGGTCGTGGCCGATGCTCTCTCGGAACGTGCCGAACTGCGCCAGCAACGTTGGCGCATCAAGATGCGCCAGTTGGAATTGAAGGCCAACCGCAATTTCCTTCTGCCCGATCTCGACGTGGTAGGACGTTATCGCTGGCGCGGCATGGGCCAGACGTTGATCGATCCGGAGTGGGGTCAGCCGCCCTTCGACAACGCCTACCAGACGCTCATGAGCGGCGATTTCCAGGAATGGCAACTCGGCGTCGAGTTGACCGTTCCGATCGGCCACCGCCGGGCGTATGTCGCCGTCCGCAACTCCCAACTCAACCTGGCCCGCGAACAATCGATCCTCAAAGAGCAGCAGCGAGTCATCCTTCACGATCTCAGCAACGGGATCGCCGAAGTGGATCGGGCGGAAGCCTCCGTCCGAACCACGTACAATCGCCGGGTGGCGGCGGCCCAGCAACTGGCCGCCGTCGAGGCCGCCTACGATGCCGACAAGGCGCCTCTCGACCTGGTGCTCGAAGCCCAGCGCCGCCGCGCCGATGCCGAGAGCAGCCATCATCGGGCTCGGGTCGAGTACGCTTTGGCCGTCAAAAACGTCCACTACGACAAAGGGACCCTCCTCGACTACTACCGCATCTACATGGCCGAGGGAGCGTGGCCCGCGGCGGCCTACCACGATGCCGCCGAACGCCGGGCCCTCCAGGTGCGCCCGTGCATCGACTATCGCCTGCACCGGCCCCTTACGGTGGCCTCGCTAGGGCAGCAGGCCGTCATGCCGGCCCAGCCGGCGGTCGAGTCGTTGCCCCCTGTGGACTTGCCTCCCGACGCCGCTTATGATCGGAGTGCGGCGGCAGGTTCGCGTCTCCATCCGGGCGTGATCCCGTTGCCCGACGTGCGGTCGGCAGTGGCGTCGCCGGTGTCGTTTCAGGCGTCTCCCGCGGCCGCAAACTACGTTCGCTAGGCAGGCAGTATACCGACGTCGCACGGAATCTGCCTTCATCTCTCCCCAACTCGCCAAGGAATCAGCATGCACGACTTCTTTGAACAACCGATCCAGCGCCGAACCGCCCTTAAGACCCTTGCCGGAACGGCCGCCTTCGGCGTCGCCCTGTCCCGGGTACAATCGGCAACGGCCGCCGAATTGAAAGGCCGCATCAAGCAGTCGGTCTGCCTCTGGTGCTATAACGGGTACCTCAAGAAAAACAACATGGATCTCGACGCCTTCGCGGCCTACTGCGTCAAGCTGGGCCTCAAGTCGATCGAACTGGTCAAGCCCGAGGACTGGCCGACGCTCAAGAAGCACGGACTGATCTGCGCCATGACGCCCAGCCACGGGATCACCAAAGGCCTCAACCGCCTCGAGAACCACGAGGAATGCCTGTCCAAGATCCGTCAGAGTATCGACGATTGCGCCGACGCCGGTTTTCCCAACGCCATCACCTTCTCAGGCAATCGCGAGGGGATGGACGACGAAGAGGGCCTGAAAAACTGCGTGATCGGCCTGAAGAAGATCGCCGGCTACGCGGAAGAGAAGAAGGTCACCGTCTGCCTGGAGTATTTGAACTCGATCAACCACAAGGACTACATGGCCGATACGACGGCCTGGAACGTCAAGCTCGTTGAACAGGTCGGCTCCCCGCGAGTCAAGGTCCTTTACGATATCTACCACGCGGGCATGATGAAGGAAGACCCACTCAAGGACATCAAGGAACACGCCGACTGCTGGGGCCACTATCACACCGGTGGACTTCCCGGCCGGAATGAGATCGACGACACGCAGACGCTCGACTACGCCGAGCTGATGAAAGCCATCGTCGACAGCGGTTACCAGGGCTACGTGGGCCAGGAATTCGTTCCCAAACGTCCCGACGCCCTGGAAAGCCTGGCCCAGGCCGTCCGGATCTGCGACGTGTGAGGCAAAGACAGTAGCAGGCACGCTCCGCCGTGCCGTCCGCCGAATTGATGAGCCGCCATGGTACGCCATCGTGTGTACCGTGGCGGCTCTTGTCTTCGAAGGGCAACGATGCCGGAGCAACGAAACCGAGCGGAGGGACCAGCCCGGATTATTCATGGGTGGCACGCTCAGAGCGCAGCGATGGGCGTGGATGGTCAAGTTACCACGCCCATCGCTGCGCTCTGAGCGTGCCGCCCAATGCACAGCCCCTCTGGGGGGCTGTCTTTAGCATGTTTGCCTACAACGAACTTCGAGCATTCAACAAGGGTTTGTGAATAATCCGGCCTGAATCTTCCCCGATGAATAGGGCGGGTCTGCCAAAATGGCATCCCCAGGTGCCGCCGGCAGCCAAACCCGGCGTTCTCCTGGCACACACTGTTGTTTGTAACTCATTGTCACGACATAACTTCAGACGCTCCGTCGCGATTGGCACGCTCGTTGCTCCGATGAAAGGTCTAAAATCTGCGTCGACTGCCAGAATTGGCCTACCGGCGTTTCTTGAGATCGAGACAGCTACCGCCCGAGGCGGGAAAAGGCCTTTTCCCGCGGGGCGCCGATTGAATCTTTCGCCAGCAACAGGAGGAATCCGCTGTGGCAAAAAAGATGGTGTTTGACGATGAGGCTCGGCAGCCGTTGGCAGCCGGCGTCAGTAAGTTGGCCCGAGCCGTCAAGAGCACGCTCGGCCCCCGGGGCCGCAACGCCGTGCTCGACAAGGGCTGGGGTGCTCCCAAGGTGACCAAAGACGGGGTCACCGTGGCTGAAGACATCGACCTGAGCGACCCCAACGAGAATCTCGGGGCCCAATTGGTCAAGGAGGCCGCTAGCAAGACCAACGACGTGGCTGGCGATGGCACGACCACTGCCACGGTCCTGGCCGAGGCGATCTACATGCAGGGTCTCAAGATGGTGGCCGCCGGTGCCGACCCCATGGCGCTCTCCCGAGGGATCCATAAGGGAGCCGAGGCCGTCATTGAGGCCGTCGGCAAGATGGCCAAGCCGATCGACCCCAAGAACAAGAAAGAGATTACCCAGGTTGCCACCATCGCGGGCAACAACGATCCCACCATCGGACAAGTCCTGGCCGATGCCTTCATCAAGGTGGGCAAGGACGGCGTGATCACGGTGGAAGAAGGACGCCAGGCGGAGACGTATGTCGAGGTCGTGGAGGGGATGCAGTTCGACCGCGGTTTTCTGTCGCCCCATTTTGTCACGAATCCCGACAATCAGACGGCCGAGTTGGAGAAGTGCCTCGTTCTGCTTCACGAGGAGAAGATCTCCAGCGCGAAGGATCTCGTGCCTCTTCTGGAAGCGATCAGCAAGGCGAACAAACCGCTCTTAATTATCGCCGAAGACATCGAGGGCGAAGCCCTGGCGACGCTGGTCGTCAACAAAATGCGGGGCATCCTCAACGTGTGTGCGGTGAAGGCTCCCGGCTACGGCGACCGCCGCAAAGCCATGTTGGGCGACATCGCCACCCTGACCGGCGGGCAGGCGCTGTTCAAGGATCTGGGCGTCTCGCTCGACGCCGTCAAGCTCAGCGACCTGGGGACGGCGAAGAAGGTCATCATCACGTCTGACGATACGACCATCGTCGGCGGCGCCGGCTCGAAAGAGGCCATCGAGGGCCGGGCCAATCAGATCCGTGCCGAAATTGAAACTACCACCAGCGACTACGACAAGGAGAAGCTCCAGGAACGGCTGGCCAAGCTGGCTGGCGGCGTGGCTCAGATCCATTGCGGGGCCGCAACAGAGACGGAGATGAAGGAGCGGAAGGCGCTCCTGGAAGATGCCCGTGCCGCCACGCAGGCTGCACTCCAGGAAGGAATCGTTCCTGGCGGCGGAGTGGCGCTGCTGCGAAGCGACAAGGCACTCGACAAACTGGAACTCGTCGGCGACGAGGCCCTCGGTGCCGAGATCGTGAAGAAGGTCCTCGACACTCCCATGCGAGCCATCGCGTCGAACGCCGGGCTGGAAGGTTCCGTCGTCGTCAATCGGGTCCGCCGGATGAAAAAGAACGAAGGCTACGACGCCGACAAGGACGCCTATTGCGATCTGGTCGAGGCCGGCATTATCGACCCCGCCATGGTCGTCCGAACGGCTCTCCAGAATGCCGCGAGCGTTGCTTCGTTGCTGCTGACCACCTCCTGCCTGGTCACGGAGATTCCCAAGGAAACCCCGCCTGGTCCTCCGCCGGGAGGCGGCATGGACGGCATGGGTGGTATGGGTGGCATGGGTGGTATGGGCGGCATGGGAATGGGTATGTAACCAGGCCGGTGTCAGATCCGACAGTCCGCAACCGGCCGCGGGCTGCATCTGCGGCCGGTTGCCTTGGTATCGCAATCAGAAACACATTCACGAAATAGACGAGGGTTTAGAACCATGGCAAAGCAAATCAATCTCAATCCGTTGGACGATCGCATTGTTGTCGAGCCCGTCGCTGCTGAAGAAATGACGGCCGGCGGAATTGTGCTTCCCGACACGGCCAAGGAGAAGCCCCAGCGAGGCACCGTGTTGGCCGTCGGCCCGGGCAAGCTGCTCGACAGCGGCGAACGCGGCCAGTTGTCCGTCGCCATCGGCGACGAGGTGATCTACGGCAAGTACGCCGGCAGCGACGTGGAAGTGGAAGGCCGCGAGGTGAAGATCCTCCGCGAGAGCGACGTGTTGGCCAAGGTGATCAAGTAGTACGGCGGAAAGCGGGCTGGCGGGCAGCGCCGCCCAGGTGCTGCCCACGCCGGCTCCAGCCGAATACGTACGAATCCCCGAAACAACGAACACATAAGGAACCGCCATCGTGGCAAAGCAACTTCTTTTTGATGATCAAGCCCGAAAGCGAATTCTTCAGGGCGTCGAAAAGCTGGCCGATGCGGTCGCGGTCACCATGGGCCCGACGGGCCGAAACGTGATCCTCGACAAGTCCTTCGGCGGCCCAACGGTCACCAAGGACGGCGTCACCGTCAGTAAAGAAATCGAACTCGAAGATCGGTTCGAGAACATGGGCGCCAAACTCGTCAACGAGGTCGCGTCCAAGACCTCCGACATCGCGGGCGACGGCACCACTACGGCCACCGTTTTGGCCCGAGCCATCTTCAAGGAAGGTCTGCGGAATGTCGCCGCAGGCAGCAACCCGGCCGCCATCCGCCGCGGAATCGAGCGCGGCGTCGATGCCGCCATCGAACATCTCATCTCGATGCGCAAGGTCGTCACCAAGCAGGAAGAGATCGCCAACGTGGGTGCGATCAGTGCCAACAACGATCGCGCCATCGGCAACCTGTTGGCCGAGGCCATGGAGAAGGTCGGCAAGGACGGCGTGATCACCGTCGAAGAGGGCAAGACGGCCGAAACGACCTACGAGGTCGTGGAAGGGATGCAGTTCGACAAGGGCTACCTCTCACCCTACTTCATCAACCGCACTCCCGAGATGGATTGCCAGATCGAGGACGCACTGATCCTCATCCACGAGAAGAAGATCAGCAACATCCGCGACTTGATCCCCATCCTTGAAAAGGTCGGGCGGACCGGCCGCGCTCTGCTGATCATTGCTGAGGACATCGAGGGCGAGGCGCTGACCATGCTGGTGGTCAACAAGCTCCGCGGCGTCCTCAACGTCTGTGCGGTTAAAGCACCGGGCTTCGGCGATCGCCGCAAGGCCATGCTCGGCGACATTGCCATCCTGACCGGGGGCACGATGATCAGCGAGGACCTCGGCATCAAGCTCGAGAACCTCACCCTGGAGCACCTCGGACAGGCCAAGAAAATCACGGTCGACAAGGACTCGACCACGATCGTCGAAGGCGCCGGCAAGAAGACCGATATCAAGGCCCGCGTCGATCAACTCCGTTCGCAGATCGAAACGACCGAGAGCGATTACGATCGCGAAAAGTACCAAGAACGCCTGGCCAAGCTGTCCGGCGGCGTGGCGGTCGTGTCTGTGGGCGCCAACACCGAGGCCGAGATGAAGCAAACCAAGGCTCGCGTCGAGGACGCCCTGCATGCAACCCGCGCGGCGGTCGAGGAAGGCATTCTTCCCGGCGGCGGCGTAGCCCTGCTTCGCTGCAAAGCCGCGGTCGAGGCTGCCCGTTCCGGCGCTCGGGGCGACGAGAAGATCGGCGTCGATATCATCGCCAGGGTGCTGAGCAAGCCTCTGGAGCAGATCGCCGACAACTGCGGTCTCGACGGTGCCGTGATCGCCGATGAAGTCTCGGAGAAGCCGACCAACACCGGTTACGACGCCGCCGAAGGCGCGTACGTCGACATGTTCAAGGCGGGGATTATCGATCCGCTCAAGGTGGTCCGGACCGCCCTGGAAAATGCCGCGAGTATCGCCGGCCTGATGCTGACCACGGAAACGCTGGTCACTGATCTGGACAAGGACGAAAAAGCTCCGGCCACGGAAGGGGCGGTTCGCTAACCCCGTCCTTTGCTGGATTCACGATACGGGCCGTCTCCATCCTGGGGCGGCCCGTTTTCGCCAATAGTCGCCTGCCGATAGTCGCTTTGCGTTCCGCGAAAGAACGCTTGTTCGCGGAACGAGCAACAATATTCAGCCCCAACCGTACGCCGCTCTCCTGCAACCATCATGGCCGAAAAGCGCGATTATTACGAAGTGCTCGGCGTGGACCGCACGGCAACCGACAAGGAGATTGCCGACGCCTATCGCAAGATGGCCATGAAGTACCACCCGGACCGCAATCCGGGCAACGACGAGGCGGTCGAACGGTTCAAGGAAGCCGCGGAAGCCTTCGAGGTCCTCAACAACGCGGAAAAACGCGCCCGCTACGACCGCTACGGTCACGCCGGGATCGACGGCGTCCAGGGCGGGGCGCCCCATTTCCACGACGTAGGCGACATCTTTGAAGCCTTCGGCGACATCTTCGGCGACAGCCTGTTCGGCAGCATGTTCGGCGGCGGACGCTCGCGCGGGCGCCGGGTCCGCCGCGGGGCGGACGTCAAATGCGAGGTGAAGCTCGACCTGTTCGAAGCGGCTCGCGGCGCCACCAAGGAAATCACCTTCAACCGTCACGTGCCGTGCGACAAATGCGGCGGGTCCGGGGCAAAACCGGGGACCAAGCCCGAACCGTGCGGTTATTGCGGCGGCCAGGGACGCGTCGTTCAATCGACAGGAATCTTCTCGGTTCAGACCACCTGCCCCTCCTGCCAGGGGCGTGGCACGATCATTCGCGACGCCTGCCTCGACTGCCGCGGAAGCGGCCTGATCGTCCAACGCGTCCACCGCGAGGTCAACATCCCCGCGGGCGTCGATAACGGCACGCGACTGCGGTTGCAGGGCGAAGGAGAGCCGAGCCCCAACGGAGGGCCGCCGGGCGACTGCTACTGTTTCATCCAGGTGGCCGAGCATCCTCTGTTCCATCGCGACGGAAACGACCTGATCTGCCAGATACCGATTGGATACGCCCAAGCGGCGCTGGGTGTGACTCTTGAAGTTCCCACGCTCAACGGTCGCGACGAATTGACGATCCCGGCCGGCACTCCCAGCGGCGAGGTCTTTCGGCTGCGAGGCCGGGGGATGCCCAATCCGCGCCATCGCGGCAATGGCGACCTCCTCGTTCAGGTCTACATCGAGGTGCCGAAAAGCCTCACGCCGGAGCATGAAGCCGTCCTCCGCGAACTCGCCGAGTTGGAACACAAGAACGTCACACCCGAACGAAAGAGTTTCTTCGCAAAACTCAAAGAGTACTTCTGAATCCCACCCTTCAATCCGGATGAGCCTGATTTCGACTGGAACGGTCCGCAACAGACTTACCTGGAGGTATGAGACGTGTCAGAGAAGACGCCCAAAGCCACACCCGAAACGAACGCAACGACCGGCGATGAACCGCGTCAAGCCGACCCGATTGCGGATGTGACTGCCTCAGAGGAACAGACGTCCCCCGTGGAGGCGGCCGGCATTGACGCCGAGTCGGTGGCCGACGGTCTTGCCGCCGACCTCGAGAGTCTGCAGGCCGAGTTGCAGGAAGCCCAGGACCGTGCGCTGCGGAGTTCCGCGGAGTTGGAGAATTTCCGGCGCCGGGCCTACCGGCAGATGGAAGAGGAACGCCGCTACGCGAATCTCGACTTGCTCCGCGATTTGCTCCCCGTCTGGGACAACATGGGCCGTGCGGTGGAAGCGGCCGAGAAGGCGGGCGAGGCCGACGTGCTGCTCGCCGGTTTCAAGATGGTCTGCACCCAACTGGAGAGCACCCTCGAGCGTTACCATTGCGTCAAGATCGACGCCTTGGGCGAACCTTTCGACCCGAACCTTCACGAGGCGATTTCGCAGATGCCGTCGTCCGACCATCCCGCCGGAACGGTCCTGCACGTCACGCAGGTTGGCTTTCGCCTGCACGACCGGGTCGTGCGGCCATCCCAGGTCGTGGTGTCGGCGGCGTCCCCCGAATCGGAACCGTCCCGGGCGAGCGGCCAGTTCGATTCCACCGAAAGGGACTCCCTGGAGTCACCCCAGCCGGAACAAGAGTGAGAAGAAAACAGCGACGCGCTGCGTCCCAACTCGATATGAGGATGTGATCTGCCATGCCGACCTACGATTATGTTTGCGATGCCTGCGAGCATGAGTTCGAACTATTCCAGTCGATCACGGAGAGCCCGAAGCGAAAATGCCCCAAATGCGGGCGACTGAAACTTCGCCGGCTGTTCGGAACCGGTGCCGCCATCGTCTTCAAAGGTTCGGGATTCTATCAAACCGATTACCGTAGCGACTCTTACCGCAAAGGTGCCGCGGCCGAAAAGAATGCAGACGGCGAGACCAAGTCCGCATCCAAGGCGTCAGAAGACAAGACTGCCGCCGCCACAAGCAGTGACTGACGACCTGGCCGCACCGGGATTGTCCGTGGTGTCTTGGTTCCGGATTTGTGCGCAGGGCGTGCGCCTATTGTCGCGAGAGTCGGATTGCGGGTAGGCCCCGTTTCAGGTATTGCCATGGCGCAAATGCGTTGCTCGATTTGCGGAAGGGCCTTCGATTCCGAGCAGAGCCGAACCATGCCCTTCTGCAGTCAGCGGTGCAAGGACATCGATCGCAACCGCTGGCTCAACGAAGAGTACGGACTTCCCTGGGAACCGGAGGTTGAGCGGCCGGAAGGGACGGATCCGTCCGCAGACAACCGGGGCGGATAGTCCCGTGATGGTCCTTTTTTCTCGACGGACTCCCTGCTTCGGGCCGCTTGCAGCATGCTGGTCAGCCCGTATAATGCCGGTGTTTGCCCAAACCAGGACGATGCACGCCGGTTGCCTGCGGGAAAAGGGTGACATCCACCTTTTGTGCGACCACCCGACGGGCGTGCCAGCAGAAGGTGGCCGACACCTTTTCCCCAGAGAGATACCTGCCATGAATGAGGACGATCGCGGAACCCTGCGTGTTGTGGCTTGGTCGGAACTCTTTCCCTGGCTGCTTCTGGTTCGCTGTTTTCGAATCTCGATCGGCCTGCGTCCGCTGCTGCTCTCGTCGGCGGCCGCCGTCGCGATGGTATTAGGGTGGTCACTCTTTGGGCTGCTCTTCTCTGGCAACGCCGAGGTCGCCGCGCAACATGCGGCTTATAACGGCTGCTCCTGGAATAGCCTAGCCGCGGTTGCAGACGATCCCGGGATCCTCGCACTCGACAAGCGATTCCGCCGTTCGGCCGACGACGAAAACGCTCGGTCGATCGTGCATCGCGACGCAAATCCCGTCCTCGGCACCTGGGAACACCTTAGCCGTCCCTTTCGCGAAATCTTCACTCTGAACATGGGGGCCGGCAAGACGTTTCGCGCAAGCAACCTGGCCTATTCGCTTCTCTGCGCCCTTTGGGCGCTAGCCGTTTGGGCGATTGCTGGCGCAGCCGTCACGCGGCACGCGGCGGTTCAATTGGCCTGCGGCGAACGAGTCGGTTGGGGCGGCATGATCGGCTGCGTCCGGTCTCGATGGAGGGCCTACGCCTGGGCACCACTGCTGCCGCTGATCGGCGTGCTTTTCGGAACCGCCCTCATCGCGGTCCTCGGCCTCGTTCTCATGCGGTGGAACGTCGGCCTCTTCGCGGCCGGGCTGCTCTGGCCGCTGGTCCTCGCCGGCGGTTTCCTGATGACGCTGCTCCTTGTCGGCCTGGCGCTGGGCTGGCCCTTGATGTTTGCAGCTATCAGCACCGAAGGCACCGACAGCTTCGACGCCGTGAGCCGAAGCTACGCCTATGTATTCCAGCGGCCCCTGCACTACCTGTTCTACGCCGGAGTGGTTACCATCGTGGGACTTCTCGGCTGGGTTCTGGTATTCGGATTCGTCCAGGTCATCATCGCCCTTGCGCAAGGTGCTGCATGTTGGGGATCGGGCGGCCAGTTTGCGTTCGCCGCCGAACCGTTTCCGCACGTTGCCTACCAGTTTGCGGGCGGTAATCCGACCAGCCATCTCGGTTGGCTCGGCGACCTGCTCATCCGGGCCTGGTCCGACTGCGCCCGGCTGCTCGCGGTCGGGTATCTGTACAGCTTCTTCTGGGTCTCGGCCGCCGGAGTCTACCTTCTGTTGCGTCGCGACGTCGACGACACGGAACTCGACGAGGTGTATCTGGAGGATTCCGGGGCCGACGAGACGATTGGTTTGCCCGAAATCGGCAAGGATCAGGCCGGCGCACCAATCGTCAACGGTGAAGCCAACCATCACCTGTCGGAAACGGAGTAGCAACCGCCCGCATTCCTTGCCGAGCCCATGGGGAGTGTTTCGGTCGACTGGCGAGCCCTGAATCCGACTCGCCGTCCTGACGAAGGCCGCCTCAAGAACCCTATCGAATCTGCAGCAACTCTGCACCTTCGGCGGGTCCCTTGGTGACCCAGATTCGGTCGACGACCAAGCCCGGGTCCGCCTCTTGGGTCCGCAGAAGAAGCGAGAAGACCACATCGCCCGCCTTGGGTGGAGGCAATTCAGCACCTTCCGGTCGACCGCGCTGAGGCACGTGAAACTCGGACAAGGGGATGGCAACGGTTTGCCATTGGCGAGGACGGACTTTCCAAAGCTGCGGAGTCTGGTAGATGTAATTGCCGCGATACTCGCCGCTGTAGTCCGCAGCCCGCGTTTCCAGCATGATGTAAAACCAGCCCTGTTTCTTCAGCTTGTAGGTCAGATTAAGACAGGTATCGCTTTCGATACGAAACAGCCCCCGCGACCATTCGTTCGGACTGGAGATGAAACAGGGGCCTGCGGTCTCGTCCCGTGCGGCGGCCAGCACAGCTCCCTCCGATTCGGGGGGCAGCGCGTAGTGGATCCAATGGCCCTCCCGCCAACGATCCGGCCATCTTTGCTCGAAATCCTCTTCCCAGACGCTCGGCACCGGCGAAATTGGCGCAGCCACCAAATCCGACGCTTCGGAGACCACCGCGCACTGTCCTTTCCGGACGTCAACCGTCTCGTCGTCCGACAGGCGTTTCAACCGAACGTGGCCTTCCAGAACGGCCAATTCGGTGAGGACAAGATCAGCGAAGAGTGAGAGCCGCGTCCCCACCACCTCGGCTTCAGCCACGGGGGTCTTCACGACCATCGGCTTGTCCGGCTGGGGAGCCACCTGGGCCATGACATCGCCGCGTGATACGTCGATCCGTTTCTGGGAATCCATGATCGAGCACGTCAGTTCCGTGTTTCCGGCGACGGCAAGAACGCTGTCGTCTTCGAATTTGAGCAGCGCGAAGCTGTCTGCTCCGGAGGTTTGCAGCCGGTCGCCGGAATGGAGTAGCATTTCTTTCTCGACCAGATTCTGTGTGGCGGAGGAGGTTCCTATCAGCACACGCCCCGTCACATCCGTGACGCGGGCCACAACCGATCGCGCGGCCTCTTGCGGCGACGGCGCCGCAGGGTCATCCTCGGAGAGAGGTACGGAATCGTCGGATGCCAACTCGGTCGACGTGTCGCCGGTGAGAAAGGCACGCCAAACCGTCCCAACAACAAGCAAGATCGAAGCAGCAACCACAGCCAGGGCAATTGCACGAAACCTCCTTCGTGAGACGGGTTCTCTCGAAACGATCAGGGCCCGCTCCAGAATGCCGTGACATGCGTGGTCGTGAAGACAGCCTAGATCGATGGCATACTGGGCCACACGGCGGCAGAAGGACTCGTCGTTGAGCAGAAGACGGAACTGCCTTTCTTCGGCCGCGGTTGCCTGGTTTTCCAGATAGCTCTGGATGAGATGGTCGCGAGATGCGTCCCCGTCATTCTGACTCATAGACCTTCGTCTCCCCCACGGAGCCGGCGTTCGATGCATTCCCGCAAGCTCTGGCGTGTTCGGTAGAGCGCCTTGCGCACACTCTCGGGTTGACGACCGACCTGCTCGCTGATCTCGCACAAGCTGAGACGGCCCGCGTAACGCAACTGAATGAGCCGCTTCGCGAAAGGCTTCAGGCTCTCCAGACACTTGCTCAAACTGGCCATGCGGGCCTTGGTCGTCACGTCGTCGACGGCATCGAAACCGGCCTGGAGATTGCGGAGCTCCTGATCCGATAAGGGATCCGGAAAACGTTTCGTGTCACGAAAATGGGCGAGAATCCGGCGGCGCGCAATTTCCCGGGACCACGCCCCGAAGTTCGTTCCCAATTCGAAGCTGTCACCGTCTTGGCACACGGCCACCGACACGTCCTGAAGGATCTCTTCGGTCGCGTCGTAGTCGCGCACGCTCGCGTAGATAAAGGCAAAAAGGGTGCCGCGGTGCTCCATGAGGAGCCGCACAATCTCGTTTCTCATACGTCAATCCACGTAGAGGGTCCGCCTGCCCCGACGCGGCGGTGCCGTCACCACTGATGAAACTGACCACGTGAAGGGAGACCGGCACTGCAGATGGCCGACCGTGCGTCCCTCCGCAGGCAGCCTCCAGAATCGGTCAACGTGTGATCTTGACCGATGGAGGCAGAGGTGTCAATCTATCCCCGCAATTATGGTGGGTTCCGTCCAGATTGGCGGCCAGATCTTGTCATGGACAATCAGTCCGACTGTCCCAGGATCTCCGCATTCTCGGAGGGACCATGAGTGACCCACATACGGTCGATGAGGAGACCGGGATCTTCGTCTTGTGTGCGGAAGAACAGTGTGAATACGATATCGTTCACCTGGGGCGGCTGTTGCCGCGCATCGTCGGGCCGGCCCTGCTCGGGCCTGCGGAACCTTTTAAGCGGAATGCTCTTGGACTGCCACTCGTTGCGACGGATCTGACGCAACTCGGGAGTCTTGAAAATGAAGGTCCCCGTGAAGGCGGGTAGAGTATCATCGGATCGAGTACTGACGGCAATATAGAACCAACCAGGCGTCGTCATCCGATATCTGACGTTCAGGTGGGAATCCTCGTCGATTCGAAACAGGCCGCGCGACCATTCCTTGGCCGTCATCAGGTAGCATGGTCCGGCTCGTTCCCCCTCTTTCTCGCGACGAACGGTCGCTCGCACCGCCCCGTTCGATCCGCCCAGGAGTTCGCCGCGTATCCACATACCGGCCCGCCATCGAGGAGGCAGGCCTGCCACGAAGTCCTCCGCCCAGACGCTGGGGGTCGCCTGAATCGGTTGAGCCACCATGTCCGATTCAGCCGCCGCCACGGCATACTGACCGGCTACAACGTCCACCGTGCGCCGGTCCGCAAGACGCCGCAGAAGCACGTGCCCGTCCTGAACCGTCAATTCCGTAAGACTCGCGTCGGCAAACAAGAGGAATCTGGTCCCCAGAACCTCCGCTTCTGCAACGGGCGTCACGAACATCATCGGCTTTGACTCGCGCTGCGACGCAACTTGGGCCGTGATGTCGCCCCGGGCAACCGAGACCCGTTTCTGCTCGCTCTCCAGGGAATACGTCACCTCCGTATCCCCTGCCACAGTAACGATCGTACCGTCCTCGAATTCGAGCAACGCAGAACTTTCGGAGTCTAGTGTTCGCAGAACGTCTCCGACACATAACTCGGTTCCCACGTCCACGGCAGATTCCTGGGTAGAATTGTGCTTCCGGACGGTTACCTGCCCGAGCCTGTAACCGACCCGCACCGCCGCGGGATGCCGACCCGGTGGTGCCGGGGAGGCCGAAGCCGGTTTGGGAGGCGGCGGTTCAGTACCTAGGTCCGCCAGGCGTTCAGCATCGCCGCGAGTCATGCCGTCGGGCAACGGGCCGTGGCGCAGTGAATACCAGACCGATCCCACGGCAATCAGAATCGATGCGCCAACGACTATGGCTACAAGCGATTGACGGCGGCGGAGTAGCAGTCGTGGGGCGCGTTGAACGGTCAGCCGTTCCAGCATCCCTTGCCGTGCGTGTTCGCAGAGTTGGCCGTGATCCAGGGCATACTCGGCGACGCGCCGCCGGAACGATTCGTCGGCGAGCAGGCGGCGGAATTGTCTCTCCTCCGCCGGCGTCGCTTCGCCTTCCAGGTACTTCTGGATCAACTCATCGTCGGGGGGGATGTTCATCGCGTCAGCCCACCGCTGAAGAATTCAAGAGAAAGACACCGCGTTGCCAGGTCAACGGCCCGGACTCCGCTACAAGCCCCGTCCCGGCCGTGAACCTGCCTGCCCCCAACGCGGTATCACCAATACTTACAGGCCTTTCGAGCAAGAACCGGGACAAGAACGGCCTGCACCCCCCCTCTCTTTCCGGGGGCGCAATTAGTCCGGTCTGCGAGATTCTCCCAATCCAGCGTCGTGGTTCATCAGGTCCGGCCGCTCGTCTCCGAACCTGCCCGCCGCACCTGATCCAGGTACTTTTCCAGAATCACCGGAACTTGATCCGGGGTCACCTCCGCGTGGACTTTGTCGTCGATCATCATCACCGGAGCCAATCCGCAGGTGCCGATGCAGCGAGTCCCCTCGAGCGTGAAAACGCCGTCGGTGGTCGTTTCTCCGAAACGGATTCCGAGCTCGTCCATCAGCTTCTGGGCGACGCGGTCGGCCCCTTTGACGTAGCATGCTGTGCCCATACAGATATTGATCAAGAACCGTCCTCGCGGTTCGAGGCGGTAGTAATGGTAGAAACTGGCGACTCCCGCCACCTTGGCGGCCGGAATCTGCATCAACTGGGCGACCGCGTCCAGATGTGCCTCGGCCAGGTAACCGTATTCAGCCTGCACCTTGTGTAATACCGCTATCAATTGGCTTTCGGGATTCGGTTCCGCCCGGCAGGACTCGATGAACTTGACGACATTGTCGCCAAGCACCTGTTTGGCGGTAGCTTGAACCTGTTCCCAGTTGTCGGTGGACGTGCTCATCGAACCCCTCGCGGCAAACGCGCCTCGTACTTGGTGTGCAGCAGTTTATGGGCCTTTTCGGATCCCGGCGATCCGAGAAACTCGTCATACAGTTCCTGGATCGCCGGATTCTCGTAGGACTTTCGCAGCTTCTTTCCGCTATCGATCGTATACAGAGCCTTGGCCCGTTTCGCCAGAAGCTCGGGATCAAGAACCTTCAACTCCTCGGGCGGATAGGGCTGGCCGCCGCCGCCGATGCATCCGCCGGGGCAAGCCATCACCTCGATCACCTCGAACTTCTCGCTGCCTTCGACGACCTTGTCCAGCAGAACCTTGGCGTTCTGCAGGCCGTTGGCGACCCCCAGGTGGATGCTTCGGTCGCCGATAGCAACATAGGTTTCGCGCAGGCCCTCGACCGCACGCACCTCGGTGAACTCGAGCCGGTCGGCCGGTTTGCCGGTGACCAGTTCGCTGGCCGCTCGGAGCGTGGCTTCCATCACGCCGCCGGTGGTGCCGAAGATGTCGCCCGCTCCGCTGGCCAGGCCCAGGGGCGCGTCGAACTCTCCGTCGTCGAGATTCACGAAGTGGATGCCGTAGCACTTGATCATCCAGATCAGTTCGCGTGTGGTCAGCACGGCGTCCGTGTAAGGCCTGCCGTCGGCCATCATGTGTTCCTTGCGGTTCGCTTCGTACTTCTTGGCCACGCACGGCATCACCGCCACGACATAGATCTTCGACGGATCGATTCCCTTCTTCTTCGCATAGTACGTCTTCGCCAACGTGGAAAGCATGCTCATGGGCGACTTGCACGTGGACGCATGCGGAATCAGCGCCGGATAAAACTTCTCCATGAAGCTGATCCAGCCGGGCGAGCACGAGGTGATCATCGGCAGCGGTCCCCCGTCGTCCAGACGGGTCAGGAACTCGTGCGCTTCTTCGACGATCGTCAGATCGGCACCGTAGTCGGTATCGAACACCGCATCAAAACCGAGCAGTCTGAGGGCCGTAATCATCTGGCCGGTTGCCGGCGTTCCCGGTTCCATTCCAAACCCTTCACCGATGGCGGCTCGGATCGAAGGCGCCGTCTGCACGACCACGTGCAGCTCCGGATCGGCCAGGGCTTTCCAAACGTCGTCGGTGTTGCTCTTCTCAAGCAGCGCGGCGGTGGGGCAGACATTGATGCACTGACCGCACTGGATGCAAACGGAATCGTCCATGTCCGCCAGATGGGCCGGCCCGACGACTGTATTGAACCCGCGGCCGTGCTGGCTCAGATTGTTGACGCCTTGGATCTCGGCGCAAACTCGCACACAGCGGCCGCACAGCACGCACTTCTCCGGATTCCGCACGACCGAGTAGCTCGATTCGTCGACGGGAAACTCCTTTCGCTTCCCCTCAAACAGACGGCGGCGGACTCCCATGGAATAGGCCAGATTCTGCAATTCGCAATGGCCGTCGCGCTCGCAGGTCTGGCAGTCTTTCGAATGGTTGTCGAGCAGCAATTCGACGATGTCGCGCCGGGCCTGGCGGATTTCGGGCGAGTTGGTCCGCACGACCATCCCTTCCCAGACCGCCACGCTGCATGAAGCCATGAAGAACCCCATGCCTTCCACCTCCACGATGCACACACGGCACGAACCGGCCAAGCTCAGATCGGGGTGGTAGCAGAGCCGCGGGATGGTAATCCCCAGCGACTCCGCTGCCTCCATGATGGTGGTACCTTCCTTGACGGAAACAGGCTTCTCGTCGATCGTCAGCGAGATGGTTTTCTTCGCCATGATAGCTTACCGTTCTGGCAGGATTGCCTGGTCGTCAGGCATATTCGTCGTTTACGCAAACTTGGACCCCGCTTGCCTCAGCCTATGTTCGCAACACGGCGTTGAAGCGACACACCTCCGCACAGCGTCCGCACTTGATGCATCGTTCCTGGTCGATGACGTGCACCTCCCGCCTGCTGCCCGAGATGCAGGTGACCGGGCAATTGCGAGCGCACACGGTGCAGCCCACGCATTTCTGAGGGTCGATCTCGTAGCGGAGCAGCGCCGCACATTTCTTCGCCGGGCAGCGTTTGTCCGCCACATGGGCGATATACTCGTCGCGGAAGTGGTTCAGCGTGCTCAATACCGGGTTCGGCGCGGCCCGCCCCAACCCGCAGAGCGACGATTTTTTCACCAGCTTGGCCAGCCGTTCGAGCAGGCCGAGATCCTCAAGCGTCCCCTTCCCGTGGGTGATCCTTTCGAGGATCTCCAGCATACGCGTCGTGCCTTCCCGACAGGGCGTGCATTTTCCGCAGGATTCGTCCTGGGAGAAGGTCATGAAGAACTTGGCCACGTCGACCATGCAATCGTCTTCGTCAAGAACGATCATGCCCCCGCTCCCCATGATCGAGCCGGCCTTCGACAGCGAGTCGAAGTCGATGGGAAGATCGAGCATGTGGGCCGGAATACAGCCGCCGGCCGGCCCGCCCGTCTGGACCGCCTTGAGCTTCTTGCCGCCGACCACTCCGCCGCCGATCTCTTCGACGAGTTCCCGTAGGGTCATACCCATGGGAACTTCGACGAGTCCCGTATGCCGGATCTTGCCTGCCAAGGCGAAGACTTTTGTCCCGCCGCTCGAAGGCGTCCCTATCTGGCCGAGCCACTCGGCGCCGTAGTTGATGACGGCCGTGATGTTCGCGAAGGTCTCGACATTGTTGATGACGGTCGGCTTGCCCCACAGGCCGCTTTCCGTGGGGTACGGCGGCCGGATCCGCGGCTGACCCCGCTCTCCCTCGATGGAGTGGATCAGGGCTGTCTCCTCGCCGCAGACAAACGCCCCCGCTCCCAGTCGAACTTCCAGATCGAAGTCGAAGTCGGATCCCAGAATCCCTTTGCCCAGCAGCCCATGCCGGCGGCACTCCTGGATCGCATTCTGAATCCGCTCGATCGCCAGCGGATACTCCGCCCGAACGTAGAAGAATCCCCGCGATGCCCCAATGGCGAACCCGCCGATAATCATACCCTCCACAACGTTGAACGGATCGGATTCGAGCATGCTCCGATCCATGAAGGCCCCGGGGTCGCCTTCGTCGGCGTTGCAGATAATGTAACGGATCTTCTCGGCGGCCTTTGCGGCCATGGTCCACTTGTTGCCGGTCGGAAACCCCCCGCCGCCGCGGCCCCGCAGTTTCGACTTCTTGACCTGCTCGATGACCCAATTCGGATCTCCCTTGTCGAGCACCTTGGCCAGGGCTTGGAAGCCTCGGTAGTGGAAGTATTCGGTGATGCTTCCCGGGTCGAGCACTCCGTTGTGCCGCAGCGCAACCCGCGTCTGCCGATTGAAGAAGGCCACGTCGCCGTAGATTTCGAAGAACTTCCGGCCAATGGTCTTTCCGCCCACTCGAAGGCGATCCACAATCTGCCCGCCCTGGATGTGTTTCTCGATGATCTCCTTCAGATCGTCGGTTGAACAGACGCGATACAGCACTTTGTCCGGCTTGACCAGGACGTGGGAGCAGGTCTTCTCGTTGCCGCTGCTGCAGGCACCAAAACAACTCGCCCGGGCTATGTTCACCTGCTCCAAATCGACACCCGCGTCCTTGAGCAGCCCCGGCAGGGACGCTTCGAGGTTCGCTCCTTCCTCCCACCCGCAACGGTGGCTGCCACAGCAGAGGAACTCGAATGCGTAGACGCGTTCGACCGGTCCGTCCAGCACGTGCGCCAGCAGCGGCTGGTTATTCTGGACGTGGCTGGTGAAGATCTGGTGAACGAGTTCCCGGTCGACCCGTTCGTACTTGATCGGAATCTGGCCCGGCACAAACACGCCGACAATCGGCTCGCGACTGCAACGTCCCGTACAACCGGTCTGATGAAGCAAAATATCGTCTCGACCAGACGCAACGATGTGTTTTCGGAACTCCTCAAACACTTCTCGGGAGCCGGCTGCATGCTCGCATGTCGCCGACCCCACCTGAATCAAGATCGGGTTGGTCGCGAGTTGCTCCTGCCGCCTGGCCTCCGCTTGGCCGGACAATTCTTGATAGCGATCTTGTACAGTTCCCACGATCTCACCCAAATTGTGTGAATTGCCGTCGAACGGGCGCTGTCTGAAAACCCGTATTTCACCAAACATTCGGCGATTCGTATAGCCTACTTTCGTCGTCCGACGGCTTTTTGTCGGGAACCCACGCGGTGGTTCGTGAAAATCGTCCGAAGCGGGCTAGCCCGCCGCCCATCTGCTCACAGAGATCAACGCTCCCCCAATTTCCAGCCCTCGTCCCTTGAACGACCCGACGCTAGGTTGGGTGGGATGGTGAACATACAGGGGCTTGCCGTGTCTCCCGCAGGGGTAGTGCATGGCGATTCTGCCGGCAGTTTCCGAGGAGTCGGTGCGCAGGAATGTCACTGACACCTGCTCGTCGGCGTCCAGAATCGAGAGAACGGGTGCTTTCGTCTGTCGCTCGGACAGAAGGGGCCCGACTTAGTTCGACGGCGCACTCGCAGGGGCCGCTATTTCCGACGCCATCTCGATCAGAGCGTCCAGCATCCTCTCGGAAGTCAGCGGTTCGAGGTAGTTCGTGCCGGGCCAGGTCTCGTAGCCGCCAAGTTCGAAGTGCCGCGGCGTGGGGAGGTAGCCGATGTAGCCGTGGGCCAGCGAGATCATGAAGGAGTGGGGCAGCGGCCGTCGCCGCTTGAACTCCAGGCCGATCTCGGCGAATGTCTCGCAGGGGCTGGTGCCGATGCCGATATCCCCGATCCGCAGCATCTGCACCGGCACAACCGCCGGCCCCTTGGCCTGCGCAAGCTGCTGGACCCGGCCCGCATAGCTTAGGGGCTGGACGAACTTCGCTTCGGTCGCCCACTTTGCACCGGCCGGGATGTTGCCGCCCGGAACCCGCGGTGCTTGAGCCTCGACGTCGGCCGCCCAGGCCAGCAACTCCGGTCCGATCTCGCGCCACGCCAGTTGCAGTTCGCGGTAGCGAACATCCAACGGCGCCCGGTCGTTCCAGGTCGCACCGGCGAGTGCCGCATTCACTTTCTCTGCCAGGTCTTCCGCCACTTCGTGCATCCGCTGGTAGGCCGGTCCCCGCGGCCGTGGATGGACCCGATCGACATTGTTGATGTCGCCGCTGGTGCCGTTGGCCATCATCGCCACGAAGGGCGGGTCGGCGGCCCCGTCGGGCTGCAGCGCTTTCAGGGCCTCGCAGTAGACGCCGTAATAGTCGGCCGAGATGTGGGCCGGTCCGGTTCCACCAATGTAGTGCAACGAGTAAGCCGAGTAGATCGAGATCAGCCGCCCGCCTGGTTCGCGCAGGGCAATGATCGAGACCGTCGGATCGATCGGCCCGGCCGGCTCGACGAGATCGGGGCTGCCGACGGGCGGGTTCATCTTCGCCTTGTCGACCTTCCCGAAGGGGTTGACCGGCACCGTCCCTTCGCGCATCAGCCAGCGGCGGTTGTGCACGTGATCCGGCACGTCCACCGTCGCGAAGGTAATCTCGGCCGGCCGCAGCAGGTTCGCCGCGCACCGCACGCCGTCCGCGATTCGCCGGGCGACAAACTGCTGATAATCGTCGAGATCCTGGTCGCTAGTATAGCGGCTCTTTCCGAGGGCGGTGCCCGCCGAATGGGTGTGGGTGGCGGAAATGAGGACGTTTTGCGGCGGGATACCCGTTGCCTCCTGGATCAGGCGTCTTGCCTCGACGCTCACGCCGCGGTGGAAACCGAGCAAGTCGCAGACCACCAGCGCGAGTTTGGTCTTGCCGTCGTCAAGAACCAGGCAGCGGGCGTGCAGCTCGTCGTGCACGTGCTGGGCCGGGTACGGTGTGAAACTGCCTACGACGAGCGTGCACAGTTCGGGGGTGATGTTGCTGGTCGCCGCACCCGCCTGGAGAGGTGCCGGCGCCGCCAACACCAGACTGAGAATAAGAGGAATCGTACTCATTGGATGTTCTCCTTTGCCGCAGTTTGAAGCATTTGGATTTCTGATCTTGGATTTGTTTCGGATTTCGCGTTTCGTATTTCGAGTTTGGCTGCGGCCGGAGGCCGCGTGAGGGCAGTGCCACGGCCGAGCAGATGTCCGTTGCGACCATGCAGAGGAGTATACGGCCCACCTGCTCAAGAAGCCAGCGGCCCGGCGCTTGACAGCGACTGAACGGCGAGTTAGTTTTCGGGGGCATGCTCGGCGGTTGCGCATTCCCCTTTTACTCCCTCGGAGGCGATCCTCATGGCAGCGGACAGCAAAGCGACAGGTACATCAAGCGTTTCGCGGCGGACCTTTCTCCACCGTGCGGCCGTGTTGGGGGCCGCGACCGGCGGCGCCCTGTCTCTGGCCCGCAGCGTCCATGCGGCCGGCAGCGGCGTGATCAAGGTCGGACTGATCGGCTGTGGCGGTCGCGGCAGCGGGGCGGCCGCCAACGCCATGAACGCCGGCGCCGACATACGGCTGGTGGCGATGGGCGACGTATTGCAGGAGCGGATCGATACCGCCCGGCCGCTTTTGAAGGAAAAGTATCCGGACCAGTTCGTGGTGGACGACGCACACGCGTTCGTCGGTTTCGATGCGTACCAGAAGGTGATCGACAGCGGCGTCGACGCGGTGGCGATCGCCTGCACGTCGCACTTCCACCCGGTGTTCCTCAAGGCGGCGGTCGACGCCGGAAAGCACGTGTTCGTCGAGAAGCCGGCCGCCGTGGATCCCACCGGAGTGCGTCTGGCCCTGGCAGCCAGCGAGGCCGCCAAGGAAAAGGGCCTGAGCCTCGTTTCGGGCTTCTGCTGGCGCTACGACGACGGCGTCTGCGAGACCATCAAACGCATCCGCGACGGCGCGATCGGCGACGTCGTGGCCGTTCAGGCGACGAGACTCGGCGGGCCGTACGTTCTCCGCGAGCGCAAGCCGGAATGGAACGAAATGCAGTACCAGTTTCAGAACTGGTATCACTTCAACTGGCTCTCCGGCAGCGACCCGGTGCAGAACCTGGTCCACCAGATCGACAACGCGTCGTGGGTCCTCGGCGACGCGGCGCCGGCTGCGGCCTGGGGCCTCGGCGGGCGGCAGGTCTGCACCGATCCGGACCGCTACGGCGACGAACTCGACCATCACGCGATCGTCTATGAGTATCCCGACGGCAAGCGGATCTACGCCCACGGCCGCCACATCCCCGGCTGCTTCAACCAGGCCGCCGTGATCGCCCTGGGCACCAAAGGTCAGGCGTTCATGCCCTCCCGGCCGCACATCGAAGGCGAGAATCCCTGGCAATACCAAGCCCCGGAAACGCCCGTCTCGATGACCGACGCCGAGCACAAGGTGCTCTTCCAGTCGATCCGCGATGGCAAGCCCGTCAACGACGGCCGGCGGATGTGCCACACCACGACGCTCTCGATCATGGGCGAAATGGTCTGCTGCACCGGCAAGCAGACGACCTGGGAACAGGTGATGAACTCGCCCCTTAATTACGCCCTGCCGCGCTACGGCTGGGACGTGGAACCGCCGATCAAGCCCGGCCCCGACGGGCACTACCCCGCAGTTCTGCCGGGTATCACGGAACTCGGTTGACCAATTGCCTTAGCGGACGGACCATCGTACCGTTACCAACGTTCACCGATTGAAAGACTGAGTGACAGTCCCAGCGAGGCAATCGCTCCGCTTGGCCGCAGCCAATTCCTAGTGCTCTGTCAACTCTTGATTTTCGGGTGGCTGGTGGTCGAGTTTCAGCGAGCCCCCAGCCGGTAACCAAGGCACGAGGCTCTCGTCCGGCCGCACGGAACCCGAATTCCCAATGTTGACAGAGCACTAGTCTGAGAACCGGTCCAGAGAAGAGGCACCGGTACTCGGAAGCGGAGTACCGGTGCCTCTTCTCTGGCAGCCGTTCTTCAAACATGACGCGCAAGGCTCTAACAGCTTAACGCCATTGCAGCCTGATGACTCTGTCAAGAGCGTAACGATTCTCAACGTTAGTAGTACAGGAGGGCCGGCCGATGTTCCGCCGCTGCATTGTCGCCTGGGCGTTTGTCATCATAGCCGTCTGTACCTCTCCCCTGTCCGCGGAACCGCGTCCCGCGGTGGGAGACTGGAGCTTCGACGGCGATCTTCTGGACCGTTCGGGACGCGGCAACGATGCCCTGGCCGATTCGGCCGTCTTCGCGGCCGGACACAGCGGCCAGGGGCTGCGGTGCGGCCGGGGCGCGGCGATCGTGCCCGACCGATCGGAGCTTCGGCCGGCGCCCGGACTGCGCGTCGAATGCTGGGCCCGGTTCGAGACGATCGGCACGAGCTGGCAGCCGCTCCTGATCAAGGACGGCGAGTACCAGCTTCGCCTCGATCCGCCCAGCGAAGGAGGACACTTCTCGTTCTTCCTGAACCTGGACGGATGGGAGCCGCGGGTCCGTTCCAGCACCGTGGCCAAGGTCGGCGTCTGGTATCACCTGACCGCCGGCTGGGATGGAAAGGAGATCTGGATCGACGTCGACGGCCGGCGGGCAAGCTCGCCGCGGTCCGGAAGCCCCGTTGCCTCGCACGAACCGCTCGAACTGGGCGATTTCGACGGGGTCCTGGATGATGTACGGATCGAGAATCCCAACGCTCGGTTCTCGGGGGTCGCCCAGTGGCGGTTCGACGGCGACCTCCGCGACTCGTCGGAGCACGGCCACCATCTGACCGGCAAGGGTGTTGATTTCGTGCCCGTCCCCGGCGGGCAGGCACTCAAGTCCGGTTCTGTGAGAGTCCAAACTCCGAGCAACACCGATCTGCAACTGGCCCCGGGGTTTCGCATCGATTGCTCCGTCTATTTCGAGCAGGCGCCGGTCGATACCCGCTACATCGCTGTGAAGAATGGGGAGTACCAACTCCGCGTGAATCCGC
Source organism: Planctomycetaceae bacterium (assembly GCA_012719125.1). GTDB lineage: Bacteria > Planctomycetota > Planctomycetia > Pirellulales > Thermoguttaceae > JAAYAY01. The sequence goes on along the minus strand of JAAYAY010000158.1, from coordinate 9,160 downwards.
CAAGTGAAGGCGGCGGCTTCGCTTTCTTCGTGAATCTCGACGGCTGGGAACCGCGAGTCAGCTCGGACGAGCGGGTGGTTCCTGGCCGATGGTACCGGCTGACGGCCCAGTGGGATGGATACGCTCTCACCCTGGACGTCAACGGCCGGCGCAGCCGCGTCACACGCTCCGGACTCCCGAATCCTACCGACAATGCCCTGGCAATCGGCGGGTTCGGCGGATGGATCGACAACCTGACCGTCGAGAACCCCCGACTGCCGACCCTGCAGGTGCGCGACGTGCGGCAGGAACATGCCATCCTGTGTGCCGGGCGTCCGGAGAGACTGACCGTGTTGGTCCGCAATCTCGGAATCGGTGCCGAACAAGTTGCCGTCCGCCTCGAGCTTCCGCCGGGCACGCGCTGCCTTGGCAAGACCGTCCATGAGTTGGGCGCGATGCCGATGGGGAACGAAAAGGTCGTTCAGTACACCGTACAGGCCGATGCGGCGAGTATCGGTGCCGCCGCGATTCGAATCACCGCGGCCGGCTGCCCACCCGTCACGGCACGGCATCCCCAGGTGTTCTTTTCGAGCGAGGAAGCGTCGCCGGCCCTCGACGTGGACGGGCTCATGCAACCCCATTCTGATGAAGAAAACGCCGCGACCTACTATGTCGACAGCGAGCACGGCAGCAACGCCAACTCCGGCGCGTCGCCCGACGCCGCCTGGAAGGATTTCTCAAAGATCAACGGCCGGACCTTGGGCCCAGGCGAGCGGCTGCTCGTCCGCCGCGGCAGCATTCTGAACCAGGAACTCACCGTAGGCGCCCGGGGCACCGCCAGTCGCTGGGCGGAAATCGGGGCCTACGGCAGCGGCCCGCGACCTGTCATTCGCCGCAATTGGGATATCGGTGATCGTTGCGTCCTGGTACGAAACCCGGATTTCCTCCGCATTCGCAGCCTGGTTGTGTGTCACGCCGCCAAGGGCCTGATCGTCACCTACTCAGAGACGGGCCATCAGGGACTGGTGATCGAAGACTGCATCGCTCATCATATCGAGGGCCTCTATCGGCCGAACGCCCACGGAATCCCCGAGTGGCGGGATCGCCCTGGGCCCGGGGGCGACGCCGTGAATTCCTCCGCCGGAATTGCCGTCACGGGCGCGACCGCCAGGAACCTGGTGCTTCGGGACTGCGAGTCGTTTCAGTGCTCGTCCGGGTTCTTTGTCCGAGGCGACGATGCGCTCGTCGATCGCGTCTATTGCCACGACAATTACGTCCACAACACGTCGCCCCATCCCTACCTGGTCGGCATTCGCCGCACGGTTCTCCAGAACAGTATCTTCGACGCATCCGGCTGGCATGCCAGTGCCGGCACCATGGGAATCATGCTGGGCGACCCCCAGGGCCTGATCATTCGCAACTGTATCTTCCGGAACCAGCCCGACTCCGGTAGTCACGATGAGGGGGGCATCGACTTCGAAAACAGCGGCAACGGCTGCCTGATCGATCGCTGCACGTTCGAGAACAACGCCGGGGCCGCCATCGAGGTCCTGGGCCTCAGATCGCCCCAGACCACGAATATCGAAATCAGAGATTCGCGTTTCATCAAGAACAACACCGCCAAGAAGCTGGGCCCCTCCGAGATCTTCGTCTGGGGGCGAACGCCCAATCCGGCCGTCTGTTGCAGCACGGGAACCGTCCACGGCAACGGCTGCGTCCTGATCCCCGGTATCGAGTTCTTCGTCAACGAGGCTCCCAAGTTGACCTCCTGGACGCTGCGCGACAACACAACCTATGCGACGGTCAAGGAAATGGAAAAGGCCATGCCCTTTAACCGGCCTCCGGCTGTGGACGCCGGAGCCGACATCCAGAGCGGCCGCCCGAAGTTTGTCCTCACCGGATACGTTACCGATGACCGAAAGCCCGAGGGGAAATCCCTGTCGATTGCCTGGGAAGTCCTCGAAGGCGCCGGCGACGTGACGTTCGACAATCCCGGTGCGGCCCGCACCACGGCTGCCTTTGCGGCGCCGGGGGATTACACTTTGCGTCTCGCGGCCGACGACGGCGAGTTCCAACTCAGTGACATGGTCGTCGTGCACGTCCGGCCTGCCGGCACGTCGCTTGTCGCCGATTGGGAGTTCAACAGACCCTTGAACAAGGAGGGATGGACCGAGGTCAACCCGGGCACTCGCGTCCAGCAATGGCCCGACCCGAAAAGGGCGACCACCTCCCATCCGGTCAAGTACGTGGCCGGCGGGTATTATGTCCTGGCGATCGAGGACAGCCCGGACGCCCACCTGCTCTCCCCCGACCGCCTCGGCGTCGAACTGACCGGCCGGGAAACCGTCACCTTCCGCTTCCAGAACCACACACCGGCAACCCGGATGCGGCTGAGGTTCACGACCGATGCGGATGCGGCCTGGGACGATGCCAAGAGCTGCACCTTCACCGTCGTTGCCGACGACAACGGCTGCCGGACCTACCACGTGGACATGTCGGCCGTCCCGGCCTGGAAAGGCCGCCTGAAACAACTCCGGCTGGATCTGGCCACGGGCGAGCCGCTCACCGGCACCTGCCGATTCGATTACGTGTGGATCACTCGGTCTCTGCCCAAGTAATTCACGAAACGCAGAGAACCGGCGGCCGGGTCATTGCAGGGCGACGATCTGCATCTCACCGGGATGCGATTCGATGGAGATCGTCTGACTGCCGACGGCGATCTCCACGGGCGCGCGTGACTCGCCAAAATCCGTCCGTCGTACCAGCAGGCGGTCGTTCAGCCGGATCGCTGAGACGACCGGCCCAGGCTGCTTGGGCACGTCGAACCTGACGGGGACGCCCCGCTCCAGAAACTCGCCGTACTGCTGCGCGGCGGCGTAGACCTCGGCGACCAGTCGGACCTCTTCCGCGTCCTCGTCGCGAGGACACCAGAGAAAGAACGTGTCCGTCCCCCGTAGCAGCATGTGCCAGAGCAACTCCTGGTAGGCCGCCTCGCTGAACTGTTTCACCGCGGGGTCGGAGCTCTCCGGCGGGGCGGTCGTGTGCCAGTGCACGAAGCTGATCACCGGCACGTTTGCCGGCGCGTGCCGGCCGGCGTTGCTGGCCACCAGGAGCATGTTGTAGAACCAGCGGTAGTCGGGCACGTCGAAGTCATACCAGCTCCAGGTGGGATACCAGGTGTAGGCCACCGGCATCGCGCAAGTGTAGCCGGTCGCGGCAAACTCGTTGGCCCACAGCCGGTAACGAGCCCGCTGATCCTCCAGATGCGGTTGACCGTCAACGAAGTACTCGAAGTAGTCGTACCAGTAGCGGTAGCCGTCGTGAGGGTAGACGGCATAGTTACCCACCAGCGCGCCGGGAAACCGCGAAAGGATCGGCTCGACCAGGGCGTCGTGCTGCAACTGGCTGCGGATCTCTCGCAAGGCTTTCTGAAAGGCCAGGAAGTTGTCGAGGTGCTCGATATGCTCGCGGCAGCGGGTGCAGCGCTGCGAGGCCTCGTACGCCCGGTTGAATTCGATCGGGCCATCGATCTCCCAGTCAACGAAGACGAAGTCGAGCGGGACGCCGGCCGCCTGGTAGGCCTCGGCGAAGGTCTCTACTTGCTCGCGGATCGGGGGCTTGCGGCCGTCCAGTGCGAAGGGGCAGCCCATCGTGTGTTTGGACTTGCCGGCGTCGAACGACTCGTCCCAGAACGGCCGGCCGGAGTCGTCGACGTGGGCGGTGGCCGGATCGCCGTTGAAAAAGCGGTTCAGGCACGCACTGGCGTTGACGTTCACGTGGAGCCCCAGCTCCTGCTGCGCCCTGGCGACGACCAGCGCGCGGCGAAGCGATTCGTCGCGACTCTTGGGCGTCCAGGAACTCACCAGCCCGACGCCTCGCCGATCCAGTTCCTTGAGGAGTAGCGTCGCGGTCGCCTCGTCCAGATCGCCCGGGTTCGACGCCGGCCAGAGATACAACGGCAAGCGGCCCTGCCGTGGAAACTGGAGAGGTTTGGCCGCATCCAGCACGGTTTGCACGCGTGCAGACCAGGCCGGGGCTCCAGCGCCCGACGGTTCTGCCGCACCAAGTGGCGTCACAACCGCGGCCGCCCATATCACCAGGCAGGTTACCCAAGCTCTCATGGCAAATCTCCTCTTTCTTCGCGCGAAATGAACCCGGGGCCCCGGCGGACGACGATTTAGTGTGAAACCGGTGAATGGCGGCAGGGGTCCCGCGTTCTCACGAACGGATTATATCGTGCTCAAGAACGCGGTGTACAGTGCGGGCCGCAGGCATTGCGGGACCCGATCGAGAGCGGGTATGCTCGTAGGCAGCCACGGGCACATTCTTGGCCTCCGCGTGTGTTTCTGACCAGTGTCACCGTGCATAGTCCACAAAGTTCCCCTTCCTCTCTGCATCACCAATATCCTTCGGACAGTCTCCGGGAGTTCCACCATGATTCGCTACCGATTGCTTCTGAGCATTGCCGTCGGCCTGCTGTTCCCGGCCTTCACCGCGGCCAACGAACTGGCCAATGCGGACCTGGAGCAAACGGATGCGGACCGGCTGGCGGTATGGACGCCCTACGGCCGAGGCTACGCGTTGGACGCGGCGGAAGTCCACTCCGGCAAACTGGCAATCCGGTGTGAGGCGACGGGCGATCAGGACGGGATGGGGATCTCGCAGATCATCCGCTACGAACGGCCGGACAAGCGGCCGATCATCGTCGGAGGATGGAGCAAGGCCGAGAACGTCGTCGGCGGCGGCGACTACGGGCTATACCTGGACGTCATCTACGAAGACGGAACGCCGTGGTGGGGCAAGACCGCCAACTGGACTCGCGGTTCCCACGACTGGCAATATACCGCAGAGGTCTACCGGCCCGAGAAACCGGTCCGGGAGATTCGGGCACACGTGTTCATCCGGCGCACGAAGGGCAAGGCCTGGTTCGATGATGTCTTCCTGCATCGTGGCGGCCTCCACGCCACCCAAGTCCGCGTGATGACCGACTTTCCACGCAGTCTGAGTGGACAGCGCATCCGCGCACGGTTGACCCAGGCGGCCGACTGGCAAGCGGTCCTGTCGGATTCCGACGGCCGCGAGTTGGGCTCGTGCCGGGGACACGGTGAGAACCTCGCCTGGGGCTGGCACGACACGACCGAATCATCCCCCGCCGCCCTGCGTCTCACGGCTGCCGCCTCGGACGGCGGACAGCTCGACCTGACGATTCCCGTGGCGATCCCCAAGCGTCCCGTGAACCCGGTCCGGGAGGGCTATGTCGTTTGGGGCGAGAACTCGATGCGGAAAGTGTACCCCACCGAGGCCCCGCCGCCCGGCAAACGGGCGGATCTTGCGGTAGCGCTGGCCCGCAACGAATCGGAAGGCGTACAGATCGCCATTACTACGGCCGATCGCCAGATGCTCGACCAGGTGCAGGTGAAAGTCGACGCGCTCAAGAACGAGCGCGGCGACGTGCTGCCGCCCGAGGCGGTTACGGCGCACCTGGTGGGCTACATCTACGTGGAGACCCCCTCCGGCCACCCGGCCGCGCCGATCGAGGGTAACTGGTGCCCGGAGGTTCTGCTGCCGCTGCGTCCATTCGCGGTCCCCGGCGGGCGAACGCAGACCGTGTGGGTCAGTTTCCATGCCGCAGAGACGACCGCCCCGGGCACCTATCGCGGCCGCATTGTGGTTACCCCCGCCAACGCGGCCCCCGCGGAACTGGCCGTCAGCGTTCGCGTCCGCCGTTTCGCACTGCCGTCGTCGCCACGCATGAAGACCGCCTTTGCCATGATGGACGGCTTCACCGAAGCGACCTACGGCCCGATCACTCCCGAACTCCGCCGCCAGTGCCTGGATCTGATGCTCTCGCACCGGCTCAACCCGGACGATATCTCACGGACCGATCCGCCGGCCGTGGCCGATCTCCTCTACGCCCGGGACCACGGAATGACGGCCTTCAACGTGTTGAACCTCGTGCCGCGTCCCCAGGGCAAGCCGCTTTGGACGTGCTACGCGGAACTCAAGGACTATCCGGCCGACTTCAACGACAACTTGGCGCGGCGGCTCGACGGCTACGTGGCGGAGCTGCGCAAACACGGGCTGTCGAAGATGGCCTACTTCTACGGCTTCGACGAACGGAGGGAGGAATACGACGAACTCATCAAGGGGATCTGCCGGTTCCTCAAGCAGCGTTACCCGGAGATCAGCACGTTCACCACGGCCGGCTACATGTACCAGAAGCGGCGTACGACGCCGCCCGATTACCAGGACTACATGGACTGGTACTGCCCGCTCACGTCGGCCTACGATCCGGAGATGTCGGCCCGCCTGCGGCAACAGGGGAAGCAGGTTTGGTGGTACGTCTGCTGCGGCCCGCGTCATCCTTACGCCAACTTCGCCGCCATGGACTATCCGTCGATCGAAGGCCGGCTGTTGTCCTGGATGACCTATGGCTTCCAGGCCGACGGGCTGCTGTTCTGGCACGTGAACCTGTGGCGTCCGAACGCGATCATCGACGCCACCGACCCGTACCTCGACTGGAAACCCACAAGCGTGTGGAACATGACGGGCGACGGCTGCTTGACCTACCCGACGGCCGCAGGCCCCGTCAGTTCGATCCGCCTGGAGAACGTCCGCGACGGTTTGGAGGACTACGACTACCTGGCCATCCTGGCCGACGCCCAGGGGCGGGAAGCGGCGAAAGGGTACGTCGACCGTTTGGTCAAGACGATGACCGACTTCAGTCGCGACCCGGCCGCCCTGACCGCCGTTCGCGATGAGATCGCCGATCGGATTGAAATGGGGCGTTAGTGCTCCGTCCCCTTCGATCTCTTGGGTGGCTGGTGGTCGAGCGTCAGCGAGCCCCCAGCACGTCATTCCCGCGCAGGCAGAACCTCAGACCGTCATTCCCGCGGATGCCCGAGTCGTGGGCAGGGTACCGGGCTGCGTCCATCGAGCCCTGCATATTCAATCAACGCGGGGATCAACGATGATCTCGCCCAAACGGTATCTTCGGCCCTCATTGCGGCAGTTCACCGGAAGAGCGATAACCGGCGTCCCGTCGCGGCTGCCGACCGAGACACAGAGACTGTACTTGCCCGGTTTGAGCATCGAAATGTTTTCGCTAAAGGGATATTCGTTGTTCTTCTTGAGGTTGTTGACCACCCCCTCGTTGATCAAGGGAATCGGTGCAACGAAACCGGCATTGCACGGCGAGACCACGCGTTTTTCGATTGACTTCCCGACGGCCGCCACCGGAAGGCTTTTCACATCGAACGATTCGTCGACGCAGACCCAGGCGATCTTGCCGTTGCTGTCAATCAGCGTGTAAGCGACAAACCCGCCGCCGTAGCAGGGAGCCACTCCCACGTTCGACCAGACCGATTCAACCTCAAACGGTTTGCTCAGTTCCACGGTCTTGGGATACGAGACTTTTCGCAGTTCCAGCCGGTATCCCAGACGCCGATTGATCCGATCGACCGCGTCGCGATTTGCCTCGAGGAATTCCTTGGGCCACCAATGGATCGACATGTAGCTGGCATGATATTCCTCGACGGAGTCGGCCAGCAGGTCCTTGTCCCACGCTCCGCGGTCTCGCGACAGGCCGTAGTGTTCATGCTCGATGATCACCGGCAGGGTCGGCCAGAACTGGCCGGCCAGTTCCGCATGAAACCATTGTTTCGGCGCTTTCGCGACGAGGATGCTGTCGTCGCGAAGCGTGACGCCCTTCGACAGCGCGTAATCCGTCGCGGGAAAATGCGATCCGGGCCGCGAGTTTCCGGCCACATCGTCGCTGATACAAAGCAGCGTATCGGGAAAATGCTTCCGGTGCAGGTCGACGTGCAGCCGGACGACCTCGTCGGCCTGTTCTTGCGTCAACTTCGACGTTGCGAAAGTATGGCCTTCGCCCCACAAACCGAACGTGCCGATGTCGACGAAGGCGACGTTCGGATTGCCGTTGTAGCGTCTGCCCATCGCGTCGAGAAAGTGATCGAGCTTTGCCAGAAAGACCGGATCTTTGTAATCCGGTTCCCAGAGCACTCCCTCGGGCGTGGCATCACGCGTGGAGAACGTATAGTCGATTCCTTTCGCGCCGGCTCGATGAACCCATTCCGGCGTGGTATAGCGATAACGGTTGTCGCAGCAGATGACCCGAAAGGCGATCTTCTTTCCGGCGTGGATCCACGGTTGAGCGAATGAATCGACGATATCCCAGCGGAACTTGCCTTCCTCCGGTTCCAGGCAGGACCAGGGCAAGCGGAAATAGACGGTCGATGCGCCGGGAAACCACTCGAGCGTATCGCCCGTCTCGTTCTTCGAGCCGTAGGCCCACAAACGGTTGGAATAGTGAAAGGAGACCCAGCCCATCCCGGGGTTGACCAGCGCGTCGTCAGTAATCTCCGGCCGCACCTCGGTCCGAGCGTCTTCCGCCGACGCCGCCGCGTTTGCCCAGACAGTCCATGACGCCAGCATCAAATACAGGATTCGCATTGGGGCCTCTCGGTCTTCTGGCGATGAAATGGTCGGCCATCTGTAAGACTAACCACAAAGATGGGGTGTTGCCTTGGCAACCGCAACAGGAGGATATCAGAACACGCACCCGAGCGGTACCCCCGACGGATCTACGTTGTGCGACATTGCGAGCAGACCTCCACCGCCATTGGCGAGGCTAGTTGACGATTCTCCGAAAACACCCTCATCCCTTGCCAAGGGCAGCACGCCTGAAATGCAAGGCTCGACTTAGCAAGGAGTTACGTCACGCTTCGGGTCCTGATCCATGCAGGCCTTCTGTATCGCTCCCTCGTCACGGGAGTTTCCGCAGGACCATTGTTGGACGGCGACGAATGGAGCCCGCAACCGCGGGTGCCGATAGAGACTATGGGTGGTTAGGCAGGCGGACGAAAAAAATCTACCAGTTAGACGCACAAATGGGGCTGGACGGTCGATGAGAGTGCGAAACCTCACGCAGCCTCAAGCATCACCGGGGGTACCTCATTGTTTCGCACTCTCATCGACCGTTCAGCTCCATTTTGCCGTGCCTGTAGGCAAACAGTATGCACAAACGTAGGATACGAAAAAGGCGTAGACATGTGGAGCGGCAAGTCCGTTGTCCATGCCAAGTGCGATTCTGCTCCACATGTCTACGCCTTTTTCCCATCCTAGAGCGTCTAACTGGTAGATTTTTTTCGTCCGCCTGCCT
>JAAYAY010000157.1 GCA_012719125.1 Planctomycetaceae bacterium | reverse complement strand
TCCTCCATGGCCTCGTCCCGGCCCCAGCCGGGAAGGCGTCCTTTCGGACACACAACACTGTAGGATAGACCCGTTTTCATCGGATTTTCCAGCCTGCTAGCAATGCTGGCTTTTCAGTTTGAGTGATTACTGTGACACATCCCAGGGAATGCCCGCGGCGTCTATCTCGTGTGGTTACGGGTGTATGTCAAGTGTCGCCCACACGCTCGATTCGCCGCTGGGAAGAAGACGCGTCACTCGGACGGTCTCTCCCAGGGTAACGTCGTCCAGTATACCATTGGGAAGCTGCACTTTCACCCGCAGGGATGGGGCTTCCGCAGCGACCGTTTCGACCGTCACCGAGGGCGACTCGTCCTTCGGATAGGGCATAATCACGTATACCATTCGAGCCGGGCCGTCGGCGTCGAGCGTGAACAGGGCCGTGGGGATTTCCCGTTTGCCGTGTTCCGGCCGCTCGGCGTCGGGCGTCTTCCAACTTGGCCGCCAACGCTGCGCCGCGACGAATCCCTGCACGCTCGGTTCCGTCTGGCCCTTGAGCACCTTCAGGTCCAGCCCGGGCCGTCCGGCCGCGGCAATCAGGCAGTTCGGCGTCGGATCGATCGTCCGCACGGTGCGGCTGTCCGCATCGATCTCGGCCTCGTCGGCGTCGAAATGGAATAGCGACTCGTAGCGGTGCCGGCCTTCGCCCGCAAACGTGTCGACCACCAGCCAATAGGCCGGCTTGACGAACAGCACCTCGCGCCGATGGGTCACGGCGATTGCATTGTCGTCGCCGTAGCCCTCGTCGTACTGGCCGGCCGCGTAATCGAGCCGATCGCTCGTCCTCCAGACGTTGGTCGCGAGCGGTTGGTCTACGAGAAACGTCTCGCGCGGCTGCCGGCGGCGGCGTTGAGGCTCACCGTCGACCATCACGGTGTTGTGGGCCGGCGTGTCGGTCGTGTAGCGGCGCCAGGGGCTCGAATCGTAGGCGTAGTTGCCCGGGTCGATGACGTGGACCTTCCCGAAGGCATACATCATCAGGCTCAGCTTGTCTTCGTGCTGGTGGCCGAAACCGAAGGGCCCCGCGTCCATGATCATGTACCGGGCGTCCGGTTCCCAACCGCTCCGCATCACCATCTGTCCGGCGTAGGGGAAGTAGTGGCTCGTGTGGTCGGGCGGTGTTCCCCTTTCACCCCGTGTGGCCGCCCAATCGAACAGCGGATCCTTGTAGAGTTCAAATGCCGTCTCCATGCTCCGGACGACGTCGGAGGTGCCGCCGTCGTTCAACGCGGGCGTCCTGCCGTTAGGCATCTGCACGTACAAGTTGTACTCGAACATTCGCCGCAACTTGTCGTAGTAGTCGCCCGGCAAGGGCACGTCGTTGAGAATCGCCGTCGACGCCAGGCCGAGGAAGTTATTCAGCGAAACCTGGTGATAGCCGGTCGTCAGCTCGATCTGGGAGCCGTCCGGATAGACCTGGTTGTCGAGTTCCGCATATTGCCGGGCCAGGCCGGTCGTGCGCCATTCGGCGGCCTCCTTCATCTCGGGCAGCAGGATACCGATCGTCCCCAGGCCGTTCGACTCCATCGTCAGCCAGTTGCCGCCCCGGGTCGGCCAGGCCGTCAGGTGCCGGGCATGCTCGATCATGCTCTTCGTGACCACGGCCGCCACTTCGGGCGTGAAATGTTCGGAACCCATGACCCGATACAGACAGTCCGGCCAGGTGGTCGACTGCCGGATGCCGCACTCGATGGTTCGCCACGTGTAGGATCCGTTGCCCGAGCTGAACAGCGGCACGGGGTTCTTCCGCACCCAGTCGACCCACTGGTCGCACAGTTCCTTGGCGTACCGCTCGTCGCCCCCCTCCCAGTAGGCGGCGGCCAGCGTTCGCCAGTGGAAGAAGCGGTTGATCGCGTAGGTCCACTCGCGGTAGTTGTTCGGATCGGCCTGCCAGTCGATGTCGGGGCCGAAATCGTGGCCCTGGATGACGTGTTTGAGAACCTCGTCGGCCGCGGCGAAGTCGCGTTGGTCGCTGTTGAGGACCATCGTCAGCCGGGCGTCCGTCACCTTCGGCGAGTAGCACCAGAACTCGAGCGTCTCCACGTTCGTCCAATCCGTGGGCGCTGCGGTCGTGCGAATCGACGGCTGCAAATGCAGCCGATCCCATTTGCCCGAGGCGCCTCCGCTCTTCGCCTGCTCGGTGCTGACCGTCAGCCCTACCCATCCATCCGTATCCTTTTCGAAGGTCCCCAGATCGACGCTTCTGCCGGCGCCGACCAGCCGCACGTCGTCGAAATAGAGCACCGTCTCCGCGTCCGGCTCGTGCCCCCACCCGGCGGCACTGATCGAAATCGAGTCGATCCATTGCCAACCGATCGGTTTGCGGGCGACGTCGAAATCCTCCTTGGCCAACCGGAAGTGTTTCCAACCGGTCCAATCGACGCGAAGGCTCTTCGAGTAGTAATCCCAGCCCTCCGAACCGCCCCTCGGAACCGGCCGATCGCGGCTCGGGCGATCACGCCAATCGACCGTCCAGACCGGCTTCTTCCGAGTCCGCAGATGTTCGAGCCAGGCCGCCTTGGCCGCCGCCGGATCGCCCCGTTCGACCGCTTGCTTGACGGCCGCCATGTCGGGCCGCGCGAGGTCCATGGCGTCGAACAATTCCTCATCCGACATCCGCGGACCCGTTACACGATCGATCGCCAGCACGCGGAAATCGTCGAACCGAACCTCGGCCTCCGGGTGCGGCTGATTGTCCCAGCCGCTGGCGGTGAAATCGATCCGCTCGATCTGATTCCAACCTAAAGGCTCCCGGGCGGCGCCGAACTCGGAAAAGGGCACGACCAATCGCCTCCAGCCCGTCCATCGATCGAGCCGCAGCTTGAGCGAGTAGTAGTCGTCACCGTCGCTAGCCGGATTCTCCGAACGGAGAATCAGCATGAACGCTGCATCGACCTTGCGGGCGTTGTGCATCCAGAAACTCACCGCCGAATGCCGGCTCCAGTCGTGCGAGAACGCCGATGTCGCCACTCCGCTCCGCTCCGGCATCTTGTACCACAAGCCCGACGCTCGTCCCTCCTTGAATTCCTGCCGATCGAGCTCCAACCCCCGCCATCCGTCGAGCGATTCGAAATCGGCGATCACCAGATCGGGAACCGTTTCGGCAGTGCGGGCTGTAGCGGCGAAGCTGCAAACGGACAGGATAAACACAACAACGGCAGACAGTTTCTTCATCATCACGCAGTATCTCCTTTCGTCTGAAGATAGTCCTGCGGCCGTCGCAAACGCCGCGATCGGATCGTCAGGCACGCGGTCTCTCAATCCCGGGCGGTGCCGCCGGCCTGGGCTTGCCATGCCCATGGGGTCAATGTCACCCACCACTGGTGCATGTTCGTTTTGGCCCCTGCGTAGCTCACGTCGGAATGGATCAGAAGCCGTTCCGGCGTCGCGGGATCGTATTTGCCGATGACTTCGTTGGCGGAATAGCAGTCGCCTCCGCCCGGAGTCTGCAACCTGCTCATCAGTATAATTCCGTCATCCCAGTGGATCCCGTCCCGCGACGAGTAGAGCACGAAATTGTTGGGCCCCGGGTCGTCACCCACCAGATCCCGCGGGTTGCTGCCGCTTCGCCCTTGGATGAAGTACCACTGGCCCAGTTTTTCGGACAGCTGCATGTTGCGGATCCCCTTGGCGAAGTGCGCGGTCTGCACGTCCGACCACGTCCGTCCGCCATCCGTGCTGAGCACGTAGGGAATATTCTGTTCGGCCGTTCGATCGTCTCCCCTCAGGTGAGCGTTGTAGGTGTAGACGATGATCTTGCCGTCATCGAGCGCACCGGCGGCCCAATAGTAGCAGTCGTCGTCGAAGGGCAGGATGCTGCGCCGGCTGAATGACTTCCCGTTGTCACCCGAAACCCACAGCGTTTGCGGTCCCCCCGGAGTCATATTCGCGGGGCTGCCCCGAAAGACGATGAAGACCTCTCCGTCATGCACAAACGACGTGTTCATCGTGAAGGAGATATCATTGACGGTGGCAGACTCGTCAAACTCATACGGCCCCTTCCAGGTGTGGCCGTGGTCATCGCTGAGAAGATAGACCGGTGTTCGTTGTTTCTCCCATTTTTCGTTCGCGTAATGGATCACCGTGGCGATCAGGGTTCCGTTTGGCGCGGTGACGAGGGAGTACACCAGGGCCGAGTACGCCTCATCCCCATCCCACGTTCGCTTGGAATAGTCGAAGACCGTGGGTGGGCTCCAGGTCAGGCCGCCGTCGGTCGAGCGGCGATATTCCGACCATCCCCCCGCGCCGTGCCCATTCCAATGGTCTGCCCCGGTTCCCGTCACGCTGTAGAAGGCGACAATATCGCCGTTCCGACATTCGGCAATCGAGTTGTTGCCGTGTCCCGAATGGTCTTCCGCCTGCCGGTCCACGAACAACACGCCCGTGTTGGGGATGTCGGCAGGATAGACGAAGAACGGTTTCCCATCAGCAGCGCGGGGCCTGTTCCTTGCGGATCGAGCGTCGTCGAACCCCAGCACGACGACCCATTTTCCGAACCGGTACGACTCTCCCGAAGTGACCTGCTTCTCGTAGGCAAACACCCGATCAATCTCGTCATTTCCGAGCAACTGAAAAGGATCGTCCCCCATTCGCGAAAACCCCTGTGCCTCGAGGGCCTCTGCCTGAGAGGCGGCACGGGGAATCGACTGAGGGGTCAGCACGATCAGGCGGCCGTCTTGCACGACGTCGAATTGGGTGGAATCAATGGAACTCCTCAAGAACTTCCCTCCTGCCAGTTTCGCCGGGCATTCCGCCAGCCGGTAGGTTCGATCGGTGAACAGCACCGCGCCCGGCCGGAACCACATCACCTCCGATTCCGGCTCGCCGCGGACTTCGATGACCGCACCATCGGAAGCGTGTGTGTGGCATATGCCCGTCGTTCCCAGAGCCAGAAGCACGAACAACGTGCTCGTCCTGCACATCCCGAGTTTGCTCATTGAGTGTTCTCCTTTGACATTTCGCAAGTGCCGAAGGGGCAGGAAATTGCGAGTGTTCGGGTCCGTTGCGGCAGCTCCTGGGCGCATAGATGGTTTCGAACTCCCCTCGCAACAGAATAGCAGCCATGGGGTAAATATCAATTGGTTGCAACCGCCTCCTCGCGCCACCGCATATTACGCAGCTTGCGCAGCATAACAAATAACAGCTTGTATTGCTGGTGAAGGTAACACAAAGGCGGACTCCTGGGTAAAACATTGAGGCGTTTACACAATGTTTCAATGCCCTATCACAGGAGTCCTGGCAATGATTATTGAGGTGGAAGATCGTTTTTACAAGGTGGCCAAGGCGTTTTCGCAGGTGCTCGGGGGGCTGCAACGTGCAGCCGCGCGGGGCGAGGCCGTGCATGCCGTGGAAGAAATGGCCTGGAGCGGGCTGATCGAAACCGGTCGCCAGATGATTGCCGCATACATCGAGCAACAAGAGGAAGACCTGCCTCGGCCAGAAGTGATTGAGCAGGAGGGGAAACAGCTTCACCGCTTGCCAGAACGACGTACACGCTCGTATGTTTCGGCGTTGAACTTAATCGCTGTCGGCTCTTCCGCGTGATCTGTTTCTTTTGGTCCTGGCAGGCTGGGTGAGTACATCCTGGGCCGACGTCGTGTCGGCTTCTTGCCCACGTGGCTGTTTCCAGCAATCGGTTTCAGGCCTACTTCCGAATAGCCCGGTTGTAACGGTTAAAAGGACTTGCGCATTTGGCGTGGGCAATCATCCTGGAAGGTATGTCGCGAACGTGTCGTTCGCAATCGGACCACTTCTCCATTCTCTTTTCGGGAGACTTCCAGCATGACCCCT
>JAAYAY010000156.1 GCA_012719125.1 Planctomycetaceae bacterium | reverse complement strand
CTAAGGCGGCCTTCGGCCGCAGTCAAATCCGAAACACGAAATCCGAAATCCTGAACAAATCCAAAGCCTGAAATCCAAATGCATCAAACCAGACGGAGAGACTCGTGCCGACACGCACCGCCGTGCCGTCCGCAGAATCGGCGACATGCCTCTTGTTCAGAACACTCCGGCGTGGAACGGGGTGGGCACGTTGAGCGAGTTGACAGACAATCGTTTGGGATCGCCTAGGAAATGACGGTCGTCGTTCGCTCTGCGAAAGTGACGCTGCTTTCGCGGAGCGAAAGGGGACAATGACGCTGCTTTCGCGGAGCGAAAGGGGACAATGGGACACTCGGCAAGAGTCAGCCACGGGGCCTCAATGGGTCTTGCCGATCAGTTCCGCGGCGTTCTTTCGCGGGGTGTTGGCGGATTGGTCCCAGTAGGGTGAAAGATTCCGCAGGTTCTCGACCACCCGGGGGAAGACTTCGATGATGTGGTCGACGTCGGCGTCGGTGTTGTAGCGGCTGAGGCTGAAGCGGATGGAACCGTGGACCGCGGTGAAGGGGACGCCCAGGGCGGTGAGGACGTGGGAGGGTTCGAGCGAGCCGGAGGTGCAGGCCGAGCCGCTCGACGCGCAGACGCCCTCGGCGTCGAGTTGGTAGAGCATGCCCTCGCCTTCGACGTAGTGGCAGGCGATGTTCGACGTGTTGGGCATGCGGGGGGCTCCGCGGCCGTTGATCTCGATGTTCGGAATCCGCTCGGCTAGGGCCGTTTCGAGCCGATCGCGAAGGCCCCGGATCCGCGGCTCGTCCTGGTCGTGGCGCTCGGCCGCCAGGTCCATGGCCGCGGCCAGGCCGACGATGAAGGCCACGTTCTCCGTGCCGGCGCGGCGTCCCGACTCCTGGTGCCCGCCGATCATGACGGGCCGCACGGGCGTGCCGCGGCGGAGGAACAGGGCCCCGACGCCCTTGGGGGCGTGCAGCTTGTGGCCGGAGAAGGAGAGCATGTCGATGTATTTGAAGTCGACGGCCAGGTCGATGGGCAGCTTGCCGACCGACTGGGTGGCGTCGGTGTGGAAGACGATGTTCGGATCGGTCTCCTTGGCCACCCGAGCCAGTTCTTCGACGGGGAAGACCACGCCGGTCTCGTTGTTGGCGTGCATGATCGTGATCAGCAGCGTATCGGGCCGCAGGGCGCGGACGAAGTCGGCCACGTCGAGGTTGCCGTGCCGGTCGACCGGCAGGCAGGTCACCTCGTAGCCGCCGCGGGCGAGGTCCTTGCAGACCTCCAGCACGGCCGGGTGCTCGACGGTGGTGGTGATGATGTGGCGGCGATTGGGATTGGCCTTGACCGCCCCCATGATCGCCATGTTGTTGCTCTCGGTGGCGCAGGAGGTGAAGAGGATCTCGTCGGGGCGGACTCCGCCGAAGTTCTGGGCGATCCGCCGCCGGGCGTCGCTGACGGCGGCGGCCACCGCCTGCGCCGGCTGATACATCGAGCTGGGGTTGAAGTAGTGCTCGGTGAGAAACGGCACCATGGCCCGGTAGACTTCCGGTGCAACGCGGGTGGTGGCGTTATTGTCGACGTAGATCGTGTCCATGGTTTCGCTTCACACCTGGATAACTCGGATGTTCTCGTCGACGGTCTCCTTGAGGTGGCGTTCGACGAGGAGTTTGAGGGTCTTGCTCGCTCCGGCGCAGCCGGCGCAGGCGCCGGCCAGGCGGCAGTAGACCAGGTTGTCTTTGATGTCGATGATTTCGATATGGCCGCCGTCGCGCTGGACCATCGGGAGAATATACTTCTCGAAGGCGTTTTCCACCTGCTTGGCGAACTGGTAGGGAGAGAGACGGGTCCCGCCGCCTATCGCGGCGGCCGGCTTCTCGGGCATGGGGGCGACGGGCGGGATGGGGTTGGTGAGCACCCGCAGCTCGCGGCCCTCCCGGCCGCTCCAGACCTCGTCGAGCAGATCCTGGAGTCCGCCGGGGGTGTGATGGCAGGACATGCAGGCCCCGCCCGCCTTGATCGCCCCGGTGATGTCGGGGATGGTGCGGAGGTTGAGTTCCTTGATCTTGCGTTTGATGTAGGGTTCGCTGAGGGAGAAGCACTTGCAGACGATGCGTCCTTCTTCCTGTTCGTCGGCGTGGATGTCGACGCCCAGCCTGGCCAGGTCGACTCCGCGGCGTTGGGCCCAGTTGAAGACGGCCGCCTCCAGGGCCTCGGCACCCATCACCGAGCAGTGGACTTTCTGCTCGGGCAGTCCGTCGAGGAACTTGACGATATCTTCGTTGGTGATCGAGAGGGCGTGGATCGGCGTGTAGTTGCCCTGCTCGATGAGCATGCACAGGGCTTCCGAGGCGGCGATGGCCGAGGTGCAGCCGAAGGTCAGGTAGCGGGCGTCGGTGATGACGTCCTGGGTGGGATCGGTCTCGTGGCGCTTGACGCGGAAGGTGAACCGCATGGCGTCGCCGCAGGCGATCGAGCCGTGTTCGCCGACCCCGTCCGGATCCTCGATCTCTCCGAGGTGGGTCCCCGGCTTGCCGTGGACGGCGTCCATGAACAGTTGTTTGGTCTTCTCGCTGTACTGCCAGGCCATCAACGAACCTCGATCTCGAGCAGGATTGCCACCCCTTCAGCATGGCACGGGTCGTGCCGATCGGCAAGGTCCGGCTGTCTGAGAACCGCACTTACAAGTATACAGCTCGGGCCGGCAGGATCTGCCCTTTTGGCGAGCCGAGAAGTGCCCCGTTGGGCGGAAAAACCAGCCCAAACGTCACCGCTTAACGTATGGAAGTCTTGGTTTGGGACTTGCGCCCATGGCGGGCGTATGCCTTCGAGAAGGTTGGGGTGCGGGCTTGCCCTGTTTTGGGACATTTGTGCCGGAGGTTGCCGGAGCCCGTCGGGGCGGTTATTGTCGGAGGCTGGCCCGAAGCACATGAGCATTGGATCTATGGGAAGGGGAGGCGGACGATTACACTCGATGGGAAGGCAACGGAAGTGCCGGCAGAGCATTGAGTTTCGGAGAGGGTTCGATGTACGTTCTGACGATAGCGATTCTCTTCTACTTGGCAATATCCTGGACCACCCAGTGGGTCCTGGTGCGGCTTTACGTGCGGGCGGTTCGTTCGGCGGCGTCGGGCGACGATACCGGGGAGTTGTCCGAGAGCGAACGGCCTCGAATCACCGTGCTCATGCCGCTGCGGGGGGCGGATCCGTTTCTTCCGCAAGCCATTCGTTCGGTCTTCGAGAACGAGTATCCCGACCTTCGGCTGCGGATCGTTATCGACGACGGGGACGACCCGGCGTGGAAGGTGGTCGAGGAAACGGTGAAGAGTCTGGGGACGGACAAGGTGTGCGTGAGCGTTCTGCGCGAGAAGCCGCCGGAGCGCAGCCTGATCTGCAGCAGTCTGATTCAAGCCTTCGACGAATCGGAAGAGACCTGCGATCTGATCTGTTTCTGCGCCGCGGACATGGTTGTGCCCGCCAACTGGTACCGTGAAATGGCCAAGGCCATGCGCGATCCGGAGGTAGGCAGCCTGCTGGGCAATCGCTGGTACATGTCTGCTGAGGGACGGTGGGGTTCTCTGGTCCGGTATGCGTGGAATGCGGGGGCGGTGGTGCTGATGTGGCTGTTCAAGATTCCTTGGAGCGGCGCCCTGGCCTTGCGACCGGCGGACGTGCACCGCACGGGGCTTCGCCGGATGTGGGAGACGTCGATGGTTGAGGACGTGCCGGTCTACGACGCCATGCGCCGGTCGGGACTCGAGATGCGGTTCGTTCCGTCGCTGACGATCGTGAATCGGGAAGAGATTGGTCTTGGAGGCGCTTTCCGGTTCATGAAGCGGCAGATGATCTGGGCCCGGCTTTACCACCCCCGTTGGGCCCTGGTGGTGGCCCATTCCTTGATGGGGCTGCTGTCGCTGGCGGTGCCGCTGGCGGTTGCAGGATGGGCGTTGGCGGCGCGAGAATTCGGTGTTGCCGCATGGCTATTCGGCGGGGTGGCGGCCTATCTGGCGGGCGAGGCTCGGCTGCTGGGGATGCTGGAGTCGTCGGTGTGCGACGTTCTCCGGTCGCGACACGAGGACGCCACGGGGCTGACGATCGGCCGGGCCGTACGCTTGCTGCCGGCGATTGCGTTGACCCAGTTTCTCTATCCCCTTGCGGTCATTGCCTGCTGTTTTGCCCGAGTCGTGCATTGGCGAGGCATCGACTATCGCATTCTCGGCCGCGGAAAGGTGCGCATGATTGAGTACGCGCCGTTCCGGGCGGCGGAGCAGCCGGCCGACGGCCAGACTTCCATCTGAACCGTATTTCCAGGAATCACGCGAGGCTTTTCAGACCCGCCCGATTGCCTTCAAGTGAGCCGGCAAGTTGGCCCTCCTTGTTGCGTCCAGGCGTTTCGCGAGGCAGATCCGGATGAATGGCGGGTGATTTTGGAAACAGAGCCCCGTACAACCATGCGGCCAGGATTTCAAGGGCAGCCCCGTTCATGATCTCGAGGTGCTCGCTGAGCCGATGAATTGCCGCCCCTCGGGGCAGACGGGGCAGGCGTTGCCAGAGATCGGTCGAGATGCTCAAGACCGCCGCGGATTCGGAAGGCAACCCCGGTTCCATGTCCTCCAGGCGGTCCCCCCGAAGGAGTAGACGCCACTGTCCGCCCCCCGGTCCCAGGATGTCCAAGCCGACGGTCAGCGGGCCGTTCAGCCGTCCTGTTTGACCGGACGCATTCGAGGAGTATGACCGTTGCGATGCGTTCTCCAACTGCTGCTCCGCCCAGAACGGCACCGGGGCCTTGGGGTACCGGCGTTTGCCCCACCGATCCTGTTCGCCGTATTTCCAGAAGCGGTGCAACATGGCTTCGTCGATCTTCGGACAGGGAAGGTCCGCGGTGAACCTGTCGGTGTTCGCAGTGTCGAAGGTGGGATCGGTCGATTCGTAGGGTTCGTAGACGCCTC
Source organism: Planctomycetaceae bacterium (assembly GCA_012719125.1). Lineage (GTDB taxonomy): Bacteria > Planctomycetota > Planctomycetia > Pirellulales > Thermoguttaceae > JAAYAY01. Next base: position 32,187 of record JAAYAY010000156.1, on the reverse strand, counting down.
TGTTCTCGCGATACAAGTTGTCGATGTCGCCGGCACTGCCCAACTCGTTTGCCTTTGCCCCCAGGAACTCGACGCCGTAGGAATTGAAGTACTTGTAGCCGGCTTCGATGATCTCGCGGGGAGTGAGCGGTTCCTTCGGCGCGAAGTGATAAGTTCCACCGTGGGCCTCCGGCGTTTCCAACAACCGGCAGAAGACGGCGGAAATCCAATCGACGGGGACGATGTTCCGCTTCTCATTTCCCGTCATGTTCAGATGAACCGGCGTGAACCTGCGACCGTCCGGCTCGGGTGCCTGGTTCCACACCAGCGCGCTCATCAGCCGGAGGTACATGTACAATCCGTGATAGGTATTGGTGTATCCGGATTTCGAGTCGCCGGCGATCACGGTTGGGCGATAGACGGTGAGTTGATCCAGGAAATCGGCCTGGCGGACCATCTGTTCCGCCAGAAACTTGCTGTGTTCGTAATCGTTGCGAAAACGCTGTCCGCAGTCGAGTTCGTCTTCCCGAATGATCCCTTCGCGCTTTCCGCACACGTAGGCGGTGGAAACGTAGTGCAGGTCGCGGATTCCCAGTTCGCGGCACGCATCGAGGGTATTCCGGGTGCCGTCCAGGTTCGTCCGCCAAGGTTCGTCGGTCCGGTCCTTTCCGTGGAAAGTCAGTACGGCCGCATTGTGGATGAGACGGTCGCAGTTCTGTGCGACGAATTCGCGGTCGGACGCCTGCATGCCGAAGCCCGGCCGGCTGACGTCACCTTCGAGGCAGACGGGGCGAGGCATGACCCGGCCCAACTGGGATTCCCACATCTGCTGGATCGCTTCGATTCTCTCCCGCGCGGTCTCTTTCCGGCTCGATCGCACCACGATGGCAAGCCGTTGACCGCGAAGGAGGAGATCGCGAACAAGATACCGGCCGACCAGACCGGTAGCCCCCGTCAGCAACGTGTAACGCGACACTGGCATACTCATCATCCTAAAGCGGCAACAAGCGGAGGTCATCCAGTGACGTGGATCTCCTTGGACGGAAATTCCTACTTTACAGCAGCGACGGCGTCAAAGCAATACTCCGTTGGTGTGCAATTGGGGCAGAAGACGGCCCATTCACCTCGCTTGAGGATTGGCAGATCAGCATTTACGGCGAGACTCAGCCCTCAGGGGTCCAGGACTTCCGACCCGGTGGTCAGGCCCTACAATCGGCATTCTCGACTCGAACCCCTCGGTTTCTGCCTCGTATCCCGAGACCGGTTCGAGGCCCGAACCGGCTCAGGTCGAGTTGCCCGATCGGCCGGCAGGGGGAGTCGCCGCTAGCGATCGGCCGATCGGGCGGGCGGCTGTTGCCCCTGCACAAGCCCCTCACTGCCGACCGTACGCCGCACCGTGTCCAAGCTGGAGAAGCGGAATTGATAACCGAGTTCCCTCTGGAGTCGCGTGGAATCTATTACCCAGGGATAACGCACGAAATAGAGGAAGCTTGCCGGCGATTCGTGGTTCAGAAAGTGAATCGTCCAAGCCAACCAGTGGACTCCGTAGACGAGCCAGAACGGGCATTTCAGGACCCGCCGGCCGGTTTCACGCGCCAGATCGGAAATCGTGATCCAATCCGGCGGCGCCACGTTGAAGGCTCCCTGCGCGTTCTCAGTCAGAATCGCGTCGATCGCGGCTGCCACATCCTCTTCGTGGACGAACTGCAGGGGTGCATTGTAACCGTCGATCAGCACCAAGAAAGGCAGGCCGAAGATGAAACGCTTGAGGTAGTTTTCCATGTGCGGACCGCCGATCATGCACGGTCGCACCCAGCTCGTGGCGATGTCCTGATGTTCGCCGGCGAACGCAGCGACCAACGCTTCGAGCTCGGTCTTGTCGGCCGCATACCGAAACTCCTTGCGGGCTCTCAGCGGCCAGGTCTCGTCCATCGGCACCGGATTGTCGGGCCAGGCGCCGTATGCGGTGGCGCTGGAAACCACCAGAAGACGCTCGGGGCGTTGCTCTGCAACGATTCGCAGCAGATTGCGGGAACCTTCGACGTTGATCTCCCGCATCTGGCGCTCATCCCGCATCGGCGCGAAGGCAAAGGCCGCGTGAATGACCGTGTCCGGCCGGAAGTCGCGGATTGCCTCGCCCAGTTGCGGGTTGCGGACGTCCATCTGCACGAATACATCGGGGCCTGTCCGTTCGGGCGGGCGCACGTCCAGTCCCAGGATCTTCGTTCCCTCATGGTGTTGACGGAAGTACTCCACCAACCGGGATCCCAGATACCCGGAACTGCCAGTGATCGCAAGTCTCTTCATAGACGCAAATGCCCTGCTTGATCGGTTGTCGGTTCCTGCTTGGTTCAAGACGAGATGTTTGCGCGGGGCCGGTACCTCGTCCAAGCCAACTTCGAGTATACTTGACACTGGCGGGCGTGGCACCGCCCGGCAGGGGCCGCAAGTTGCCTGGGGCGTCCTCCGACTCCCGCGCGCTCGTCGCCCCGCGTTTTTTCGATACCCCCCCCCCCTGCAATCCGAACCGCGATGTTCCCACTGGCCCTCACTTGCCTGGAAGAATACATGTTGTGCGACGACCGCCCGGCCTATCCGATGACCGGAGTGTTCCGGCTTAGCTTTTCCGGGTTTCTCGATCGCGCGGCATTCGAAGCGGCGGTGGCCGAGGCAGTGCGGCGGCATCCGCTGCTGCGGGCCACGGTCCGGCGAACAGGCCGCAGCCGTCCGAAATGGATCGAGCATCCGGATTGGCGCCCGGCGGTCCAATGGGGCTCCGAGACCAATCCGCACGGCTTTCCACCGGCCGGCTACATGGACCTGACCCGGCAACCCGCCACGCGGTTCTGGGTGGTCCATCGCGACGACGGGGACGACGTCGTCGCCCAGGTCCACCATGCCTGCGCGGATGCTCTGGGCATGACCCAAGTGCTGGAGGATTTGTTGATCGGTTACGCGCGGGAGTTGGGAGGCGACGAGCAAGTGCCGTTGCCGGAATTGAATGTTCGGCATCTTCGCAGGCGTGGAACGCCGGGTCTGACGACGTGGAGGCTTGTGAGAACAGCCCATCAGCAGGCGGTCGGATTGCTGGGAGCCCGCGAATTTCTCCTGCGCCGGCCCGCCCCTTTGGTGCCCCCGGTGGGCGAGATCGACGAAGCGTTGCCGCCGCCGCTGTTCCCGACGCCGCTTGTCGGCCAGATTGACTCGGCCGAAACCGGCCGGATCCTTGCCACTGCGAAATCGCGGGAAGTGACCGTGAACGATCTGTTGGTGCGAGACTTGTTTCTGGCGGTGGGAGCCTGGCGAAAGAAATGGCATCTGGGCAGCGATCGGGACTGGCTGCGGTTTTCGATTCCCATCAACCTGCGCACCGCAGCCGACGCACAGATGCCGATGGCCAACTCCGTGAGTTCGGTTTTTCTGGACCGGCAAGGCAAGGACTTCTCCGATACCGACCGCCTGCTGGACGGAATTCACGAACAAATGGAACTGATCAAACGGTTGCGGCTCCAGTACACCTTCATTTTGTCGCTGGGGGTGTCTCGCTGGCTGCCCGGCGGGATCGCGAGGGGGACACAAGCCGACCGATGCCCCCTGACCAGTTGGATGTCCAACCTGGGAAACGTCTTCTCGCAGACGCCACTGCCGCGCCGGGAGAATCGCGTACTTGCCGGGAACGTGGTGTTGGAATCGGTCGATTATGTGATCCCGCTGCGCCCGCACGTACACGCGGCGTTCTGTGTCTACACGTACGCCGGTCGTCTTCGGGTCTTGATGCATTTCGATCCGCGAGTGATCGAGCACGGCATGGCCCAGGAGTTGCTGGACACGTACCTTGGGCAAATCCGCCGGACGGTTGAAGACGGCGAACGGCGTCCTTGCCGATCGTGAGCGGAAAAGGTCGTCAACATGAGCCTGGCGATCTGCGCGGCCTCGATGCCGACAGGTATCCGAAACCGAACTATCCGGCGGCTTTCCCGGGCGAACGGGGCGTTGCACCTGGGCAGGCGGCTCGAACTTGGGAAACCGTCTCTCCAGGCACTGCCGACTTCTGGAATCGACCAAGAGGAGAAGCCAGTGCCGCTGCCAGGAGCAGCAGATTCGCCTCCATGGCGATGAACAGCAGCAGGGCCATGAGCAAGGCAAATCGCGCCACGGGCATGAAGGGGCTCAGCACGAACGGCAGAATTCCGAGTCCGCAGATGACGGAGGTTTCCATCATCGCGGTGGCACAGCACTCATAGGCGTAGCGGATTGCTTCAATTCTGGGTAGTCCCTGGGCGAGTCCACGGCGAAACCAGGCGAGAAAGTGCGACGTATCGTCGACGGCGATGCCCAGGGCCACACTGGCGGTCATCATCACGCCGATATCGACGGGCACGTTCAACCAGCCCATCACACCGAAGGCCAGAAGCGCGGGAAACACGTTGGGGATCATCGAGATCAATCCGGCGGTAATGCTCCGAGTCAGAACGATCATGGCCAAGGCGATCAGAAGGAAGGCCATCAAGAAGCTGTTCTTCAGATCAAGCAGCAATTGATCCTGGGCCATGGCCACCAGGAATACGCCGCCGGTGACCTCGGCCGTCACTCCCAGTTGCCGGGCGGTCTCGTCCTGCTGGAGGGTCTCGTTCACGACTTGCTGGAGTTCATGAAGAAAGGAAGCATACTCCAAATCGCCCAGCGCCATGACGCGTCCGCTGATCCTCCACAGTTCCTCCTCGAGGTGCGTGCCCGACTCGTCATACTCGTCGTAGAGGTATTTGATGTCCAACAGGCGCTGCCGGCTCCGCTCGATCCGCAACGCCATGACGCTTGACCGGACGGTCTGCCGCAGCGTATCGCCGGCGGGGATAGGCGGAAGGAAAGTGCTGGTGGCCAAAGTGGCACCGACGGCGGGTATCTGGTCGATGCGTTTCCGAGCGTGTTCCACCAGGCGGACGCGATCCAAGAGCGCGTAGGGATCCTCCGGGTCGGGATTGGGAAAGCGAAGGATGACGTCAACGGGGATCAAGGGTCCGATATTCGTTTCCAGCCAACTGTAGTTTCGGATGACCTGAGACCGTTTTGAGAACAGGTCTCGCAGACTCACGGACATGCGGATTTTCGAGACGCCGTAGGCCAGAAGCGGCACCGCCAGGACCAGCAAGAGCAGCAGGATGCTCCAACGAGTCGTGGCGATGCGGAACAAGGGCAACCACCATAAGGAGTCGTGTTCGTTCCGGGGCGGTTTTCCGCCGGTTCCGGCTGCCTTCTTGCCTTTTTGTGTACGCGTCGCCCCTCGCCTCACAAGAAGGCATTGGACCGACGACGGCCAGAGAACGTACAGCAGGACTACGGCAACCACGACCCCTACCGCAGAGAAGATCCCAAAGCGCCGGACGGGAACGACTTCGCTGATCATCAGCGACCCTACGCCGAAGGCGGTCGTCACTGCAGCAGCCATGCAGGGCGCCCAACCCACGCGCAAAGCCTGTGCCGGTGCGTCCAGGATGCCGACTTCCGCGACGGCCTTCCTGTAATAGCCGGTCATGTGGACGGCCGAGGACAAGGCCAAGACGTAGACCAGCGAGGGCATCGTGATGAGGACGGCGTCCATCTTGACTCCGCAGACATGCACGATCGACAGGCAGACGGTCCAGGCGAACATCGAGTAGAAGAAGACGGGCACGACCAGACTTACTCTTTGCAGACTCCACCACGCTACAGCGACGGCGACCAGGATTGCCACGGCGATCAGAGGGATGAGCCATTGATTACTGACGTCGTCGATCGCCACGCTGTCGACCGCCGGGCCGCCTAAACGCAAGTCCTCCGCGTTCAAACCGATCGACTTACCGACATCGTACGCGCTTTGCACCGCCGTTTTCCGGTTCACCCAGCCTGTGTTGGAAAGGAATGCGACGGCGCAGGTGGTCGGATTGCCAGTCTCTTCGGGGCCGACCAGCCAGCCTCGCATCCTGGCAATCGCCTGACTGCGCGGCAGGCGAACCGGGGACGCCGTCAACTCCGCAAGCGTATCCCGCCCGGTGAAAACCAACTGAAACAGGGGTTCACTCGGCCCGCCGTCGATGGAACCGCGGGCCTCGAGCAGACCGTCCCGCATGCGGTCCAGACGCTCGTCGTTCAGCGTGCAACCGGGCCAACTCACCACCATCATGGCGTCGCCGCTGAAGCGCTCCCCGAACCAGCGGATGGTCTCCGTCTGGGGAAAGTCTTCCGGCAGCCAATCGCTTACGTCGTTGGTCATCGAGTCCAGTGCGGCCTTGGCGCCGAGCGACACCAGCGGCGTGCACAGAAGAGCCAGGATGCAAATCGGCAGGCCATAGCGGCGAAAGAACATACGTTGCCTCATGCGGTGGTCTTCGTCGCCTGGCGGTGAACTCGCCAGGGCCTGGATACGAGTGTCGAAAAGCACACAAGCGTTTCCCAGGCCGGATGCCGCCCAACAGCGTTCCATTAGCGCCGATTGTAGTGGGTGGAGCCAAATCGTGCAATCAGCGGTCCGGCGCCGCGAGCCTCTGCTGCCTGCGGTCGGCGAACCATTGGATCACGTAGTAGAACACGGGCGTGAGAAAGATGCCGAAGGCCGTGACTCCGAGCATGCCGCTGAAGACGGCCACCCCCAAGGTCCGCCGCATCTCTGCGCCGGCCCCGCTGGAGACGACCAGGGGAACCACGCCGAGGATGAAGGCGAACGACGTCATCATGATCGGCCGCAGGCGCAATCGGCAGGCGGCCAGGGTGGCCTCGTATCGCGACATGCCGCCTTCCCGCTTGGCCTTGGCGAATTCGACGATCAGGATGGCGTTTTTGCTGGCCAGGCCGACGAGTACGACGAAGGCAATCTGCGTGAAGATGTTGACGTCCATGCCGGCGATCGCCACGCCGGCGACGGCGCAAAGGATGCACATCGGCACCACGAGTATGACGGCCAGCGGCAACGACCAGCTCTCGTACTGCCCGGCGAGGACCAGGAACACCAGCACCACGGCGCCGCCGAAGACGAACAGGGTCGTGCTCCCGGCAATGATCTGCAGGTAGGTGACTTCGGTCCATTCGAACCCCATCGTCGACGGCAGATGCTGCCTGGCAAGCCGTTCCATAACGGCAATCGTTTCGCCCGTACTCACGCCGGGCAGGCCGGCGCCGTTGATCGACGCCGCCGGATACATGTTGTAGCGATTGATCACGAAGGGGCCGGCGGCATCCTCGACGCCGGCCAGCGTCCCCAGGGGCACCATGTCGCCCTGGCCGTTGCGGACTCTCAACCGGCGCACGTCGTTGCGATCCATCCGGAAAGGAGTATCCGCCTGGACGTTCACCTGCCACGTTCGTCCGAACAGATTGAAGTCGTTGACGTACAGCCCGCCCATGTTGACTTGCAGGGCGTCGAACACTTCGCTCAACGAAACGTTCATCGCTTTGCACTTGGTGCGGTCGACGTCGACGTACAACTGCGGCGTGTTGGCGCGAAACACGGTGAACAGGCCGACCAGTCCCGGCTCCTTGTTGCCCAAGGCGATCAGGTTATCGGTTTGCGCTTGAAGCGTCTCCACGCCCACGCCGCCGCGGTCCTCGATCATGATCCTGAAGCCGCCGGCGCTGCCCAGGCCCCGGATCGGCGGTGCAGCGAAGACGGCCACCGCGGCCTCGCTGACTTCCTTGGAGAGCCGCCGGCGAAGAGCTGCAACGACATTTTCGGCGTTCCGTTCCACGGAGTGCCGTTCCTCGAAGGGGTCGAGCACCACGAACATGGTCCCCAAGTGCGATCCGTTCGCCTGCAAGACGAAGGACATGCCGGCGATGCAGATCGTATGGCCGACGCCGGGCGTCGAGCGGACAATCTCGTCGACGTGCGTCATGGCTTTCTCGGTCCGCTCCAGCGACGAGGAGTCGGGCAACTGCACGACCACGTACAAGTACCCTTGATCCTGGTTGGGAATGAACCCGGTGGGAACCCGGCGAATGCTCCAGTCCGTCAAATAGAGCAATCCGCCATAGACGAGCAGCACAAGAACGCTGACGCGGAGGAGCTTGCCCACCGTGCGAGTGTACCCCGCAACCGACAGAGAAAAGACCTTGTTGAACAGCGCGAAGAACCAGCCCAGCAAGAAATTCAGCACTCGGGTCAGCGGATCGCGATGGGCATGGCGGGGTTTCAGCAGGATCGCGCACAAAGCCGGACTGAGCGTCAGCGAATTCAAGGCCGAAAGGATCGTCGAAACCGCGATCGTCAGGGCGAACTGGCGAAAGAACATCCCGCTGATTCCCGAGATGAACACGCAGGGCACGAACACGCAGGTCAGCACCAGGCCGATGGCGATCAGAGCACCCGACACCTCCTCCATGGCCTTGTGGGCGGCCGCCAGGGGGAGGAGTCCCTGCTCGATGTGGTGTTCGGTCGCCTCAACGACGACGATGGCGTCGTCGACCACGATGCCGATCGCCAGCACCAGCCCGAACAGCGAAAGGGTGTTCAGGCTGAAGCCCATCACGGCCATGGCGGCAAAGGTGCCGATGATTGCCACGGGCACGGCGATCAGGGGTATCAAGGCCGAACGCCAGTTCTGCAGGAACGCAACCACGACGACGGCCACCAGAATCACGGCGTCGCGCAGCGTCTTGAAGACTTCCCGCACCGATTCCCGGATGTAGGGGGTTGTATCGTAGACGATGCGGTACTCGACGCCTTCAGGAAAACGCTCCGAGAGTTCCTTCATCTTCGCCTTGACGCGATCCGACGCGGCCAGCGCATTCGAGCCGGGAAGCTGAAACACCCCGATGCCTGCCGCCGGCATTCCGTCCAAGCGGGTCGTCGAGTCGGAACTCCTGGCCCCCAATTCGATCCGGGCCACGTCGCGGAGCCGCACCACTCGCCCGTCGCCCTCGGTCTTGACGACAATCTCGGCGAACTGTTCCGGTTCCTCGAGCCGGCCCAGGGTGGTCATCGTGTACTGGAAGTCGATCCCCGGCGCCGCCGGCCGCTGCCCCACCTGGCCTGCTGCAACCTGCACGTTCTGTTCGCGAACCGCGCGCACGACGTCGCCCACGGTCATGCTCCGAGAGGCCAGTTGATCGGGGTTGAGCCACACGCGCATGCTGTACGCCTGCTGCCCGAAAACCATGGCGTCGCCGACTCCGTCGAGCCTCGCCAACTCGTCGCGAACGAAGATCGTCGCATAATTGTTCAGGTAGAGTTGATTGTATTGCTTGCCGGGTGAAACCAGGTTGACCATCAGCATCAAGTCGGGAGATCGTTTGGCGGTCGTTACGCCGACCGCTTTGACCACGTCGGGCAAGGTCGGCAAGGCCAGGGCGACGCGATTCTGCACGAGCACCTGGGCCATGTTCAGGTCGGTTCCGACCTTGAACGTCACCGACAGGCTGTACGAACCGTCGTTGCTGCACTGAGAAGACATGTAGAGCATGTCTTCCACCCCGTTGACCTGCTGCTCGATCGGGGCGGCGATCGTGTTGGCCACCACCTGGGCGCCGGCGCCCGGGTAGACGCACGACACGCGCACCGTCGGCGGAGTGATCTCCGGATACTGGGAGACGGGCAACTGGAAGACTGCCGCGAGCCCGAGCAGCGTGATGATGATCGAGGGCACGGAGGCCAGAATCGGACGATCGATAAAGAACCGCGAAAACATCAGCCGCTACCTCTTCCAGTCCCCGTCAAACCGATCTGACGCTTCGGGCCGTTCAGTGACTCTCCGCAGCATTCTCGCCGGCCGTTTCGTTTCCGGCTTTGTACTCCGAGTCCGCCGATGCCGCGACATCCGCCACGGCCTTCTCGGGTTCCGCCGATTTCGGAATCACCGCGAGTCCCCCGCGGGCTCGTTGCAGGCCCTCGACGATGATCCGGTCGTCGGGACCGATGCCCGACTGAATCTCGCGAAGCCCGTCGTGGAGTGATCCCACCTGAACCAGCCGGCGCTCGACGACGTTCTCTGCATTCACGGCCAGAAGGTACTTCTCCTTGAGATCGGTGCCGATGGCGCGGTCGGGCACCAGCACGGCCGGACGAGCCTGGCCGAAAGGCATCCGCACGCGCACATAGAGCCCCGGAGAGAGACAGGCGGCGGGTTTCTCAAACACGGCCCGTGCCTGGATGGTTCCCGTTCCCCGATCGACCTGGTTGTCGACAAAATCAAGCGTTCCGACGTGAGGGAAACCGGTCTCGTCGGCCAGACCGATTTCGACCGGCACGCCGAGCTGTTCGATGCGATCCAGCAACGACTTCCCGTCGGCCTGCCAGAGCGATCCGAGGTATTTCAGCAGCACCGGCTCCTCCACGTCGAAGTAGACATAGATCGGCCTGGTGGTTACCACGGTCGTGAGAACCGTCGACTCGTCGAGCCCCGGCTGCACGAAGTTGCCTTCCGTGATCAGTCTCCGGCCGACCCGTCCGTCGATGGGGGAGACCACCTTGGTGAACTCCAGGTTCAACTCGGCATTCCGGACGGCGGCCTCCGCCGTCTGGATGGCGGCCTTGACGATCGCCAGTTGTGCCACGTCCTGTTCGTATTCGTCCTCGCTCACGGCGCCGGAAGGCCGCAATCGCTCGGAGCGGGCAAGGTCGGTCTCGGCCTTGACCAGGGTGGCCTGCTGGCGCGCCAACTCGCCTCGTGCCTGATCCAGCGCCGCCTGATAGGGACGCGGATCGATTTCAAACAGCACGTCTCCCGCTTTCACCTCCTGGCCGTCTTCGAAATTCACCTTGACGATGTAGCCGGTCACCCGGGCGCGGATCTCCACCTCTCCCACGGCCGCCGTCTGCCCCGGGAACTCGAAGTAGTCGATCACCTCCTTGAGCGCCGGGCGGGCCACCTCAACCTCCGGCGGCGGCGGTTCCTGCGTCTGGAGTGATTTGGCGGAACTCATTCCGCATCCGCCCGCAAGGGCCACCAGGCACGGGAGAATCCCTGCCAGTGTCCCCCAGCGTCCGAGGAATTCGCCACCAGGCTTGAGTGCTGACACGAAACGGCCTCCGTAGCTCGGGAGAATCGACTCACAGCCTGCCGATGCCGGGCGCGTCGGCTTGCCTGAGTTCTCGAAACTACCATCGTAATGGCCGGCAAACCGGGATTCAACTCATAAAAGGTCTCGCGGTCAGACTCGGGCAAGCTGCTCCCGGTTTTCATGGATTTTCGCCATCGCATCGGCGATGTCGTCCATGAGTTCCTTGCCGCCCAGAAAGGCATACTGAGGCAGCCAGACGCCTTCGGCAGACAACTGATCGTTGCTCGGGCAGTGGTTCTGCTCCCGGTACTGCCGGAGCCGCTCCTTTGGGAAGATCTTCTGGAAGGTCCGCGAGTTCAAGGTGTTTTCGATGAACGGCTGCTTGTTCAACTCGTCGAAGTACATGGTCGTGAACCGAATTCCCTCTCCGCGCAGCGCCCTCAGGAACTTCTCCTTGGGAGCGTCGTTGAAATGCTCCTTCTGGTACCGGAACCCGTAGATGTAGTAGGCGGCCTGGCTGACTCCGTCGTAGAGTTTCTGCGGCTTGATTCCCGGGATCTCCTCCAGCCTCTTGGCAAGATAAGCGGCGCTCTCGTTTCTTGCCTTGGTCTGTTCGGCCAGCGTCGCGAGTTGAGGATTCAACACGGCCGCCTCGAACTCGTGCATCCGGTACTTGGTACCGACGGCGGCGCCCTTTCCATCGCTCGACAGGCCGATGTTGTGGAACGTGTAGCATTTCTCCATGAGCTCGCCGTCGTCGCCGACAATCGCACCGCCTTCGCCGCAGGCGATCACCTTGCTGGTCTGAAAGCTGAAGCAGCCCAGATCGCCGAAGGTGCCGCACTTCTTTCCCTTGTATTCCGCCAGGTGAGCCTGGGCCGCGTCCTCGACGACCTTGAGATTGTGCTTCGCGGCGACCGCCATGAGCGGTTCCATGTCGCAGGGGATGCCGCCGATATGGACCGGCTCGATCGCGCGCGTGTTCTCGTTGACGAGCGGCTCGATCTTGTTCGGGTCCATTTGAAACGTATCGAGGTCGACGTCGACGAACACGGGCAAGGCGTTGCACATCAGCACGGCCTGGATCGACGCGAGGTAGGTGCAAGGGGCCACGAGCACCTCGTCGCCGGCTTCCACACCCACGGCATGCAGGGCCGTGTGTAACGATTGGGTACCGGAGCCGGTTCCCAGGCAGTGCTTGGCCCCCACCATCTCGGCAAACCGCTTCTCGAACTGGCCAACCTGCCCCGAGCCGTGCCGGCGTTCGCCCAATGTGCGACCCCACTTGCGGGACCGAAACGCGGCAACAAGCGACTTCTCGATCTCGGCCGTGGTCTGGGGCCACACGGGAAACGGTTCTTTCCGCACCGGAGTGCCCCCCAGCACGGCCAGGGTATTGGCCTTCTCGGCAGAACTTCCGTAAGCACCGACGACACCCGCCGTGACGGCCGCCGCACCCGCGGATGCCGACCGGATGAATCCACGACGTGAAACGTTGTTCTGGCTCATGGCTACCTCCGAACGAATCAGTTTTCCCCAACGGATCGGCGCAACGCATTTTGGCCGAGAATATCCACCATCGTAACGCGTCCGATCGGGTGAAGCCAGCAGACGCCGACACGGCGAAATGCCAGAAACACGCGGTGGCGCAGAGGAAGCGGCATCTTGACAGCCCCGGAGGAGACTGATCCTATGGACGGCGCCCGTGCCGCGATTTTCAGGGAATCGGATTCTGGAGGACATCATGAGACGTACTCTGTTGCCATTGGCCGCTGTGCTCGTGTTTCCTGGGTGGGTATTGGCACAGGATGACGAAGCTGCGTCCCCCACGCTCACCGCTCAGCCCGCCGGCTCGCTCGTAGTCTCTCTCGACGGCGAGAATTGGCTTCTCGCGACCGATGCGGCGAACGTGGGCCGGGAGCAGCACTGGCAGGGTGAGCCCCCACCCGACACGAAACCGACCGGAGTTCCCTGGATCATCCAGGATGCATTTCCCGGCTATCACGGCGTGGCCTGGTATTGGCACGACTTCCGTGCGCCGAGCAATCCGCACGCGGGAGGGCGGTACCTTCTCCGCTTCTGGGCAGTCGACTACCGGGCCGAAGTCTGGCTCAACGGGCTCGACGTCGGCGGGCACGAGGGGGGCGAGACGCCCTTCACGCTCGACGTCACCGATGCCGTCAAGCCCAACGCCGTCAACCGGCTTGCCGTGCGCGTGTTGAACCCCACCCACACGCCGATCGACGGCATCGTTCTGAATGAAACGCCGCATCGCAACAAGGTCATCCCCTACCGCGCCGGTGCTTCCTACAATCATGGCGGGATCGTCGACTCGGTCGAACTGCTGGCCGTACCTGCCGTCTACGTCGACGACGTGTTTGCCGGCGGCGACATGAAGGCGGAAACGGTCCGGGTGCAGGTCCGCATCCGAAACGCCTCCCCGCGAGAAACGTCGGGACGCCTGGAGTGCACGGTAGCCCCCACAACCGGCGAAACGCTCAGCGGCACTGCCGTCGAAAAACTCCTCCCGCCGGGCGATTCTCACGTGAAGCTCGACTTGCCCCTGGCCAATCCGCGACGATGGGAGTTGAGCGAGCCCAATCTCTACCGGGTGACCGTACGAATCCGACAAAACGACAGCCGCTCCTTCGATGAGCGGTCCGTTCGCTGCGGCTTCCGCGATTTCCGCTTCGAGGATGGCTATTTCCGCTTGAATGGAAAGCGACTGCTTCTGAAGTGCTCGCACACCGGCAACCATTGCCCCGTGGGCTTGCAGTTGCCGCCCGACCCGGACATGCTGCGCCGCGATCTGTTCAACGTGAAGGTCATGGGGTTCAATGCCATTCGCTTCATTGCCGGCATGGCCACGCGGTACCAACTCGATCTCTGCGACGAGATCGGCCTCCTGGTCTACGAAGAACCCTATGGGAGTTGGTGCCTCGCGGACTCTCCCAACATGAAAGCGCGGTACGATCGCGGCTTGACGGAGATGATCCTGCGCGATCGCAACCATCCCTCCGTCGTAATCTGGGGGCTGCTCAACGAGACTCCGGACGGCCCGGTGTTTCGCAATGCCGTCGAGGCGCTGCCTCTCGTGCGCTCTCTTGACGACACGCGGCTGGTCATGCTGAACAGCGGACGCTGGGATCTGCGCGGCCGCGACGCGTCGGCGGGAATCGCCGCCGGCAGCCTGAGCAATCCGGGCTCCGACCGTTGGGAAGACGTTCTCGACGACCAGCATCCCTACCAGCACGTTCCGCACACGCCATCGGTGATCGCCACCTTGCGCACGATCGGCGAGGGGAAAAACCCCATGTTCGTGTCCGAGTACGGGGTCGGCAGCGCCGTGGATCTGTGGCGCGTCGCTCGCCATTACGAACGACTCGGCAAAGAGGATGTGGAGGATGCCCGGTTCTATCGCGACAAGCTGGATCGGTTTCTGACCGATTGGGACCGCTGGACAATGTCGGAGTGTTTTACCTCGCCTCAGGATTTCTTTGCCCAGAGTATTCGCCGCATGGCAGCCGAGCGTCTGTACGGCCTGAACGCCCTGCGAGCCAACCCGAACCTCGTCGCCCACAGCCTGACGGGCACGGTCGACCAGGGAATGAGCGGCGAGGGACTGTTCACCACCTTCCGTGAGTTGAAGCCCGGGACAACGGACGCGATCTTCGAGGCGTTGGCGCCGCTCCGCCTGTGCCTGTTCGTCGAGCCGGAGCAGGTGTATCGGGGTTCCGCCGTCAAGCTCGAAGCCGTTCTTGCCAATGAAGACGCCTTGCCGCCGGGCGAGTATCCCGTGCGGCTCCAGGCGATCGGCCCCGACAGGACGCGAGTCTTCGAACGAGTCGTGAACGTGACGGTGCCCGCTGGGGACTCCAGCGGCGAACCTCCGCTGGTAATCCCGTTCTTCTCCGACCAGGCGGTAATCGACGGCCCCGCCGGCACGTATCGGTTCCTGGCCACGATGGAGCGGGGCGGGGCGCCGATGGGCGGCGAGGCGGTGTTCCACGTTGCCGACGCGTCCACGATGCCGGAGGTGGAGATAGAAGTGGTCCTATGGGGCGACGACCCGGAATTGACCGCGTGGCTGGTCGAACACCGCATCCGCACGCGGCCGTTTTCGTCCAAAGTGCCCGAGCGGCGCGAGCTCATACTTGTCTCTTCACCGCCTGCCGAGAATTCTCCGGCGGCGTGGCGGGAACTGGTTCGGCACATCGCGCAGGGGGGTTCGGCCGTCTTTCTGTCACCCGGCGTCTTCCGGCGCGGAGACAATCCGGTCGGATGGCTGCCGCTGGAGACCAAGGGAAGTCTGCCGGCACCGGCCGGCTGGTTGTATCACAAGGACGAATGGGCGAAGACACATCCGGTGTTCGAGGGGCTGCCGTGCGGTGGAATGATGGACTACGCCTTCTACCGCGAGATTATTCCGGACACGGTCTTCTCGGGCCAGGAGCCGCCGATCCAGGCCATCGCCGGAGCGAACAACGCGTCGTTCGACTATTCCTCCGGGTTGATGCTGGCCGAGTATCGATTGGGCGAAGGCCGGTTCCTGCTCAACACCCTGCTGATTCGTGAGCACATGGACAAGAACCCGGTCGCCGAGCGGCTGCTGCGGAACTTGTTGTGCTATGCGGGTCGCGACGCGGGCAAACCCGTGGCGAACCTGCCCGCCGACTTTGACCGGCAACTGCAGGCCATGGAGTTGGCGGAGAAGTGAAGCCCTTCCGACCGCCGAATGAGACGCCATCTAACACATTCCCACACCCAGCACGACGACCAAGCAGACCGCGAACAGCAGGAGATGGACACGCCAGCGCAGCGGCTCCGTGTGGCCGAAATAGGCGCGCACGCGGTGTCGATTCAGATAGAACCAGTAGACAAGAAGGATAGAGACCATCACAGCAAGCCGCATGGACAATCGGCTGATCCCATTTCGTACGACCGGCAGCACCACGAAGGACGCTGTCAGGAAGTAGCAGGACAAAACTGCAAACCACCAACCCAGACGGCCTCCCCGCAGCAGGCCGATCGCTCCTGTGATCGACGCGAGAGGAATCGCAACAGCCAGATGCACAAATCCCGGGAACAGCCGTGAAGTCATGAACTCCAGGTGATGCGGCACAATCTGCACGAAGCGAATCGCCCCACCGGCCCCCAATTCAAGGCCAAACAGCATCAGAAGACCGGCGAAGATGACGGTGCCTATCGGGCGGCGCGGATGAGTTTCGGAGGCCGGGCCTTCTGGGCTGGCGTAGGGATTCAAGGCATCATTGCCCATATCGATTGCACTCCAAATGTACCTTTGACCTCTCAAAGCACTATGGGTCGACACCCACCTGGCTGTGACGACGTGAATCGTTCGTCTACTTCAGCGGCGTCAGAATCACCGCGTCAACACCTGCGTAGAACCCGCTCGACGCACGACGAGCCTCCCCTTCGATCGTCCGCGTGATCTCCGCCAGCGGATCGTCGGCCATGGTCCCGGCGGTGCCCATTGCCACCCCAACGACGATGCACGAGATTGCGGTTCGCACGATCCGGGCTCCTTGCAGCGGGTGAGAGGGCTTTCCACCCGAGAATGTAGCAGACCTGCAAGAAACAGCAAGCACGAAACACCGGCCGCATCAGCAGCCATGTTGTCTGCGGTGCCAAGCTATTTCAGCATTTCTTCAAAGCGTTTCTGGTCGCGAATGATCTCCCGGTGGCCGTCCAGGAAGCAGACGACGAGACCGCGCTCAGGCCAGGTTTCGAAGGCTTCGTGCATGAGAATGGTGGTCTGTCCCTCGGCCTTCTCAGCGGGACGACGATATCGGATCACCGCAGGGCCGTCCGGTTGATCGGGAGCGGCCAGAACGACCTTGAGCACTTCCTTCTTGATGCCGATTTCAGCAAGGTCGCCGATCTGCACCGGAAATCGGCCGTTGTGCTTGTCGGCAAACCAGTAGCAGGCGGGCGCCAGGAACGCCATCTTGGCGGACACCTTCTCCTGGCCATCGGACCACCCCGTCTTGATTTCTCGCAGTTGATAGTCCTCGGGCGGCACCAGACTGAAGAGCCCGTCGTCCATTCTCCCGTCGATTTCGATCGACGTGTAGGTGTCGACATATCTGCCGTAACCGCTGAGAACCACTTGAACCGGCATTCGGGTCCGGGGATTGACCCACACCTTCACGTCCCACTTACCCCAGCGCGACTTCAGCAGTCGAACGGTCCGGCCGTCCAGTTCGGCACGGCCCAGGTCTTCGACGTCTTCCTCCTGGCTCCACTGAATCAACTGGTCGCGTATGCTCGTATCCAGCTCACGCAACTTCAGCCTGCCAGTGTTCTCGTCGATTTCGTAGGCAGAGCTCTTGTCCTCGAGGTAGGCGGTCTTCTCGCTTGGGAACAGACGCAGTTCCTTGCGGCTGCCATAGTCGCGGATGGAGATTTCCTTCTTGAAGTGAGGCAATTCAGTCCGGATGTCCTCACGGCGTTGAAGGCCCGGTTCTCTGAACATGATCAACTCTTCGCGAATCCTGTTCTTCACTGTGTCTTCTTCAATCCGCCGGCATGAAAACGTTCGAGCTTGCCGAACACTCTCGATCGCGGCGGCAAATACGCGGCCCGCGGTCTCCTGTCCGGCAAACCTCCACACGCTCAGCAGCGCGAGGCACGCCGCTAGGCCGGTGATCACCTTGACCACACGACTTCGATACCATGGCCTGAGTGTGGTTCGCGAAAGAACCTCGGCTTCAGCAATCCGCGTGATGATTCGGTCTCTCAACGAAGGTTGCCTGCGGAGAGTCGCCCCGAGGTCTGCAAGCGAGCTGTCGAGATGATCTTGTTCGCACATCACCGTCCCTCCAACTTGAGAGAGTTCCTGAGCCGGTCAATCGCACGCGACAGTCTCTTAGTAACGGTACCGACCGGACGGCCGGTGATCTCGGCAATCTCGCGCATGGTGTGGCCGTCGAAATACCGTAGAGAAACCACGAGCCGCTCATGTGCGGGCAGGTCCTGGACGTGCCGGAGCAGATTCGCCTTGTCTTCCTCCAACAAGGATCCGTTGGAATTCTCGGCGGGAGGATCGATCGTTTCCGGGATCGGCAGATGCCGGCGTCGATGCGCTCGGGAAGCGGCACGTACGGCCTCTCGCCGGGCCACCGACAACAACCAGTGTGCGAAGCGGCTGGTGTCACGCAAGGACGCCAGCTTCCGATATCCCTGAATGAACACCTCTTGGGTCACGTCTTCCGCGGCATGCGAGTCGCCCATGATCGAGAACACGGCCGCAAACACGGTGCGTTCGTACCGCTCGACGAGCGTCCCGTATGCCTGAAGGTCTCCCCGTTTGGCCCTGTCAACGATTTCCTGCACTCAGCGCCTCATTCGTTTCCCCGGTACCAAAATGACTGTTCACACACTTAGAGGGACCAACTCGGTAATTTGCGGCAGAGAAAGCCGGCGAGTATCCCTGTCGGGTAAACGGCCACCGCCGATGAACCGCGGCCACGTAGCGATTAGTCCGCCCCGGCAAACAGATTCCGAACGAAACCCGAGCTGGCATGCCACTGTTCCGCGGCCTGCTCAAAATCCACTTCCATGGCCCGAATCGTCTTGGGAGTCTCGACTCGGAGTTCCACGTCGACGTCGGGATTCAGAGGGATCTGGGCGCTGGGCCCCTTGGCCAGCTTGATTTCGATTTCCGGAGAGAGAAGATAGTCGACGAGCCGCCGGGCGTTCTTCGGATTGGGGCAGTTACGAATGACGCCGAGCGTGTTGGGAATGAACAGCGTGCCCATCTGCCCCTCGCCCTGATCGGGATAGACGATCGCGACCGGCATGCCCTTCTCGAGTTCGATGATGGCGTCGTCGGTATCCGTCAGGCCGAAGACGGCCGTGCCGGCGGCGACCGACAAGGCGACCTGCTTGTTGCCCGACAGGACCTGGACGTCGTTCTGTTTCAGGGAGCGAAAGTAGTCTCTGGCCTTGCCGGGACCGAGCGCCGCGAACAGGCAGGCCGCATGCGTGGCGGTCGTGCCGAACAGCGGCTTGGCGATGGCCGCTTTACCTCGCCATTTCGGATCGGCCAGATCGAAGATCGAACCGGGCCGGTTGGCCTCAGTCGTCAATGAAGTATTGACGATCAGCACGCGAGCTCGGGCGGCGAAACCGTGCCAGTAGCCGTCGGGGGAACGGTACATGGCCGGGTAACTGTCGGCCACGCGAGATTGATAGACGTCGAGCACCCCTTGCCCGCGAAGCCTGATCGTATGCAGAATCTCGTTGTTCCAGAAGACGTCGCAACGGGGTTGGTCCCGCTCGGCCAGCAGAGCTTCGGTCAGCCCGACCGTCTTGGTCGATTCGGTATCGAACTTGGGTAAGACCTTGATCCCCCGCCGCGATTCGAAATCGTCGAAGATCGGCTCGGAAAAGTCGGAATCGAGGGCCGTGTAGACGACGACCTCTCGCGGGCCGCGGCTCCAGCATCCGCCGCAGACGAACCATGGCAGAATCAGCAGAATGACTGCAAGTCGAGCTTTCAACGGGCCTTGCATCGCATTTCCTCCCGAGATCACACAATCGCTGCGCAGTCGTTTGACCCGCAGCCGCAGGCAAGGCATTCAAGAATTGTGGCTCGCAACTGCTCGGCAGTCCTTGCCTACGGCTGCGGGTTAAACGAGTCTACCGCAAGTACTTACCTTCCAGACCGATACCGAGTTGGCGCTGTCCCTCCGAAGAACCCACCGGAACTTCGCGCCCCCACTCCGTTCAACGTACAATATTCTAGAGAGGATTCTGGTTTTCGGCAATGATGCAGCAGTCGACGGTTCCCGAGGTATTTGAAGTGGCGTCAGACTCCCGCAAGGAGAATTTCGTCCGGATCGTTCTCGCGGCGATTCTCGCGGCCGTCGCCGGCCTGGGGTTGACCCCGCGTCTGCTCGCCCAGGAGGGGGAATACGAGCGAGCGGGCCGGTCCTTGTCCGACCTGATGAAAGTGGACGACGGCCCCGGACGATTTGTGCCCGGAATTCCGCGTTCCACCGTCGACGAGGCAAAGGCGTCGAAGGAAGGAATCCGAAAGATCGCCGGTCGGCGGCTGATTCTGTTCACCGACCTGCCGTACGACCCGCTGATCGAGGAGCTACCCGAGGTCTTTGATCAAGCATTCCCGATCTGGTGCAACTACTTCTCGGTCGATCCGGCGAGCCGCGCCACGTGGCAAATGACCGGATTCCTGATGAAGGACGGCGACCGATTCCGCCGGACCGGCCTGTTGCCTCGCCACCTGCCCCCCTTTCGGAACGGCTTCTCGGTCAACTATGACCTGTGGCTCTACGAGCAGGAAACACCCTACTACCGGCGCCATCTGCTGTTGCACGAGGGGACCCACGGCTTCATGAACACGATTCTCAGATCGTGCGGCCCGCCCTGGTATATGGAAGGGACGGCCGAACTGCTCGGCACGCACCAGTGGAAGGACGGCCGGCTGACGATGGGAATCGTGCCCAAGTCGCGCGACGACGTTCCCGGTTGGGGACGAGTACGAAGGGTCCAGGACCTGTTTGCCGAAGGGAAGGCACTCTCGTTGCCGCAGGTCTTTGATTTCAGCGGCACGGCTCATCAAGACAACGACGCCTATGCCTGGAGCTGGGCGGCGGCGGCCCTGCTCGATCTCCACCCCCGTTATCAAGTGCGTTTCCGTTCTCTGAGCCGGGCCGTCGAAGACCGGGACTTCACCGAGCGGTTCCGCAAGTTGATCGGCGACGATTGGCGTGCGCTGGCAGAAGAATGGCAGGTCTTCGTGGGCAACATCGAATACGGATATGACGTGCCCCGGATGGCGATCGACTTCACGCCCGGCGGTCCGCCCCGATCGGGCTGGAACCTGATTCGCGTCGAGGCCGACCGAGGCTGGCAGAATTCCCGTATTCGCCTGGACGGCGGCAAGGCCTATGAAATTCGTGCCCAAGGCCGCTATCAGGTGGCCGACCAACCCGCGATCTGGTGGTGCGAGCCGGGGGGCGTCACCATCCGCTACTACCACGGACGTCCCCTGGGTGTGCTCCTTGCCGCCGTCAGATCCGACGATCCGCACAACGAAACGAGCGTTTTTCTCCAACCGGAAACCGTCGGATTGGGAACGACGATCCGCACCGAGTCGGCGGGAACGCTCTACCTGCGAATCAACGATTCCGCGGCCGAACTGGACGACAACGCCGGCACCCTCGACGTGGCGATCCGGGAAGCAACGGAGAATCCGTAACACTCCCGTGATTGCAGCCCGATCAGTCCACAGGTTACACTCGCTCCTGTGCTCTTGGCCAGCCTGGGTCTGAAGAAATCAGTCGGTCGAAAGGAGCGATATTGTGAACGCGATTCTTATCTCCGCAGCATGCCTCTTGGCAGCCCCCCCCGAAACCACGTGGCCCGCGAACACTTGGGAACAGGCCGAACCGGCCGACGTCGGTATGGATGCCAGGTTGCTCGCACAGGCCCGGGACTACGCTCTCACCGGCGAAGGATCGGGCTTCATCACCCGGCACGGCAGACTCGTGATGTCGTGGGGAGATCCGAAGCAACTCTACGATCTGAAGTCCAGCAGCAAGTCGATCGGCGTCACGGCGTTGGGACTCGCAATCACCGACGGGAGGATGAAGCTCGACGATTTGGCCCAGCAGTACCACCCGGCCTTCGGGACTCCACCCGACTCGAACGCCAAGACGGGCTGGCTGCCCAAGATCACGCTCCGGCACCTGGCGACGCAAACCGCCGGCTTCGAGAAGCCCGGCGGATACGAACCGCTCCTCTTCGAGCCGGGCACCCAGTGGCACTACAGCGACGGCGGGCCCAACTGGCTGGCCGAGTGCGTCACCCTGGTCTATCGCGAAGACATTCAGGAACTGATGTTCCGGCGCGTGTTCACACCGATCGGCATCCAACGAACCGACCTTCGTTGGCGCAAGAACTCCTACCGGCCGGCGGAAATTGAGGGGATCCCCCGTCGCGAATTCGGGTCCGGCGTCAGCGCCAACGTCGACGCCATGGCCCGGATCGGCCTGCTCTATCTCCTCAGCGGAAAATGGCAGGACGCCCGGATTCTCGACCCCGAATTCGTCGCCGAGGCGTCCACAACCGTGCCGGCAGTCGTCGGCTTGTCCGAGCACGATCCGAAACATGGAAACGCCTCTGACCACTACGGGCTGCTCTGGTGGAACAATAACGACGGCACGCTCGACGGCGTGCCGCGCGACGCCTACTGGTCCTGGGGACTCTACGACAGCCTGATCTTCGTCGTGCCCAGCCTGGACATTGTGGCCGCTCGTGCCGGCAAGTCGTGGAATCGCGGGTCCGAAGAGCACTACGACGTGCTTCGCGGGTTTTTCGATCCAATCGTGGCATCGGTCACACCGTCCGAACCAACGGAGGCGGCCATTCCTTATCCACCAAGCCCTGTTATTCGCGACGTTGTCTGGGCTCCACCGGAAACCATCCTCCGCCGCGCTGAAGGCAGCGACAACTGGCCGACAACCTGGGCCGACGATGATCGTCTCTACACCGCCTACGGCGACGGCTGGGGGTTCGATCCCCACGTGCCTGAAAAGCTCAGTATGGGATTCGCCCGCATCGAAGATGGACCCGAAAACCCCGCTTTCGAGAATATCCGCTCGCCCAGCGGCGAGACCTATGGTGACGGACGCAAGGGCAAGAAGGCCAGCGGGCTGCTGATGGTCGACAGTATCCTCTACCTCTGCGCAAGAAATGCCGACAACGCCCAGATCGCCTGGTCCGAAGATCACGGTGCAACCTGGCAGTGGTGCGACTGGCGATTTGAAGAGAGCTTCGGCTGTCCGACCTTTCTCAACTTGGGCCGCAACTACGCCGGCGCCCGGGACGACTACGTCTACCTCTATTCGCTCGACTCCGATAGCGCCTATGATGCGGCCGACCGCTTCGTGCTGGCCCGGGTGAAGACGGATCGCATCCGGGATCGAGACGCCTACCAGTTCTTCCAGCGTCTCGACAATTCCGGCTCGCCCCAATGGACGGCCGACGTAACCAAGCGAGGTTCGATCTTCGACCATCGCGGCCGTTGCGGACGATCGATCGTCACGTACAACGAGCCGCTGAATCGCTATCTCTGGGTCCAGGTACTCTCACACGGCGATGAACCGGAAGACCGGACGGGGATGGCCATCTTCGACGCACCCGAACCCTGGGGCCCCTGGACAACCGCGTTCCACACAGAAACCTGGGACGTTCCGCCAGGCGAGACCGCGGGCTTCCCCTCCAAATGGATCAGCGCCGACGGTTGCACGGCCTGGCTGATCTTCTCCGGCGGCGATTGCTTCGCCCTGCGAAAAGCAGATCTCCTGCTTCACTGAAACGTCAGAAAAGGGGTCAGGACTCTTTGATTACCCTACGACAAGCCACAAAACGTAGGGTATGTCGTGACGTTTCTTGCGTGCCCGGCCCTCACGGGCTCGTCGATTCGGGTTCTTCCACCCGGCCGCCAAACCGAGTGGCGGCCAATAGCGTTATCCCGCCGCAGATTCCCAAAAACATGTCCGCCAGCGTGTCCGTCAGGCCAAGCTGAGAACGGGCGAGAAAGAACCGATCCACAGTGAATTCAGCAAACTCCCAGAACACGGCGGCCGTGCAGGTGAGCGAGACGACAAGAACCGCGTGCGTGACGCGATGGAAAGGCCCGATGATGCCGCATGCGGATGCCGTGATCGACGCCCGGTGGAACAAGTACGCGATGGCCATGCCTCCCAGGAAGTGCATGGGGATGTCGAGGGCCGGAAAGTAGGCGTAAGCGTCGAACCCGCTCGATGCAACCACATGGAAGACAAACACCGCGATGGCCGGCAAGCCGCCCTCGCGAACGACCTGAATGCCCCACGGGATGATTCGTTTGGATGTCATGAAAGGCCAGCTATCCTCGAAGAGGTTTGGGAAGTGATTCGTGGCGAAGGGTCACCGATCTGTGTAGACCAGGTTGATGTTCGATTGTGGTCGGTTCTGTACCAACCACAGCCTTAGAAGCGCCATCATCAACGTGTCGCCATTAGTGACTGCCTCATAATGGTCGTGTGTGTGGGAGGCCTTGGGCAAGGGACTGTCGCCCAGAAACAGAGCGATACTCCTTCGCGCAAACCGGTCGGCAGTCTGAAGGTACTTCTCGTCGCCGGTCAGTTCGTGGGCGTCGAGCATGAGCCAGAGGGCGGCGCCGAGCGTTCCGGGCCACACCGGCCGGCTCAGATCGACCTCATGGGGGCAGTACAGTTCCGCCTCTTGGAGAATTACCCTCCGATAGACTTCGTCCTGCGTCTGACGATAACGGAGCATGAGGACATTGGCGTGCCCGGCCCGAGCGCCCCCTCCGTAAGCATTGGACCAAAGCGTCTTGGGGTCGACACGTTCCGCCGACGGCGGTTCGCCGGAGCCTTCCGTGCTGCGGAACACCTCGTCGTTGGCGTCCGCCACGTCACGGAGCCTGGCGGCCAGGTCTGGGGGAACGTGAACCATGGTATTGCCGAGCGAGACGGCCAGGGAGACGTCGTAGGGACGACGGCTGCCCGTCCTAGTGCTGCCGCCGACCAGGTAACCGCCCTCACGCTGACGGGCTCGCTCCAGGCCGGCGAGTACCGACTCAATCGCCGCCAGGTAGACCTCGTCCTTCGTCCGGGCATAGGCCGTTCCCCACGTTTCGATATAGAACCCGCCATGCCGCGCGTAGGGCGCGGTGGTGCCCGGGCCGTGCACGCTGATCGTCGCGTGACGGGAGAAATCGCCGGTCCTGTGGTCCCCGATTTGATGCTCCCACAGGCCGACGGCAAAACGCCGGCACGCCTCATCGGCCAATGGCCAACAGCGGTCCCAGAAGATCCACGGGCGGTAGAATTCGTGAAGGTCGCCCGACGGCTTCTCGAGCTGTTTCTCTCGGCGCAGATCCCAGCCCGCATGCTCGCCCCAGCACAGCAGGCCCGTTGCCTCGCTCTGGCAGTGCGTGAAGAAGTACGCCAAGGACCGATCGGCCTCGTCGGCATAGCGTTTCTCGCCGGTGATCTCTGCCAGGGCGTAGAGCACTTGATAGAGGTTCTCGCAATGCTGAGGATTGGCCCCGCCCAACATCCGGTCATGGGAACGAATGCCCCAGTCCTCGCGGGGAATGGCTGCAACCTTTCCGAGAGCCTCACCTTCCAGCATCTGCATGGTCTGGCGGTCGAGTTCCTCCGCGAAGAGCGGCGTATGATCGGGACCGTAGTCGTCGCGCCCACGGTCGATCATCGCGTCGGCGTATGCTCTGACCGCCAACAGGTAGTCGGGACGCTCCTCCGTCACAGCCCCGGCAACGCCGGCGGTTCCTTGGATCACGAGGGACAATGTCAGGGCAACCGCAAGAGCCTTGGGGAACCGGCGATTCATGGGATGCTCGCTTTCCCGGCAGGGGGTGGGTTCTTCTGTGGACTGACAGCCTATACGATGCTTGCGCCGCGAACAAGCCCGAGGACATTCCACCGACTCGCTGGGCAAAGCGAGCGGCAGATGAGGATTCACCCGTCTTCGCGTAGGCGAGTCTCTCCGAGACTCGCATTCAGCGTCTCGGAGAGACGCTGCTACGTGGCAAGAGCCCATCCGCCGCTCGTCCAAAGTCTCCAGTCCGGTGCCGCATCAGCGGTCGGCGCCGTGCAGGTAGGAGAGCACTTCCCCCATCAATTCGTTGACCGTTCGGTACTTCTCGGGACCTGCGGCAAGAATGGTCGCCTCGGATTGCACGTATTCTCTCGGCGAGAGTTCCGCCCGGCAGTGCGAGACGATCTGGCGAGCCGATTCCGGGGTGGTTTCCAGGTGGAATTGCAGACCGATCACCGATCTCCCAAGCTGGAATGCCTGGTTCTCGCATCCGTCGCTTCGGGCCAGGCGAACGGCCCCGGGCGGCAGGTCGAAGGTCTCGCCGTGCCAATGAAAGACTTCCGTCCGAAGGGGAAAGCAGAAGTATTCGCCGTCATCGGGGGCAACGCCTTGCACTGGAAACCAACCGATTTCTTTGACCGGATTTCGGTAGACTCGACCGCCCAACGCGCTGGCGATGAGTTGCGCCCCGAGGCAGACGCCCAGGACGCGTCCGCCCGCCTGAACGGCATCACGAACGAACTCCTTTTCGGCAACGAGCCACGGGAACTCGTGTTCGTCGTTGACGCTCATCGGGCCGCCCATGACAACCAGCAGATCCAGGTCCGCCGGGTCGGGCAGTTGCACGGACTCGTAGAATCGTGTAGTTGTGATTTCGTAGCCTGCCGCCCGGAGCCACGGTTCAATCGAAGCGAGACCCTCGAACGGGACGTGTTGCAGGTAGTGTGCTCGCATATAAGATTTGGTCGCTTGGTTTGACTTCTGAGAGGGTTGCCGGAATTGGCCCGGGGTGCGGGGCAAGTCAGCAGGTTGACTTGACGCGCCGCACGGACTGCCAATTATCCGGCCGTCCGTTCCCAGAGGCAATGGAGGGGGAGCCATGACTCGACCGTTGATCCGAGTGTTCGCACTGACGACTCTTATGCTCGTCGGCCTGGCGCCTCCCGCCCGTGCTGCCGACCGAGATCTGCGCGAGCAGGCTCTTGTCGCCATGCGCAAGGCCGCCACGTTCTACCGCGGCGAAGTGGCGACCCACGGCGGTTACGTCTATCACTACAGTGTCGACCTGAAGACCCGCTGGGGCGAAGGCCTGGCCACCGAGACCCAGATCTGGGTCCAGCCGCCAGGGACGCCGACGGTGGGAATCGCGTATTTGAAGGCCTTCGAAGCAACGGGAGATCGCTTCTATCTCGATGCCGCGAGGGAGGCCGCCGAGGCGCTCGTCTACGGACAACTCGAGTCGGGCGGATGGACCAACATGATCGACTTCGACCCGCAGGGAGAAACGGCCCAGTATCGCAACGGAAAGGGCCGCGGCAAGAACAACTCGTCGCTCGACGACGGCCAGACCCAGTCGGCCATCCGCCTGCTCGTCCGGGCGGACAAGGCACTCGGATTCCAGCACGAGAAGATCCACCAGTCCGCCCGGATCGCCCTCGACGCCCTGTTGGCAGCTCAGTTTCCCAACGGTGCCTTTCCCCAAGTCTGGACCGGTCCGGTCACCAGGCAGCCGGTCGTCAATGCCTGCTATCCCGACTACGACTGGCGAACCGAGGGGCGAATCAAGGAATACTGGACCATGTACACGCTCAACGACAACGTGACCGGCTACGTGGCCGAGGCGTTGATCGATACTCATCAGGTCTACGGCGACGAGAAGTACAAGGCGGCACTGGAGCGGCTCGGCGACTTCCTGATCCTCGCCCAAATGCCCGAGCCGCAACCGGGTTGGGCCCAGCAGTACAACTACCAGATGAACCCCATCTGGGCGCGGCAGTTCGAGCCGCCAGGGGTCTCAGGGGACGAGTCCCAGGAGGTCATGGAAACGCTCATGCGGATTTGCGGCGTGACGGGCAACCGGAAGTACCTGGAACCGATTCCCTCGGCCCTGGCCTACCTGCGGCGCTCGCTTCTTCCCGACGGACGGCTGGCACGTTACTACGAGCTCAAGACCAACCGCCCGCTCTATATGATTCGCCACGGCAAGCAGTACACCCTTACCTACGACGATTCGAAGCTCCCCGACCACTACGGCTGGAAGACCGAATCGCGGCTGGCGCAAATCGAGCAGCAGTACCGCCACCTGGCCTCCGATGGCCCGGCCGCCATGACCGACGAACGCCGCGAAAAGTCTGAAGACGAAGCTCGGCAGATCGTTGCCGATCTGGATGAACAGGGACGTTGGATCAGCATCTACCGGGGAGAACCGCTCATGGGTCAACCCAAGATCCAGATGGGCAGTCCCTACATCACCAGCGCGGTCTTCAGCCGGAACCTGGAAATCCTGAGCGCGTATGTGCAACGGAGATATCCATGGCTCAACCGTTGACCCGAACGGAAGACCACCTCAAGTGCGGGTACCGTCTCTGGCTCGCCCGGAACATGGGCGGCGGGTACCAGTCCATCCACTACCAACCTCTTACGGAGGCAGGATCCCATGCCGACAAGTAATCCGATCTCTCGCCGGGAGTTTGCCGCTGCCGCAACCGGTGCCGTGCTGGCTGGCGGAGTCCTTGCCGATGCCCAGGAGAATCCGTCACTGTCAGCAACCAATGAGGCGCCCAAGCGGAAGCGAAATCGCGTGGGAGCCGTGGCCTACGGCTACCAATACTCGATCGGACTGTTCACCTACAAGGATCGTCCGGGCGAACGGTTCGACGCAGTCCGCTTCGTCGAGGCGACGCACGAGGCCGGCGGCGAGGTTGCACAGCTCTACCATTCGATGATCGCCGAACTCGATGAAGATGGGCTGCGACGCCTCCGTCGCCGGGCCGACGAACTCGAGGTGCTGCTTGAAGTCCACGGAGGCGGCGCGCTGGGCAAGTGGTCCAAGCTGGAAGACGCCATGCGTCGTGCGGCCGCTCTGAAGGTGAAAGTGGTCGGCTGCTCCTTTGGGATGCTCATGCGCCCCGACAAGATCGCGACGCTGGAAGCTTGGGACGAGCACGTACAGGTATGCGAAGCTCGTCTGCGGGAACTTGTTCCCGTGGCCGAATCGCTCCAGCTTAGGCTGGGTGTCGAGAACCATCTGGATTTCACCGTCGAGGAGCTGCGAGATCTGATCCGGCGCGTCAATTCGCGTCACGTCGGGATCATCTTCGACGTAGGGAACACGGTCGGGACCCTCGACGATCCGATCGAGGCGGCCGACGTGTTCGGGCCCTACGTGATCGCGACCCACTACAAGGACTTTGCCGTCGAAGAAGTGGCGTGCGGATTCCGTTTCACCATGGTGCCGCTGGGCTGCGGCAGCCTACGCTTGCCAGAAATCACGGAACGCCTGCTCCGCCACATCGATCCGGAAATGGCCCTCTCGATCGAAATGATGAACGGCCAGCACTTCGAAGTGAACTGGCTGGAGGACCGCTTCTGGGTACCTTTCCGCAACAAAACGGCCCGCCAGGTGGCCGCGACGCTTCGCCATATTCGCGGCAAGGCAATCGATATCGGCGAGTTCAAACTCGTCGAAGAAATCGATACCCTGTCACACGAAGAACACCTGGCCCTGGAGCAGGATCGCATGTCCCGCTGCATCGCGTATCTCAAGGGGATTCTTGACGGGCAAGCCTAGGCGGGGTGCCATTCCACCGTAATGCCGGATCTTGCAGCGATCGACCGGTACAAGATTGCCTACTTCTGTGCCGCTCGGATCTGATCGCCCTTCTTCTTCCAGTATTCGAGAAACTTGGCCACCAGTTCGCCCGCCGGCTTGGCGCCGGCCGCGTGCTCTTCGATGGAGTGGCCGAAATAGTGGCTGATCCAACCGTCGACGCGCGGCTTCGCACCTTCGATAAACTCCTCCAGCTCTTCCAGCGAGCAACTCAGGGGGAACGTTTCCTCGACGACCAGCGGCTTGCCGATATCGTAGACGGCCAAGGCCGCGAGCGTCTTTTCCAGCTCGCCCGACTTGGGATAGAAGTGGACGCTGACGAAATCGAAATGGCGAGCCACTTCCGGAGCGTAGAACAGCGGTTTCGCCCCCGGCCAAACCTGGGCCCAGGGAATGATGCCCACGGTCACCAGTCCCTCGCGATCGTGCTTGCGGATCGCTTTGACCATCTTGCTCACCCAGGCCTCGGCAATCGCCTGGCTTGTGCGACCCTTCGGATCGTTGCAGATCCGCTGAACGAAATAGAAGCCCTCCAGTTCGCCGCCAAGCCAGGGATGTTCGCCTTCCTTGGGTTGTGTAATCACGGGTTCGTTCATCAGGTCGTAGCAGAACACGGCCGGATGTCCGGTGCAGGTCTTGGCGATTGCCTCCCAGAATCGAGCCTGGACCTGCCAGCGATCCGCTTCGGAGAGCTTGTCGAACCAGGGCGGCACCGCATCGAGGTGGTAGCAGCCCAGCCCCGTCAAATCCAGGTAAAGGCCGCAGTCCCGCCCCAAGTCGAGCGTGCGTCGCAGCAGTTCCAGGGCGGCCGGGTCGACTTCTTCGGCCGACTTCATGTAGGTGCCGACCTGCAAATGCAGCCGCACGACGTTGGCGCCCAACTCGCGCATTCGCCGAAAGTCTTCTTCGACGCCGGGCCAGTCGTCTTCCCAATACTCCTCGACAATGCGGCGGAACTCGCCGACGAAGTTGAACCCCCACGGCACAAAAGGCTTTCCCGATTCGGCCAGGACGAAGCCGTTTCCGTCGTCCGAGACTCGTATGCGTTCCATCGCCGGAGCTTTGAGCCCGGCAGCAGGTTCTTGCCCATGCAGCGTCGAGGTTGTTCCTGCGACGATCGTTGCCACTACGAGGGCAGCAAGCCGCGGAGTCCGTTTGCAGAAGTGCATGTCCATCCTGAGGTCTCCTTGAATGGCCCAAGTTTCAGGGGCTGTTGAAATCGAGAGTGATACGCCGTTCGCCTTTGTGAATCGTCACCACGCTGCTACTTCAATGATCACGGGCGAGGTCGCGTCGTCAAGGCAGAACAGTCGCTAGTAATCGCAACCTCCTGAGGGTTGCTCGTTTAACGCCCAGCCGAAGGCGCCGGCTTCCGTAGTGCGGCCGGCGCCTTCGGCTGGGCGTTAAACGACTGCACTCGAACGGGTTCAGGTTCTCAGACTGCACCGAAGTGGCGCCGTATGTACTGCCGGTTTGCGGGCTGTTAAGCTGTCAGCTAACACGAACCGCCTGGAACGAAAGGAACACTCAGCATGACGTCAGGCATCGAGAAAGCGTTGCTCGTAGTACTTGCCTCCTTCGCAACTCTTGTTTCGGTTTCCCCCGGCCTTGCCGCCGATCCGGCCGCCCGATTCGCGGCCATGACGCCCGACGAAGTTCGGGCGTTCGAAATCGAGGTCATGGAGAAGGTGGCCGATTTGGCCCTCGTCCCGCCGGCGCTGAACACCTCGCCGCTGCCCGAATACGGCTACGACCGGCTCGACTACGGCATGACGATCGGTATCGAACGCACCCCCGGCGGGCGACTCTGGGCCTGCTGGGTGGCAGGCGGCGACAGCCCCGAGGCCTTCTTTGTGTTGGCCACGAGCGACGATGACGGCGAAACCTGGTCGCCGCCCCGTCTGGTCGTCGACGCTCACAGCAAGAACCTTCCGCTCGATCGCAGCATCCTGGTGGGCAATCTCTGGACCGACCCCGTGGGCCGCCTCTGGCTGATCTTCGATCAGTCGATGGACATGTTCGACGGCCGCGCCGGCGTCTGGACCGCCGTCTGCGAGAACCCCGACGCCGAAGAACCTCGCTGGTCCAGGCCGCGGCGCATCTGGCACGGCGTCACCCTCAACAAGCCGACCGTACTCTCCAACGGCGAGTGGATGATGCCCATCTCGCTCGACCAGCGCCAGGGTTTCGGGCCGTTCAAGGGCGCGTTCAGGGAACTCGATCCCTACCGGGGGGCGAACGTGTTCGTTTCCACCGACCAGGGGGCCAACTGGCAGCGCCGCGGATGCGTCCAATATCCCACGCCCGACTGGCACGAACACATGATCGTCGAGCGCAAGGACGGCACGTTGTGGATGCTCGCCCGAACCGCCAAGGGGATCATGCAGAGCACATCCTCCGACGTCGGCAGAACCTGGTCCGAGCCTTCCTTCCCTGAGGGCATTCAGCAGCCGGTAGCCCGGTTCCACATCCGCCGCCTCGCCTCCGGCCGCCTCCTCATGGTCAAACATGGCGAAACGATGGACGCGCACGAGGGACGCAGCAAGCTGACCGCCTGGCTTTCGGAAGACGAAGGCAAGACGTGGCAAGGCGGCCTCATGCTCGACGAGCGCAAGGGAGTCTCCTACCCCGACGGCTTCCAGGCCCCGGACGGCACCATCTACATCTCCTACGATCGCAACCGATCGACCGACGGCGAGATCCTCCTGGCTCGGTTTACCGAAGAAGACGTCCTGGCCCGCAAACTGGTGGGTCCAGAATCAAAGCTGAAGATGCTGATCAGCCGTCCGCTGGCAGCAAAATGACATAGGCAGACTGCTTTGGCACATCTGCGACAATCGGCTCGGTTGATGAGACAACTTGGAAGAAAACAGACCACGGATCACCCAGCGCGGGCTTCGCCCGCAACCCAAGGTGATGGCAGGAGGAGGTTTTTCTTGGTGGGGGAAAGTTTGACCGGCAGTGGAGAATCGGACCAAGCAGGAGGCGTGCGTTTTGGGAACAAAGGGAGT
>JAAYAY010000155.1 GCA_012719125.1 Planctomycetaceae bacterium | reverse complement strand
GCGGCCGTGTCTTCGCCTTCGGTGGCATAGGTGTAGACCTGCTGGAACCCGATGGCGATGGTCGTGGTTTCTGCGGTGCTGCCGGCAGAGCGAGTGAAGGTGGCAAGTCCCGGCTCGGCAGTCAACTCGTCGTCATCGGGAGTATCGTAGAGGTACGCACTATCCGTGCTACCTCCCGACACATCGACGGTCAGCGTTTCAAAGCCCTCGACGCGGTGGGAGAAGCTCCTTGCCGAGTCAGTCAGCCGGGCATAGTCGGCGTAGCTGTAGAGCCGGTTCGAGCTTGTCGAGCCGTACAGGGTCGCCTCATCGCCGGTCCCTCCGCCCGCATTGACGACGATCGTCTCGATGCTCACAGCGCGGATCTCATAGCCGGGCCCGGACACGTTGACGGAATTGAGGCGGAGGATCGCCGATTCGTCGCCGTCGGTTCCATAGACGGTGATCGTGTCGTTGCCGGTGAGGGCGTCGACGCGGATCAGGTTGTAGAGAGTTGCGTTGTACGGGGTGACCGTGCCGTTGATGTCGACCACGTGGGAGGCTCCGCCGGGCGTGCCGGGCCAAATGGAAATGACATCGTTGAACGCATCTTTACCGGAAAGAGGAAGCACGTCCCCGATAATCAACGAGTAGTCTTCCACTTCCCCGTTGTCGGCCGGACCGGTCGGGGCGAGTGTGCCGCCCGTGTGGTTGCTGGTCAGCCGCAGCCGGGCGAAGGTCTGGCCGAGGGTGGCCGCTTGCGGGACGCTGAAGGAGACGCGGTTCACGCCCGGGGTCATGGGAATGTCGGTTCCGATGATATGCTCGCCCGCATCGTTCCAGTCGCCGTCGCCGTTGCAATCGATCCAGAGGTTCAGATAGGAGGCGGCCGAAACCTGCACGTCGAGATAGGCATCCTCTCCGCGGGCGAGGACCGATTGGCCGACGAGTCCGTCTTCGTCGTCGGGTGAGCCGTTGACATCGTCGCCGTCGGCATTCGTGGAGGGGACGCCGTCGAACTCGGAGTCGCGGTGGCTGCCCAACGTGGGGCCGGTCGGCGTGTGGCGGGCGCCGTTCAGAGCCAGCGTCGTTGGGTACGGCAGCGGCGCGTCGCCGAAGTCACGTTCATCCACGTCGGTAACCACAATCGCCAGTGCGGCCGTATCGTCGGGCGTGGTGCCAACGCTTTCATCATCGACCGCGATGGTCACGTCCAGTTGCGGATTCGTCTCGAAATCGAGTACCGCGCCGCCAACCAGGTAAAGCTCGCTGCCGAGGATCTCGAACATGGCCGCGTCGGCGCCGGCGAGGCTCAGCACGTTCGTGCCGAGGCCGTCGTCGGTCACGAGGATGTCGGCGACCTTGAGCCGGCTGGATGTGTCGGTGTTCTCAGCCAGGGTCGTGACCATGTTCTGAAGCGTGACGGTGGGCGGGCTGTTTGATTGGTCCAGAAACAACACGTACACGGCCCCGCGACCGGGCCCCCCGTCATCGTCACCGGCAGACGAAACCACCAAGTCCACCAGACCGTCGCCATTCAAATCGCCAAGATTCGCTATGGCACCGCCGAAGTAGTCCTGTGAATCGAGGACCCCTGTCAGGTTACCATGCGTGTCACTGATTTTCTGGTGACCTTTGACGGTACCGTCAGGATTGAGAAACAGGATCCAGACGGCGCCACTGTCGGCGGCGCCGTCATCGTCTCGCCATGCTCCTACCGCCAAGTCGGTCACACCATCTCCATCCAGATCTCCGACATTTGCTCCGGCAAAGCCGAAGTCATCCACAGCATCGAGGGCGCCCGTGAATCCTCCTGCCGCAGCGCCAATCTCCTGGTGTGCCTTCACGGTGCCGTCGGAATTGAGGAACAGAATCCAGACGGTACCGGATTTCGTTCCCTGGTATTGATATTCCTGGGCCCCCACGGCCAGGTCCGCCACGCCGTCGCCATCCAGATCGCCGAGGTTGACAACCGAAGCGCCGAAATGATCGTAATCGTCGAGGGTTCCCGTGAAGTTACCCTCCGTGTCGCTGATCTTCTGATATTCCTTGACCGTGCCGTCAGGATTCATGAACAAGATGAAGACAGCCCCGCGATTCGTCCCGCCGTCGTTGTCCCCATACTCACCCACGGCCAGATCGATCACACCGTCACCGTCAAGGTCGCCGACATTCTCAATATCACTGCCGAAATGATTGTCGCCATAACTGAAAGCTCCGCTAAGGCCGCCTTCCGTATCGCTGATTTTCTGGTAACTCTTGACTGTGCCGTCCGCATTGAGAAAGAGGACCCAGACTGCTCCGCGTTGGTCGGCTCCGTCGTCGTCGTACATGGCTCCGGCAGCCAAGTCAGGCACGCCGTCGGCATCCAGATCGCCGACGCTAGCCAACGAGACACCGAAGTTGTCGTAGTCGTCAAGCGTTCCGGTGAAGTTCCCTTCCGTATCGCTGATCTTCCGGTGACCTTTGACGGTGCCGTTGGGATTGAGAAACAGAATCCAGACCGCCCCGCGATTAACGCCCCCGTCGTCGTTGGGCGACTGCCCCACCGCCAGGTCGCTTACCCCGTCGCCATCCACGTCTCCGATGTTGGCCAAGGACGAGCCAAAACCCTGGTTGTCATCGAGAATCCCCGTGAAGCCGCCCTGCGTGCTGCTGATCTTCTGGTAGCTGTTCACCGTGCCGCCGCTTGTGGCAACGATCGTGGCCGTGTAGTCCTCAACTTCACCATCTGCAGCAGCGCCGGTCGAATCGGCCGCCGCCGCGTCCGTGCTGAAGCGGAATCGTGCGTAGGTGGTCCCTGTGAAGTCGTCGGGTACTACCGGGAAGGCGAGCGTCACCAGTTCACCACTGGCACCGTCCGGGACAGCAATCAGTGCCCGCTCGGTCGTGTTATCGAACATGCCATCGCTGTTGTAGTCGATCCAGCCGTAGAGCATGGCGGCGTTGCCGGTCGTGTTCGTCACATACAGGTTGAGCGCGGGCTGCGTGCCGACGGTAATGGCCAAATCGACCGTGGGGTTGCTCAGTCCGTCTTCGTCGTCGGGCAATGCCTGATCGAAGTCGTCGGCGCTGGCAGACGCATTCTGCAGCAAGCCATTGTCGCCATCGACGGTCGCTCCCATGTACAGTCCGCCGACGATCGTGTGGCGGGGGCCGTTGTCGGACAGAAGCGTACTGTAGTTCCCCGTACCTGTGCCGGCGGCCGGATCAGGCGCGTCGCCGAAGTCGAGTTCGTCGGCTGGACTTCGCGCACCGAGCGTGATGGTAGGATCTCCATACAGATTGAAGTCGAGGGTATTCATCCAACTCGACCCGCTTGACCAGGCCGTTCCGAAGTTCTCGCGACACCACTGGAGCGCCCCGCCGGTCGTTTCGGATTCCGGGTCGGCAACCATTCGGTGGGTGATGCTGTATGCATAGGAGGCATTGTCTCCCATGCTGCTTCCGAAATAAGGTCGCCAATCGGCAACGGCATACCATGTCACGCGCGAACCCGAGAAGGTACCGATAGCGCCGTTTGCCAAGAGCGAATATCCCAGATTGCCCGAGTTCTCGGGATAGCCGTTGTTGCAGGATACTTGAACGACCACCGAGGGTTTTGTGTCGTCCAACGAAGAGGTGGCCGAGCTGTCAAAGAAAGTGGTCGACGTCATCTCGCCGCTCTCCGGAACGCCGTCGCCGTCGTCTGACGCCCAATACTTGCGGTAGGCGCCAGTCTGACTCCCATGCCCCCACCAGTCGACAATGCCGTAAGGATTGGTCGACCATGTGT
This sequence comes from Planctomycetaceae bacterium, assembly GCA_012719125.1. Classification (GTDB taxonomy): domain Bacteria; phylum Planctomycetota; class Planctomycetia; order Pirellulales; family Thermoguttaceae; genus JAAYAY01. The sequence goes on along the minus strand of JAAYAY010000155.1, from coordinate 19,088 downwards.
TGATCACGTTCGTGCGAGTGATCGGCGCATCACAAGCTTCCGGCACCGGGTCAATCCCGGATTTCTCGTAGAGCTTGTAGGTTCCGTACGAGTTGGGACTAGCGATGTCGTCTTCGATGTATTGAGCCAGTGATTCACCGTCGACTCGGTTGTAACCCGTACCACCTTCGTTCGCGTAATTGCTGATCGCCATGGGCAGAAGCACATTCTGCCGCCAGTCGATCGAAGTCTCTGTCTCGTAGTTGATGGTCTTGGTCAAGATGCTGTCGAGCGTCGTGTAGGACGTGCCGTATACCGGGATCCTCCCCACGATCACCTCGTGGATTGGTTGCGTCGAGAAGTCGTCGATCCACTCTCCGTAGAAGCCGTCGCCGTCGGAATCCCAATTGCTCGTCAGGTCGGCATAGTAGTAATCCGTGGGGGCCTCTTTATACGAAGACTGGGAGTTCCGCGGATACATCATCTTCATCGGAACATCCCCGGAAGTGGGATGGGGATTGCCGATCAGAAGAACGTATTCAATCCCCAGCGCGGCATAATTCGACTGCAGCCAGCTACGAATGTTCTCGGCTGCCGAGTTACCGGTACTGCCGCCCCAGGCTGATTCCGTAACGACTTGGACCGTGTAGCCAAGACTCTGTTTGTGCGATACAAAACTGCTGAGTTGTGCCGAACCGGATTGGATTGCGGAGGTCGTGATGATCACGTATTCGCCGGTGCCGTTGCTTCCCGGCTCGACGGCGGCCGCGTCACTTTCGTACCACGGATTCGCCTGATCGTAGTTGACCAGCAACTCTGAAGCAGCGGCATCCCAGGTCGTGTTCGCGAGCAAACTGTCCGGCAAGGGATCCCCTTGTTCGTAGGTCAACGTAAAGGACACGTCCTCGGCAACGCTCAGTTCTCCCAGGGAAGGGCGGTAGGCAAAGGGACTGCAGAGCACATCGGCAATCTTCCAACGTCCCATCTGTTGCGTCGAAAAAAGCGTGCAAGTTTCGGGGTCATAGATCTCACTGCTGCCGTACACAAGAACGTTTTTCCCGGCAACGATAGGATCACTCGCACTATTGAGGGTGAACTGTCCGCCGACTTCCGTTGCGGCGGCCGGCATGGGCGCGATACTGAACGTGCCCTCCAGGGTCTGCAGATCGGCGGTGACATACTCCAACTTGACGCTGTCCAAATCTGCGTCAGGCGGCAGGGCGATCCGCAGGACCTTGGCCGGCAAGTCGGGATCGCCGGTATCTCCTCGGCCTGACATTTCCAGCATTTCAATCCTCTGCTCGCCCGAACTCGTTGTGGTGATCGTGTACTGGTCCAACTCGAGATCAACATGTAGCTGTCCTTCAGCGACAGCTTTCGCTGACACGACTTCTCCCCAGATCGACTCACCTGAGCCAATGCTCAGCAATCGCCGGTCTTCAAGCTGCTCGAAACGCGAGAAGCGACTGCAGAACGAGCGAGTCCGGCAAAGGCGACCAACGGTGTTGCGTTTCTTCGCCTCCGTGGAACCAGTACTTGGAAAGATCCGGGTTGAACGGATACGTTCGAGAAGCAACCGCAGCATGGCGCCTATCCCCTTGCATTGGCGTCCTTGATAAACCAGCATCGGAACCGAAGTCGCAAGACCGCCAGTCAACACAGGCCAAGGCTCGACCGGAATGGCCCACTCTCGTTGGCCGCGGTTCTTCGCGGAACGCACAAGGAACCTCGCGATTGATGGCACGAGAGCCATGCCAACGAAGAGTCTTGCGCGAACCCCCTCACTGATGAGGCGCCCCCCTCGTTCAGTCACGTGAGCTACACCTATGACGAGGGCAAGCTTACCCAGGGAGGGTGGGGATGTCAACCAGATTCCCCATGCTGAACACCCTTGATATCCGCACGATGAACATCGATATCCGCACGACAAACGTCTGGGCCATGGATCAGTGCCGGGACCCTGCAACGTCAAGAGCCAATGCGGTCCCGAAATTCCCAGCGCGAGGCGACACAGCACTCGGCAGGCAACCCACCTTGGGGGGACCCCCTCCCGTTTGTCACCACACGACGCGGGGACTCTTGGCAATGGCTTGGAGTTAGCAGCGAGTCGCCTCAGTCGGCCACATCCTCCCGCGTCAACACCCCGTCCACCTGCCGCATGATTCCGCGGCTGTTGTGGTTCTGCAACTCTGCAGGGAGTTGGTCCTGCGGCCAATCCTGGTAGCAGACGGGGCGAGCGAAGCGGAGGACGGCGGCCGTGCCGACGGAGGTCGAGCGGGGATCGCTCGCGGCCGGGTACGGGCCGCCGTGGTGCATGGCGGCGCAGACTTCCACGCCGGTCGGAAAACCGCCGAACAGGAGCCGGCCCGCCTTCGCCTCCATGACGGTTCGCAGCGAATCGAGCAGCGATCGATCGGCTTCGCCGGCATGGAAGGTCGCCGTCAATTGGCCTGCAAGGCCACAGGCCAGTTCCAGCATCTGCTCGGCCGTCTCACAACGAACCACGAGGGTCGAAGGGCCGAACACCTCTTCGGCCATTTCGGCATCGTTCATGAAGGGTTCGGCGTCGGTTACGAAGAGTGCGGTGGCCGCCTGCGTCTTGCCGACGGCGGGTTCGGGAGCGGAGTGGGCGAGCAGTTCGACCGACGGCTTGGCCGAAAGGTCTTCAATGCCCACCTCGTAGGCCTCCAAGATTCCCCCGTGAAGCATCGTGCATGGGCCGCCCGCCGCAAAGCACTCGCTCAATCTGGCAAGGAAGCGATCGAGATCGTCGCCGGCCAAGGCGATGACCAGGCCCGGGTTCGTGCAGAACTGTCCGCAACCGAGCGTAACGGAGGCGTGCAGGCCGGTGGCGATTTCGTCGGCCCGTTCGGCCAATGCACCGGGCAGGAGGAACACCGGATTGACCGAACCCATCTCCGCATAGACGGGAATAGGCACTTCGCGCGAGGCCGCCGTATCGAACAGGGCCCGGCCTCCGGCCAATGAACCGGTAAAACCGACGGCCTGGATCCCCGGATGCCGGACCAGGATCTGCCCGACTTCGTTTTGCACGCCGTGCACCATCGAAAACCAGTCGTCGGGATACCCCGTGGCGGCCAGCGCCTTCTGAATGGCGACCGCCGTCATCTCGCTCGTCCCGGGGTGGGCCGGATGGGCCTTGACGATCACCGGATTTCCGGCCGCCAGGGCCGAGGCCGTGTCGCCGCCGGCTACCGAGAAGGCGAGAGGGAAATTGCCGGCGCCGAAGATCGCCACGGGACCGATCGGAATCAGCATGCGGCGCAGATCGGGCTTGGGGAGGGGGCGTCTCCGCGGATCGGCCCGATCGATGCGGGCGTCGACCCATGAACCCTCGCGGACCAGTTCGGCAAACATCCGCAACTGGCCGGTGGTTCGCCCCCGCTCCATCTTGAGCCGGCCCTGCGGCAGCCCCGTCTCGGCTTCAGCCCGGTCCAGCAGCGGTTGGCCGATCGCATCGATCTCGTCGGCAATATGCTCCAGTAATTCGGCCGTCGTTTCGGCCGATCGAGTCTCGCGTTCCTGAAAGGCGAGGGCGGCCATCTCGGCGGCCCGGTTGATCTCATCGGCTCGAGCTTCGTGAAACCGGGGCTCGAGCGGCTCGCAGGTGGCTGGATTGCGGGCCTGAAAGGTGTTTTCTCCTTCAGCCGACAGGGTTCCGCCAATGAAGTTCTTTCCGTGAAGTTGCATGACGAGGCCTCCAGGACGATTGGTGACTCTTGGCGCGGCAAACGAGTAGGGTGCGTCTCGACGCACCGAGGTTTGTCGAAAAACCAGATTCTCTGGGAGCGTACTACATTCTTTGGGAATCTCTTGGTGCGTCAAGACGCTCCCTACTTGACGATTACAGCCGAGCGCGACGGTCACGGTGCCTGTATCACTCGGTTCTTAAGGGTCCCAATGGGCTCAATAGTAATGTCAATTTCGTCGGCCGGAGCCAGGGTGAAGTCGGCATCGGGCACGACCCCGGTGCCCGTCAGCAGCAAGCAGCCGGCGGGAAAGCTGTTGTCGCGGAAGAGGTACCCCACCAGTTCTTCAGGGGTGCGTTTCATCTGGCTCAGTTGCGTGGAACCGGAGAAAGCGACGGCTCCGTCACGGACGATCGTCAATTCGATCACCGTAGCGGGCGGCAACGGCTCGCCGTCAACAAGGATCCCCGGCCCCAAGGCACAACACTGATCGTAGACCTTCGCCTGGGGCAGGTACAAGGGGTTCTGGCCTTCCAGATCGCGGCTGCTCATATCGTTGCCGATCGTGTAGCCGAAGATCCGCCCCGACCGGGAGACGCAGACCGCCAGTTCCGGCTCGGGCACGTTCCAGGTTGCGTCACGGCGAATCCGCACAGAACCTCCTGTCCCCACCACGCGATGCGGTGTGGCCTTGAAGAACAGCTCGGGACGCTCCGCGGCATAAACGCGATCGTAACAATCGGCGGCAGCGTCCGATTCCTCCATCCGTGCCGACCGGCTGCGATAGTAGGTCACTCCGGCCGCCCAGACTTCTTGGGAAACCACCGGAGCCAGCACGGACACGTCGAGTGGCCCGCTGGGACGGGCGTGTGCGAGCCGGGCGTTCAGCCAATCGATGGGCGAGTCGGCCTGGAACCACTCGTCCCACAGAAGCTCCGGCAGCCGCATCCACTCGCCGTCGCGGCATACGACCATTCCTTCGGTGGTTCGGAATACGTGAAGCATCTTGGGTTCACTCATGAGACCTAATCCAGAGTCACACGGTCCTGATAGTTCGGCACGGAGACATCCCAACCCCATTCCGCGCGAATCGTCTCTGCCAGATTGAGGGCGCCCTTCTCTTCGCCGTGAACGAGGAACAGATGCCGCGGCGGTTGTTTCAAGGCGCCGAGCCATTGGAGCAGGCCGTTGCGGTCGGCGTGCCCCGAGAAACCCTCGATCCGTTCGATCCGCGCTTTGACGGCATACGTGCTGCCCAGGATGCGGACCTCCGGATCGCCGTCGAGAATCCTGCGTCCCAGGGTGCCGTTGGCCTGGTAGCCCACGAACAGGATGGTCGACTCGCGACGGGAAATGTTGTGTTTCAAGTGGTGCTTGATGCGTCCGGCCGTACACATTCCCGAGGTCGCCATGATGATCGACGGCCGCTTCTTCTTATGGAGAGCCTTCGATTCGTCGACGCTCTGTACCAGCCGCATGCCGGGGAAACGCAACGGCGACGTCCCCGAATGGATCATCGCCCAGGCTTCTTCATCATAGCATTCGCGGTGCCGTTCAAAGACCTTGGTCACCTCCGAAGCCATGGGGCTGTTGAGGACCACGTCGACCTGGGGAATCCGCCCGTCGCCAATCAATCGGCCCAGGTGATAGAGGAGTTCCTGGGCGCGTTCCACGGCGAACACGGGGATGACGACGTTGCCGCCCGCCTCGACCGTCTCGCAGATGATCTGAGCCAGCCGCCCTTCCACGTCGACCGAGCCGTTGTGGTTGCGGTCCCCGTAGGTCGACTCCATGATCACGTAGTCGGCCTCGGAGAACACGGCCGGATCCCGCAAGATCGGCTTGTCGCGCTGCCCCAGGTCGCCGGAGAACAACAGGCGCCGCGTCTCTCCGTTCGCCGAACCGTTGATCTCCACTACCGACGAACCGAGAATGTGCCCCGCCTCGTGAAAGGTCACGCGAACCCGTTTGTTGATCGCGATCTCCCGGTTGTAGGGAACCGGCTGCAGCAAAGGCAACGTCTTCCGCACGTCCGCCGGCGTGAACAGGGGAACGACCGGATGCTTGACCTTGCGGCCTTCCTTGCGATGCCGCTTCCGCTTGTACTCGGCATCTTCTTCCTGGATCCGGGCCGAGTCTTCAAGGATGATCTCGGTCAGTTCGGCCGTCGCCTGGGTGGCGTAGATCGGGGCCTTCAGCCCCTGGTTGACCAGCCGCGGCAACATGCCGCAATGGTCGTTGTGGGCATGGGTGAGCAGGATCGCGTCGATACTCCGCACGTCGACCGGAGAATCCTCCCAGTTGCGGTCGGTGAACTCCCGTTCCTGATACATGCCGCAATCCACCAGGATCCGTGCATCGCCCACGTCAAGAAGGTGCTTCGAGCCAGTAACCTGGCGATTGGCTCCGAGGAATCGTATCTTCACAAGGGTTCTCCGAACGACGAAAGGGCCGGTTGTTCCAAGTTTACGCTATCCCCGCCGTCTGGCAAGGATATTGCCCGGCTCTGTGTCGACTTCCCCGGCCGGCCGGCACGCTGAAGAGACCATGGCGACGCTCGGCAAGTGCTACCCACTCTGCGGCTACCAATAAGAAGGTTCGGCCGACATTTCCTCTCCCTGGATTGTTCCCAGCGCTCCCCACACACCATACGGGCTGGGGCCCTTGACCGCTTCAGGCAACGTCAGATCTCCGCAGTCGATCACTTCGGAGACGAAACGCGTGGAACCATCGGCCAGCACGACTTGGACTCCGCCGGGATGTTCGCTGCTGGGCGGGATGATTCCCCAGTCGAAACGCGGTTGCCCGTCGATGACGGCACCGTCGGGGCCCATGCAGGCCGGCGAGTTGGGAGCCGAGACGGTGGTGAAGCCGCCGAAGGGCAGCCTCCCGTTGGCCCACATCATGGGCGACATATCGAGCGCCCCTGTCGGATTGAGAAGAGCCCGGTCGGCGGAAACCTGGAGGCTCACGTACGGCCCGACCTCCATGCCCTCGACGTCCGCCGCGATCGCCCATTTGTCAGACACTCGCACCTGCGGACCTTGCGGGGCGATCACCCGCTCGGAAACGGCAATCGTGTTGCTCGTGCCGTCGGCGATCATGGCGATGCTGACTCCCGAGTTGCGCCCGAAGACGCCGCGCGGCGCCGCTCGCTGTTCCGTGTGAGCGATCACATCACCCCAAGAGAAGCGGTAGCTCGTCTGGCCGGGCCGGCCGGGGACCTGCCGAGCTTCGGGATCGCTCGGGCAGAGCAGAATCCGAGGCTGACAGTACCAGGGCCGGTACTTCGAGATGGCCGGGTGCGCCGAGACGTCGGGCCGGGGGCCGAATCGGGAGAAGGAGAAATCCTCGTAGGTCTGAGGCTCATCGATCTGCCGGAAAAGCGGCGGATCGCCCACGTAGGGCATGAGGGGCGCCCAGCCGCTCAGTTCGCCCATATTGCAGGTCAGATCGGTCCCGCCGTCGGTACCTCCCTGGCCGAAGGGAAACACGCTCCACGCGTCGTGGTAACTCTGCATCGCCAGGCCGATCTGCTGTAAATTCTTGCTGCATTGCGACCGCCGCGCTGCCTCGCGAGCCGCCTGAATCGCGGGCAGGAGCAGGGCCACCAGCACGCCGATCACGGCAATCACGACCATCAGCTCGACGAAAGTGAACGCGGTGCGAGGGACGGAACAAGGCTTCATGCGAACCTCACACAAGTGCGACGCAAATGGGATGAAACAATGGCCAACGGACCAGCCCGTTGAAAAAGCGGCGTCCCGTTGCCGAGGCGGCCCGCGAAATCGCCATGGCAGCCGTTTGCACGAAGGCCGCATTGCCGAGCTTCTCCAAACGTCTTTGTAGAACAAGTAGGCGAAACGTTCAACCCAAATGAAAAAGAGGGCGAATCCGAGAAAAGGGGGGAATTTGCCGCTCCTCCCGGGCCGAGGGATTGACGGCGGGCGTCTCGTGAAATAGGCTCCCAGTGGCGTAGCGTCGTCCCCGGATCATGGGAGCGACGTCCGATTTGTGCTGACCTTGGATGTCGGCGATTCCGTCAGCCTCGCCGGCTTCATTGAACGAGGGGGAAGTCACATGCGTCGCTGCTCTGTTCTTGTCCCGTTCGTCGGTTTGGCTGTGCTCATGGGCTTGGCGGGGTGCTCGCCCGATTCGCGTCGTGACGGCCCGGAAATGGTCAGGATTACGGGAGTGGTCACCCTTGACGGCGAACCGCTCGAGGGGGCCCATATCCGCTTCAGCCCCGACGTGAGCGGTCCGGCGGCGTTCGCCGTGAGCGACAAGCGTGGCCGCTACGAATTGCGGACCTACGAACCGGGCGACGGCATCATTCCAGGCACTTACCATGTCACCGTCAACAAGGAAGTCGTCGAACCAGGCATGGAGTTCGAAAGCCAGGTCGCCATGGAAGCCTACCTGAAGGAGAGTGGAGATCGCCCCTCGGCCACCAAGATCGTCAACACCGTTCCTGAAAAATACGCGTCGAAAAAGACCTCGGGACTTAAGGCGGAAATCAACGTGGGCTCGGCCGGAAGCTTCGATCTGGAACTGGTGAGCAAATAGGGGCGCGCAAAAAAACCGGCGCGACGCGCTCCCCCCTGGCGCGGCCGCCGGTCGCAGCGTCCTTCTCGGAACGCCGCTTTGATTCGCTGAATCACGCAAGCGCGTTCAGAAATTCTTGATCATCTCGGCGCCCGAACGGGAACCTAGAGCCCCCCACACGCCATACGGGCTCGGCCCCGACACGGCCTCGGGCAGAGTCAAATCGCCCGTGTTGATCGTGTCCGAAAAGAACTGCACGGACGCATCAGCCATCAGACCGTTCACGCCTCCCGGATGGTTGCTCGACGGGGTAAAGATCCCCCAGTACCACCAATCCAGATCGGATATGCAACTCGGCCCGTTGGGCGGAAGCACGGTCGTGAACGCGGTGAAGACGGGCCGGCCGTCGCACCATCGCCCGCCGCTCAGCGGTCGGGGGACGATATCGTAGAGCAATTCCCCGTACATTCCCTTGCAGATGGCACAACGGCTGGGATCGCCCCTGAGTTCATCGCCAATGCCCGAGCCCCCGATCGCACCCCGGTTTCTCGCGATACCCGTCCGAACTCTGGTGTAGTTGTCGTTGGTGGCGATCAGGCGTTCCGACATCATGATCGTGTTGCTCGTACCGTCCTGGATGTCCGAGAAACTGGTATTGACCATGAAGCCGAACACGCCCCGGGGTTGGGGCGTGAGATCGTTTCTCATGATGGTGTCACCCCGGCTGAACACGTAGCTGACCCGCCCGAAATCGTCGGCGTCCTTCTTGCCCTTGTCTCCTGCACCGTCCGAAGGGCACACAAACGCGTCGATGTGACCGTCCCACAGCGGGTAGTAGGGGTCAGATGCAAAGGTGTTCGAGTCTGGGTGGCTGCCCCACGGGGCGAAAACAAATCCGTCCCTGTTCTCGTAGCGACTGCTGATGGCGTCGTAAAGAGGGCCTTCTTCCACATAGGGCAAAAGCCCTACCAGACCGCACATCGTCTCTCGATTGGTGAGGACTCGCGACGGCCCCATGGTTCCACCCCGGCCAAAGGGGAAACACTTGTAGGTGTCGTGGTAGTTGTGAAGGGCGATACCGAGTTGCTTCAGCTTGTTCTGGCATTGCGTCCTGATGGCCGCCTCGCGCGCCTTCTGAACGGCCGGCAAGAGAAGCATGATGAGAATCCCGATGATTGCAATGACCACCAGGATTTCGATGAGAGTGAAGCCCCGCCTAGTTGGGATGCGCGACATGAGAATGACTCCTGGAACTGGAAACGCGGATCATGGCGAACTCACCACCCCGACCGCTTACCCGCCACAAACGGCCGGTGCCACAGGGTGTCTCTTACCGCTCCGAGGGCTCTTCTCGTTCCGGAGCCTCTTCCCGTTCCAGGGTCTCTGTCGATCAGTCTCCTGCTCAACGCCCCTATTTTTAGACAAACCCAAGGAATTTGCAAGTAAAAAGGTGGCTGACAACCGGGAATCCTGGCAGCCCGTCCGTGCTCAGCGATAGGCAGCGGTAATTTGTGCCGGTCAGCAAGAATAGGAAACGACCCCGCAGTCCCCCCCGATCAAGCGTACAAACCGGGTATAGATCCCCCTCTGTGGGTTCAAACCGGCGTACATCGCTGTCGGCGAGGGCCACGAGAGTCGGGTTTGTCACGGTTCCGAAGGCCGCTCCGGTTTCATGCCCGCCTGCAACGCGTCGGCCAGCCGGGCCAACTCCTCCTTGGAGAAATCCCCCGTAATCTCCACACGCTGGCTGATCGGTGAACGAACGATTGGGCAAGCCACCACGCGCCCATCGACCAGCACGGCCAATCGCCGATCGATATTGCCCGCCGTCAGTTCCTGCAAGCGGCGTCCGCCTTCCTCGTCAAAGACAACGCCGATCCGGCCGGGCTTGTCCGGCTCGGCGATCACGCTCACCTCAATGATCCGCCAGGCATTTCCGCCGGACTCACCGGCCGTCATCGACTTCTCCGGCGTCTGCCAGAGCAGGACCTCGACCCGTTTGCCCTGTTGGCGGGTCACCAGGTTGCCGGCGTCCACCGTTGCCGATTCGTACCAACCCAGATCCTTGCCGGTCCTCTCAAAGGCTTTGGCCTCTTCGTCGTTGGCGGCGATGCGGAAATCGAGGACGCCCGCGGCCAGATCGGCCTTCGCCTCGGCAACCTTTCGATCCTGGGAAAGCAGCCGGTATCTGACTTCAAAGGCTTCCCCTCGCCCGTCCTTGGTTTGGCCCACGATCTGCAGAATCCCCTTACCCCCCTCACGCGTGGCGAAACAGAAGGTCCGAGGAAGCCCCCCCAGGGCGCTCATGATGGCTGGCGAGCCGGGTTTGCCATCGCGAAGCTCGCTCTCGATCTCTGCCGCGGGCATCGTCTCCCAGGCGTCGTCGCTTACCGGCAGGACGATCATGTCGATGCCCCAGAGCCCGGGAGCGGCGGCGTTGGTCTCACAGCCGGCGTCGATGCCCTTGCTCGCCATCCAGGCCTCGGCGCTCATCCCCTTCGCTTCTTCACCGCTGGGCCGAAGGTACAACGCGCCCGTGTCGAGATCGACCATGCTTGCTGCCTTCGTGCTGTCGTCGTGAATGAGCAAGGTCCGCACGGGCTCGAAGCCTTCCGGATCGGAAGACGCCGCGGCAGGCTGTGATGTCTCCGACACAGACAACAATTCCTTCTCCCCGAGTTGGCGATACTCGATGTCGAGTCCGCCCTTGGCTGTCTCGGCCAGGACCTTCACGAGGAACCGGCGATTCTCGGGCGTCGTGACAACCAACTCGCAGGGAAGATTCTTCGGGAGTTGATAAATCTTGGCGTCGTCCTTCCGGCCGTTCACCTTGTAGGGCTTGGCTGTTCCGTTCTCGAACAGTTCGACTTCACCGCCGCGGAGGCAGAAGAGCATCGAATCGAATCCCAAGTCCCCTTTCCCCAGCTTCGTGAAGTGACGAGTATCCTGATCGGTTTCCTGGAATGCGGCGCTCGTATCCGCGCTCTCCCAGGGCAGTTTGAGCATCTCGCCGCTGGCCAGATCGAGGATGACCGCGGTGTCCTTGGTGTCGGCGTCAGGGAGGAGGATCTTGCGCGGCGTCGTGTCAGCGGCGGCTGTTTCAGCGGGCGCCTCATTTGCCCGTTTCGTCACCTTCCACCGCAGCCGCATCGACTTTGGCTTGTCTTCGTTCAACTCGACGATCTGCAAGAAACCCTCGGTGCCTTGGGCAGTGCGGAAGGCGAAGTTGACGGGTGCTTTGCAGTCCTTGGGCAGCAAGAGGAAATCGATGCCCTCTTCGCGGTGAATCGTGATCCCTTTCAACCGCTCGTCCTTCTTGCCGAGAACCTCGGCAACTCGCTCATTTGCTTCATGGAGCTTCACGTCGTCCGCCGGCACGAGGGTCACCGCGGGCGCAACCAGCCCCAACGCCCACTGGTTGCTGGCGTGATCGGTCACCAGGTCGATCCCGCGGTCTTCAAACCATTTGCCCCGTTGAGCGGGCGTCCATTTCTCGATCTCCTTGGGAATATCGTGGAGCGCGCCCGTGTCGAGGTCGATCGCCTCCTGCCCCAGACCTTCGTCGAGATCGTAGATCGTGCGGTCGAAGTGGAGCATCTCTGAAGCAACTGCCGCGGCCGTACCCTCGGACGGCTTCTCTTCCTTCCTCACCATCCGCACTTCCACCCGCGTGATCCAACCTTCCTTGACGTCAAGGGTCTCGCCGTGCGGATCGTAGCCGTCCATCTCCAGCGTGATCTTGCGGACGCCGGGCGGAACGAGAAACAACCCGTCGGAGGTCCCCAACTCCTTGCCGTCCAAAACGATCGACGCACCGGGCGGCGTCGTGCGCACGTAGATTCGCGTCGACCGCTCGGCCGACGTTGTGGCCGGCGGTGCGAAAACCGTTGCCAGCATCACCGAAAGAAGAGTCGCATTCATGATCGAGTTCCCCGACAAGTCGTTGTTTCAGCCTACCACGAGACCACGACAATTCGTAGCCGTTGGAGTCCAGGCTTCAGCCTGCTTGATGCAGCCGTCACGCTCTGCGGCAGTGAATGCTCGGTGGAATGCCAGGTTCTTTGTCACTCTTGCAGGCTGAAGCCTGGACTCCAACGGAGAGCCCCGGACTCCACGATTTGGTCACGTCCCACCGAAAGAGTATTTGCGCAACGCGTCATGAATCTTTCCGGGTTTCTTGCGAATTTCCTGCTGAGAAATAAAATGAACGCCTGTAGAACCATTCCCACTCGCTCGACATGGACCGCCGGAAACACGTGGTGAACAACGGACGCGATACCCAACCCGCCCTGCTCCAGCGGCTCCGCCAGGGGAGCGATCACCTGGCCTGGGACGAGTTCTTCGAGCGTTACTGGCGCGTCGTCTACGGCGCCGCCCGCCGGCGCGGCTGCTCGGAGCATACGGCCGAAGAGATCGTCCAAGACGTCATGCTGGCCGTCTTCCAGTCGCAAGATGTGTTCCACTACGACCCCGAGCGGGGCCGGTTTCGCGACTGGCTGGCGGCCCTGGTCCGCAATAAGGTGGCCCAACATCGTCGCCGGCCCGCCCAGCGGGTTCGGGCGGCCGGCGGCGACGAACCGTCCGTCGCCCTCACCGAGGCGGAATCGGACGAGACTCTCCCCGACGAGGCCTGGGAGTCGGCCTTCGAAGAGGCCCTGCTCGTCGTCCTCCTCGACGTGGTTCGTCGCGAGGTCAATCCGCGAACCTTCCAGGCCTTTGAGCTTTCGGCGATCCGAGGGATGTCGGGCTCGGACGTGGCCCGCCTGACCGGCCAATCCCGCAACGCCGTCTACCTCGCCCGCCGCAAGGTGACGCAACGGCTGGAACAGCTCGGCGCCTCGTACCGCCAGCGCGGCGAACTGCCGGAACGGCTTCGGCGCGCCGTCGAGTCGCAACCGGCCCCGGCCGTCGAGCGGTCGCTGACGACGCGGATCGTGCATTCAGGCCTGGGACAGTAACTGTAGTAGGACAGGATTGTATCCTGTCCAGACGGGTTGGAAGCCCGTCTTGCACCAAAGATGAAGTCGGATACCAAGGCACACGAATGTCCCTCTCCCAGCCAGCCCCACCCGAGATCCCCGACTTCGACCTGCTGCGGCAGGTCGGCCGCGGCGGGTTCGGAGATGTGTGGCTGGCGCGGAATCGAGCGACGGGACATCTCCGGGCGATCAAAGTAATTCCTCTGCAAAGGGTCGGCAGCGCCGATCCAGCCGGCCGCGAGATCACTTCGCTCACCCGTCTGGAGGCCAACCTCCACCAGAAGCATCCCAACCTGCTCGACATCCATCACGTGGGCCGAACGGAAGAGCACCTGTTCTACGTGATGGACCTGGCCGACGATGCAGCAGGTGGACGCCCCGAGGCAACGGAGACCTACCAACCCGCCACACTGGAGAGGCGTCTGGCCGCCGGCCCCCTTTCGGCGGAGGAATGTTGGCGTCTGACGGAGGAGTTACTGGCCGGGCTTGAAGCCTTGCACGAGGCGGGCATGGTCCACCGCGACGTCAAACCGGCCAATTGCCTGTTCGTCGGCGGCACGCTCAAACTGGCCGACTTCGGCCTGCTCACCGAGGCGCACGGCGCCGTTTCGCGAATCGGCACCGAAACCTACATGCCTCCCGACGGGCGCATGGACACCCACGCCGACGTCTACGCGGCCGGGCTCGTCATTTTCGAAATGCTCACCGGGCTGCCCGCCCGCCGCTTTCCCACCCTCGGCAATCGTGCCGAAACGATCCGCACGGATCGGCAAATGGCGATCCTCAACCGGCTGGCCCTGGCCGCTTGCCAGCGCGAGCCGGAGCAGCGCCCCGCCGACGCCGAAGCAATGGAGCGTTTGCTCGACGAACTCATCCACGACGTCCAACGTTCGTGGACCCATTCTCCGACGCTGCGTTTGATCGTCCTTGGAACCGCGCTGGTCCTGTTCGCGGTGCTCGTTGGAACGCTGCTCGACGCGGCGCGAAACACCCGACGTCCCTCGCCACCCTCCGCCGTCGAAAATCAGGCCGAACGGGTTGCCGTCAGCTTTATCACCGAGCCCTTCGAGGCCCAGATCCTGATCGACGGCCGGGCCGTTCTGAAACCCGACGGCTCCCCCTACCGCACCCCGGACACGGTTCCCGATCTCCCCGCCGGCCAGCACGAAGTGGCCTTCCGCCTCGAGGGAAAACCCGATCTGCCGGCAGGCCGGATTGATTTCAGCATTACCCGAGAGGTGGAAGCGAAGTGGTAGTCTCTCAAGCTTTGTCGCAAGACCTGGGTTTTGTGCCATGAGTGACGATGTCCCGGAACGCCGAAAGTGGTTTCAGTTCAGGTTGAGGTCGCTGCTCATTGCCGTCCTGGTACTGAGTTTGCCACTTTCTTGGTTTGCTGTGCGTATGGATAAGGCGAGGCGCCAGAAGCAGGCAGTTTCCGAGTTGGCCAAGCTGGGAAACGTGAAGGTTCTTTACGAGTGTCAAGATCGTTGGCCTCTTGCCGGTGTACCAGCCGGCCCGATCTGGCTGAGGAAGCTCCTGGGCGACGACTACTACAATGACATCACCTACGTCGACATCTCGAATACAAGGGCAGACGATGCAACGCTTCTCCATCTGAAAGCGTTCCCGAGATTGCGGTTTCTCCGTCTGGACAGGACGTTGGTGACCGATGAAGGACTCAGGCAGGCTGGAAGATTCAAGGTGCTGGAAGACTTGTACCTGCCGGACCAGGCGACTACCGAGGGACTGGGGCACATCGCAGGGCCGCCTCTGAGGCGCCTTGTGGTTCCCCGCCATTTCACCGATGAAGACCTGACGGCTCTGCATCGCTTTCCCAATCTGGAATTGCTGGACTTGAGCAGAACCACGGTGACGGATGCAGGACTGGAACATCTCAGAGCGTTGCGCGGCCTCCAGGATATTGACGTGAGTTGGACGCGGGTCACAGAAGCAGGCCGGAGATCTCTGCCGTACGCTCGGATCATCGATGAGTATTTCTTTGCATCTACCCCTGCCAACCTGAAAAACAGGCACCAATCGACGCTGCGGGTCATGGGCGTGGCCAGCCGACTGGGAGGTAGAATCGAGACGTTTTCCGATCTCGGTCAAGGGGTCAAATGTGAGGACTATGGCGTGCAGAACCTCGATCTGTCGGGCACGAAGGTCACGGACTCCGACCTGACGTTGCTCGACGGTGCGTGGATACGCAACCTGGATCTGTCCGATACGGACATCACCCATCTGGGATCTGTACCGTTTGCCCGCGCGGACGGACTCATAGCTCTGGACCTGAGCAATACGGAAATCGGAGATGCCGATCTCGAATGTCTCTCTGAGCTGCGAAAACTCGATCACCTGTCCGTACGCAACACACGGGTTACCCCCGGGGGTGTTGAGAAGCTCAAACAGGCGTTGCCGTATTGTGCGATTGATTACTGAACTTGCCATCCTATACACCGTTCCACCTGCTGCCGCAAGATACCATGACCCGTCACACATTCTTTCTCGCTATTTTTACCCCACTATTTGCAGTCAGTGTGCACGCCGCCGACGCCCCCGTCGTCCGCGAAGGCTGGGACTGGTCCCTCCCCGCCCACGTCAAGCCGGTCGACTACTCCGGCTACGTCACCTGGGGCTCGAAACGTTTCGATCCGGCGATCACAGTCCGTGGGGCAATGGTCGACTGGGCGCGTCTGAACCCAGCCCCGGGCGATATGGCAGTGACCATGGTGCGGGTGGTGCAACGGGGGCTGGAGTGATCCACTTGCAGCCTACACTCCGGGTGCCTGAAATCCCAGGGACAGTCACCCTACGTCTTCGGTCCATCCTACTTCTTCAGCAAGATGTTCTTGTAGTGCACGACGCTTCCCGGGTCGTGCTGCTGGAAGGCGATCACTCCCTGGTTGATGCGGCGGGGGATGGTAACTCCGGGCGGTTGAACGTACTCGTACAAGACCTTGTCGTTCACGCTCACCCGCAACGTCTCGCCCTTGACGGCGATGTGCAGGGTGAACCACTCGTCGGGCTTGCCGGCCGACTCGAAGAGCTTGACCAGATTGTAGAGGCTGCCGGTCTTGACCGGATCGCGGTGCGTGGCGTTGACCTGCACTTCGTGTCCCGCCTCGGGCCAGCCCTCTTGCTGGTAGGCCGTGTGGAAGTAGACGCCCGAGTTGCCGCCGTCGTTGATCTTGACGTCGACTTTCAGTTCGAAGTCCTTCAACTCTTCCTTGACGTAGAAGATGTGGCAGCGGCCGCCGCGGCCGGTGATCGTGCCGTCTTCGACCTTGAAGCCTTCACCGCTTTCGTTGACTTTCCAACCGTCGAGCGTCTTGCCGTCGAAGATCGGTCTGAATTCGTCGTCGCCCACGGCACACGAGCCAAGGGCCAGGCAGGTGACAACAGCCAGGCAAAGTGCATTCTTCATGGATAGGTCTTCTTTCCTGTTAGCGAATGTGAAATGACGGGCAACAGCAACCCGAAACGCGAGCGAGGGCAGAGGATAGAAGGCATTCCAACAGGTGGTCTGAAGTGGAAGATCGTCTGTCCTCGCTGGCGCTTCGGGTTAGTGTGCGACCTTCAAAGCGGCAGCAAACCTTACTATCATGAACGGACCCTGCCCCCAATGCAACGGCGCGAAACGCCAACCTGAGCCGAAACATGGCCGAACCAGTCAGAAATCCGCGAAAAAAGCTGCCCGCCGAACTGGCGGCCATCGATGCCGACAACTGCACCGGCTGCCGGGCCTGTGTGGAGGTCTGCCCGGTCGACTGCATCGTGCCGGTCAGCCAATACGCGGAGTCTCCCGGCCTGCAGGGGTGGTGCGAGATCGACTGGGACCGCTGCATCGGCTGCCGGCTCTGCATCCGCCTGCCCAAGAAGAAATCGAGCACCTATACGATGCTGGTCTGCCCGTGGGAGGCCATCGAAATGGTGCCGATTGCCGAGCTTCCCGCCTGGGTCGACCTGGCGGCCGGCCCTCCGCCCGCGGCCGAGGTGAGTCGATCCCGACTTCGTCAGGCGGCCGAACGGCAGGTTCACCTGGCGAAACACTGAACGCCCGCGATTTCGCCTAATTCGTTGCCCCCGCTCAGACGGGTCACTACAATGGCCGTCATATGGGGCGCTGGACTGGCAGAAGGCGGTCCGGTCGCCCGCAGAATCTCGGGGGTTTCAACTCAGGTGGAAGGAGATTCGACGATGAGAGTGCTCCACTACGCATTGGTGTTGGCGGTGGCCTTGGGAGCCGGCACGGTGACGGCTCAGGAACCCGACAAGCCGAAAGACAAGCCGACCTCACAAGGACAACTGCCCTGGTGGAAACTGTCGGACGACGCCCCGGCCAAGGACCAACTACAGGCACATGAGGACCCGCGTGTCTACTTCCAGAGAATGCGAGCTCTGCAGGAAGCCAGATCGAACGCGAAGAAAGACGTGGCACAACCGGAAAAGAAACCGCCGCTCGTCCGGCAGGTTGCCAAACCCGAACCGCGGGAACGCCTCGTCTATCGCCTGGCCCACGCACCGGCCGTCGATATCGCCCAGACCGTTAACGAGCTGTTACGCAGCGAATGGGCTGCCGATCGGGCAGCCGGAAACGTCGTCGTGCTGGCTGAGGCCGTCGGCAACAACCTGATCATCAGCGGCACGCCGGATCAGATCCACGAGACCGTCAAACTGGTCCAGGAACTCGACGCCGAGCCGCCTATGGTCTGCATTCAAGTGGTCATCGGGCTCATCGAGTCGCGCGAGGGGCTCTCACTGCTGGCGCCCAATCCGGAAGGGCCCGAATTGACCTGCTCCCATGCGGAAGCCTGCGAACTGATCGAGCAGTTCAGCAAGTCCGGCGCCGTCAAGATCCTCGCCCGGCCTCAGGTGATGACCCTCGACAACCAGCCGGCCTTCCTGCAGATCGGTCATCGCGTGCCGAGAGTCACGGGCATCAAGGAGGGAAACGTCGCAGCCACTGGATTGGAGAACGTCGGCCTGATCGTCGGCATCACGCCGCGGATTGCGCCCGATGGCGTCGTGACCATGGAGATTGACGCCGAGAAATCGGACCTCGGCCCCGAACACCAGGGCATTCCGATCGGTGTGGATGCGAAAGGCAACGTGGTTCGCAGCCCGAAGATCGACACCATGATGGTTCAGACCACCGTCAGGATCCCGCCGGGCCAGGCAGTGATCATCGGCGGCCTGGCCCTTCAGGACGGCGACCATCGCGGCGAACTGGTGATCGCCGTCACGCCGCACATCGTGGAGCAGGAGCAATAGCCCCGTCCCAAGCCGGCGCCGCGGAATGCAGCGTGTTCATGTGCAGTTGTGCTCTCCCGTGGGGTGACTCTCCCGAGTCGACCCCGCACCGCGAACGGCTCCCGACCATCGCGCGACACCCAGCAGGATCAAGTGTGGTTCTGCGGGAGTGCGGTATCGGTGACCGTTCGCCTGGTCGTGGTGACGGACCAGGCACCTCCTCATGTCTCGAAAAGAACGAAAGCGTATATCGCGAGCCAACCTCGCTTGCACGTGTTTCATCTCCCTAAATACTCTCCCGACCGGAATCCCGATGAGAAAGTCTGATTTAGTGTCTTTGTGCTGGACTTGTGCGCATGGTGCGCGCATGTTTCTGAAGATTGGGTTGCGGGCTTGCCCAGCTTTGGGCGCGTCGGCAACAAGAGAAGAGGCACCGGTACTCCGCGGTGAGGATGGAACCTACGCTTGCACCGGATGAACCAAAACTCTGCAAAAAACCCCACCCACCATGGAATAAGTCACTGTACAGGCGTATCATATACTAGGGACTCCCTGTCCTCTCAACTCGCATTCGTCCGCCCATGAAGAAAAAACCATAGACAAAACCGTAACTACCACCGGAGAG
>JAAYAY010000154.1 GCA_012719125.1 Planctomycetaceae bacterium | reverse complement strand
CAGGCCGCGATTGAGAACTGCCTGAATCGCGTCAACACCGACTACCGCGACGACATGAACACCCTGTTGACCCGCAACTTTCAGCTATTTGATAACCGGACATTTCTCACCGCGTGAGGTATATATCGCGCCATTCCAGACGATGCAATACTCTAGACTCGATTTTTTAACCGCTACGACAAATACTCGCCAGATTACCATGTATGGGGGGGCGTAACCGCGGCAGGCCGAACGCCTTGGCGACGATTGGGGCGAACAAAAATGAGGTCGTTACCTAACTCTAATGGGCGGCAGGAAAAATAGCCGACAGCATCGGAGCTCGGTCAGGACGCCCTTGTCGAGAATCACCTGTCACGGTTCCCATTCCGGGCCGGCGCAGGTTCCAGACCGTCACGCATTGACAAACGGGGGTTTGGTAGACATAAACGTCTTATGCACAAGTCCATTAGGATCACGAAGGCTGGTACGGCAGCCTGTCTTTTGGCGGTTGCACTGGTTGGCTGCTCCAAGTTGCCGCAGGAGGCCAACACGTCCGATCCCGGAATTCCTCGATCGGTCAAGAGGAGCCGATCGGAGCCGGCCCCGTTGAAGATCCTCTATCCGCTGGACGAAGCGCTGTTTCCACCCGGTATCGCCGCCCCGACATTTCGCTGGCAGGACACCCACCCGGATGCCGACGCCTGGCGGATTGTCTTGCGGTTCACCGACGGGGGGCCTGGTCTGGAGTTTCTTTCCCGCCAGACGGAATGGCCCGTGCCCGACGAGGCGTGGGCGGTGATCCAGGAACGGTCGCGGGAGGGCGAGGTCCGGGTCACCGTGTCGAGCCTCGGGGGGAGCGTTCCCGACGAAGTCCTTTCCCAAACCTCCGTGAGGTTCAGCACCTCGGCGGACGAGGTGGGGGCGCCGCTGTTTTTTCGCGAGGTGAACCTGCCCTTTCTTACGGCCGTCAAGGACCCGGCAGCGCACATCCGTTGGCGATTCGGCCCAATCTCCTCCAAGGGGCCGCCTCCGATCGTTCTGGAAAAGCTGCCCGTTTGCGGCAACTGTCATTCCTTCTCCGCCGACGGCTCCACCCTGGCCCTGGAGGTCGACTCGGGTAACGACAAGGGAGCCTACGCCGTCACGCCGGTCGAGAAACAGATCGTATTGAACCAGGAAAAGCTGATCAGTTGGAGCGAATATCGGCGGGAGGAGGAGGAGCTGACTTTCGGGTTGCTCTGCCAGGTTTCGCCGGACGGGAGGCACGTGGTGGGGACGGTGAAGGATCGGGCCTTGGCCGTCTATCGACCGGATATCACGTTTTCGCAGCTTTTCTTCCTGGTCAAGGGTATCCTGGCGATCTATGATCGCCAGGCGAAGACGTTCGATTCCTTGCCGGGGGCAGACGACCGCCGCTTCGTCCAGACCAACGGCACCTGGAGCCCGGATGGAAAGACGATCGTGTTCGCGCGCAGCGAGGCCTATGAGCCGGAGGGGCTGGAGAACATCCGGTCGGTCGTGGTTCCGCCGGAGGCTGCAGAAGTATTCGTCAAGGGCGAGCGGCCGTTCCGGTACGACCTGTATCGAATTCCTTTCAACGGGGGCAAGGGGGGAACGCCGGAGCCGATCGAGGGCGCTTCGGGCAACGGGATGAGCAACTACTTTCCCAAGTTCTCTCCCGACGGCAAGTGGATCGTGTTCTGCCGCGCCAGGAATTTCATGCTGCTCCAGCCCGACAGCGAGCTGTATATCATCCCGGCCGGAGGGGGCCAGGCCCGGCGTCTCTGCTGCAATACGACACGAATGAACTCCTGGCACAGTTGGTCGCCGAACGGCAAGTGGCTGGTGTTCTCGTCGAAGATGTACTCGCCCTACACCGAGCTCTTTCTCACGCACATCGACGAGAATGGCGACAGCAGCGTCCCGGTGGTTCTTTCCGGCTTCACCGAGCCGCAGCGGGCGGCCAACATTCCCGAGTTTGTCAACGTGGCGCCGGACGCGATCCAGCAAATCATCGAGGGATTCCTCGACGACCTGCATTACTATCGGGCCGGGTTCGCATTCGTAGGGCAGAACGACCCCGCGGGCGCGATTCCGTTGTTCCAGAAGTCTCTGGAGATCAATCCAGGGAACACGTTGTCGCGGCTGGATCTGGCCGATGCGCTTTTCGACTTGGGGAGGGTCGAGGAATCGAGGACTCAGCTCGTCAAGCTCCTCGAGATCGACCCGGCCCACGCCCTGGCGCACTTCCGTCTGGCGACGTTTCTTCGCGATGAGCAGAGACTCGAGGAGGCTGCCGAGCACTTTCGCCAGGCCTTGCGCGGGGAACCGGATTTTCACGAAGCGAACGCTGGTCTGGCGTCGATCCTCCTGGAGACGGGACACCCCGAAGAAGCCGCCGAATATCTTGCGGAGGCCATACGATTGGAGCCGCAAAAGGGGCTGACAAACTGTTATTGCGCGGAAATGATGTACCGCAACGGCAAGCTGGCGGAGGCCGCGTTTTGCTACCGGCGAGCGCTGGAGCAGAATCCCGAGCATGTCCCGGCGATGGTGAACCTGGCATCGATTCTGAGCACGGGTGACCGGCCTGAGCTGCGCAAGATGGATGAAGCGTTGGCCCTGGTTACCAGGGCCTGCGAAGTGACTCGATACGAGAATCCGGACGTGCTGAGAAGTCTGGCCGGGGTGTGCGCAGCGGCCGGGCGATTTGGCGATGCGGCCAACGTCGCGAAACGAGCGTTGGAACTCGCCGTGGCGGCCCGCGACCAGGAGCAGGCCCAGCGCATCGCCCGTCTGCTCGGCACGTACGAACGGTTTCGCGCTGAAAGAGGGCAATGAACAGGCGACTGAGAAGCAAGCACTATTCTGTTATGCACTCTTTCGGGTGGGGAATCCGGGTTATGCGCTCTTATTCTCCGAGCGGCGTCAGATCGGCGTCGATCGTGTCGATGTGCGTCCTTGCCCTGGCGGGATGCTCGGACACGCATCCGGTCGGCGTCTCGACGCCCGATCTCTCATCCCCGCCGCACTCGATCGTCGAGGCGAGCGAGGCGGAGCCGATGCCGCTGGAGATCTCCTATCCCTTGGACGAGTCTCTCTTTCCACCCGATATCGTGGCACCCACGCTTCGCTGGCAGGACGGCAACGTTGCCTCCGACACGTGGTGCATCGACTTTCAGTTCTCCAACGAAGGAGACACCCTGAGTTTCCGCAGCAAGACTACCGAATGGACCGTACCGGACGCGGACTGGGAGATGATCAAGGAGCACTCGCGGGAGCGGGAGACGCGGATCACGATTTCCGGGGTGCGGGGGGCGTCGCCGGACACGGTCCTTTCTGAGGCCACGGTGCGTATCCGCACGTCGAAGGACGAGGTCGGAGCGCCGCTGTTCTTCCGAGAGGTGAATCTGCCGTTTGTTGACGCGGTGAAGAATCCGGCGGCCTTTATCCGCTGGCGATTCGGCCCGATTTCTTCGAAAGAACCGCCTCCGATCGTGCTGGACAAGTTGCCCGTGTGCGGGAACTGCCATTCCTTCTCTGCGGATGGATCGGTCCTGGGAATGGACGTCGACTATGCCAGCGACAAGGGCTCTTACGCCATGGCGTCGGTATCGCGTGACATGGCCCTTACCGAAGAGGAGATCATCACCTGGAGCGACTACCGGCGGGAGGACGGCGATCCGACGTTCGGGCTGCTCTCCCAGGTGTCGCCGGACGGCCGTTACGTGGTAAGCACGGTGAAGGATCGGTCGGTCTTCGTAGCGACCGACGATCTGGCGTTCAGCCAGTTGTTTTTCCCCTTCAAGGGCATTCTGGCCGTGTACGACCGTCAGACCAAGGAGTTTTCTTCGTTGCCCGGAGCCGACGACCCGCAGTTCGTGCACAGCAACCCGAATTGGAGTCCCGACGGGAAGACCATCGTTTTTGCACGCACCAAAGCCTACGAGTTGAAGAAGCTCTTGAGCAAAAACAAGATCCTGCTTTCTTCGGACGAATGCGACGAGTTCCTCAAGGAAGGCAAGACGTTTCGCTTCGACCTGTACCGAATTCCGTTCAATGAGGGCGAGGGGGGGACGCCGGAGCCGATCGAAGGCGCTTCGCAGAACGGGATGAGCAACTATTTCGGCCGGTATTCGCCCGACGGCAAATGGATCGTTTTCTGCCAGGCCAACAGTTTCATGCTGCTCCAGCCCGACAGCGAGCTGTATATTCTCCCGGCCGCAGGGGGTGAGGCCCGGCGGTTGCGCTGCAATACGAGCCGAATGAACTCGTGGCACAGTTGGTCGCCGAACGGCAAGTGGCTGGTGTTCTCTTCCAAGATGTACTCTCCCTATACTCAACTGTTTCTGACGCACATCGACGAGAAGGGGGAGAGCAGCGTTCCCGTCGTTCTTTCCCGCTTCACGGAATCGAAGCGGGCGGCCAATATCCCCGAGTTCGTCAACGTGGCCCCCGATGCGATTGGCAGCATCGCCGCCGCATTTTTGGACGACAACAGCTTCTTTCGGGCGGCCGAAGAGTTCTTCCGGCAGGGGGATCCGCTAGGGGCAATGCCGCTCTACGAGAGAGCGGTGCAGACGAATCCCGAGCACGTTCACTCGCGATTGAGGCTCTCCGAAATCCTGATGGACCTGGGCAGGAACGAAGAGGCGAGGATGCACCTGGAGAAGGTTTTGGAGTGCGAACCGGATCATACTTTGGCTCATCACCACCTTGCGGTGCTCCTCAGTCGCGAAGGGAAGCCGCGGGAGGCGATGGCGCATTGCCGCCAAGCGTTGAAGGTTGCGCCTGATGCCTTCTTGGTTCACATGACTCTCGCCCTGCTTCTCCTTGAGACAGGAGATCTCGGAGAGGCGGAAGAGCATCTGGCAGAAGCGGTCCGCCTGACGCCTGCCGATGCGTATGCGAACCACTACTACGGCTACGTGCTCCACCGCCAGGGGAAGTTGCAGGAGGCGGCGAAGCATTACGCGCGCGCGGTGGATCTCGATTCCGAAGCGGTTCCGGCGCTCTTGGCTCTGGCGGCAGTTCGCATCAAGCCCGAACTGCCTGATTACTACGACCCGCAGAAGGCGGTGCCGCTGGCCGAGAAGGCGTGCGCATTGACCCATCGCAAGGTCCCGGACACGCTCAAGGTCTTGGCTTCCGTCTACTCGGCGGCCGGGCGAAGCGGCGACGCTCTGCGCACCGCCACGGAAGCTCTTCGGATTGCCCGCGAGCAGGGCGACGAATCGTTCGCCCGGCAGATCGAAGAGGACTTGGCGGTTTACGAACGCGAGGTGAAGTCGCAGGCGGCGGGTGATCCGGCCGATTGACCACGGGCTACGGCGTGAACGCAATTGTCTTCACGGCCCCGACGAGGCATCGTTCTGCAGTTTCTGCAGATTGGCCTGTGCGGGTGCGAATGCCGGGTCCAGTTGGAGCGCCGCTTGAAAATGTGCGGCGGCTTCGTCGCGCCGGCCCAGCATGATCAGGGTTACGCCGAACTCGTTGTGCAGGGGGAGGGCTTCCGCGTCTTCTGCATTCTGCAAGGCAAGCTCGAAATGGAGGGCCGCCTCGTCGTGACGGTTCATGGATGCCAGCAGGCTGGCCAGCGTGCCCTGGATGCGTGCCGAGTCGGGGAGTCGGCCGGCGGCGTTTTGAAGTGCGGCCAGGGCGTCCGCCGGCCGCTGCAATCGCTGGAGCGCCATGCCCATGTTGAAGTGTGCCTCGCCCCAGTCGGGGCGCAGCCGGACGGCGTTCTCGTAGGCGCGAACCGCCTCCGCCACGAGGCCGGCGTTCTGCAGCGTGTTGGCCAGGCTCATCTGCAGGTCGGCCGACTGCGGATTGACGTCGGCTGCCTGGCGGGCGAGTGAGACGGCTTCGTCTGTGCGTCCGCGTAGCATCAGCGCGCGGCTCAGATTGCTGAGGGTTTGCGCATTATCGGGATAGATCCTGAGAGAAGCTTCCCAGGACGCGACGGCCTCATCGAGATTGCCGAGCGCCGCTTGGGCGACGGCGAGGTTATCGTGGGCCTGCGCCAGATCCGGCTTGAGGCGAATGGCTTCGCTATGCTCCTTGATCGCGTCTTCGAACTGCCGCATTCGTTGATAGGCGACGCCGAGGTTGTTGTGGGATTCCGCGTAGTTCGGATCGATCCGAACCGCCGCTCCGGCGTGTTCCATGGCTTCCGTCCATCCTTCCGCAGGTCCATCCAGCAGTGTTGCAGCCAGATTGTTGCGTGCCAGGAGGGAGTCCGGATTCTTTGCCAGCGTGGCACGATACAGGACCTCCGCATTGACGTACTTCCGGCTGTTCTCGAACGTGAGGAGGAACAGGGGAACGGCAATCAGGGCCGCCACGGCCGCTTCCGGCAGTGCCGGTAGGCGGCGGCGTGCGAGCCAGAGAAGTGTTGCCGCGAAAGGCGCAATCAGGCCGATGCTGGCAAGGTACTGGAAGTGATCGGCGACATAGGAAAACCGGAACGGGTACACATTCACGAAACCGAGGGCGGGCCCCAGGGTGACACAGAAGAACAGGACGGCGCCGAGCGGCGTCCGCATGCGGGTCCGCACGGCCCAGCACGCGGCGAGAACTAGGGCCAGGGCCGCGGGAAACAGGTACTGCCACCAGACGGTTTGGTCGACGTCCCAGCGGGGGTAGGTGAATATGAGTGGGGCCGGCCAGGC
This sequence comes from Planctomycetaceae bacterium, assembly GCA_012719125.1. Classification (GTDB taxonomy): domain Bacteria; phylum Planctomycetota; class Planctomycetia; order Pirellulales; family Thermoguttaceae; genus JAAYAY01. The sequence continues at coordinate 6,641 of JAAYAY010000154.1, read as the reverse complement.
GAGTTTGGCTGCATAGAACCAGACGGCGCGACCGGCGAGCAAGACGCGTTCGATCCACGACAGATGGAATGCTTCTCCCGAGGCGCCCACCCAGGTCGCTTCGAGCCATGCCGTGCCGACGCCGGCAACAGCACCGGCCGCGAAGAACGGCACGAGAGGCAGAACGTCCTGTCGCCAATTCAGTCGTCCTCGCAGCCACCACAGCACGATCAGAATCGCCGCCGGCAGTGCAGCCGTTACGGTCTTGCTGCCGAGCGCGAGCACGAACAGAGCGAGGGATGCCGCGTAGAAACGCCGGGAACGCCGCTCGTCGAACGGGAGGTAGCACGCCAGGGCCCCGAGGTAGAACGCGCCGCTCAGCGTGTTTTTCAGTTCGGTGATCCAGGCAACCGATTCGACGTGGACGGGGTGCAGGGCGAAGATCACGGCCGCCAAGGCCGCACCGGGAACGGACCATCGCCGCAGTACGGCGGCAATCAGGCATGCCGAAGTCGCGTGGAGGAGGATATTGACGAGGTGGTAGCCGAGCGGATCGTGCCCCCACAGCCGGTTCATGAGCCAGAAGGCACTGTTGACGACGGGGTAGTATTGTTGCGTCGCGGTGTAATCGGTCCAGATGCGCCAGAGCCCGTTCCACGAAGCCAGAGACGACGCCGTGAGGTGTGCGTCATCGTCCCACAGCAACCCTCCGCGCCACACGGGCTGATAGGCCAGCAGCGCGACGGCAGCGACCGCGATGAAGAGGAGGAGAACTGGGCGGGAGCGGGCCGGCTCAGGGGCCGGTCGTGCCTTCCGCGACTTGGGAACAACCATCCGAGTGAACCAATCATTCTACCCGGTACAGGCCGGGCTCTGGGGGGCCGTGGTGGAGAACATGTCAGCGCCGGATCCATTTGTCAAGGGGAAGCTACTCGTCGGCGGCCAGCGCCTCCTTGATTACCTGCCGCATGTTCTCATGTTTGACGAACTCGTTGAAGCTGCAAACGCTCAGCGTACCGAGCCCCGCATTTCGGCGGATGATCGCCAACTCCCGGGCCAACCGTTCCGGCGGCTTGTCGGCCTCGGGGCGTCCCACGTAGAGGCCGAAGAACGGCACACCACGCGAGACGGGGAAGGCACGCCCCTCAGGCTGAGTCACCTGGAGCGTGTGGTCGGCCACCTTCTTTTCGCTCCAGTAGGGCTCGAAGAACCACGCGACGGTCTCGCAGCACGTATCGACGTTCAAGCGCCGGCCGTACACCGGTTCGGGCAGGAAAGTGGGGTAGACGTGGATCGTCACCTTGACGCCCGGGCGGACGCTCCGGGCGTAGCGAGACAGGTCGTTGATCGTGGCCACCAACGTATCGCGCGAGAATTCAACCCAGGCTTGATCGCGAGGCGCGTCGGGATGCGATTGACGGTACTCGTCGAAGAGTTTCAGCGAGTGGGGACAGAGGCAACCGCGGTAGTTCTGGTAGCCGAAGTAGTCCAGTCCGACGCCGCTCAGGTCGGGACAGGCGAGCAGCATGTCGGCGATCTGTTTTCGGCACCAGGCCACACTCTCCGGCCGGTGGAAGCAAAGGAGGCGGGCGCTGACGAGCACGTCGTGATCGGGCGAGGCGGGGTCGCGGCGAGTGGGGAGGGGCTCTCCGCCAAACTGGTAGCCGCCCTTCTTTGGATCTTCGGCTGCCCGCAGGTTTTCCAGGGCGGCGTCATCCTCGGGGCTCATCACTTGTGCCAGGGGCGCCAGGTCACCGTCCCGGTCTCTGACGATGGGACTGAACCAGTAGTAGCTTTCGATGCCGGCGGCCTTGGTGAGGGCCGTCCAGTGTTTCATGCGTTCGACGGGTCCGTGGAAGATAAGCGCGTTGAAGCCGATCTCGCGGGCACAGGCGATCGTCTCTTCGGGGTGGGCCATAGACGCCCAACCGCTGCGCCAGACGGGCGGCTCGCCGGCCGGGAGCGGTCGTGCCGAGAGACCGCACCAAAGTGCCGCGAGGCAACCCAGGATCAGGGTGCTGAGGGTTGGTTTCATGACCTGTTCCTCGCCGTTCTTGAGTCTCTCTCACAGTTGCCACGGCTCGCGGTAGGGCCGCTGGAGCATCCCGTTGGCCTGGTCATCGTCGAGAAACTGTTCTTCTTGCGGATCCCATCGCAGTTTGCGTTTGAGCCGCATGGCGATATTGCCCACATGACAGATGGTGGCCGTGCGGTGTCCGACTTCGACCGGTTCGATCGGTTCCTCACGCGACTTGACGCAATCGAGGAAATTTCGGTAGTGGTTCGTGCTGATCGGGAGGCGGATTTCGTCCGGGCCGATCTGCGAATCGGCCAGGGACTCCGGATGGGTCGTCACCTTCCCCTCCGCGTATTGGACCCAGCCTTCGGTTCCTTCGAAACGGACGCCGAATCCCGGGTCCTGCGTCTGACAGACCAACTCCGCTCCACTGGCGTAGCGTGCGCGGAAACTGGTGGTGACGGCGGTGTTGTAGAGGTGGCCTTCGGGAGGCCAGACAGAGCCCGTGTCTTCAAACTCGACCGGCGCCGTGTCGTCGGTGCCAAGTGCCCACTGGACGATATCGTTGGAATGGGCGCCGGTGTTCGTCACCTGGCCCCCCGAATAGTCGAGGTTGAAACGAAAGCGGTACAGGCAGCGGTCGGCGTGATAGGGAGCGTTGGGGGCGGGGCCCAGCCACATCTCATAGTCAAATCCGTCGGGCACCGGCATGGGGTTCCAGCCGGGCCCCGGCCCCACCGGGGCGCCGGAGACGATGGAGAACACTCGCTCGATCTTGCCGACGCGACCGTTGCGGACCAGTTCACAGGCGTGACGGACCGTCGGGTTGGAGCGATACTGGCTGCCGGTCTGCAGGATGCGGCCGTGCCGGCGTACGGCCTCGATCATCTGCCGGCCATCGTGAACGGTGAGCGTCAGCGGTTTCTGGCAATAGACGTCCTTTCCGCGACGGGCTGCCATGCACGCCGCCAGCGCGTGCCAATGGTCGGGGAGGACGATCATCACGGCGTCGACGTCGTCGCGAGCCAACACGTCGCGAAAATCGGCGTACGCGTCGCAACCTTTGAAGGAACCGGAACTCGCCTTCTTGGCATAGTGCTCCTCAACCTTTTGGCGGGCGGGTTCGCGGCCCAGGAAGTGCTCGGGGCGGGCGTAGCCATGGCTTCCTTTGTTGACGTCGCACACGGCCGTGACCTGCACGTCGTCGTAACGCAAGACGGCCGGCAGGTCGACTCGACTCTGGTTGCCGCAGCCGATCAGGGCCACGTGGACTCGATTGCTGGGCGGATTGGCGCCGAACACCGAGTCGGGGACCAGCCAGGGGGCGCCGGCGCCTGCCGCAGTGCCTCCGAGGCGTTTCAGGAAGTCGCGACGTGTGGTGTATCGACTGGGACTCATTGGTATCTCCTTCGGCAACGGCAGGTTGGGTGCAAGCGAATGCAACACGAGGCGGTGATGCGGACGAAGAGGTCGAGCGGCATTGTCTTCGGTTACAGGTCTTTCAGGGCTGCCCGAGCGACGCGGAGGACGTTCCCGCCGAGGATCTTCTGGATATCGTCGTCGCGGTAGCCGCGTTGGACCATGCCGACGGTGAACAGCGGCCAGTTGGTCCAGGCCATGCTCAGGGCGGCTTCCGGGGCGCTGGAGCCCAGCGACCCTGGGGGCCAGAATGCCTCCCAACGGGTGCGGGACCTGGCCCGGGCGGGAGTCTTCTTGTTCTCGGCCGCCGCGTTGCGTGAGGTGTAGGCGACGTCGGTGCCGATGGCCGCGTGATCGGGGCCGAACTTCTTCACGACATGATCGATATGGTCGAGCATGACGCTGATGTCGCCCTTACCGCCCAGAAAACCCGGGATGCAGCAGATGCCCACCAGGCCGCCGGTGTCGCAGATTGCCCGGATCACCTCGTCGGGTTTGCTACGGATGTGGGGATTCAGAGCGGCGCAGGTGGTGTGGCTGGCGACCATGGGCTTCTGCGAGGTCTTGGCGGCTTCGAGGCTCGTCTGCCATCCGCTGTGGGCGCAGTCGGCGATGACGCCCACCCGGTTCATCTCGGCCACGACGGCGCGGCCGAAATCGCTCAGCCCGGCATTGGCGGGTTCGGCACAACCGTCGCCGATCATGTTGCGGCGGTTGTAGGTGAGGTGCATCATGCGGATGCCCAATTCGAAGAAGATGTGAATGTAGCGGAGTTCGTCCTCGATGGAGACCCATTGTTCGGTGAGGGGAGCGCCGTTGCCGGAGAAATAGAGGCAGTGCCGGCCCGCCTGTTTGGCGGCGACGATTTCGTCGGGCGTGGCCGCCTTGGGGAGGAAGTCGGGGAGCAGGTCGGTGAGGTAGGTGAAGTGGGCGAGCCGCTTGATGAGCCGCATCACGGACTGGCCCTCTTCGCCGGCGTTTTGAAAGATGCAGGTCACGCCAGCGGCCTCCCAGGCCTGCTTGAACTCGGCCTGTTCGGCCGGATCGGTGGCTGCCCGGTTCATCGACATGCTTTCCCGCATGTCCTGGATCTCGACGTCGGAGGCATCTGCCTCGACCGCCGCCCGGATCGCGTCGCCGTCGACGGCCGCCCGGGGCGAGAATCCGTAGCTTTCGAAGACCAGGCTCTGGGCGTGAAGTTCCAAGCCGTGCTCGAGGTCTTTCCGGCTCGGTTTGAGGATGTTGAGAGCCACCTGGCAGGCTTGTTGGATGAGGGGGTTGGAACGCCAGTCCCCGGGCTCCGTAACGTCTTCGGCGGGGTCGGGTGCAGTCGTTTCGGCGGCGGACACGGTTGCCGCTGCCAGCGAGAGGGCGGCGGAGGCCTGCAGGAAGCGGCGGCGATCGATTGAGCGTTCGGACATGGTCGGAGTTCCTCATACGGTAGTGATTGTTCGTAGTTGTCTTGAGTTGCCGTCAGGCAATGCCAACCAACTGCTCCACGAATCGTTTGGCTTTCTTGACTTCGTCGAGCGTCTGGTCGGGATCGCCGGGGTTGACCATTTCGATCATGAGCGGTCCGCCCTTGAGGCCGCCGCGGCGGAGTTCGGCGAAGAGGGCGGGGAAGTCGACGTTGCCGGCGCCGGGGGTGAGGGCCACGTTGTTCGGCGGAAGGTAGTCCTTGACCGAGACGCCGGTGACCAGTCCGGCGACTGCTTTGACATCCTCGACCGGGTTTACCTTGCCTTCAGAGTAGTAGAAGATATTGCCGGGATCGTACATGACGGTGAAATTGGGACGGTTGACGCGGCCGGCGGCATCGCGGATCTGGGGTCCGGTACCCGTCGTGCCGCCATGGGGTTTCAGTACTATGGCGATTCGTTTTTCGGCCGCATAGTCGCAGCACTCGGCCACGGTCCGGCAACAGGCCTCGTAGGTCTGTTCGTTGCCTATGCCGGAGAGGAGGACGGAGAGTCCGCCGGCCGCCTGGCAGTTGTCGATCAGCTTGCGGAGGTCCTGGGGGCCTTTTTCGAGGGCCACACCGCCGCCGTAGACGTTGGTGATGGTCAGTCCGCGCTGCTTGGCTTCTTCGCCCACGGTGGCAGCCTCTTCGAGGGTCGTATCGACGGCGATAACCCGTTTGGTGCGGGTCTTGGCGCCGGTGAGGGCGACGTATTTGAAGCCGGCTTCGACCATGGCGTCCATGCCGACGCGATAGTCGAAGGCCGCCCAGGGGCGGGTCCAGCAGCCGACGAGCCAGCCTCGGTTTTCGAAGTAGGGGAGGAGAGGCTCATCGGCGAGTGCGAAGGACGGGGAAAGGAACAGGCCGGCCGTGGCGGCGGAAACCGAGCGGGCGAGGAATTGGCGGCGGTTGTGGGGAGGAGTTGGGAGCGATGTCATGTGTTCTTTCCTCTTTGTTTGACTGGTGCGGGGCAAGCCCACGCGGCTATCTCGATTGGCACCATGTTTCCACGAATGCCGCAAGGATACTCAGCATACGCACTCTATTTCAACAGCGGGAGCTTTGACTGCCCGCGAGCTCATCCGTTGGGGTAGTGCTGCAATCTGCATCGAAGTAGTGTTGCAGTCAACTTGGCACGGAAATGACGTTTTCTGACAATTACTCCCCGAAGCGGGACCCCTGTTTCAGGGAGGCGGGCGATGGCGGATTGGGGCGGAGGTGAGGCGTGGGGATTGGTACTGGCGGCTGTGTGTTCATGGCGGCGAGGGCGACAAAGGGGAAGGTGTCGATACATATTCAAGTGTACACTATCCGATTTGCGTGCCCGTGTCAAGTATATTTTTGAACAGTGAGGCGATTTTTCGGAGGCCCGGTGAGGAGGAGGGATTGAGGCAAGGCGCGGACGTTGCCATGTGGAACAGAAACCGGCTTGAGTCCACCCACAGATTCTACGGAAGAACCACTTTTCTGTGAGGATTCTCATTTTTTTCTGGACGTGCGTCCGATGGTTCTGGCGTCTCTATGGCGAAAAGGCGTGCTAGCCTGGATTCCCACAGCGCAGGTTGGGCCTAACATTTTGGGCCGCACGGGGCCGCGGGTCGACGTTAGTTTAGCCCTTAACACCATGGGGCACGATAGGGTCATCCGAACTGGAATTGGAGGCGTTTTCGGCCCAGCCAAGGAACACGCACGTCCGTTTTGTCGAGGCCTGCCCCGATTAGTAAGGGGTTATGGGCGCGCTTTTGGAACCGTACGACGATGTCACGT